>JANNSN010000015.1:0-189673 GCA_031402615.1 Chitinophagaceae bacterium
ATTCGAACCTCAGTTCTTCAAGGCTTTCCTTAACTGGTATATACAATGCATTTGACATAGTGAATTATATTATAGACCAAATATAAAACAAAAAAACCAATTATCCAAATTGGTCTACATATAATTTCACTTTGGTATAAGTAGCCAGGTTTACCAAAGACCTGCTGCCCGTGGCTTTGCATAGATTTTGCTAAAGTGTGCCGCTTTTGAGGACCCAAAAATGAAATTCAGCGTGGTATAAGCAACCCGTTTTTTGATTTGGTATATTAAAAAAGGCTGCAAAATTGCAGCCCTTAATCTTTTATACTTGAATTAGAAATTAACTCATTAACTCCACGCTCCGGTTAATAAAACTGGTTAAACTGTTGCCTTTTAATAACCCTTGCGATAATAAAGCAAGATCGGCCAGGTTATGTACCAGTTTTTCCTGCTTTTCGCTGGCGGCTTCGGCTAATACCGTTTTATAAATAGCGTGATTACCATTTACAGTCAGGGTAACTTCATCGGGCATGTTTGCATAAAATGCGCCCATACCACCCTGCATAGCGGCCATGTCCTTCATTCGACGCATAAATTCGGGCCTGGTTGCCACAACCGGTGGCGCTTCGGCACTTAACCCTTTAATTTCAACAGAAACATTTACTTCCGGATTCTTAACCGTAAAAAGCGCTTTCAACCTGGCTTCATCATCCTTGCTCAACACGCTGTCTCCACCCTCTTGTTTATCAATTAAGTTGTCTACAATATCGCTGTCGACCCGCACAAACTGAACATTCTCCCATTTCATTTCCATCTGGTTTAAAAAACCATTGTCGATGATCGTGTCCAGTTTCACAACAATATATCCTTTGTCGGCCGCCTGTTGTATGTAAGCATCCTGTTGCACCGGGTTGGTGGTATACAGGATGACCAATTTGCCGTCTTTATTTTTTTGCAATGTCTCGGTGGCTATTCTATACTCTTCCAAAGTATAAAACTTCGCTTCGGCCTGCACTCCCCCGTTAGCCGATGGAGATTTGGCCGGGACCTCCTGCAGAATATGAAATTTATTCGCCTTCTCTAAAAACTTATCATCGGTCATCATACCATACTTTACAAACAAGCCCAGGCTCTCCCACTTTTCTTCAAATTGTTTACGGTCTGCTTTAAAAATTTCCTCGAGTTTATCTGCCACTTTTTTAGTGATGTGCGAATTGATCTTCCGTACATTCGGATCGCCCTGTAAATAGCTACGGCTAACGTTCAGCGGAATATCCGGACTATCGATCACCCCATGCATGAGCATTAAAAACTCCGGAACAATGTCTTTCACTTCATCCGTAACAAAAACCTGGTTGCTGTATAATTGAATCTTGTCTTTTTGTATCTCATAACTCTGCTTGATCTTAGGGAAGTATAAAATTCCTGTGAGGTTAAACGGATAGTCAACGTTCAAATGAATCCAGAACAAAGGCGGTTCTCCAAATGGGTACAATTCTTTGTAAAAATTCTGGTAATCCTCATCAGTTAATTCAGCAGGTTTCTTTGTCCAGGCCGGAGTTGTATTATTGATCTGTTTTGGTTCAGCTGCTTTTTCAGCATCGGTTGATGAGCCGTCATTAAAGAAAATAGGGATTGGCAGGAACCGACAGAATTTTTCCAAAACGATGCTAATTCTTGACGGTTCCAAAAACTCTTCACTATCGGCATTCAAATGTAAAACAATATCAGTACCCCTGGTCTCTTTTTCCACTTCTTCCAGAATAAACTCAGGACTGCCATCACATTCCCAGCGAACGGCTTTAGCATCTTCCCTAAAGCTTTTGGAAAAAACCTCCACTTGATCACTCACCATAAAAGAGCTGTAAAAACCAAGACCGAAATGACCAATGATATTGGCTTCATTTTGCCCCTTGTATTTTTCCAAAAACTCTTCGGCGCCGCTGAATGCCACCTGGTTTAGGTATTTATCAATTTCTTCTTCGGTCATACCGATTCCGGTATCCGAAATCGTTAATGTTTTTTTCTCTTTATCAATTTTAATGTCGATTCGCAATTCGCCCAGCTCGCCCTTTGCCTCACCAATGGAGGAAAGCGTTTTCAGCTTTTGGTTGGCATCTACCGCATTACTGACCAGCTCACGTATAAAAATGTCATGTTCGCTGTATAAAAATTTCTTAATGATGGGGAAAATGTTCTCCGTTTGTACCCGTATACTGCCTTTTTGCATAGTTTATGGTTTTAGACCGAATGTGCAAACATAGTACCAATCACAATTAGCTGTCAGCATGGCATTACTATTTGACTTTAAATCAAACATATTAACCTGGTTTATCACAAAAGAAACAGCGGCTTCTGATTTGGAAGCCGCCGGTTAATCTTTTCAAAATCTTATTTACCTGATCATAAATACCTTCTTAACCCTGAAATGCGGACTAACAATATGTAAACTGTAGGGGCCAATTGCAAAGTTACCCGGTACTGTAAAGTTGTCATCTATAAAATTAAGCTGGGTGATCAGTTCTCTTTGGAAAACCAATTGGCCATTGCTGTTGAATAGTTGAATTTCGTAGTGGCCAGGCTTAATCCCCTTGTAAGTATAATGCAGGTTTCCACCAAGCCTTACCGGGATTCCGTAAATTACAAATCCGGAAGGTATGCTGCTCATCGTAAACGATTGCTCAGCTCCATAAGCAATACCGCCGTTATTGATGGCGTATGCTTTATAATAATATTTACCACCCTGCACCAATCCATGTAAAGCAGCAGAGAAATTTCCGCTGCCCAAATTGTTTGAAGGAACTTTAGTTCCCAAACCATTTGCCAGGCCGCTGATACCGCTATACTCCATACCATAGCTGGTAACCGCACTGCAGCCTGTATTACTTACTGATGCATTTAATGTTACCGAATTAGGATTAAGTACGCTTGCATTTCCTGTAACAACCGTAGCTGACGTATTAGCACCGCTGCCACTTACGATTACATTTATGGTTGCTGCCCCACCGCCACTGACCGGAATATTTCCGTTATAAGATTGCACCGCAGTTGGATTGAACTTCACAAAAACAGTTTGTGTAAATGGCCCCGCCGGATGTACCAGGCTTAATGAAGCAGTGTATGTTCCTCCTGTTGTTGTTGAGAAGGTATACCCAGCCAGCGGACCTGCATTGATATTAGCTGCAGTAACCGCATTACTGTTAATTACAAAAGAATTCGGACCTACTGTTGTGTTGATACAATTGGCGCCAAAACCGGTAAGCGGCGTAGCAGTTAATACGGGTGCCGCAGTTGTAAATGATACTTGAGCGCCATAGGCTGTACCGCCTGCATTGGTTGCGTAAGCATGGTAAAAATAAGTAGTGCTTAGTGTTAATCCTGTAAGTGCCGATGAAAAATTAACCCCACTTAAATTGGTTGCAACTACTGCGGTTCCGTTTCCGTTGGGAAAACCATTGGTTAAGCTGAATTCGATACCATAAGCAGTTACAGCCGTACAACCTGTTGCAGGTATTGTACCGGCTACAGTTGCGGTAGTTTGTGTAATAGCACTTGCTGAACCGCTGGTAACCGAAGGTGCTGTATTAACACCTGAACCTGTTGCAGCAACACTGGTAGCTGGAGCTCCACCACCCGTAACAGTAATAATACCATTATATGACTGAACAGCCACAGGGCTGAATTTTACAAAAATTTGCTGTGTATAAGATCCACCGGGATGTATCAGCGAGAGGCTGGCTGTATACGAGCCTGCAAGTGTGGTTGAAAAACTAAATCCGTTTAAAGGCCCTACAATAATATTAGCCGTTGTAAGGTTGGTACCATTGATGTTGAACGAATTTGCGGCTGGTGTTGTGTTTATACAAACATTGTTTCCAAAAGATGCTAATGCAGTAACAGTCAGAACAGGGGTTAATGCTATGGTTGTAAATGATCCCTGGCTGCCGTAAGCCGGTCCTCCGCTATTGAATGCATAAGCATGATAGTAATAAGTAATGCCGGGTGTTAATCCGGTAACATTTGAAGAAAAATTACCGCCGCTTAAATTAGTTGAGGGTACAGCTGTACCGCCACCGTTAGGGAAACCATTGATTAAGCTATACTCAACACCATAAGCTGTTACAGCAGTACAGCCATTGGCAGGAATTGTACCCGCTAATGTTGCTGCTGTTGTTGTTATTGCACTTGCTCCGCCTGTTGTAACAGTTGGTAATGTATTAACGCCCGAGCCCGCTGCAGCCACATTTATTGAACTGGCACCACCACCACTAACTGGGATATTACCATTGTAAGATTGTACCAACGTGGGTGTAAACCCTACAAAAATCTGTTGTGCATAAGCTCCACCCGGTTGTACTAAATTTAAAGTTGTAGTATAGGTACCACCTGCTGTTGTTGAATAAGTAAACCCTGCTAATGCACCCACTGTAACATTGGTAGCATTAAGTGTAGTACCTGTTATTGTAAATGAATTGGGACCTGCAGTTGTATTTATACAAACATTACCAAAAGCAGTAAGAGCAGTAGCAGTTAATGTTGGGGAGGATGCACCTGATGGTGTTACCTGTGCCCAGGTTGTACCCACACGTAATTCATCAAATTCTATGAAGGGTGTGTTGGTAGGATTATCCTGTCTTAAAAAAGTTCTTGCTACACTGCTAAGGTCGGTACCAACAACAGCAGTTGCATCAGCAGCGGGCTCTGCAGCACCGATCGCTGCTGTATTTAACCAAATACGTGCAACATCATCACCAACACCTGCATTAATATCATAAGCTGCAACAATAAAACAAGGTGTTCCCGGAACTAAATCCGTTGCCAGCCAGGTTACCGCAGAATTGCTTCTTGTTGAAATGCCCACATTGTATCTGCCCGCAGTTGTACTCAATCTCGTCCATACTGTTCCACCAAAAGATGTGGTAGATGCAGCTTGAATAAAACCATTAAAATATCCTCCGGTAGTACTAAGTGTACCCAATGCAGAAACATTCAAAATAAATGAACGGTAAATTGACCCGGTTGTTTGCGAAGCGAAACTAGTATAGTAGTCAGTTCCTGATCCATCAAATTTTACTTTGTTGCCAGCTGAGGATGCAAGGCCTGCATACGTTAAACTGGTAGCCTCTACAAGTATGGAATCTCCTGTATTAATGATTGACCAGGGGCTGCTGCCAGCCTGGCTTTGTGCAGATAATCCTAAAGTGGCGCTGGGTGTATATGGAAACTGCTCTGTTAGTAACTGGCTCCAGCCGCTTAATGTAGCAGCAAATAAAATAATTACCAGGTATATTTGTTTCATAATCAAAATTTGTATTAAAAACCTAAGAAAATAATCTGCAACAAACCTGATTAGTATAATATCCTGTTGAGGATATTATACTAATGATTTGTTTATGCTGATAAAAATTATAAGCCTGTTATTTTTACGTCATCCACTTCCCATGCAGAAGTCTTATCACTTCCTGTTCCTGCAGGATCTGCACCTTCGTATCTGAAAGCAACATAAATAGTACCGGTATATGCATTAAGATTTATGTTACCCGAATTGGTAAAGCCTGATGGAAAACTTGAAGTTGTACTACCTGGTGAAAGTGTTGCCTGAGCAGTAAGATCAGTCCATACAACACCTGCCGCCCATGGGTTACCGGTGCCGGTGTAATTGGTTGATACAAGCACTTTCAAACCAGCCTGTACCGGAGTACCACCTGGTGTAGTTGTTAAGATAAATCCTTGTATAGTTTTAAAAGTGAGTGTTTTTGTTGTGCCTGTTAGCATCACACCTGGTGTAACCAACCAGTTAGTTACAGTATTTTGTCCCGTACCAAATCCGCTCATGTAAGCGTACTTATTATTACTGAAAATTCTGGCTGTCCATAATTCACTGGCATCCTGTGCAAGATTTTTCCAGCCGGGTATATTAACCGGGTTGTAAGGAAAAGAAGTGGTTACGGCATGGCTTTCAAAATCTTCAAACAACAAGGTGCCCGCAGGCAAAGGGCAGTTATACGGATTCGTGAATTTAACATCAGCGGTATCTCTTATAATTAATTGTTTTGTATTTCCAAAAACAGTGTAGAGTGCTATAATGCTGCCACGCCCCTGGGCTATTTTTTCTGCTGCAAAATTTGCATAAGCACTTGTACGAACAATAAGGGTTTGAGAACCGCAAGAATTAATATCACGGTTAACAGTGCTTTTATAAGCAGAGGTATCAGCGTAAGTTCCAGTAAGATCTGCAAATCTGTAATCGTCCAGTTGCACCAATGATCCAATATATTGATCCTGCATGTTAACTGATGAACCGCCTAATTGAGCTGCAGTTAATAATATGGGAACAACCGGGTTATTTAACGATCCGCCCACAATATACCTGGAAATTAAATTGGCAGGAATACCTTCCAGAGACGGCGATCCTGCAACAGTTGCTTTTACACCCAACATCATTGTTTTATTATAATCACTTATGGTAAGTCCATTACATTTAATAAATATTTTGCGGCCAACAGGATAAGTGCCATACAAACTGTTTGCATCCAGCATTATCTGCAAGCCACCTGTTGCATCCTGTATAAATAATTGTTTATACAGGTTTCCGCTTTTATCATCGGCAACCACAATACCTGAAATAATAATATCCGTAGAAATTAAATCATAAGCACCAGCAGATGTATGCATGGCCTTTAATGCTTTAATAGAAGTGTTGGCAACAATTGCCGGATCGGCAGCTCCCGGTGGATTATCGAAATTTTTCTTACAGGCAGGGAAGGTAAAAGTGGTTGCAACGAGTATTACCGCAGTCATTAATTTTAAAATCTTGTTCATAACATTTATTTTTAAAAGAGTTTATTACGTGCTGTTATTTATTAAAAACGTAGTCCTACGCTGGCAAAATAATTGATGCCATAAGCGTAAAATCTTCTGTCCGGAAATTTATTTACATTCTTTTCTGCAAAATCGAAACGTAGTTGCTCAAAACCGCCCGATACAATGCTTCTGTTATTGAGGATATTATTTACACCCACATTAAATACCAGGAAATGTCTTTTCTTTAAAGATTTGAACTTTCTGTTCATCAGCCAGGAATATCCTGCAAATGCATCCACGGTATATTGGCTCTCCAGTTGTGTCTGATCAATAATCTCGCGCCATTTATCTGAACCTTCGGGAACGCCGCTTACTGCAGCTGCAGTTCTGCGTACCGGATTATAACTCAGATACATTTTATCAAAGTAATTGAAGTTCACATTCACAAACCAGAATTTAGGAGAACGGTAATCCAACCCGATGGTATAAGCCTGCTGTGGTGTAGGCACATAAAAATCTTTTGAATAAACCACTGTATTTTTTGCCAAAACACTGGAATTATTATCGGCAGTTACCGTAGCAAGCTGGCGGGTATTGTAGGCATATTGGCCAATGGCTGCTGCTGCATTTACACTTAAACCTTTGTATATTTTTGCTTCCACACCAAACTCTAAACCCATATGTATTTTACCAATATTGCTGATGGCATAGTTTACAAAATTCTGAAACTCTTCATCGTAAAAAGTAAGTACATCCAGCCCGTTTTTAAACTGGCTGTAATAACCGGTTGCCCTTATTTTTAGTTTAGGTGCGTTCAATACATAACCAACTTCAGTGCCCAGTATCTCTTCAGACTTCAGGTTTTCCTGTACAAAATCCCTTGTTCTGGGGGCAATAAAAGCATTTTCAAAAAACGGTGCCCTTGATGCATAAGAGCCATTGGCAAAAATATAATTACGTCCGTCAATCTTATACGTTACACCTCCTTTAATACCGGAGTTGTAAAAATTTTGTATCTCCGATTTTCCAAAAGAGTTACCAGGAAACAAGCCTGTTTTTACATTGCCCTTGCGGTAGAAACTGGTGTAGGAATGTTCTGATGCAACAAATACATCAATCTTGCGGAATTTAAAAACACCTTGCAACCAAACCGAGCCTTTTTTAATATTGATATCGTAATTGTACCCAAACTTATCACCTACACCTATAATCCTGTTGGGATTGTTTAGATCATTTTGTCCTGCATCCGGATTTGTTGGAAAATCCCGCTGGCCAAACTGGTTTACATCTACATAAAAATCGCCCCCCAATAAATCTTCCATTTCTTTATAGTAATGGTTGTTTTGAGATTGATAGGTAACCCCTGCTGTAAAATTAATGTTTTCGCTAACAGCTGCATTTAAAGTAGAGTTGAAATTGTATTTGGTGGTATTAATGATCCGGTCTTCAACAATATATTTCGATCTGCGGCCCCTTACATCATTACCCACTATTCCATTTGCATCATGCACCACATCATTGGCAGCATAATTTGTTTGGTATAATGCATCCCAGTTTATCTGGCGTTTGTTTACATTGGTCATTAATTCCTGCCTTACCTGCTCTGCATAAACCGGATCAAGCTGGTAGCTTGGCAGGTACCTGTAATAATCGGGCCTTGGGTCGGCAGCGTTGTACCAGTCGAGCCCGGTGGTGCTTCTTTTACCATAGGTAACGGCTGCCGATGTTAATAGCGATGTTTTATCAGATATTTTCCAGTCGTGGGTTACGATGCCTATGGGTTGAAAAGATTTAGCAACACTTACGTTTCTTTTTTTACCATTTTGATAACCCCAGAAAGGATTGTAATAATTGTCGTTGGCAAGTTTAATCATTTCGTTAACCGATGAGCCCTGGCGGCCATTTTCGGTTGGTGTACCAAAAGCAACAAACGATAACAGGTGCCTGTCGTTGAGCCGCTTATCAACTCCCACAAAAAAAGACCATCCGTCGTAATAAGTACCATCTGAATAACCTTCAGTTGCCCAGCGGCGTGAGCCTGAAAAACTAAATGCCCAACCCTTACTGTTTAAACCTGTAGAATGCGTAAGCATGATTCGGTTATTGTAATTACGGTTGGATGAAGCATAATTGATGCTGGTTTGTTTACGTTGGTATGAAGCACGGGTATCAAAGTTAGTTAGTCCGCCCAGGTCGCCATAGCCAAAGCTGGTTGATTTTAAACCTGATGTTGCCTCCCGGTTTCGTAATACGTCATTCAATCCACCCCACTGGCCAAATGGCGTAAACCCGTTATCGAGATTTTCCATGGGTGCGCCATTTATGTACGTATTAAACTGATCAGCATCATAACCCCTGATACGAAAACGCACTGCACTGAATTTAAAAGTGGCCGCATTTAAAAAAGGATCCCTTCCGGCACCAAGCTGGGAAGATATATTTTGTGCACTGCCATCCTGCCCGTCATTTTCATCCAGGGATATTACCGGGATATTATCCTGAAAATTCTCCCGAAGTGTTTCAATGATTGATGTGTCGGGAATTATTGGTTCTGTTTTTGGTTTTTCTACCTGAGAAAATGCCGACGGCAACAAGCCTGCCATAAGCAATACCACAAGAAAGCAGTGTTTAATTTTTATCATATAAATATTTTGTTAAAAAATCCAGCAAAAGTAGGCTATTCATGGTTTTTTGCCGATAATTTTTCAGGTTTAACATATTAGTCATATTGACATTCTTATCGTGCAGTACATATCAATACCTTTGCCTATTATTATAAAAAGCTATGAACAAAATTTTTCTCACGTTTGTAATTACAATACTATCAATTTCAGCGGGTTACTCCCAAAAGGAAAACTTCAAGCCTTCTTTAATCGGGTTTTATAATCTTGAGAATTATTATGATACGGTAAATAATCCTAAAGTGGATGATGAGGAATTTTTACCAACCAGTGAGCGGCATTACAATACCCGTATTTTTTTAGACAAGGTTGAGCGGCTTAGTTCAGTAATTGCCCAGATGGGTAGCGATCTGAACCCCGATGGCCTGGCCATATTGGGTGTAGCAGAAATTGAAAATGACACGGTACTGAATATACTGGTAAAACACAAAAATTTAAAAGGCCGTAACCTTAAAGTGATTCATTATGACTCGCCTGATGCCAGGGGAATTGATGTTGGTTTGCTTTATAACCCTAAATATTTTACACCCTTATACAGTGCCCCGCTTTTTGTAAAACTTCCGGGCGGATCAAAAGACTCTTATTTTACCCGAGATATATTGTATGCAAAAGGCATAATGGATGGGGATACGTTGCATGTAATGGTTGGCCACTGGCCTTCCCGGTCGGGTGGTGAGGAGCGTTCTATTCCCGCAAGGGCTGCTGCTGCAGGTGTTGTTAAACGTGTGGTTGATTCATTGATGGTTATTAATATACAATCTAAAATTGTGATTATGGGCGATTTGAATGATGACCCTACCAGCCCAAGCCTTACCAAAGTATTAAATGCAAAAGGAACCACCAAAGATTTAAAAGATGGCGGCCTGTACAACCCCTGGTACGATTTTTATAAAAAAGGTATTGGTACCATTGCTTACCAGGACAGCTGGGGATTATTTGACCAGGTGGTTATATCAAAAGCATGGCTTGATAAAACACAGGCTGGTTATCATTTTTATAAAGCCAATATTTTTAATCAGGAATTTTTGGTACAGAAAACCGGTAAATACAAAGGTTATCCAAAAAGAACCTGGGATGGCACCACGTACAATTATGGCTACAGCGATCATTTTCCGGTTTTTGTGACTATGCTCAAAAAAGTAAACTAGTTAGTGTGGTATGGCATCAAAATAAAAATCGATACTTTTTCAAATTATTCTAGGGATTTTCCGTTTAAAAGATGTGACATCAAACACGTGGAAATACATGTAGCGTTTATTATATAATACCCAAATATCCCTTTTTGAAAACCATTTTAATGATTAGATCTATACATGTATTTGCATTTTTACTCTTCTTTAGTACTGCATTTGCTCAAACGCCGGTGCCCATGGCATCCCAAGCTGCACTTACCTATACCGAGGACTTTACAGACATAGTAAACTGGACCAATAATTTTGCTGCCGGTATCGGAGCCAACAGGTTTGGATCAGTAGGTGTAAATGCAACAGGAACAATTCCATCAGCAACAAGAATTACTGCCTCCACATCCACTTTTCAAACACCACCATCAAGTGGTGGAGGTTTACATAGAGGAACTGATCAACTTACGCCAACTAATACCATTGTATTATTGTCCACCGGCACCGGGGATAATACCTCATCTGCAGCTTTTGATTTGTTTTTAGATTTTACCGGAGTTGATGCAGGCACCATCAGTTTTGACTGGGCGACTGTTTTTAATGCTGCCGGAAACAGAAATGGTTCGTTAAAAGTATATGCCAGTAACGATGGCGCAATTTTTACGGACGTTACAGGCGCATTTGTAACAAATTTTACCAACAATGTTACTGCCTCCGGAAGTATTACCAATGTGGCATTACCGACGGCATTTAATAACTCGGCCACTGCCAGGCTACGTTTTTATTATCACAATGGCACGGGTGGTACAACCGGATCGAGACCTAAATTAAGCATTGATAATTTATTGGTTACGGCTTTACCCAATACGCCTTGTACAACACCAACTGCACAACCAACTAATTTGATTTTTGGCACCATTACCAGCACAAGTATTGACGGAAGCTTTACTTCAGCTAGCCCGGAACCCAACGGATATTTGGTTGTTGCCAGTAATAACAGCAGCCTGACTTCTTTACCGGTTGATGGCAGTACGTATAACTTAGGTGATAATATTGGCGATGGTTATGTTGTTGCCAATGGAAATCTGTTAAGCTTTTCTGCCGGGGGATTATCACCAATGACTACCTATTATTTTTATATTTTTTCGGTTAATAATGTATGCCTGGGAGGTACAAAATATTTAACTGTAAATCAACTGGAAGCAAATACAACAACAGCAGCAGCACTTCCCCCGTGCACAACGCCAACAGCTCAACCAACCAGTTTAAATTTTGGAACAACAACTGTACATTCAATACAGGGTTCATTTACTGCGGCGCCAGCTACAAATGGTTATTTGGTTCTGCGTAGTACTTCATCTTCCATAAGCGCCAACCCGATTAATACCGTAACATACACACCCGGAAATATTATTGGCAATGCAACAGTTGTGCAGCAAAGCAACCTTACTAATTTTACTGCCACTGGTTTATTGCCCATAACCCTTTATTATTTTTATATTTTCAGTTACAATAATCTTAATTGTATCAGCGGCCCGTTGTATTTTACAACTGCTCCATTAACCAGTTCCCATACTACAACTAACTTACCGGCCTGTACCACTCCAACCGGCCAGCCAACAAACATTTCTTTTACCGTTTCCAATACTGCCATTGCAGGTGCATTTAATGCCGGAACGGGTAATGATGCCAGCCTGGTGGTCAGAAGTCTTAATCCAACTTTATCTTCACTTCCAATAAACAACACAGATTATAACATAGGCGATGTTGTCGGTGGTGGAATGGTGATTGCGAACAATGGCAACAAGAGTTTTTTAACCTATGGTCTGACACTGAATACCACTTATTATTTTTATGTATTTGCCTTTAATAAATTATGCAGTGGCGGTACAAAATATTTAACTGTAAATCCGCTTTTGGGTAATGCAACCACAACCAATGACCCGGTAAACAATTATTATTTTGGCAACCTGCATGCCCATTCCGATTATTCGGATGGCAACCAGGATAACCCGGGGTTTACGCCCTATGATAATTATCAATACGCCATGGCTTCGCAGTGCATGGATTATTTAGGGATATCTGAACACAATCATTTTACATCAAACAATAATCCCGGAAACAGGCTTAGCACTTATGTTTTGGGAATATCCCAGGCTACAAATTTTACTACAGCCAATCCTGGTTTTATTGCCCTGTACGGTATGGAGTGGGGCGTAATAAGTAATGGCGGGCATGTGCTGGTTTATGGCAATGGTATGAATAATTTGTGGGGCTGGGAAACAGGCAGCGGGGCCTGGGGTGGCAGCAGCAATTATCATGAATTTGTGGCAAAATCTGATTATACCAGCGCTACCGGTTTGTTTGAAACGGTAAATAATAACAGCGGTACAAATACTTTTGCTTCGCTGGCACATCCGGGAGTTTCTGATTACGGCAACCTTTCCAACATTGCCTATAACGCAGCGTTTGATGCGGCCATTGCTTCTACTGCTGTTGAAAACGGCCCCTCCACATCTACCAATACAACATACAGCAACCCGGGCTCTTCCATGAGTTACCTGTGGTATTATCAAAAATTATTATCGAAGGGCTATCATCTTGCACCAGCAATAGACCATGATAATCACAACACCACTTTTGGCAGAACAACTTATTCAAGATCAGCAGTAGTTGCCCCTTCACTAACCAAAACTGAAATTATAAACGGGTTTCACAACATGCATGTTTATGCTACACAGGATTGTGATACCAAGGTTGATTTTACACTGAACACCAAAATAATGGGCAGCACCTTAGTTGCTGCGGGCGCACCCGTAATTAATGTAACCCTTACGGATGCCACCACATCGGTTGCAGGAGCTTTTATAAAAATAATGTATGGTGTGCCGGGCAGCGACATTATTCCTGTGGAAATTTATTCGTCCACAGGAAGTACGTTAACTTATATTGATAATAATTTTGCAAATCTTGCAACGGGTTATTATTATATTGATGTTACCAACGGCACAAAAAAAATTATTACAGCCCCGGTTTGGTATACGCGTTTAGACAACGGCGCATTACCGGTTACCTTCGGTTTGTTTACCGCACAAAAGCTGCACCACGGTGTAAAACTTAACTGGACAACCGAACAGGAATTTAACAGCAGTCATTTTATTATTGAACGGTCGGCTGATGGCAGAACCTGGCAACCCATTGCAACAATTGTTGCCGCAGGAAACAGCAACAATCATTTATCATATACCGCTTTTGATAATTTACCATTGACCGGAACCGGCTATTACCGCATGAAGCAGGTTGATAAAGATGGCAGGTTCCAGGTATCCATTGTAAGAAGTGTTCATTTTGATTTGGGATACAGCGTCCACATGGCACCTAATCCTGCAAAAAATATGGTTACCATTACTATGCACAAAATGAGTAGCAGCATCTCATCCATCCAGGTTTTTGATGCAGCCGCAACTTTAGTTTTAACAGAAAAAACAAATCAATCAACAATCCATATCAATACTACAAGGTTTGCACGAGGTCTTTATTTTATTAAGATTACAAATGCCGGACAGGTTGCCACACAAAAACTTTTATTGCAATAAATACTACGGAGCTATTTCACAATTTCAACCTGGTCATCTGTAATTAGTGGCAAGTTTTTAAACCTAAGTACAATGTTGCCTGTTGTTACTACATCCTTCTGGCAATAGGTAACAATGCGTTCCAGGTTTTTTTCTTTCCAGTACACATCTCCTACCATACTGCCGTCAATATCATCTTTGGGCGAGGGAACGTTCAACGTGGCAGCTAAAAGTTTTAAGGAAGTATAATGTTTGTAATCGCCAAAGCGCCAGTACTGAAAAGTGTCGATCATATTGGTTTCCCAGGGTTTCATATTCTGAAAATCAAGAAAAGGAGGAATTTGCAATCCATTGATCAATAAACGCCGGCAAATAAACGGGATATCAAACTCTTTAATATTGTGGCCGGTAAAGCTCCATTTATTATTACCGGATTCCATCTTTTGCAGTGCGGCAATAAAATCAGTCAGCAGTATTTTTTCATCATTCCCATAAAAAGATTTTAAACGAAGCTGATGCGCTTTGCCTTCTCTTTTAAAATAACCAACGCTTATACAAACCACTTTGGCAAACTCGGCCATTACCCCTGCACGTTGCGGATAAAAATCGGCAGCGGTTACATCTTCAGGTAATTGGCGTTGCACTTTTTCTTCCCAAAGCTGTTTCCAGTCATCATTCATTTCTTCAAAATTGGCAAACGCTGAAACTGTTTCAATATCAATTAAAAGCAGGTTTTCCAGTCTTATGTTTTGCATAGCGGATGATTAAGAAAACAAAATACGAAGCGAATTTGAAAAATGCAAGGGGGATGGATGAGTTCGGAGTTGAGAGTCGGGAGTCGGGAGTTAGCTACAAGCAGTTTGAAGCTAAGGACTAAGAACTCAAAACTAAGAACTCAAGACTCCCGACTCCTTACTCAAGACTCCCGACTCTTAAAAAGTAACCCCTACAAAAACCTGTATGCTCTGGCTCTTCCAACTCTGCCGGTTATCAATCGCATTCAGTTCGGTTAAACCCAATTTATACCTGGCACCAAAATTTACAAAAGGGATCTGTATCCAAATACCCCCAATCGCAGCCCATTCGCCGTTCTTGTAAATATTACTGTTATTTTTTAAACTGTCTACTGTTTCAGAAAGCAATCCACCATAGGCCGGGCCAATTTGAAACTTTACTCTTTTGCTGCTGCCTACATTTATGTTCAGCAATACCGGCACTTCCAAAAAATTAAGTTTCGATTTTTTCTGGCTGCCATCCCTGAAAAGATCATCATAAATATCATTGGGATCATTACTAAACTCGGAGGAAGTCTGCACAAAATTTACCTCGGGTTGAATACCAAAGCGGTTACTGAAATTGAACTGCATAAAAGCACCTGCCTGATAATTATAGTTAAATCCCTCTTTGTAAGCTTTGCCGGTTATTCTATTGATGTTAACGCCGCCTTTGGCGCCAAAACGAAAAAAATTTTCCTGTTCGCCGCCTGTTTTATTTCGTTGGGCAAAAGAAGATGCAGATACAAGAAGAAAAAAAGCCAACCATAATTTTTGCATGATCATCACATTTAAAACGTATTAATCAGTTGCCATAATTATGCCAAACAAAAACCCCATCCTTTTCAGAATGGGGTCTCATTAAAATATTCGCTTCCGTCCCTACTTATATCAGTTCCTCCTGCGGCAGGCGGAGGGGATTTCTAATCCTCCACCTTCGCTTTTCCCTTTTGCTTGGCGATCACTTCTTCCGAAATATTATTTGGTGCCGGAGCGTAATGACTGAACTCCATGGTAGACGATGCACGACCGCTGGATAATGAACGCAACTGCGTAACATAACCAAACATTTCGCTCAATGGCACTTTGGCTTTAATAACCTGTACACCATGTTTGCTATCCATGCCTTCCAACATTCCGCGGCGACGGTTTAAGTCGCCGGTAACATCACCCATGTACTGGTCCGGTGTTAACACTTCTACTTTCATGATGGGTTCCAGTAAAACCGGTTTTGCCTTGCGGCCCGATTCACGGTATCCCTGCTTGGCACAAAGTTCAAAACTCATGGCATCACTATCCACCTGGTGAAAACTACCATCAGAAACACTCACTTTCATACTCTCCATGGGATAACCGGCAAGTACACCCGTTGTCATCGCTGTTTCAAAACCTTTTTGAATGGCCGGTACAAATTCTTTAGGAATACTACCACCAAACAATTTATTCACAAACTGGAAATTACTTCCTTTGTTGATCTCTTTATCTTTCAGGAACTCTTCGTCAGCGGGCCCAATCTCAAAAATGATATCGGCAAACTTACCACGACCACCCGTTTGCTTTTTCAAGGTCTCCCGGTGTTGAATCGTATCATGGAATGCTTCTTTATAGGCAACCTGGGGAGCACCCTGGTTAATTTCAACTTTAAACTCACGCTTCATCCTGTCAATGATGATCTCCAGGTGTAATTCACCCATTCCACTTAAAATGGTCTGGCCGGTTTCTTCGTCTGTCTTTACACGCAATGTAGGATCTTCCTCAACGAGTTTGGCAATCGCCATACCCATCTTATCCACGTCGGCCTGTGTTTTTGGCTCAACGGCCACACTAATCACCGGCTCAGGAAAAGTCATGGCTTCCAGCACGATCGGGTTCTTTTCGTTACAAAGTGTATCCCCTGTTTTAATATCCTTAAATCCCACAGCGGCACCAATATCACCGGCTTCAATAAAATCAACCGGGTTTTGCTTGTTGGCATGCATCTGCATGATACGGCTGATACGCTCGTTCTTGCCGGTACGTGTGTTCAACACATAAGAACCAGACTCCAAACGCCCACTATAAGCCCGGAAGAATGCTAAACGACCCACAAACGGATCGGTCATGATCTTAAATGCCAAAGCACTGAACGGTTCCTTTGGATCGCAATGACGCAATAAATCTTCACCGGTATCGGGATTAACGCCTTTAACCGCTTCAATATCCATGGGACCGGGCAGGTAACGTACAATAGCATCCAATGCAGTTTGTACGCCTTTGTTTTTGAAAGAAGAACCACACATCATGGGAATGATGGAAATATCAATCGTTGCTTTACGGATCGCTTCATGGATCTCCTCTTCAGAGATCGTATCCGGATCATCGAAGAATTTTTCCAATAATTTTTCATCATAATCAGCAACGGCTTCAATCAAATGTTGTCTCCACTCTTTCACTTCTTCTGCCATATCTTCCGGAATAGGAATTTCATTAAAAGTCATGCCCAATGTAGCATCATCCCAAACCATTGCTTTTAAGGTGATCAAATCAACCACCCCTTTAAAACTGTCTTCCGCGCCTATCGGTAACTGCAAAGGCACAGCTTTGGCACCCAGCATTTCTTTAATTTGTTTTACCACATTTAAGAAATCAGCACCGGCACGGTCCATTTTGTTTACAAAACCAATACGCGGAACTTTGTAACGGTTGGCCTGGCGCCAAACGGTTTCAGATTGCGGCTCAACACCACTTACTGCACAAAATAATGCCAGCAAACCATCAAGAACACGCAAAGAACGCTCCACCTCCACGGTAAAATCCACGTGGCCCGGGGTATCAATAATATTGAATTTGTATTGGTTGGTACCGGCAATTTTTTTGCCCTGCTCCATGGGGAAATTCCAGAAACAGGTAGTTGCAGCCGAAGTAATGGTTATACCTCTTTCCTGCTCCTGTGCCATCCAGTCCATGGTTGCGGCACCATCATGCACCTCGCCGATCTTATGATTAACACCGGTATAATATAATATACGTTCGGTGGTAGTAGTTTTACCGGCATCAATATGAGCGGCAATTCCAAAGTTTCGTTGATAACGTAAATCTCCCATTTTGTTTTGTTTGCCCTTACCTTATTTAGATAAGATTGTTATTAATTAAATATTTAATTTGATGTAAGTTTTGATGTTAATACCTCCCGTAAGAATTTCCTGTAAAAGGGCTGGGGCGATATGTTTTTACTGAACTCTCATAGTACGCTAAATAAATACGGCTCCATCCATATACAACTGCCGCAGCTTTTAGCGCCGCGAAGGTACTGAAAAAATAAATACTTGCAAAGCATATTATTGAATGGCAGGTTTCGGTTTCCATCTATAAATTATACCGGACCTGAACCACCTGGTACATCCCGAGCCATCGGGAACAAAAAATAGGGCTATATTTTACCCCAGGCCCGATATTGTGGTGCAAAACAATAAAACACTCTATAATATAAAACGAAGAGCAGCGTACCGCAAAAAAACGGTTTTCATTAAATAGCCCAGGCTTTATCGCCTTTTTTATAGGGAAAAGCGCCGTCGTATTTACCGGGTACCGGTAAAAACCTCAAAGCCTGCTTCATCCCTATCTCGGAGGAAAAATACCCCAACAGGCTTAATTGCTTCATTAATGTGTAATAATGAGGGGCTGCGCCAAAAAATTCTTTCATCTCTTTACTCGCGGCGTCTCTGGCTGACTGTTCTTTTTCCCTCAATTGCTGGTTAAATATTTTCGCTTCTGCTTCCAGCCCGGTTAATAATTTCATACGTTCATCCGCGTCAATTTTCATAAAGTTTTTGCCGAACTGTTTCTCACAGACCGCCTGCAATGCCGAAATTCCGGTCGTAAACGCTTTTTGCTGATCGACCCGGTAACAGTCACTAACATATACATTCATAAACTCCCCAACTTTGGCAGCCTTGGCACCGGGTGTATCTGTTACAGGGATGATGGTATCTCCTATTTCATTAAGTAACGACACCTGGTCAACACTTAACAAACCTTCACCATTTTTTAGCGCGGTTTTACAACCGCTTAAAAAAACATCTCCGCCAATTACTGCACCGCCGGTTAATGCAGCTATTATTTTTAAAAGTTCTCTGCGTTGCATAAAAAAAAATTAAACAATTAAATATTGGGTTACAGGTTTCCTTTTTTTAATTCCTTTACCGCAAAATCGGCTGCCCTTGCGGTAAGTGCCATATAGGTCAGCGATGGGTTTACACAACTTGCGCTGGTCATACAGGCACCATCGGTAACAAAAACATTGGGCGCATCCCATACCTGGTTATTACCGTTTAATACCGAGGTCTTGGGGTCGCGGCCCATCCGGGCTGTTCCCATTTCATGTATGCCCTGTCCGGGTGCATAACCAGCGTCATAAGGATTAACATTTTTGAGCCCGGCAGCTTCCAGCATCTCTGCCGCATCGGCCATCATATCCTTACGCATCCTCAACTCATTTTCCTTCATCTCCACATCCATGGCCAAAACCGGTAATCCCCATTTATCTTTAACGGTCTTATTGAGGTAAATTTTATTGTCGTGGTTTGGCAGCATTTCGCCAAAAGCTGTTATACCCATTTGCCATTTACCGGGTTCGGTTAACGATTCTTTTAAAGCGGCACCAATCGTCATTTCAGCAATCTCCACGCCCCTGCCTCTTCCTGCACCTCCCTGGTAACCGAAGCCCCGCAGGTAATCCCGTTTATCGTTATAAACATTTCTAAAACGCGGAATATAAATACCGGTAGGCCTGCGGCCGTATTCATATACATCTTCAAAACCATCCATCGTTCCATTGGCACCTAATCTAAAATGGTGATCCATCACATTATGTCCCAGTTCCCCGCTGCTGCTACCCAAACCATCGGGCCATATATCGGTTGCACTATTCATCAGTAACCAGGTGCTGTTAAAGGAAGAAGCACAAACAAAAATTATTTTAGCCGTGTACCGGTATGTTTTATTGGTGATTGCGTCTATCACTTCTACACCCGTAGCTTTTTTGCTGTCTTTATTGTACAGGATCCTGGTCACGATCTTATCCGTTTCCAGGGTTAGGTTACCGGTAGCATTGGCGGCTGGCAGTGTAGCAGATTGAGTACTGAAATAAGCACCAAAGGGGCAGCCACGCCAGCAGCGGTCACGGTACTGGCAGTTAACGCGGTTCTGCTCCGGTTTAGCTTCCGTAATATTTGCGCTACGACCAATAAACATATGTCGCTGACCGCTATAATGGGATTTAATTTTAGCAGCCACGTCTTTTTCAACTACATTCATATCCATTGCCGGTAAAAATTCACCATCGGGTAAAACATCCAATCCTTCTTTTGTTCCCTGTATGCCGGCAAATTTTTCTACATAGCTATACCAGGGTGCCAGTTCATCGTAACGTATGGGCCAGTCAACAGCAATACCTTCTTTGGCATTGGCTTCAAAATCCCATTTATTGAAGCGGTAACTTTGCCTGCCCCAGAGCAATGAGCGGCCTCCCATATGATAACCCCGGTACCAGTCGAATCGTTTATCTTCTACATAAGGACTCTCTTTTTCATTGGTCCACATACCCTTTGTTTCTTCGTTTAAAGGATAATCCCTTCTTAATACCGGGTATTCTTCTTTCATTTGCTGTGTGGCATGGTCACGGTGTTCAAACTCCCAACTTTCTTTATTGGCATTTACATAGTCCTTGATGTGCTCGATATTACGGCCCCTTTCCAGCATCACCACTTTCAGTCCTTTCTCTGCCAGCTCCTTGGCTGCCCATCCGCCGGCGATACCCGAACCCACTACAATCGCTTCGAAATCAAAATTTGACATAATGAAAATTTTATTTTATTTATTTTATAATGTTCTTTCGTGGTCAAACGTCACAAAGTTTTACAGCCTTTCTTAATGAGGCTATTTTGTCTTTTTTAACCGGAATAAATTCCTGTGCCACATAGCCCTTATAACCTGTATCCATAATCGCATGCATAATGGCAGGATAGAAAAGTTCCTGCGTTTCATCGATCTCATGCCGGCCGGGCACACCCGCAGTATGGTAATGGCCAAACCATTCATGGCTTTGCTGAATGGTACGTATTACATCCCCCTCATTGATTTGCATGTGATAAATATCGTAGAGCAGTTTAAAATTGGGACTGCCAATTTTTTTACAAAGCGCAACACCCCAGGCCGATTTATCGCACATATAATCCTTATGATCCACCTTGCTGTTGAACAATTCCATTTGAATAATAACGCCTTTCTTTTCGGCAAGGCCGATAATTTTTTTTAACCCTTCGGCACAATTGTTCATGCCGGTTTCATCATCCATACCGTTGCGGTTACCGCTAAAACAAATCAGGTTCTGATACCCGGCTCCTGAAACCAGGTTTATATGTTCGGTATAATTTTTTATAAGTGTGTCGTGATATTGCGGATCATTCCATCCCTTAGTCAGGCTGATCTCGGCACCATTGCACATGCTGCTATGCAGATTATAGTTTTTTAAAACAGACCATTCTTTTGGCCCTACCAGATCAATAGCCTTAAGCCCGATTTTTTTTGCCACTACACAAAGTTCATCCAGTTTAAGAAAATCATAGGTCCAGCGGCAAACAGCATGGTTGATATTATTCTTCAGGCCCATATTTTGATCATTCATTTTTTTAGCGAACGCATGTACCGGTGCCAGTGCAACCGCTGCAGTTCCACCCAATAATGATTGTATCAGCTTTCGTCTTTTCATGTTTCGGCTACCGGGGTATTTTTTCTATCATTCTTAAAAAATAAAGTAAAAAGCAAAGCAATTCCGGCGGCAAAAATACATGGAATTAACCAGATGGCCTGCCAGTCATGGGTACCATCAGCCAGCAGGTATTTATCAACAATAACACCCGCCATATAAAAACCAATATACATACCCAGCCCGTAAGTGGCCAGTGTAATTAATCCCTGCGCCGATGAACGGATATGTGGCCCGGCTTTTTGATCGGTATAGATCTGGCCGGTTACAAAAAAGAAATCGTAACAGATGCCATGAAAAATAATACCGGTGTATAACATCCATAAACCACCTTCCGTGTTCCCATAAGCGAATAAAAGATACCGCAGAACCCAGGCGATCATTCCAATCAACAGCATTTGTTTGATGCCAAAACGTACAAAGAAAAAAGGCATTAAAAATAAAAATACGGTTTCGGCTACCTGTCCCAGCGTCATCTTCCCGGCAGCACCAACCATGCCTGCTTCATTTAAAAACAAATTGGCCTGCCCATAATAAAATGCAAGCGGTATACAAATCAAAATAGAAGCGACAAAGAATACCAGGTAGTTTTTGTCTTTCAAAATTTTAATGGCATCCAGGCCCAATGCCTCACTCACGGTAACTTTTTGTCCGGCTTTGGGTGGTGGCGTATCGGGAAGAAAAAAACTGCCCATGCCCAGCAAAGCCGAAATCAAAGCCGCAACTTTAAAAGTGATGGACAAAGTTTCAGGATCTTTTTCCCAGGCCATGGCACCAATGATCAACCCTGCAGCGATCCAGCCAATGGTACCCCACATGCGGATGCCCGAAAATTCTTTTTCCGCATTGGTTACCTGTTTTAACGTGATTGAATTTACCAGTGCCAGGGTTGGCATGTAAATGATCATATAAATCAATAACAGCGAATAGAATGATGCAAAACTTGTTTGCGACGAAATAAAGTATAAAATTCCTGCACCTGCCAGGTGTAAAATTCCCAGTATTTTTTGGGCAGCAAAAAATTTATCGGCTATCAGCCCTATAATGAATGGTGCAATGATGGCACCCAGGCACTGGGTTCCATAAGCCGCGCCGGTTTGCTCCCCGGTGGCTGCTATATTACCCTTTATTAAAAAAGTACCCATGGTTACAAACCAAATTCCCCAAACAAAAAAATTAAGAAACATCATGGATGATAACTTCAATCTGATAGTTGATTTCATGCAGCAGCTTTTTTTAAAATCGTTTGTAACCCGGTTATGATTGGGTAAATATAATTTTTTTTAGGTTTTGAATTCGATATTATTTGAAAAAGTTTAAACAAACCTTTGCGGTTACTAATTCATCCTGGAAATTACATCATCACCCTTATTAAATTAACTGGAAATAGTTTACTAATTATTTTTCTTTTAAATTTACCCAACAGATTCTGCAAATCTCAACTGGCAATATTTCAGCAATGCAAAGAAAACTTAACATGGGTATGATTGGTGGCGGTAAAGACGCCTTTATTGGCGCCGTACACCGCATGGCTGCCAATATTGACGGGCATATTCAACTGGTATGTGGTGCCTTTAGCAGCAGTGCGCAAAAGAGTAAGGAAAGCGGGGCATCGCTTTACCTGCCCGAAAACCGCGTGTATAGCAATTATAAAGAAATGATTGAGCAGGAAAAATTATTACCCGAAGGGCAGCGGATGGATTTTGTGAGTATTGTAACTCCCAATAACCTGCATTATGCACCCGCAAAAATGGCTTTGGAAAACGGTTTTCATGTGGTATTGGATAAACCCATGACCTTAAGCCTGGCCGAAGCCAAATTATTAAAACAGGTTGTGGAAACGAGTGGAAAATTATTCTGCTTAACCCATACCTATACCGGTTACCCGATGGTAAAAGAAGCCAAAGAGATCATTCGGCAGAACAAACTGGGAGCGATCAGGAAGATTTATGTTTCCTATCCGCAGGGATGGTTAAGTACTTTTTTAGAAGCAACCGACCAAAAGCAGGCTTCGTGGCGTACCGACCCAAAGCGCAGTGGTATGGCGGGTAGTATGGGGGATATTGGTGTACATGCATTTAACCTCGCAGAATATATAAGCGGGCTGCAGGTTACCCAACTCTGTGCTGATATAAATATTAAGGTTACCGGCCGCCAATTGGATGATGACGGAACCGTTTTGCTTAAATTTAACAATGGCGCATCGGGTATGCTGTTTGCTACCCAGGTTGCCGCAGGTGAAGAAAATAATTTAAAGATCCAGGTGTATGGTGAGCATGGCGGGCTGTCCTGGCAACAGGAAGATGCAAACTCGTTAAAGGTCATGTGGCTGGATAAACCTGCAGAAAAATCCCGGGCGGGTAATGATTATTTAAGTGCCCTGGCTAAATTTAATTGCCGAACCCCGGCCGGGCACCCCGAAGGTTACCTGGAAGCATTTGCCAACCTGTACCGGAATTTTGCATTGACCCTGATGGCTAAATATGACGGAACTGCGCCATTGAAAGAATGGACAGATTTTCCGGGAATAGAAGACGGCATAAGAGGCATGGCATTCATTGAAAATGTAATTGCCAGCGGAAAGAGTAATAACAAATGGACCAACTTTGACGTATAAATACAACAGGTATTTTTTGATGTGTACAAAAGCAAATTCATGCAAACAATAAAAGGTCCCGGAATATTCCTGGCCCAGTTTATGGGCGAAAAAGAACCGTTTAATAGCCTGGACGCGATTTGCAGGTGGGCAGCCTCATTGGGATTTAAAGCCATACAGATCCCGACCTGGGAAAAAAGACTGATTGACCTGGAACTGGCGGCAGCAAGTAAAACCTATTGCGATGAACTTAAAGGAAAGATCAATTCCTTTGGCCTTGACATTTCTGAATTAAGTACCCATTTACAAGGCCAGCTAGTGGCTGTGAACCCTGCTTACGATACCATGTTCGATTCTTTTGCGCCTGCAGAATTACATGGTAATTCAAAGGCCAGAACCGAATGGGCTGTACAGCAGGTAAGATATGGGGCAAAAGCTTCTCAACATTTAGGTATTACAGCGCATGCTACTTTCAGTGGAGCCTTGTTGTGGCATACTTTTCATCCATGGCCGCAACGACCGGTGGGTTTGGTTGATGAAGGATTTACAGAACTGGCTAAACGCTGGATGCCGATACTAAATTATTTTGATGAATGTGGTGTAGATGTTTGTTATGAAATTCATCCCGGCGAAGACCTGTTCGACGGCATTACTTATGAAATGTTCCTGGAAAAAGTAAATAATCATCCAAGGGCCTGCCTGTTGTATGACCCTTCCCATTTTGTATTGCAACAATTGAATTATATTGACTACATTGATATCTACCATGAACGTATAAAGGCATTTCATGTAAAAGATGCAGAGTTTAATGCAACCGGTCGGCAGGGCACTTTTGGTGGTTATCAAAGCTGGTTAAAACGCGCAGGCCGTTACCGCAGCCCGGGCGACGGGCAGGTGGACTTTAAAACCATTTTCAGTAAACTTACCGAATATGGATTTACCGGCTGGGCAATCATGGAATGGGAATGTTGTATTAAACATCCCGAAGACGGGGCAAGAGAGGGTGCTGTTTTTATCAGGGACCACATCATCCGGGTTACTGAAAAGGCATTTGATGACTTTGCCGGTACATTACCAGATGCAAATCTGAATAAAAAAATTTTGGGCATTTAATAACTAAACCAGATTTCGAATATGAAGAAAATAATTGCGATCCTTTTCGTAACAACAGGCATTATCGCCTGCAATAGTGGCGATGACAAATCCAACACTGCGGCACCTGCACAAAAAGCGAATGTGGCTATGGACAATCCCGATTATGATGCCGGACTTAACCTGATAGCCAAATCGGATTGTTTTACCTGTCATAAATTAAGAGAAAAATTAGTGGGGCCTTCTTATGGTGAGGTAGCAAACAAATATCCCAATACAGCCGAAAATATAAATTTACTTGCTGACAGGATTATGAAAGGAAGCCAGGGTATTTGGGGGACGGTACCCATGCTGGCCCACCCGAACATAAAAAAAGAAGATGCAGAAAAAATGGTTAAATACATTTTATTATTAAAAGAATAAATAAAAAAACATGAAAAAAACAGGGTTAATGATGTTGCTGGCTATAACCATTGCCGGATGCAATTCACCATCAAATAAAACAGAAGTACAAACCATGGATAAAACTGATGACGGCTGGGTTTCTTTATTTGATGGCAAAACACTTACCGGATGGCACAACTATGGCAAAACAACGGTAGGTGAGGCCTGGAAGGTAGCCGATGGAAACCTGTACCTGGATACTACTAAAAAAGAAGGCTGGCAAATAGCGAGTGGCGGCGATATTGTGAGTGACGAAGCCTATGAAAATTTTCACCTGAAACTGGAATGGAAAATTGCTCCAAATGGTAACAGTGGGATTATCTTCTATGTGCATGAAGATACCGCCAAATACGAGTTTGTTTGGCATACCGGCCCCGAAATGCAGGTCCTGGACAATGATGGCCATGCTGATGGAAAAATTCCGAAACACCGTGCCGGTGATCTGTACGATTTGATCTCCTGCAGTACCGAAACGGTTAAAGCACCCGGGGAATGGAATGCAGTGGACATTATCTCCAAAGACGGTAAACTGGATCTTATATTAAACGGTACCAATGTGGTAAGTACCGTATTATGGGATGATGCCTGGAAGAAACTGGTAGCAGGCAGTAAATTTAAAGCCTGGCCCGATTTCGGCACCTATAAAAAAGGACATATTTCTTTACAGGATCATGGGAATACCGTTTGGTACAGAAACATAAAAATAAAAAGATTATAAAAAATTTTTAGTGGAATTAATACCATCTTGATTTAATAGGTAGTCCAAAGGACTACGTTGAAATCTTAGATGGTATTATGCCGATAGCAAATGGCTTTGGACTACATACTGGTATAATCGGTATGATTTACTAAAAATAAAATGCCCGGTAGGCTGAAATATGAAAAGAAACTAAAAAAAGCTGCCCTTATGATGGGGCAGCTTTTTTTAAATGAGATCCGCTATTTAACTTTTCTCAAAAGTTTTTTTACCTCCTTGTTACTTTCGGCAATGCTGCCGTAAAAATCGGGTTTATAATTATTTTCCTGTTCTACTATAAAATGTTTTACACCCGCCTGCTTAGCAGCCGCGAAAATGGTTTTAAAATCCAGGGAGCCATTGCATATTTCTGTATTCTGTGTTCGGTCATTCCTGTTCATGTCCTTCACATGCCACAGAGGAAATCTTCCAGGATGTGCATCAAACAGGGCGACAGGATCGTACCCGGCCCGTACAACCCAATACAGATCCAATTCCATTTTCACCAGGTCACTATCCATTTTGCTCAATAAAATATCATACCCGTGCTGCCCGTTAAAATCAGCAAATTCAAAATCATGATTGTGATAAGCCAGTTGCAGGTTGGCTTGCTTACATATTTCACCGGCTTTATTCATCCGTTCGGCCAGCGCCTTGTATTTATCAATTGAATTTCTTTTTTCCTCGGCCATCCAGGGCACAATGACATAGCTGTTACCCAGTTCATTGGCCACATCGCATAAGTTTTTTACATCGTCTCCGTTACCGTTATCAAATAAGAATTTTTCGGGCATATAATGACCGCTGGGACTGGCCAGGTTATTTTGCTTTAACAGCTCACTTATTTTCTTAACCGAATGGCCAAAAAAAGTATTTGTCGCCGATAGCCCAAACATTTCCATCTCGCTATACCCTGCTTTGGCGATCTGGCTGAACACACCCGGAACATCTTTCCCAACCAGGTCACGGAGCGTATATAACTGCAAACCGATTTGATGCGCCTTAGCCCCGGCCAGTTTCGGTAAGGCTATCATCCCGGCTGATAGTATGGCAGACTGCTTTAAAAAAGTTCTTCTTTTCATGATCCTATTCGTTTTGATATTTCTAAAGTTATATAAATTAAACAGCCGTTCCAAAAATGGAACGGCTGCTTAAAGAATATTATTTCGATATTTAGATCCTGAAGTGAGCAAAAGCCTTGTTGGCTTCGGCCATCCGGTGGGTGTCTTCTTTCTTTTTAAAGGATGCTCCTTCACCTTTGCTGGCGGCAACGATCTCGTTCGCCAGTTTGTCAGCCATACTGCGGCCATTTCGGTCACGGCTGTATTTGATCATCCATTTGATGCTTAAAGAAACTTTTCTGTCGGTACGCACCTCAGCAGGAATCTGGAAAGTAGCACCACCAATACGGCGGCTACGTACTTCAACACCGGGCGTGATATTAGCCAATGCTTTTTTCCAAACTTCGTATCCGTCTTCGCCGGTTTGCTTGGAAACCTTGTCTAAAGCATTATAAAAAATAATATAGGCACCACTTTTTTTACCAGCCCACATCAGGTTATTTACAAAACGGGTAACCAGTTTGTCGTTAAATTTTGGGTCTGGTGCTAAAGGTATTTTTTTCGGTTGTGTTTTCCTCATTGTTGTTCATTTTGGTCTGGTAGCCTGTCCATTCAGGACTTTCGCCGGACCATTATTAGTTAAGTATTTATTTTTTAGCTCTTTTAGTTCCGTACTTACTACGACTTTGTTTGCGGTCTTTTACACCGGCTGTATCCAGGCTTCCACGAACAATGTGATAACGTACACCCGGTAGATCCTTTACCCTTCCGCCACGTATCAATACAATCGAGTGCTCCTGTAAATTGTGTCCTTCACCCGGTATATAGGCAATAACCTCAATTTTATTGGTTAAACGTACTTTAGCAACTTTACGTAAAGCCGAGTTTGGTTTCTTTGGCGTGGTTGTGTACACCCTGGTACAAACACCGCGGCGCTGAGGACAACTGTCCAAAGCCCTTGATTTGCTTTTAGCTTTAATTACTTCTCTTCCTTTTCTTACTAACTGTTGTATTGTAGGCATTATGTACTTTTAATTTTCGGACGGCAAAGGTAGGATTTACAATTTGATTTGAGAAACTTAAAACTAAAAAAAAACAATTTTTATTAATATTAATTAAAAAAACCGCTTATCAAAGCGGTTCAGGTATAATTAATCTCTTTTAGCTGCTTATATTTTCTGCATCCATCCATGGGTATCCGGCACCTGGCCATAGCGAATAGCATTTAACCGGTTTTTTACAGAAGGAGCTGTTTTCCATGTATTTACATCAAATTCCATTACATAATCCTTGTATCTCAGTTCCTTTATCAAGGATACTGTGGCTGCGGTTCCGGTTCCAAAAACCTCATGTAACTGACCCAACTTGTGTGCCTCAATTATTTCGTCTATATGCAAGCGTCTTTCTTCTACTTCCAGCCCCATTTCTTTTAAAACAGTAATAACACTGTCGCGGGTTACGCCTGCCAGTATGGTACCTGTTTCAAGCTCTGGGGTTATGGCTTTGTTACCAATGATAAAGAAAACATTCATTGTTCCGCATTCCTGTACAAACTTGTGTTCAAAAGCATCTGTCCACAAAACCTGGTCGTAGCCTTTCTTTTTAGCTTCCGCGGTGGCATACATGGCTGCACCATAATTACCTGCAGCTTTAACGTATCCAACGCCACCGGGCACTGCTCTTACATAATGCTCTTCTACATATATACGCATGGGTGCGCTATAATATGGGCCCGAGGGACTAAGAATGATCATGAACTTGTACTTTTCACTGGGCTTTACACCAATCATTTGATCGCTGGCAAACATAAATGGCCGAATATATAATGCATGGTCCTTCTGCCGCGGAATCCAGTTTTTGTCCAGCTCTACCAACATACGCATGCCTTCGATAAAAATATCTTCGGGTACCTGTGGCATCTGCATTCTTTCGGCAGAGATATTAAAACGCCTGAAGTTGTCTAAAGGACGAAAGATGAACGCTTCCCCATCTGCATTTTTATAGGCTTTAATCCCTTCAAAAATGGATTGGCCATAATGAATGGCTGCGATGGATGGATCCAACAATAAGGGTTGATAGGGCTTTATTTCTGCATTTTGCCATTCACCGTCCTCGTAATCAACTTCCAGCATATGATCTGTAAAATATTTACCAAAGGGAATATTTTCCAGGCTTATATCCTTCAGTTTACTGCGTTCAACCTTGGTGATATTTATTTTTTCAGCTGCAATCATAGTTCGTTAATTTTACTGCAAAGAAACGAAAAAAAGAGTTTAAAATGCCTATTCATGAGTTTAGATAATATTCAACTATCCCCCGTTTTAATTCAAAGTCTGTATAAAAAATCTTTATATGACCTAAAACCAGTGGAAGCAGCTTCAGATAACATACAATCAGACAAGATAACTTTCCTGGGCGGTAATCAAAAAAAAATTACCCTGTTGGTTACTTCAACGGAAGCCATTTATTTACCCGATGAGGAGTTGAATTTTTTACTGGGTATATTAACTGCCTGTAAATTAAGTATGGCAGATATCGCGTTGATCAATGTTACAAAAAATCCGGGTTTGTTGTATACCACATTGACTGACCAGCTGCAGGCTGAAAAAATATTTCTATTTGGTTTAAAAACAGAGATACTGGAACTGCCATTACAATTTCCGAATTATCAAATTCAACAATTCAATAACCAGGTGTATCTTTCTTCAACATCTTTGACTGAATTGCAAAAGAATAAAGCGGAGAAAATAAAATTATGGGACTGCTTAAAAACTATTTTTTTATTGTGAAAAATATGAATAACTAATGGACATCATCATATTTGCAACCAATAACCAACATAAGGTGGAAGAGGTAAGAGCATTATTGGGCAAGGCTTTTAATATCGTTACTTTACAGGAAGCGGGTATAGATATAGATATCCCGGAGCCGTATGATACATTGGAAGCCAATGCTTCAGAAAAATCAAAGACCATTTTCAAACTGGTTAACAAAAACTGTTTCAGTGAAGATACCGGCCTGGAAGTAGACGCACTGCATGGCGCACCCGGTGTTCATAGTGCCCGGTATGCCGGCGATAACAGGAGCTTTGATGATAATATTGATAAACTATTAACCAATTTAAAATGGATGGATAACAAAACAGCCCGTTTTAGAACTGTGATATCCCTGATACTTGAAGGCAAAGAATATTTTTTTGAAGGCATTTGCCCGGGTAAAATAATCACCGGAAAAAGAGGTACTAAGGGTTTTGGGTACGACCCTGTTTTTGTACCCGATGGAAGCGACAGCACTTTTGCAGAAATGGAACTGGCAGAAAAAAACAAATTCAGTCACCGTAAGAAAGCCATGGAGAAGCTGATCAATTTTTTGAATACATAAAATGGCAAGAATTAAAATAGAAATACCCGAACGGGTTATTGGAACCTTCACCATTCCTGTACGAATTGCTGACATCAATTATGGTAATCATGTAGGCAATGATGCTTTTGTAAGCATTATACACGAAGCCCGTGTGCTATGGTTAAGGCAATTTGGCTATACCGAATTAAAAATTGAAGGCATTGGTTTAATGATGAGTGACCTGGCGCTGGAGTTTAAAAACGAATCATTTTACGGCGACCTGGTTGAAGTAAAACTGGGTGCCGGAGAGATTTCCAGGGTAGGTTTCGAATTGTACTATCAACTCTCTGTCAAAAGAAATAATGAAAATTTACTGTTGGCCAATGCAAAAACCGGTATGGTTTGTTTTGATTATGATGTAAAAAAGGTAGCCGCCATTCCTGAACAACTAAAATCCATATTAACAGGATAAACAATTAATCTTCATTCCACCTTTTCCAGTTTTCTTCTGCCTGGATAATGAGCATATCGTAACCATTTTCTACCGTTGCTCCCCGCCCGGCTCCTTTTTGTAAGAATAAGGTTTGGGCCGGTTTATATACCAGGTCGTATAGGTAATGACCGGGGCCCACATATGCATAAGGTATGTTAGGGCAGGCGTCTTCATCGGGTGACATACCCAGCGGCGTGGAATTAATAATGATGTTGTATTCCCCGATAATGTCCCCGGTAATTTGATGGTATTGAATAAAATCTGCGCCCGGGTATTCATTTCTTGACACAACCAAAAACTCAATCTTTAATTTTCCCAGCACATATTGAACTGCTTTAGACGCACCACCGGTTCCCAATACCAGTGCCTTTTTATGATTGGGTTTTAGTTTTTTTACGAAGGACTTTTCAAACCCGATGATATCGGTGTTATATGCCGTCAGCACATCTCCCCGCAGTTTGATACAATTTGCTGCACCAATGGCAGATACCTCTGCTGATAAATGAGTAACATATTTAAGCACCTGTTCCTTGTAAGGAATGGTTACGGCCAATCCATGCAGCATGGGATTGGCTTTTAATAATGCCGGAAACTCCCCGATTGCTGCCAGGGGAAAGGAATGAAAAACTGCATCAGCAATTCCCGCTCTTTCAATTTTTTCAGTAAAGTATTGCCTGGAAAAAGAATGGGTTAAAGGAAATCCGACAATGCCATAGGTTTTCATTACACGGTTTCTTTATTCAGGTAAAGATGGAAGGTATCGCCGCGCAACCCAATACGCATCGCTTCCAGGGGAATAACTTCGTTAGGGGCGATATTACCCAGGTTTACATTACAGCCGATCAATTCTAAAAAGTAAAGTTGTTGCGCTTTTTGAGGGGCTTCCCAGATGATCTTCCCTTCAGGGATCTGGGTAAGAATTTCCTGCACCAAACCTTCCCGTACTTCACCGGAGCCCCTGTAGATACCCACATTACCGGCTTCACGGGCTTCGGCAATTACATAAGTAGAACCGGCTTCCAGTTCAGCCCTCATTAGTTCGATCCATTTATAAGGCGGTATAATATGGGCGGCATCCTTACTGCCCACTTCGCTCAAAACCACACCATGTTTTGCCAGTTTTTCAATATACCCGCATTTTTCGGCGTGCGGAATTTCAATGGAGCCGTCACTAACCTCCATATAACTAACCCCAAATTCCTTACATACATCGATATAGTCATTAAACTGGTTCCTGATCAAAAATGCTTCGAAAAGTGTACCGCCTAAATAAATCGGCATATCATACGACCGGTAAACTTCCAGTTTCTCTTTCAGGTTAGGTGTAACAAAAGATGTTCCAAACCCAAGCTTTACCACGTCAACGTGTGGATGGGTGGCACTCATAAAATTTTTAGCTTCTTCTACACTAAGGCCTTTGTCCATGACCATGGTGATGCCATGCTCACGTGGTTTTTTATTACGTTCCGGTATCTGAGAAAGATTAAAATTCATAATTGATGGTTGTATCCCGATGATTATCGGAGTGCAAAGATAATCCAAGCAGTTTAAATAAATTTATTATCCAATGATGGTGTGACAAACAACGGCGGCTACAGGGATTTACGCTTTTTATAACGGGCAATAACATCCACCACTTGCTGTACCTGCAGTATGGCCGGATTGATCTGTATGAATTTTTTTACCAGTTTGGGGTTTCGGTTCATCCCGGCCTCTAAATTCAATAAGGCCTCTTTTGATTTACCCATGGCATATAAGACAGCACTTTTATAAAAAAGAAAGATGGGTTTGCCGTCCGTTTGTTCAAAGGCAAATGAGGAATATTCCAATGCTTCGTCAAACATATCCGCTTTATAAAGGCAATTCAGTAATTCGGTCCAGCCATTGATATTTTTAGGCCGAACCCTTACTACATTTCCAAAATACGTGATGGCATCGTCTAGTTTTTCCAGCTCCATATAACATTGACCCATGGCCAGGTTATACTCAGGTTGCATGCGGTGAATACGCATGGCCACTTCCAGGTTTTTGATGGCACTATCCCAATTACCTTCGTTCATATACGTGCAGGCAATCTTATAATTCAACTGTGTATCCTCGTTGTTTAAATGACTTGCTTTCCGGTAGTTAAACCGGGCCTGGGCATAATTTCTCATTTTATCGTAGCAATGGCCAATGGCTTCGTAAATAACATCCTCGGGCCTGGCCAGTTCCAATACCCTTTCCAAAACATCCACCGCCTGTTTGTACTTACGTAAACGTATAAAAGCGTCACCCATATTACGTAATGCAAAATCAAATTTATCATCAATAGCTATGGCGTATTCATAGGCATCAATAGCTTTTTCATACAATTTTAAGCCCTGGTAGGCTGCAGCAAGGTTAAACCAGGCCAGTTCATTAAACGGAAATTCTTCAATGATCTGTTGGTGTAAACGGATACCTTCTTCATTTCTGCCTGTAAAATCGGTCCAAAAACAAATTTTGTACAATGCTTCTTCGTTATTGGGATCCAACTCCAGGATCATTTTAAGGCAATCAAAAACTTTATCGAAATTTTCATAATCATCATACACATCGGACAGTTCAAATAAAAGATCCAGCTTTTCTTCGCCGTCAAAATCATGGATCGCGGCTTCCAGCACTTCGGCGGCTTTTTGCTGCATATCCAATGCCAGGTAAGCATCTGTTTTTAAAATAAACAGGTCGGTATCCCTGCTATCTAATAATTCGGCCTGTTCCAATATAAATAAAGCTTCTTTATAGTGCCTGAGGGCAATTAATAAATCAGCCTTTTTTAACAGCAGCATGGCAGAATAAGGATATTGCCCAATGCCATACTCGGAGGCTTCCAAAGCTTCGTTTAACTGCTCTTTTTCATCAAAATAATCAATAATACGTTCAAAGGAATCTTCTTCGATAAAGGAGTTGGGTTTACCCGCTTTGAGGTTATCAAATTGCTGGAGTAATGCTTTCAATTCATCTCTGTCCTGGCGGTAAGGATATTTACTCATTTGCTGTAGGTTATACCGAAATAAAAAAAATTAATAAGGTCCAACCGGTTCCCTAACGGTAAATGTACATCTAAGATTTCAAAAACGTTTTTCAAACTGGTTTGTAAATCAAGATGTTATTATTGTAAATTAGGAATTTTTAAATAAATAATCAACAATTTGTAACAATATTTAAATGTAAACGTTAAAGAAAAGGTAAAAAGAATTTATGAGCGGTATGGAATTACTAAATATTTTTCAATACATTTGTTCTAAATAAGTTAAAATCAATGATTAAAAAGGCCAAAATAATACTGTTTGTCTTTATGCTTAGCAGCATAGGTTTCAGTGCTATGGCTGATAAAGGCATTGGTAAAAAGTCAAAATCAAAGGTTACGCTTAATATTAACACCGGAAATACGCTAAGAAGTTCTATTTCGCTCAATTTGTCCGCGGGCTTAAAATATACCGGAAGTTTGTTGGTAAATCAACAGGTTCATAGTCAGTCCATATCAAGTAAGACCCTGTTAACCTATCAAAAAGGCAACACAGTGTATATTGTTCCACAAAAACAGGTGATTGTTGTTCCGGAAATGAAGCAAGGCTATACCGGGATGAAATTAATCATCAAAAGTCATTAATAAAAAAAACTTAAAAAATTAAGATTTTTTTATTCCCTCATTTTATCTTTGCCCTTTTTTTAAATTTTGATTCTCGTCATAGGTCATTACCCGGTAACCGGAATTAGGAAAATCGAACAAAGAAACCTGTACTGCGTCAAAATTTATTTCTGCAAGGCTATACTTAAATTTCATATTACCTGATTCAATTTCATATTCGATCGCTAACCCTGGCAGATTGACAAAAGTGGCATCATACGCTTTATTTACAGGTACCAGGTCGGGAGCGTAATAAACTACAAATGATTTACCATCGCTCATTTTTGCAACTGCTTTACGGGTATTATACCCGGCAATTGTTTTATATGCATTGGTAAGTTCAAACTCTATATCGCTGTACATTTTATTTTTTGTTTTCCAGTTTTCACGGTTCAGGGTTATCATTAATTTTTGACCGCTAAACTCTTTTAAAATAACTGCATTATTCGTTTTAGAATTAAAGATGGTTATTTCCTTACCCAATAAACTAACCATATCTGTACGACTGTTATTCCCTTTTATATACACCGTGGTTGATGCACCGTCCAAAGCATCTCCTTTATCACCTGATTGAATGGTCATTTTATAAACAATGGTGGCTTCTGCAATATTCCTTTGAGCATGCAGCGATATACAACCTGCCAGTAAAATACCAGTGATCCATATGCTTAAAAAAAATTTCATGTTGTTCGTTGTTTGTTTAAAGATACTATTTCGTTTCTCAGGTATATCTTTTAAACCAAAATCAAATTTTTAAATGACATAATCGCTTATATAGTACAGGTATCAAAAATCCGTGCCAAGTTTCGGAATTCGTTTAAAAAGAACCCTGTGAAGCCGGTCATGGATTGCAGGTTATAAAATATTTAACTTTTGCTCTATTTTTTGTTGCCCTTTTTCTTTAATTCCTGCAGTTTCTTATTACTTTCCTGCATGGCCATCATACGCTCCTGGAACTTGTTTTGTTTAACCGGTTTCTTTTTATTTATTTCTATCTGTGCCAGGATCTTCTCATGGTCTATGATATACTTCTGAATAACGATCTGCAGGATAAGTGTGATGGTATTGGATATGGTATAATACCAGGTTAATGCAGCGGGCAAGCTGTTAAACACACCTAAAAGTAAAACCGGGAAGATATACGGCATATACTTCATAACCGGGTTACTGTTGTCCTGCATGGTACTCATACTGTACACCGAAATGACCAAACTGGTTAAAGTAGCGGTAATCGTAAATAAACTCACATGATCTCCATAAAAAGGGATCGCAAAAGGCAAGGTTGCAATGGAATCATAAGCTGCCAGGTCTTTGGCCCACAAAAAGCTTTCGCCTCTTAACGAAATATTGGATTGAAAGAAATAATACAAGGACATAAATATGGGGATCTGCAATAAAGCAGGCAAACAGCCGCCAAGCGGACTAACACCAGCCGTTTTCCAGAGTTTCATCTGGTCCATACTAAAGGCCTGCTTATCATCACCATGCTTTTCTTTAAGGCGGTCAATCTCAGGCTTTAATGCCTTCATTTTTGCACCACTTAAATAACTCTTGTATAAGATCGGCGATGTTATTAAACGGATCAACAGGGTAAGCAATAAAATCACCATCCCCATACTCGCGATATGTTTTCTCAAAAAATCAAACACCGGTAATAAAAAATGACGGTTAATGTATTTTACAAAAGCAAATACCCCACTTCCATAAGGTACAATATTTTCCATATTATTATTTGCCTGGCGCAAAATGTTATAGTCACTGGGGCCATAGTATAACTGCAGGGGAACTGTTTCATTTGACCCAGCCAGTGCAATTTTACAGGTAGCGGTTGTTTGCGAAATAATATGCAGGGAATCAGCAGGAACCACCCATTTTACAACAGCAGATTTAAATTTATTTTTTGCGGTTAAAGCTGCAATAAAAAATTGTTGTTTTACGGCAAGCCAGTCCAGTCCCTTTTCAAACTTGATATCATCCCCACTACCCACATATTCAAAATCATAGGCACCGTTTTTTTGATAACAGATATACGTTTGTTGCCTTTCGTATAAGATGTCTTTTTCCACCTGTGGTGTTTCTGTTTGCCATAGCAGGTCAATGGTATTTTGAGAAACCAGTTTATCTGCACCGTTCATGGTTATATTAAAGTCAACCATATAACTATCCGGTTTCAAAGTATACTGGTGCGTTATTTCCTTACCGGTCGAATCCTTCAAAACAAATGAAATGGTTTGGGATTGATCGGCCAGTTTGGTTTTCCTGTTGCTTACAAATGAAATGTCGGCTGTTTGCCTTACTTCATTAAATCCTGCATTTATGGGATAGGAGAATTTATTGAAATTACTATTTCCTAAAATGACCGGCCCGGCATCAAACTTCTTATAATTTTTTATCTCAACCAGTTTTGGCTGACCGCCTTTATTGGTAAAAACAATTTTTAACACACTATTCTCCAGCGTATCCAGTTGCTCAACATCAGCCGTATCGGTAATAAAAACGGATGGTAATTTTTGTTTGGCAGCCAATAAGGAGTTCAACAATATGGCATCCTTTACAGTAGTAATGGTATCTGCTTTTGGTTTAGTTGCCGCAATGGAATCTGCTACCCTTTTCTGTTCAGTCAAATAAGCCTGGTTACTGCGGCTATTGATGATAAACATGGCTATTAATAACACACCAATCAATACAAATCCAATAACCGTATTTTTATCCATTCCCATGTTAACTTGTTTTAAGTTGGCAAAGGTAATTAAAGTTTTATGGCTATTAGTAACCGATTAAAAAAAGCCTTCCCGGTTACAGAAAGGCTTTAATATTATTTTTCAAAAATATTATTTTTTCGCTGCTTCTGCAGCTGCACCAGCTGGTGCAGCAGCCGCAGCCTTAGGAGCAGCCGCAGCCTTAGGAGCAGCTGATTCTTCCTGCTTCAATTGCCTGGTTAAGGTTACCGATGCAATAGGAATACGCGGAGAATTCATCACTTCCATATTTTCTGCGATTACATCTTCCACCCGGATGTTTTCATTTAATTCCAGTTTGTCAATGTTTACTTCAATATGCTCTTTCAAATACTTTGGAAGTACTTTAACTTTTAATGACTTCATTTTTAACACCAGTTTTCCGCCTGCTTTAACACCTGCCGGAACACCGGTATAAAGCAGCGGTAAAGTTGCAATAACCTTTTTATTTTCTACAAGTTCCAATAGATCAACATGAAGTAACAGATCGGTTACTTTATGAAACTGCAGATCTTTTAAGATACAACGGTAAACACTTCCATGGATATCCACGTTTGCAATAATAAATTCTGATGTGTACACGATGTCTTTAAAAGCAGTTGCCGGAGCTGAGAAATTAATCTCATGGGGACCACCATAAATTACACCAGGCACCATTTTCTGAGAGCGAAGTTGGCGGGTGGCTTTTTTTCCGCTTTCGGTCCTCAGTTGTCCTTCGATTGTAATTGATTTCATTTTGTAATAATTTTTTTTATGAGGCGCAAAGGTAGGGAATTAATGGATAATTCTATAATGAAATAATGGATAATTAAGCGCTCAATTATCCATTATCAATTACCACATTATCAATTATTCTATTTCTTATTTGCCATCCTGCTTCTCATAAACAAACTGTTAATGCTCTTATTTTCGAAGGCATTACGTATGGTAATCGCAAATAACTCATCGGTGGACAGTACTTTTATCTTGCTACATTCGCCTCTTATCGGAATCGTGTCACAAACCACCAGTTCTTCCAAAACACTATTTTCTATATTTTCATATGCCTTACCACTTAAAACCGGGTGTGTACATAAAGCCCTAACACTCCTGGCGCCCTTTTCCTTCATAAGACCGGCACTTTTAACCAGGGTTCCGCCGGTGTCACAGATGTCATCTATTAAAACCACATCGCGGTCGGTTACATCTCCAATGACTACCATACTGGCAATTTCATTTGCCCTTTTCCGGTGTTTATCACAAATAACCATTTCACACTCAAAATAAGTGGCTATTTCACGAATTCGGTTGGCACTGCCCACATCAGGTGCAGCAAAGGTTAAATTAGCCAGTTTTAAATTCTCGATATATGGTATAAAGATGGCGGAAGAATCCAGGTGATCAACAGGAATATCAAAATAACCCTGTATTTGCGGTGCATGGAGGTCCATGGTTATTACCCTGTCGGCACCAGCTGCAGTAAGCATATTAGCCACCAATTTAGATCCTATGGCTACCCTGGGCCTGTCTTTTCTGTCCTGCCTGGCTAAACCGTAATAAGGAATAACAGCTATTACTTTATAGGCCGATGCCCTTTTGGCGGCATCAATCATCAACAACATTTCCATCAGGTTATCTGATGGGGCATAGGTGCTCTGAATTAAAAACACAAAACGCCCCCGGATACTTTCTTTAAACTCCACATAAATTTCACCATCGCTGAACCGTTGAATATTTACTTTGCCCAGTGGCTCTCCAAATTTTTTGGCAATTTTTTCCGCCAGGTACTGAGATCCGGTGCCGGAAAATATTTTTGCATTTGATTCCATATATATTTAAATTGAGATAGATGTAATAGAATGTCCTGCGAAAGTATCATTTTGTTTACATGATTTAAACTACGCTCTATGGAAAATGTCAACAAGCCTTCCACATCCATCAAAAACTGGGCAATGGATGACCGTCCCCGGGAAAAATTGCTCAGCAAGGGAGCCGAAGCACTCAGCAATTCTGAACTGCTGGCCATTTTATTAAATAACGGCAGTAAAAATAAAAGTGCCGTTGAACTGGCTAAAGAAATATTGAAGCTGGGCGACGACAATTTAAATGAACTCGGTAAATTATCCATGCAGGATTTTAGAAAAATTACCGGTGTTGGCCAGGTTAAATCTATTGTCATTGCTGCGGCACTCGAATTTGGAAGACGCCGGCATGCTGCGGCCTCACTGGAAAAACCGGTGGTTACATCCAGTAAGGATATTGCCCGGTACCTGCAGGCCAGGCTCAAAGATTACAGTTATGAAGTTTTTGCAGTCATTTTCTTAAACCGTGCCAATAAAATAAATCACTACGAGATCATGAGCAGGGGCGGTATAACGGGCACGGTAGCCGATCCCAGGGTTATACTTAAAAAAGCACTGGAAGAAGATGCCACTTCTATCGTACTGTGCCATAACCACCCGTCGGGAAATTTACAACCCAGCCGGGCCGATGAAGAACTCACTAAAAAAATAAAAGAAGCTGCTGGTTACCTGGATATAAAAGTCATAGATCACATTATTGTGAGCGACGAAGGGTATTATAGTTTTGCTGATGATGGGATGCTTTAGGAGTCGGGAGTACTGAGTCGGGAGGCGGGAGGCTTGAGGCGGGAGGCGGGAGGCGGGAGGCTTGAGTAAAGAGTTCCGAGTCGGGAGACGGAAGGCAGGAGATTTTACTGAAAAAATAAATCAGTTATGGGAAATTTTAAAGAATTACTGGCCTACAAAAAAGGATATCAACTGGCTACGGAAATTTTTCACCTTTCCAAAATATTTCTGTCAGAAGAAAAGTATTCTTTAACTGACCAAATAAGAAGGTCATCAAGGTCTGTATGTACAAACCTGGCAGAGGGGCACAGTAGAAGACGTTACAAGGACTATTTTATCAGCAAATTAAACGACTGCGAATCCGAAAACGCCGAAACACAGGTATGGCTTGATTTCTCTCATGATTGCAAATATATAACAACGGAAAACCACAATGATCTTTGTGCAAAAAATGAATAAGTTGGAAAATTAATTTGGTACATGATCAACAATCCCGACAAATTCAGATAGACTCATTTGGCACTCAGGACTCCGGGCACCCGACTCAAGGCTCCTGACTCAGAACTACGCCTGCGCCGTTGGCCCGCCGAAATTAAATGGTATTTCCACAGCTTCCATATCCTGTATGGTTCCGTTTGCCGTTTCAAACTTTTTTACGTTATCAACCATGGCTTTCATAAAACGTTTTGCATGAAAAGGCGTTAATATGATGCGGCTTTTAACCTTACTCTTGGGCGTGCCGGGCATTACATTCACAAAATCAATGACAAACTCTGCGTGGCTATGGGTTATAATGGCCAGGTTGGCATATTCACCTTCAGATACTTCTTCCGAAATCTCTATATTGATCTGGTTTGGCTGTTCGGGTAATTTATTCATCGTTGTTTTTTTTACAAATATAAAAACAAAGAGCCCCAAACCGGGACTCTTTGTATATATTAAAGATTTATTCGAAAAATTATCTTGGACCAGTGTAAGTAAGTGTTTGAGTCCACTCTCTTGACGCAGCGGGATCAAAAACACCACCGGGACTATTATACCCAAATCTTACATAAAATACCTTAGGACCGGGTTCGTAACGCGAATTAAAACCGGCTCCCATCGTATAAAAAGTTACTGCTCCAGCTGCAACATTTTGTACGGTAACAGCACCAGTTGCCGGATTAACAGTGTATGCCGGCTCCTGCGCGCCAAAGTAGGATAAATTGCCGCCTAATACAGCGGGATTGCCAAAAGCTCCAGCTAAAGGCCAAAACATTTTGCAGGTACTTGCTCCTGTGGTAACCATGTGAATTACAGTAGTGCTGCAAGTGTATCCCGGGTTAGAGCTTGGATGGTAATTACAAAAATCATCTTTGTATACGCCATCATAGATATTCTTGGCACCTATTTGAACAACTACAGATTTTTCAGTGCTTAGTTTAGCTCCTGCGTCTGCCGTACTAATTGTGAAACCCAAACCATATAATGCACTTGGATTCAATAAAGTTGCATTGGGAATGGTAACATAAATTTCTTTCGCATACTCACCCGGCGCAAATGTAAGGGTAAATGTACCTCCCTGTCCACCGCTTTTAACACCACCAGCAACTGCAACAGTGTACCAGGCTGTTGATAACTGAATATAAGCAGGATTAGCAGCTCTAACTGCTGAGGTATCATCCTTAATAGTAACCACCATCGTTTTAGATAATTCTGTTTCATTTGGAATATCCCTGCGTATAGAGGCAACCAGTAAAACAGTTGGTGTTGCCACAAAATCAATGGCAAATTTGGTAACGGATGCCGGTGTGCCGCCACCAATTATTTTAACCAGTGTTTGTCCGGCATCTCCCAATGGCTTTGGTACTTCTACCTTTTTACAGGCAGCTATTATAAAAGCAGTAACTGCAACTACAGCAAGAAGCTTTTTTATGTTAATGTATTTCATATAATGTAATTTTTATGTTTATTTACCAATAATGTATTAGAAGAACCATCATAATAAAATGATGGTTCTTTAAAAATATATATTAAGGCTTATCCCACCAAACTCTTCCATCTTGCGTATCTCCTCCTGACAGGCGACCGATTGCAACATTTAACTGAGCAGGATTAAGACTATACTCATCTGTACCGTAAACAAACCTGCGGGGTATTTGCTTACTTGAGTTTGAAGCAAAAGTAGTAGGTGAAAGTTTAGGAATACCGGTTCTTCTCCAGTTAGCATATCCCTCATTACCACCCGGATAAGAAGCTATCCAGTATTGCAGGGCAATACGCTCCAGTTCTGTGGCTGTGCCCGCATTTTGCGTAGCAGGAATAGAACCATAAGAGTTTGCACCTACGTTACCAGGTACCCCAACACCCGTGTTATAATTTGCAGGACCAGCAAGGTAAGTTCCCGGAACCGTTAAACCCCATTGTCCAAAACCCATGGTAATTCCAGCTTCATATAATTGTTTTGCTGTTGGTAATGTGGCAACACCAGCCGTCCAGCCTCTTTGCACACCTTCAGCAGCTGCAAGTAATACGTGCGCAGCACTGATCAAAACACCCGGAGAATTTTGAGCACGCTGTGCAGGTACTAATACTTTTGAATAATTACCGTTTGAAACAACCTGGTCAAAATTAACTGCAGCCGGTCTTTCTAAACCATATGGGAAAGTAAACGCTGCATTTGTACCAAAAACAGACTGACGTGAATCTCCCAATCCGGATAATACATCACCAAATGTTTTGCATTGAGCATAATCAGCACGTCCATCGTAAATATCGTACCAGGAATTTCTATAAGCAGCGCCGCCCGGGTAATTCAAAGTAAAATTATCAGCATTGCTGGTAAAATACCCGGCAGGATCTGTTATCGCAGCTTTGAATTCCAAAGCAGGATAACTGGATGCACCAGGATAAACTTTAGTTAAACGAACAGCAGCCATCATGCGGATTGAATTGGCCAGTTTTTTCCATCTGGCTTGTTGTGCAACTAAGCCACCACCACCGTAAACAATGTCACCTCTTACTTCCGGACCACTTAAATCAAAACCGGCAATGGCATCTCTACAATCCTTGAATATTGCTTTGTAAATATCTTCCTGCATATCATATTTAGGAGACTTGTTAGCTGCTCCCAGTAATGCTTCTGAATAAGGCATATCACCCCATTTATCAGTTAGCGACCAAATGATATACGATTTCAGAATTTTTGCAATCGCAATCTGGTTTGCATTTGAGCCATAAGCAGCAACCGTACCAGCCGTTTTGGAATCCGAATTCAGGTTAATGATAACCTGGGCGTCCATCATGGCCCCGGAATAAAACCCGCCAGATGACAACTGTGGAAGTGAATATAACGAGGCGTCAGTATATTGCGTTTCCGCAATAGTTTGTGCATAAATACCAACCCTGGTACCACCACTGCCTGTTCCAAAAGCTATTCCGCCCAAACCTGATTCTATATTAGTAAGGAAGGCGGCCGTGATTGGAGTAGCAGAACCATTTGGGTTTACATTGGTATCTCCAAAATCGCCAATCTTCGCACACCCCGCACCAGCCGTCATCAAGGTGACTGCTGACGCAATGGTGAACAATTTTAATGATATATTTTTCATAATGTTTATTTTTTTGTTTTATTAATTACAGTCCCAATTTAAGGTTAAAACCCATAGATCTTGTACCTGGGTACTGACCATCTTCTCCAAATGCCTGGCTGATCTGAGAAGGATCAAAATCCTTGGTTTTAGAATAGATTAACCATGAATTAGCAGAAACGATCGAGAACACCGCAGTTTTAAAGTATTTGCCGATTCCCAACTTTTCAACCGGTATTCTATAACCCAGGCTGAACTCTCTTAATTTCACAAAACTAAGATCATATACACTGTTCTCCGAAATATTAGCATTTCTAAACTGGTGATAATAGGTTTGCGCATCCACATAATAATCAACTGACTTACCTGTGTTATCTACACCAAATACATGAACACCACCGCCATCGGCAACCGGATCACGCAATGGAATACCACGATCGTTAAGACCGGCTGTGCGGGCTGTTAACCCTGAGAATGTACCCCAAAAATCAGATAAGGAGAAAAACTTACCACCCCAGGAATAATCAATATTAACATTGACGGTAAAATGTTTAAACAGGTTAAAGGTATTTTGAACACCACCGGTGTAATCAGGCAATGAACTGCCAAAATTAACATCGGCTTCCCTGACAAACAATCCACCTGCAGTTAACTCGGGTTGACCGTTAATACGCTTGATTCCACCACCGTGCAACTGGCCCCACTGCAATCCAACCTCACTTACTATATAGGCAGAAGAAGAAGTTGAGAAAGCACCACTTGAAGAAACGATACGGGTAATGCCAGGCGCTATTTCAACAATCTCGTTTTTCAACAAACGACCCCAGGTTGCTGATATATCCCAATCGAAATTCTTTGATTTGACGGGTTTAACAAAAAACTGTACGTCAACACCGGTTTTCGCAATTTCTCCGGCATTTACGTTGATAGAGGTGTAACCAATTTGAGGAGCCTGAGCAACGTTTACAGGGAAATTCTTGTTTGTTCTATCCCAATAGGTAACACTAAATCCTACACGGTTTTTAGCAAAACGCATTTCGATACCAACTTCTTTTTCTGTATTGGTAGAACCTTGTAAATTTGGATCAACCAATCCACCTGGTTCACTTTCCAGGAAATTACCATTCCATTGGTTGGCAGCAGGAGCATAATAAGTACCCAACTGATAAATTCCAAGATCCTGAATTGTTTTACCAATGGAACCCCTGATTTTACCATAAGAAATAAATGGAATTGCCTTACGGGTAAGATCACTGAATACAAAAGAAAGACCAGCTGAGTAAGTATTTACAAAAGTACCTGCAGGCAATGCCGAGGTATAATCACGACGGAAAGATCCCTCTGCAAAAAGATAATTGCGGAAACCAACATCACCACGCACAAATAATGCTCTCCTGGCGTACTGTTGTCTTGTGTTACTATAGTTAATAGCATCCTTGGAATTTGCCAGTGAATACAAACCAGCCACATTTAGCCCATTAACGGTATTTGCATTAATATCCCTGAATCTTATTTTATAGATATCAAAACCCGTATTTACATTAACAGCAAAACTTCCTACTTTCTTATTGTAAGTAACCAGGCCTTCGTAGTTTTGACGATCACTAAAGGAATTACCAGTACTGTAAGATCCTCTTGTACCAGTCTGCGTAGCACTGAATTCCAGTTCAGAATTTTGAATATTCTCACGGTTGGTTGTTAATTGCTGCTTACGGTATGTAGCTTTTACCTTAATATCATTGGTCAACTTATAAGTCAATGAAACATCACCATATAACCTGTCTCTTCTGTCAAGATTACTTTGATTATCAAAATAAGTATATTGGTTATACCAGTAATTACCACCATAAAACTTAAGCGGATCAGCCGCACTATAGGCACCCGGGTTCAGGTGATTCCAGCTTGCCAGGATCCCTTCTGCTGTTTTTAACGTTCTTAACTCTTTAATAATTCCCATATCCAGATGACGATGGAACCACTGGTTAAACCCACCGGAAGACTGGTTGGCATATCCATCCGTGTTATCAGCATTTCTGTTTTGGGCTATATAAGTAATATTAGCTCCTGCTGTTAAACGGCTGGTTAAATCAATACTGGTAGTCAGGTTTAAAGTATGCCTCTTCAGGTACTCATTTACAATAATACCAGATTGATCAAGATTGGTGTAAGATATCCTTACATTATAATTATCACCACCTTTGGTTAAACTAACATTATTCGTTTTAGTAATTGCAGTTTCGTAGAAATCACGCGTGTTATTAGGTTGAGGCGTAAGCTTTGCTGTTTTAAATGAACGCTCATGACCCGCATACCATGCATACCATGGAATGTACTCCTGTCCTGCAATACGTGGACCCCAGCTGGCATCATCCGAATAATCATGATAATATTTACCATCTAAAGCCTTCCAGGCTTCCGGCTGACCCGGCGACCATCTATATAAAGCGAAATCTTTATCTGCACCGCCTGCATAACTGTTTTGGTAATTTGGAGTGATATAAATATTATCATACATAATACCTGAATTGATCTCTATTCCAAGCTTATTTGATCCTCGCTTCGCTTTTTTTGTATTAATTACAATTGCACCGTTAGATCCATCGGGACCAAACAACGCAGCCGCTGAAGGACCCTGAAGAACGGTTACGTCTTCAACATCATCGGGGTTAATATCGTTAGAACTTGGAATGATGGTTCCGTCTACAACGTAAATAGGACCGCCACTTACACCAAATCCATTCTCACCACGAAGACGAACAACGGTTTCAGCTCCCAGTTTACCTGAGGCCTGGCTACGAACCTGTGCACCTGCCACTTTTCCGGCAAGGGCGTTATTGATATTATTCTGACGTACAGTGTTCAATTGTTCTGAACCAACATTCTGTACGTTGGATGCAGTGGTACGGGCTGCCCGTTGTGTACCAAAAGCACTTGTCACTACAACTTCTTTTAACTCGCCTGAAACTCCCTGCTCCAGGATGGTGCTTAAAACATTCTGAGTACCTACAGGTACTTCAGTCTCTTTAAAGCTTGTGCCGGAAATCAGTAAAACATCTCCCGGACTAATTCTGATCGAATAAGCCCCGTTTGCATCGGCAGAAACACCGGTTTTAGAGTTTTTGACTTTTACAGAGGCAAAAGAAACGGGGTTGCCATCCGCATCGGTAACTTTACCGGTCACCACCCGGCTTTGGGAAAATGCCAACACCCCACAGAGCATCAACATTGTAAACAGTGATAGAAATCTTCTCATGTGCGTTTAAATTAAGTTTAATGATGTGTAAAAATAAGGATAATTTGTTAACGTCAAAATATTGTTAAATTAATTTTCCCATATTCAATATCCTGTATAAGGACAACAGTTGATTTTAATTAGCTGCTTTGCCTGCAGAAATTTGTTAAAATTTGTACATAACCAGCAGTTTGATCTCGCTTTTTTTGTTCCCATTAATTTCATCTAACCCGCTTCCAATAACAGTTCTGTCGGGATACATGGCCTGGGCCCATCTAACCCAAACCCGTAGTTTTTTGTTAATATCATAGTTTACATTTACATAATACCTAAAGCCTTTTTCGTAAAAAACCGGTATGGAAAAGCTATATAGCACGTCATTTTCATAGGCATACAGGCGGCTATTATAGTCGTTTGTTTCAAAATATTGCAACCTCAGGCTACCGGCAAATGGTTTTAACATGGGCTTATATATAAAATCGAAAAAGGTTAGGAAGCCCTGAGATTCAGACAAACCATTTTTATCAAACCAAACCATTTCGGTTCTGTTTCGGAGCGTTATGGTTTTATTCAGATTAAAACTAACCTGGGTACGCCAGTTCTTTTTGGGTTGCTGAACAACCGGTGACAGGGTAAGCTGACCGGGATTTACGTTTATGGCTTTGGATTCGGCTTTATAGCGGGTATACAGTTCCAGTTGCTTGTTGGGTTTGTAAGTAAACTGGATCAAATAATCGGTCCCGGTCGAGGGGGCATCTACCCTGTATCGTAACCAGGGAAATTTATAAAAATCTGCATAGGCATCAATGCGCCAAACATGGTTAAGCCTGATAGCGATCCCCGTATACAATCCTTTCTCATTGGTTGGGTAAGTACTTTCGGTAAAAGATGTGGAATATAAAGATTGGTATGATCTTGAAATTTTGCGGTATAATAAACTCAGGTCAACACGGGAAGAAGCACTAACAATCAGCCCATTGATAAAGGCTTTGTCGAATCCGGATGTAGATGCCGCTTCGCCAAAAAAATGCAGGTTCTTAAAAGTATAACTGTAGTCAAAACTGTAGTTGCCAAAACTACTTCCCGTTAATGCATATTTATTATAGGGTTCGGCAGCTTTAATCAAAGGCCATCTAAATGTATAGTGAATACCATTAATGCCCAGGTGCAGTCTGTTCAATTGAAAAGACAGGTTACCCCCAAATGCCAGTTGCCGTTGAACGCCTTTATCGTCCGATTCGCTTTTGGTTCGGTGATAACCCGACGTTTGCAAAGAGGACACAAAATCATCCTGGCTTTGTGCGGTATCCGTAACCAAATTGGCATCTATATTTTTGTACGAAACAAACAGGGTAAGCTCCCGGTTTTTGTTGGCCAGGGTTATACCGGCACCCCGGTGAAAATTAATTTCCCCGGCAGAATTATAGGGTCGTAAAACATCTGCTTCTCTTTTGATATTAACCACGTCCACACTTTTTTTAAAAGCCAGGCTTTGCCATTGTGTTAAGCCCTGGCCCAGGTTTACCGTAAAATCGCCGAGAGCCAGTGATTTGAGGATACCGATCTTCCGGACAAAAACATGAGCCGAATAATAATCAAACCCCTGCCGTTGTTTTCCCTTAAAAAACTGTTCGCCGGCGTCTTTTTCTGCCACGATACCATACTGGAAAAGATTCTTATACACATATTTATAACGTACCAATAAATTCTGCGGAGATCCCGGGTAAACATTGGTAACCACTGCCTGGTCCGGAAAATACCCTTCCGACCTTTCGATTACCTGCGATACCCGGAACAGGATACTGTGCTCACCGTTTTTTGTACGCATACCCATGGTTTCGGTAACGGATACCTGAGTACTAACGTTGATGTATGGTCTTATTTTTTGAATGGTGGCGATGTTCCATCCCGGCACTGCCTGCAACTCGTACAGGTCAATGAGTTTACCAAACAGGTTCCGGTACAATATTAAATTTTGAATTTGTAATGGCGAAAGGATCCGCAGTTGATTTAATTCACCGGTCCCGGCGGTGTTCAGGTTTATCGAGTTCTTAAGATACTGTACCATTTGCTGGAGATAGGAATCGTCTTCCGTTTCCTGGTCTTCATTGTTTTCGGTGATGTTCTCCAGTTGTTGCTCGGTGGTGGGCGTAACGGGTTCCTCAGGTACCTGCGCAAAAACAGGTTTCCCCATCCATAAAACAAGCACAAAGGTGTACAGCATTCTCATTCCGCCTTTGATTTAAAATTCATAATCAATAATATGCCCGGTGAAAAACCCAGCTGCGGATGGTAGCTGGAAGAAATATCGAGCCTGAGATTTTTCCAGCTCACCCCAGCGCCCGCGTAAACGCTGCCGGATTCGCTTATAAACCCCGCTTTGGCAAAAAACTGTTTGGCAAAGCGGTACTGCAAACCGGCAACCACATTAACAGCTTTATCTTCTTCCTTAACAATTTCACCGCTGATAAAAAGGTTTTCTGATGCATCATAGCCCATCCCAATTTTATAAGCAGATGCCAGTTTTTCCGCGTCATCGCTTAGCGAATTGGTGGCCGCCAGTTTGCCGCCCACCGGATTATAGACGTGTATGCCGGCATGTAACTTATCTATTATATGCATCATGGCACCTATTTCAAAGTTTACGGTTGACGCATTTCCATAAACCGGAACCCGGTAACTGTAATAATTAAATTGTACACCTACGTCTACCAGTTTCCCCAACTTTCGGGCATAGGCCAACCCAATCGTATTTTCATTAAACTTGGAAAAGCCCGCATATTTCAGTTGTACGCCAAAATTCCCCAAACGGCTGGGTACTGCGGCTGCAAAAGTATAGTTGCCGGTCTCCTTCAACATAAACCTTCTTTCTCCATAAACACCGATGCCCGGCTGCTGTGACCGGGCAAGTGCGGCCTGGTTGCCGGTAAACGACATGGGATCGTTTTGGAGTTGACTATAGGCCGAAAGACTTATAAAAGGTTGTGCAAGGGTATAGCGCAGGGATTGTGCTGTTGCTGCATTTATCCAAAAAACAGGCAACAGCATTATTAATAATTTTGTTTTCATATTGGGTGGGTTGATAAAAAACTGTGTACAAAGTAATAAATATGTCGCGAATTACCCAGAACAAGAACTTAAAATCAGCAGATAGTTGATTACTTTTGCGGCATGCAAATTTTAGATGGCAAGATCGTTTCTCAATCGGTTAAAGAAAAAATTAAAGAAAAAACCTCGCTTTTTAAAACCCCGGACCATAAAAAACCTCACCTGGCTGCCATATTGGTTGGCAGCAATGGTGCCAGTGAAACCTATGTGGCCAGCAAGGTAAAAAATTGCGAAGAAGTTGGTTTTAAAAGCAGCCTGATCCGTTTTGATGAAAATACCGGTGAAGCTGAACTGATTGCGGCCATAGAAAAGCTGAACAGCGATGAGGACGTGGACGGTATCCTGGTTCAATTGCCGCTGCCGGAGCAGGTTGATGAAGAAAAAATAATCAATATCATTCATCCCGGTAAAGATGTGGATGGTTTTCACCCGATGAGCATTGGCAAAATGGTGCAGGGATTGCCCACTTTTATTCCGGCAACACCGTATGGCATCTTGTTGATGCTGGAACATTATCAAATAGAAACCAGTGGAAAACATGCCGTGGTTATTGGCCGCAGTAATATCGTTGGACGGCCCATCAGTATCCTGCTGAGCAGGAATACCTATCCCGGAAACTGCACAGTAACCCTTTGCCATAGCCGCACAAAAAACCTGAAGGAGATCTGCCTGCAGGCCGACATCCTTGTGGCGGCATTGGGAATACCTGAATTTTTAAAAGCCGATATGGTAAAAGATGGCGCGGTTGTTATTGACGTGGGAATTACCCGGGTTAAAGACGAATCAAAAAAATCGGGCTTTGCACTAAAAGGCGATGTTGATTTTGCAAACGTGTCGCTCAAATGCAGTTATATAACGCCGGTACCGGGAGGCGTAGGGCTGATGACCATTGCTGCTTTGCTGATGAATACATTTACCGCCTTTGAAAATAAATACAAATAAACAGCGATCTTTTCTTTATACAAAATGATTCAAACCACAAATACCGGTGCTGCCGCACTTCCTGTAATGGAGCATTTTTATACCATCCAGGGAGAAGGCTTTCACCAGGGCCGGGCTGCCTATTTCATCCGCCTGGGCGGATGCGATGTGGGCTGTGTGTGGTGCGATGTAAAGGACAGCTGGGATATGGAATCTCATGCGAAAATGGCTGTTGGCGAAATAGTAAATGCGGTGCTTAAAAACTCCTCTCCGTTTGCCGGCAAAAGGGGTAAAAAGGGGGCCCTTGTCGTTATCACGGGTGGTGAGCCGCTGATGCACAACCTGGATGATCTCACTGCAGCGCTTCAATCAAAAGGATTTGAAACCAATATCGAAACATCCGGCGCCCATCCGCTGAGTGGCAGTTGGGATTGGATCTGTTTATCTCCAAAAAAATTTAAAGCGCCCCTGCCCGGTATTTTACCACTTGCCCACGAATTAAAAGTGGTGATCTTCAATCCATCTGATTTCGCCTGGGCCGAACAATATGCCGCATTGGTTTCTCCAACCTGCAAATTATACCTGCAACCGGAGTGGGAAAAAGCATCCGTTGTTACGCCCATGATGATCGAATATATCAAACAATATCCCCGGTGGGAATTATCGTTGCAGTTGCACAAGTACATCCAGGTTCCATAAAAGAAAATGTTATATTTCGGCGTGCAGCATAAACCGGCACTCTTTTCGTTTTAACTTCACTATTATTTTAAAAAATGTTGAACATCAAAAAAAAAGCTTCCGGATTAATATTTTTGTACATCGCACTTCTTACATCTAACATGTGTATTGCACAATGGTACGATCCCGAAAAAGTAAATAAAAAAGCCGGTGACATTTACGGCCAGGCTTATGAGCAGGCTACATCCGGCAATTATTCCGTTGCTTTAAAATATCTTGAACAGGCATTGGCACTTGATCCAAAATTTGTAGACGTTTTTTTATCCCGTGCGGGTATTTATGCCGAATTGAAAAACTATGCGGCCTCGGTTTCAGATTTTGAAACCGGTATGCGGATGGATTCTGTGTATTCAAAAACCTATTTGCTACCCTACTCTATTTCACTGGCAGGCGTTGGAAGATTTCAACAGGCACTGGATGCGGTTAATGCATTTCTGGCTAACCCCAACTTAAACATCCAGAGTATTAAAGCGGGGAACTACCGAAAATCAACATACGGTTTTGCTGTTGACTATGAAAAAAAACATTCCTCCAAAGACTATGTTTTTGCACCCATTAATTTAGGTGCCGGCATTAACACAACCGATCTCGAATATTTTCCTTCCCTAACCATTGATGGCAGCAAAATGATCTTTACCCGGCGGGTTGCCGGTGATGAAGATTTTTATGAAAGCGATTTTAAGGATGGTCAATGGACCGAAGCAAAGGCGCTTGGAGGAAAGGTAAATACCAACTTAAATGAAGGTGCACAAAACATTTCGCAGGACGGCCAGTTGCTGATCTTTACGGGTTGCAATTATCCCGAAGGCCAGGGCAGTTGTGATCTGTATTTTTCTGTGCGAACCAACAACGGCTGGAGCGAACCACAAAATCTGGGGCCGCTGGTGAATACCGATTTTTGGGAGTCCTCCCCATCCTTATCACCTGATAAAAGGGACCTGTATTTTGCCAGCAGCATGGCCGGTGGTTTTGGCGGACGGGATATATGGGCAACACACCGTTTACCAACGGGCAAGTGGAGCCGCCCCGAAAATTTAGGCGAAGCAGTTAATACCAGCGGCGATGAAAGCTGCCCGTTCATGCATGCAGATAATGAAACGCTTTATTTCAACAGTAATGGTCATCCCGGTTACGGCATGACGGACCTGTTTTTCAGCAAAAAAATCAGTGACAGCAGCTGGCAAATGGCGCAAAACCTGGGTTATCCCATCAATACAATCGACGACCAGGGCTCTCTGATTGTTGCGGCAGATGGCAGCACAGCTTATTATGCCAGTGACGGAACAGATACCAAAGGTGGTCTTGACCTGTACTCGTTTCAGTTAAGAGAAAATATCAGGCCGCTAAAAACATGGTGGGTAAAGGGTAAAGTGTTCGATAAAAAAACCAGGGAAGGTTTGCCTTCTGCTATGGAATTAAATGAAATAAAAACCGGTCGTTTAATCAGCAAGGTGCAAACGGATGAAGATGGGTATTACCTGGTTACCTTACCCTTCGGAAAAAATTACGCATTCAATGTGAACCGGCGTGGCTACCTGTTTTATTCTGATAATTTTTCACTTACGGGTAACCAGGCTGATTCTGTTTTTATAGTTAACATTCCACTGCAGCCTATTGAAAAAGGAGCAGCCATTGTGTTAAAGAATATTTTTTTCGAGACAGGCAAATTTGAATTGCAGAACGAATCAAGATCAGAGCTTGACCAACTCGTAACGCTGTTGCATGACAACCCGAATTTAAAAATTCAGATTGCCGGGCATACAGACAATGTTGGGCAGGAAAAAGACAACCAATTACTCTCCACCAACCGGGCCAAATCGGTGGTTGATTATTTATTAAACCATGCAGTTAATGCACAAAGACTTACCTACAAAGGTTTTGGTTCTTCCAAACCAGTTGCTGATAATTCGGGCGAACAGGGCAGAGCTTTAAACAGAAGAACAGAGCTTTCCATTACCGGGAATTAAATATTTTAATTATTATTGTTGTTCATAATCCCCGTATCGTGTATGAACAATGATCTCGTATACCAAATTGCCCTCACACAAATACCCAATATTGGCGACGTACAAGCCAAGGCATTAATAGCTTTTTTTGGCAATGCGCAATCCATTTTTAAGGCAAAGAGAAAAGAACTGGACAGCCTGGAAGGCATTGGCACCGTAAGGGCCAGATCAATCAAGGATTTTACCGATTTCAGCAGTGCCGAAGCAGAATCAAAATTCGTCGAAAAATATAAGATTACGCCGCTTTTTATAACGGATGAAAAATACCCTAAACGATTATTAAACTGCTACGACAGTCCGGCCATGCTTTACTACCGCGGCAATGCCGATTTAAATAATTCCAAAATTATTTCTGTTGTTGGCACCCGAAATAATTCTGATTATGGCAAAATGGTTTGCGAAAAATTTATTGAAGAGTTGCAATCAGAAAATATGGTGGTGGTCAGCGGGCTGGCATTTGGTATTGATACTTTTGCGCACCGCGCAGCCTTGAAATGTAACCTGCCAACAGTTGCCGTACTTGCTCACGGGCTCGACAGGATCTATCCTCCGCAAAACAAATCACTGGCAAAACACATAACAGAACAGGGTGGTTTATTAACCGAATTTATAAGCAATACCAACCCCGACAAACAAAATTTTCCGAAACGAAATCGTATTGTTGCGGGCTTATGCGACGCCATCATTGTTATTGAAAGTGGCAAAAAAGGAGGATCCCTGATTACTGCCGAATTGGGTAACGGGTATAATAAAGATGTGTTTGCGATTCCGGGCCGCACCAGTGATCCCAAAAGCGAGGGTTGTAATTATCTCATTAAGAACAATAAGGCGGCTTTAATTGATTCGGCTGACGATTTTTTAAACATGATGAACTGGAAAACGGTAGCAAAACCTTCCCCAAAAAAACAACGGGAATTATTTATTGAACTTTTACCCGATGAAAAGATCGTAGTAGATATTCTTCAACAACAGGATGGGATCCAAATAGATCAACTGTATTTTAAAAGCGGGTTAAGCAGCAGTGCGGTGGCTACTGCCCTGCTGATGCTGGAAATGCAGGGGGTAGTGGCTTCTTTACCCGGAAAGGTTTATAAGCTTCTTTAAATTATCACCATAATTGCCAGTTAATTAAAAACCGGATTTCTTCAGGATTAAAGGAATTTCTACCCATTTCAGGCGCATCTCTCATATGCCCTCAATTGAGTGATTTGAATTTAATAAAACACAGCATACTTTTGCTATTTATTAAACGGGGCGAAAATTTAACGGGCTGCATTAGTAAAGCATCCAGGCGAAATATAGTAACATGAAAAAATGGTTATGTTTCATAGCTTTTGTTTCAGTAAGGTTTATTTACTGTGTAGTGCTCATTGTTTTTTTTCCTTTTTTTACTCAGGCACAGGAGTTATCAGTAAGATTATATACTGCAAAGGATGGACTGCCCTCTACCTATGTCTATGGCTCCTACCAGGATAAATTGGGTTACTTATGGGTGGGTACACCCGAAGGGCTTAGCCGTTTTGACGGAAAGTATTTTACTAATTATGGGTTATCTGATGGATTACCGGATATAAGAACTTTTGGTGGATTTATGGATAGCCGTTTGCGATATTGGGCAGCAACTGCCAGGGGCGTGGTGGAATTTAAAGGAAACAGGTTCATTAATTATCCGTTGTCAGATTCTCAAAACATACGCTGGGTTTTTCAAATCTTTGAAACTAAAAATGGCCAGGTATGGTCGGTTACTGATATGGGTGTATACCAGTTTAATGTAAACAAATGGGAAAAAATAAAATTATATCCCGGCTATGTGAATCATGCATGCAGGAGTATTCTTGAAACAAACGATGGTTTATATATTAATTATGGAGATTTGCTGGTATTGAAAAAGCCAACAGGTACTTTTAAAATTATAGGACCATTAAAATCCCTTGGGTATTATTATAATACTTTAATCAGATCAAAGGATGAAATTTTCATCTCAACACTGAATGGAATTTATGTAATCAAAAATCAACAATTAATAAGGCTGCCCGGGATACCCGGCAGATTAAGAGGAATATTCTCTTACTTCGTTGACAGCAAAAAAAGGGCTTGGTTTGTAAACAATGAATCGGGTATAAATGTAACGGCCGCCTCCGATAATACTAATATCAAATTGGTATATAAACCGCCGTTAGATATTATTCCACAGTTTATTTCTGAGGATAACCAGGCCAATATCTGGATTGCTTGTGGAATTGGTTTGTTAAGAATATCAGATCCAGGATTTAAAACGTATGAGGTTTCTGCATTTGGCGGAAAAGGTATATATAATGTTTTACAACCTCCAACAGGCCCAATTCTGATCAATAATGGCAGCCTTACGATTCAGGCCTTTGAAAATGGCATATTCACCGAAAGAAAGTTACAAAAAAAAGGAGCTGCTCTTACATTAAATAATGAATTGATAATTGATGATTATGCTTTTGATAATAAAGGCCGTTATTGGTATAATTTGAGAGGATGGGTATTAGCCATGCAGGATGGCAATAAACTATATGAACAAAACAGCAGGTTGGCACATTTAGGTGACCAGGTATTTGATGTGTTGTTTGACAGGTACAGAAACAAAATTATCATGGCAGTCAGAACACAAAATTTTCCTTGCCAGTATTACGATTCATCCTTCAGTGTACTACCTATTGCCAATAATATAAATATAAAAGGTGAAATAAGACGTTTGCATCAATGTGAAGATGGCACCATTTTATTAGCAACCGACGGTGGCTTAATCTATTCGATAGATAAACAAAATATTTGCAGGCTGCAATTAAACGAATTCAGTACTGAAGTGGTGATCAGCAGATTTTATAATGATCCGTCAGGTGATACCTGGATACTCTATAGTGGCCGGGGATTGCGGCGATATACCTGGCATCAGGGTTCTTTAACCTTTAAAGAACAAATAACCAAAGCCAATGGCTTATCTACCGACAATGTATCCTCCATGTGTTTTGATAATCAAAATAATTTATGGATTTCAACTAATTCGGATGTGGCTGTTTTTTCAAATAAAACGGATGCAGAAAATGATCAGGGTTATGAAATCGTTAGTTTTTTTGATGCGGATAACCTTCAAATGGAAGGTGCTGTTGATGTGCAGATGATCAAAGATATCAATGGAAATATCTGGCGTTTTTCCCGTAAGAATTTAATATGCTTTTATCCTGATAAAGTAAATCATAAACCTCCTGCTCCAAACATTCAAATTGAAAATGTAGAACTGAATCTTCGGCAAACCAATTGGGCCGTTTATGCAGATTCTTTATCCGGTATTTTTCAATTACCCTACAATCTTAAACTCACGCATGATAATAATAATATTGGCATCAATTTTAAAGGAATTTCATCATCGGGTACTGAGGGTATAAAATATTCGTACCAGCTGGAGGGATTACAAAATTCATGGAGTGTACCCGCTGCCAGCGACTTTGTATCTTTTGTAAATCTTTCCCCGGGCAAATACAATTTTAAGGTAAAAGCCCAATTACTCAACAGTAACTGGAGCGCCCCTGCCCTTTTTTCATTTACCATTAAAAAAGCATTCTGGCAAACCTGGTGGTTTTACCTGTTGGTTGGGATTGCTTTAGCAACAGGTATTTATATTTTATTCCGCTACCGGCTGACACAAAAACTAAAACTCATGGAGATCCGAAACAGGTTCAGCCAGGACCTGCACGATGAAATTGGCGCTTCCATGAGCGGCATTAACCTGTTCAGCCAGATGGCATCTGAAAAACTGCAACAGCGACAAACTGAAGAAGCTACCGAATATATCGATAAAGTAAAAAATTACACCCAGGACGTGATAGAAAAGCTGAGTGATATGGTCTGGATATTCAATCCGCAAAATGACAGCATTGAAAAACTGCTGGAACGGTTAAGATCCCTTACCCTTTCGATTGCTGCGTCAAAAAATATACAGGTTCATTTTGAAACCGGTAAAGAAACGGAAACTATAAATTTAAGCATTAGACAACGCAAGGCCATTTACCTCATCAGTAAAGAAGCCATAAACAATAGTTTTAAATATGCAGCTTGCAGCAATATTCATTACAGTCTCAATAACACGGGTTCCAGATGGAGGCTGCAGATTAAGGATGACGGCGAAGGTTTTATACCGGCCGAAAATGAAACCGGCAATGGCTTAATTAATATGCAGGCAAGGGCGGCTGAGATCAATGCAATATTCAGCATCCAGTCTCAACCCGGTGACGGAACTAATATCATATTGGAATTTTAAATACCCCCTTTTGAGGGTTATAAAAACAGCAGCAAATCAAACTACATTTGTTATATGGACAACGCTAAACAAATACGGGTAGCCATTTTTGAAGATAATCCCATTATGATGGACGCTTACCGGTCCATCATCAATGGTTCGCCGGGTTTTACCTGTACCGGATCGTTTACCAGCTGTAATAACTGGAAACATGATATTGACAAAAGTAAACCCGAAGTGGTGCTAATGGATATTGAAATGACGGGCATCAACGGGATAAAAGCAACCGGGCTCATTAAAAAATCGTTCCCCGATATAAAAATACTGATACAAACAGTTTTTGAAGATGATGCAAAAATATTTGAAGCGCTTTGTGCCGGCGCCAATGGATATATTTTAAAAAACACTTCGCCTGTAAAAATGCTGGAAGCCATTACCGATGTACAGAACGGAGGCGTTGCTTTTAACCCCAATATAGCAGCCAAAGTGACCAAACTCTTTCAGCAATTTATTGCGCCACTGGCAACAGTAACTGATTATCACCTCACAGAGCGGGAAACAGTTATTTTACAATTGCTTACCCAGGGCATGCCCATGCCCCGTATTGCAGAAAAAATATTTTTGAGTTATCACACCGTAAGGGATCACGTAAAAAACATTTACCAAAAACTGCACGTGGCTTCTGCTACCGAAGCAGTGGCCAAGGCACTGAAAGAAAAATTAGTGTAGTTGGTTATTTACTGTCATTTCTTCTTAGAATATTTTATTCCCCTCATTTTATAAATACCCCCCAAATGAGGGGTTGTATTGGTTTTACGCTGTACATAGTTTTACACTATCAATTTATCATAAAACCTATCTGCCGACAGGTAGGTATTTAAATCTTTAAAAAATGAAAAAGATATTTTTCCTTGGATTAAGTCTTTTCTTCCTTTCACCCTTGTTGTTATACGGGCAAGAAGGATACCATAATAATCCAAAACCAATTTTAGCTACCAATTTTATTAACACCGATATTAATGTAAACGACATTGGATGGGCAGATCCATTATGGACGAGTAAAATTTGTGCAGGAAAGGTCTGGTTAGCAAATGACCCCCCAAAGTATGAGTGGACTCCGATTATTAATCCTCGTGATGAACATAGCTCGATAGTAGGACTTAGCGGTGTCGCTTTGTATTGCCACAACTCAGAGGCTGATGTACCTTTTACACATCCATTTGGACTTGATTATGGCTATTTAATAGTCCCGGATAAAAATTTTGAAAACCTCTTAGGGCCTTCCAATGGAATAACAAATGAAGAAAGAAATATTGCAAGTTCACAAGCAAAAAACAATGGTATTCAAATTACAAAAGGGTATTTAGGAGTTGAACAGGAAGGCGGGCTTATACCAAATGAATACAGGGTTCAAAACTTTAGCCGTGTTGCTGTTTTTGGAAGATGGATAGTTGATTGCGCCCACGATAATTTCCTTACTGAAATACACCCGCCACTTCTTACAGCTTTTGCCCAGGCTGGTGCAGATACCAATGTGATAGCTACTTTGGATAATATGATAACACGTTCAAAAATCATTTCCTTACCATACTTAGTTAGTCAGGATTTCGAAAATGGTAGTTTAAGAACACAAATAGCAGGTGAAGTTTCCAAGGTAAAGATTGGTCTGGGGCCATTAATTCCACTAACACACCAGATGAAAGCAAAGCCTACTATTAAAAAACCTTTTTCAGGTATTCATATTTTTCAGTACACCCTTCGGCCGCCGGTTATACCTGATGCCCTATTGGGTATACCACATAAGTATGACATATATGTTGAGTATCACTTTACGGTTCGTGATGGTATAACGATTCAAATTGCTCCAGATGGAACTGACGGAGTATTGGTAACAGTACTGATGAATGATGTGAATTACCAAATGGATGAAAGCATTTTAAATAATAAGCGGAGAGATTGGAAAATTACTCCTGCTGTTATTGGTGAGTTCAATGGTGGCATAGAAACAGTTTATAATGGATTGATAGGAGAAACATTTGCAGCTGATCCTGATCCTGTAAAAGCTGGCGTTTTAAGCAAAGGCTTTTTGTCAGATAAATATGAACCTTTAACTATCTTAGAATCTGCTGAATTCCATAAAGGATTTATCAAAAACCTTAGTGGCAATACCAATGTTGCTGTTGATAATTTACAGCCATTCCCAATTTATGGTTGGATAAATGTTGGCTGGAAGGAACCTCAGATCTCAAAACATATTTTGTCTTCTCCATTGAATACAAATATCAGTGAAGTTTATTTTACCTCTGCAAACATTTCCAAAACTCAACTTATTACTATCACTAACCCTTCTGGATCGCCTGTGCAAATTGGCCAGTTATCTATGGAAGGTGTAAATGCAAAGTCGTTTCATCTTCAAAATAAAGTAATAAAAATGGTGGTTGGTGGCGGGAAACAGGAAAATGAAGATTGCAGTAATACAACTTTAGGACCCTATAGCTCTTGTTCACTCCGCATTGCATGTTTAGATACCGGTTCACCTGATCCAAAAATATTAAATGCAGCTTTACATATACCTGCGTCAGGCTATGTTGATTTGGTAGTTCCTATTCAAGCGCAACAGGTGATAACTATGGGAGCCCGTCCTCGTTTTTAATAAGTGAAGAATGTACGAATTCCTCAAACAGAAACTCAGATAAGTAACCCCTTTTTTCGATAACGATAAACTTTTAAAAAATGAAACAGAAAATTCTCTATGCAGTTTTACTGATTGGTATTGTTTCGGTTTTCAATATCTCCTGTAAAAAAGATAACACCGACGATCTGAATAGTAATTTAAAACAAACCAAAACATTCTCAACGGATGTAGTTATCCACTGGCTTAATATGCAGTTAGATATGCTGAAGATCCCGTTGCCGGTTGGTACCGGTAGCCAGAGTAGTGAGAGATGCCAGGCCTATTGCGGTATTGCACTTTACGAATCGGTTGTACCAGGCATGCCTGCTTATCAAACCTTACATGGTCAGCTCACCGATTTCCCGGTAATGCCAACCACAGAGCCTGGTAAAGCATATCATTGGGCAGCCAGTGCCAATGCAGCACTTGCAGACATGAACCGGAAACTTTTTCCAACAACATCGGCTGCAAACAAAACAAAAATAGATAGTCTTGAAAATGCACTGCAAACAATCTATTCGGGTGAAGTGAGTGTTGAAACATTGCAACGCTCCATCGCTTTTGGAAAAGAAGTGTCTACAAGGGTTTTTACCTGGGCTGCAACCGATGGTTCGGCAAATGTAAATCCTCCTTACGTTGCCCCGCCTCCCACACCAGTTAACCCTTGGTATTGGGTACCAACGTCACCTCCACCAGCTCAAGCTGTTAATCCATATGCATGGCAGCGCAGGCTCTTAGTGCCTGGTGTTGCTACTGGTACTGCATTACCGCCGCCACCAACCTACTCTATTGTTAACGGCTCCGATTTTTGGAACATGGTAAAAGATGTTTATGACAAGCGGAATAATGCAACGCCCGATCAACAAGCTTCTGCTATTTACCACCGCGATGTTCCGGGCTATTCTCCCGGTGGAAATTTTGTTTCCATTTTATCTCAAACCCTCAACAAGGCAAAACCTATGCTTGATGTAGCTGCATTAGCCTATGCAAAAATCGGGATAGCTCAGAGTGACGCAACCATTATATGTTTCACCGATAAATACAGCTTTAACCTGGTGCGCCCTGTTACTTACATTAAACAATACATAGACCCTGCCTGGACAACATCAATTGCTGTGCCTAACCATCCTGAGTTCCCATCGGGCCATGCCACCATCAACGCAGCGGCAACGACCATGCTTGCCAATATGTTTGGCAATAATTTTCAACTCACCCTTCATACGTACGATTACCTCAGTTACCCTGCCCGCAGTTATAACTCATGGGAAGAGATGAGCATAGAAATGTCGAACAGCAGGGTATTTAGCGGACTTCATTACCAGGCCACCCAGGATAAAAGCAGGGTGCAGGGTAAAAAAATTGCACAGAATATTTTGGATAAAGTGAATTTTAAAAAATAACAAAGAACAGATGACAACCTAACCTGGCAATTTTGAATTGCCAGGTAAGTTAAGTTATACGAACACTTTGTAGATACCCTGTTTTGGAGGATACTGCAATGCTAAACATTTGCAATTGTTTTTAATCTGATCTACTTATTATTAAACATTTAATAAAATGAAAAAAGAAATTCTTAAAAAGCTGGTTGCTTTCTTCATAACTGCAATGTTGTTTTCAAATTGCCGTACAAGTTTAACAGATATCAGCCCGGACAGAAACAATGGTGTTTCAGATGGAGGAAGTTCAACAGCAGGCCTAATCCTAAATATGGCCGGAGACAAGAATGGTCTTTACGCCATCGGTTTAAACGCAGGTGTTTGGAAAACAGAAATAGACAAAAACGGATTATTTAATAAATGGAGGCAGTTATCGCAATCTCCCAGATATGCACATTGTATTGCTGTTGACCCACAATTTCCTGAGCATATTGCAGTTGGAGAACGGGAAGGAGACGCTGAAAATATTGCAGATAATAATTGTGGCTTATGGGAATCGTACGATGGAGGGAAAACTTTTGATCAAAAAAAATATTTTAATCCGCTCACTCATCCATGCAGAATGGACAATTTAACCCAGGTGGTTAATGGCGTTGTAATCACCAATAAATCCACCACTATAATAACAACTCCGTGCGGAATTGGAAGAAAAGAATATTTTGCAACCACATTTACTTATGCTCATTTTACTACTTCGCAGGATGACCAGGCTTTTACTGCCATAGCTACTTTTAAAGATTTGATTGTTGCCCGAACTGTAAATTCAATTTTTATTTCGAATGATGATGGGAAAAACTGGAGTGAACATATTATTAAGCTTAATTTTCAAAATCAAAATTTTACCCAGGCGGATAAAGAGGGCATTTATTCATTGTGTGTACTTCAGGAACCACAAAATAAAAATATATTCATTTATATTCCCGTAACCCGAAATCCCAACGGACCTTGCATTGCAACCGATAAAGGTATTGATCCATGTGACGGCACTTCTACGGATCCGCCGACCTGTAATTACGGTTCGTTTTTAGTATTCAACAATCAAAATCAACAATGGAATTATCAAATCATTAATGAGCGGGGAATAGGAACAGGTTGGGGGGGGCGGGTATTCATGAAATCCTTTTTTTCAAATAATGCTGAACTCGAGAATAAAGTTAGTGGAAATACAAATTTAATTTATTGTTCTGCACAAAATATTTTTAAAGCTGCAAGTTTAAGAGCCGATGGTACGGCCGTATGGGAAAATATTGCAAATGCCAATGTTTGTGGCGAACCAAAACCTTCAAATTTTCATTCTGATATTTGGGATTTTCTTTTAGACCCAAAAGGCTGGTATGCCTGGATAAGTTCCGATGGTGGAGTATATTATAATGCAATGAATCGCCAACAGACTACCATTACTTTAAATACCGAACAAAAATATTTAAACTTAAATTCGGGCTTACATACACAACATATACATGAATCGTTTGTGGCCGGATATTTAGGAAACAGGTCGGGGGAAGAGCATTATGGTTATGGCAGCCAGGATAATGGTGGCTGGAAAAATGTAACGGTAAATAATATTTCAAATTGGTTGGGTATAGACGGAACTACTGATGTAAATATTATAGAAGGTGACCAGGGAAATCCTGCTTTTATATTAACAGCCCGGAACCTGCAGAGTGCTGTGCTTGCAGGACTTCAAAGTCCAGGTCAGCTTCCTCCTTCTGGAGCTAAGATTGGTGCTACAACTATTAGTTACAATGGAAGAAGTTTTCACTTTATTCAAACGCTGAATAATGAAAGTCCTCACATAATGCTTGATGCGGTGATGCTAACTACCCTGCCCCTGCAATATCAAAAAGATAAAAAATTCTTTAACGTGCCTGGCGTGCTTGGCTCCGGTACCGGGTCTGCTATTATCAGGAACAATTCATTTGCTACCAATCCAGATATAAATATATCATTGGGTGCCGGCTGGAATATTGAATTTAATGACTTACCAGTAGGCTCACAAGCCTTTTGGGTCTCGGGTGGCCATGCTGATCCAACTTATTTTCTTATCTGCGATCAATCAAATAATTCAGTTTTATTCAAAAGAAAAAAAAGTGAAAATTCGTGGACAAGGTTAATCCTCCCGGGTATTGTACAGCTAATACCATACGAACCTGGCAAAGTTCAGCACGGCCCTGTTTTTGTAAACCCATATAATCCGTTTGAAATTTATATTTCGTGCATTGATGGGATTTATCATGGAACCCTTGCTGTTGGAGGATTTATATTCGACAAAGATGTGGAATTGACGAACCTGGTATCAGGCAACGGTAAATACCCAATTGAAAAAACTTTTCCAGGTGGTAAAGGTATAAATGTAGTATGGTCTAACCAGTCAGTTTTAAATAAAATGTATCCTGTATCAGGGATTTCATTCAACAGGTATAACCCCAAACAGGTTGTAGCAAGTTCTCCTTTTACAGGAGTATTTTTTAAAGACGGAAGCAAAAAATGGAAAGATCTGTCAGATGTATTACCAAAGCCATTTACACCAGTAAGTTCTGTAAATATTAATAACCAGGGAATTTATGTTACCACAGAAGGAAGAGGCATATTCTTGATTAATAATTACTAAGCTCCGGATATCTTCTGTATGTATAAATATTTTTATGATTCAAATTTTTCTAATGAAAAAGATATTAAAATTTGCAGCCCTTATTTTATTTACAGGAGTGTTGTTGAATATCGCCTGCAAAAAAGAATACTCCTGCGAAGGATGCTATGGTAATAAGCCCCCTGTCGCCAATGCAGTAAAAGATACCACCATCATTTTACCGGTTGATTCTGTAAACCTTGATGGAAGCGCATCCTACGATCCTGATGGTACCATCACCGGTTTCACCTGGAGAAAAATTTCGGGGCCTGTATCGTTTAGCATTTTAAATGCATCAGCGGCTAGGACTAATGTAATGGCCCTTACTTCAGGAGTTTACCAGTTTGAATTGAAAGTGACAGATAATAAAGGGCTTTCTGCGAAAGATACGATGATGGTAATTGTGGATGTTACCATAGTAACTAATCATCCGCCAATTGCCAATGCAGGACCTGACCAGGTGATAACTTTACCAACCAATACAATAACACTGAATGGAACTGCTTCTTTTGATCCGGATAATAACATTACGGGTTATGCATGGGCAAAAATTTCCGGTTCTTCAGCATTCAACATTACAAATACAAATGCTGTGCAAACAGCTGTAACAAATCTTGTACAGGGTATTTACCAGTTCGAATTGAAAGTAACAGACGCCACCATGTTGTTTTCAAAAGATACGGTGCAGGTAACTGTAAAGAATCTGCCAACGCCATGTACAGACTGTAAGATTGTTTTTGTAAGTACCCGGGATGGCAACGCTGAGATCTATTCCTGCAATGTTGATGGGTCCAATATTCATCGGCTCACAAACGATGCCGGGCACGATGACCACCCAGCCTGGTCACCCGATGGAACACAGATTGCTTTCATCAGTGACCGCTCCGGGAATCCTGACCTATACATCATGAATAAGGACGGCTCAAATCTTGTACGCAGGACCTATTCTGGAAGTTATACCGAACACCCGGCATGGTCGCCTGATGGAACGAAAATAGTGTATTCGGCTCTTAGCAACGGTAGCGCAGATATCTGGGTGATCAACGCCACGAGTGGGTCACCTACCTTACTGTTCAACGCACCTGGATGGGACAATCAGCCAAAATGGTCGCCAGATGGATTGAAGATTGCACTGGTCAGTGATTGGATGGCTTACGACTTTGTCTATGACATCTATACTATCAACGCCGACGGTACTGGTTTCACTACGCTCACCGGAAATATCTTCGATCACATCGATTACCTGAATCCGAGTTGGTCGCCTACTGGTACGAAACTCGCAATGGCGATGAGCCAGACGATTGCCATTAATCAATATAAAACGCAGATTGGAATCATGAACTCAAATGGTAGTGTAATCACTGTGATTATGCCTGACGCTGCAACATGGTCAAGAACTTCATGGTCGGGAGATGGAACCAGGATAGCATACACTTCGTTGTCCGGATCGGGGATGGACGTCTCGTGGGTTTCCGCAGATGGTTCTGCATGGGGTACCATCGTGACCAACGGCTGGAATGCAGACTGGCAACACTAACATAAACTCCGCCGGATCGTGATCTATTGGGATATATGCAGCGTTTTTTTTACCGTCGTTTTTTTTATTCGCATGTTCAATTATTTCTGTAACCAATACAATACACATAGCCAGCGGAGTTGTGAATGGAGTACTTTCCAAACAGGTATAGAAGCTGGAGTTTTAATCTATCGTAAACTTTAAATAAGTATGTTAATTTTGTTTTTTAAAATTTGAGATGAAAAAAATATTGGTCATCTTTTTTTCCACATTTGCTGCATGTAAGCTGGATGCACAAAACGTAAATTTTGCCTGGGCGAGGCAAATAAGTGGGATTGGGGCGGAGTATTTTAGTCATGCCATTGCAACTGATGTTGCAGGCAACGTTTATACCACAGGAAGTTTTAACGGGACGGTGGATTTTGACCCAGGCCCGGCTGTCTATAATCTTACCTCTACAGGTCCGGATATCTTTATTTGTAAGCTCAACGCTACCGGCAGTTTTGTTTGGGCCAGGCAGATGGTAGGGACCGGTTTTCAAAGCACTGGTTATGGAATTACCGTAGATGCACAGGGAAATATTTTTACAACAGGGAGTTTTTATGGTACTGTTGACTTTGATCCCGGACCTGCTGTTTATAATATGACAGGTTCGCCGGTTGCAATGTTTGTTTCTAAATTAAATGCTGCTGGTAATCTTGTATGGGCAAAGCATATTGGAGGCGTATCAAATGATAACGCGTTTGGAAGATCAATAGCCTTAGATATAGCCGGTAATATTCTTATCACCGGTTCCTTTTATGGAACTTCAGTTGATTTTGATCCGGGCCCGGGCCTGTATATACTCAATTCAAGCTTTAATGTAGAAAAGATATTTGTGTCCAAATTAGACGGCTCAGGAAATTTTGTTTGGGCAAAACAAATGGTTGCCATATTAGATGGATCGGGCATTGCTGGAGCAAGTGGCAAATCTATTGCCGTGGATATGTCTGGTAATGTTTATACAACAGGAACTTATGGCGGTACTGTAGATTTTGATCCCGGAACCGGTAACTTTTATATGAGTACTATTTCTACCAGTGGCAATAGCTATGTTTCAAAATTAGATGCAGCAGGAAATTTTATCTGGGCAAATCAAATAGAACAAAATGTATCTGTAGCCATGGTTAATTCATTGGCATTAGATGTTTTTGGGAGCATTTATACTACTGGATATTTTGGAGGTACTGCAGACTTTGACCCGGGTTCCGGTGTTTTTAATATGACATCAAGCGCCAGTAATAATGTTTATATTTTAAAATTAGATGTAACAGGAAATTTTATCTGGGCTAAACAAATGGCAGGATCTGGTTCGTCAGGTGCCTCATCAATATCCATAGATGCAATTGGCAATGTTTATACTACCGGATCATTTAGCCGTACAGTGGATTTTGACCCGGGGCCACGCACTTATGATATAACCACGGTTGGCATAAATGGAGATATGTTTGTATCTAAATTAGATAAAAATGGAGATTTTATCTGGGCCAAACAAATGGGAGGTGGAAGTTCATCGTATGCAGGCGCTAATGCTATTTCCCTCGATGCTTTTGGAAATATTTTTACTACAGGAGAATTTAAAGAGATTGTTGATTTTGATCCCGATACTCCTGTATTCAACCTGACTTCCGTAGAGTCATTAGATATTTTTGTACATAAGCTTAGCCGCTGCAGTAACAGCACATCTTCTACAATTAACGCATCTGCCTGCAGCACTTATACTTTAAACGGGCAAACTTATACATTAAGTGGCGTGTATACACAAACATTGATCAATGCAGCAGGGTGTGACAGTATTGTAATACTGAACCTGGCCATCAATAACCGGTACACAATAATTAATGCTGCGGTATGTAACAGTTATTTATGGAACGGACAAACCTACACCAATAGTGGAACTTACCAGGATACATTAGCAGCATCTAATGGATGTGATAGTATTTTTACCCTAAACCTGGTTATAAACTCCAGATCATTTTCTAACATCAATATCGCAATTTGCCCCGGTCAAAATTATGAAGGCCATACCACAACAGGTACCTATATTGATACAATTGTTGCAGCAAATGGATGTGATAGTGTACGAACATTAAATCTTACCGTTAAAACAAATTGCAATACCTATATTCCAAATACTTTTACACCAAATAATGATGGATTAAATGATCTGTTTAAACCAACCATCAACCGTTCTTTTCAACATTATAGTTTTGTCATCTTCAACCGCTATGGACAAAAGATTTTTGAAACCGGTAATTATGGAACAGGATGGAACGGCACTTATAAAGGAAAAGACCAGCCATCGGGTTCCTATGTTTACCGGATAAAATTTACTGATATTTCGGGCCAGTTATCTGAAAATAACGGAACTGTTTTGCTATTGCGTTAAAATCATTGTTTCGTTACCATTTTTTGGGCAAGTAGTTTTTTCTCTTACCTTTGCCTATGGCAATAATAAATAACTCCAAAACAAAAAGCAATTCCAAAAAATTTTTCGGCGAAGGCTTAACGTTCGATGACGTTTTACTGATGCCTTCCTATTCTCAAATATTACCCCGTGAGGTAAATATCAGTACGCAACTTACAAAAAGCATCACCTTGCATGTACCCATGTTGAGTGCGGCGATGGATACAGTTACCGAAGCTGCCCTGGCCATCGCACTGGCGAGAGAGGGAGGGCTTGGTATATTGCACAAAAACATGAGTATAGATCAGCAGGCCGACCAGGTGCGTAAAGTAAAAAGAAGCGAAAGCGGTATGATCATCGATCCTGTTACATTAAGCCCGGATGCAACGATCGGCGAAGCATTAAAGCTGATGAAAGAAAATAAGATCGGCGGTATTCCCATTGTGGATGCAGGACATAAACTGGTGGGTATCCTAACCAACCGTGATCTCCGTTTTGAAACGCATTTTAAGGCTAAGGTGAGTACCGTAATGACAAAGGATAACCTGATCACAGCACCCGAGGGCACCGACCTGAAAAAAGCAGAACTCATTTTCAAAAAAAACAAGATTGAAAAATTGCCGGTGGTAGACAAAACCGGGAAATTGCTGGGACTGGTAACATTCAGTGATATCTTAAAATTAAAATCTCACCCATACGCTGTTAAAGATTCTTTTGGCAGGTTATTGGTTGGTGCTGGCGTGGGTATCACCAGCGACACCATGTTACGGGTGGAAGCCTTATACAAAGTGGGTGTTGATGTCATTTGCATCGACAGTGCCCATGGTCATACCAAAGGCGTTATCGATACATTAAAAAACATAAAAAAGAAATATAAAACCTTACAGATCATCGCCGGTAATGTGGCAACAGGTGCCGGTGCAAGGGCGTTGGCCGATGCCGGAGCCGATGCTGTGAAAGTGGGTATAGGACCGGGTTCTATCTGTACTACCCGTATTGTGGCAGGTACAGGCGTACCACAAATAACAGCAGTGATGGAAGCGGCTGCCGCACTAAAAAATAAAAACATCGGCATCATCAGCGACGGCGGCATCAGGTATACGGGCGACATGGTGAAAGCGCTGGCTGCGGGCGCCGGCTCGGTGATGATGGGCAATATTTTTGCAGGTACCGAAGAAAGCCCCGGGGAAACGATCATTTATGAAGGAAGAAAATTTAAACAATACCGCGGCATGGGCTCACTGGGTGCCATGGCCCAGGGCAGCAGCGACCGTTATTTCCAGGACGTAGAAGACGATATCAAAAAATTTGTACCCGAAGGAATTGAAGGCCGTGTTGCCTTTAAAGGCAATATACGTGAAGTGATTCAACAGTTCACCGGTGGCCTGAGGGCAGGCATGGGTTATTGCGGCGCAAAAGATATCCTTGAATTACAAAAAGCAACTTTTGTTAAGATTTCCAATGCCGGCATGAGAGAAAGTCATGCACATGATATTGAGATAACCAAGGAGGCACCGAATTACAGCAGGTAGGCACCCCCTCCGCCCCGTAAAGGGGGAACTGAACATAGAGAAGATTGATAGCGTAGCTCATTATGAAGAAAAAAATTCAAAATTTTACAGTGTTTAATTTCGAGTTCCCTCTCCTTGGGAAAGGGGTTGGGGTGAGGCTTCCGCTCCCTATCTTCGGTAATGGGAGATGGAGGGTAAGGCTGCTCCTCATTTGCACATTTACCATTTTGCACATCTGCACATTTGCACAAGACAGTTCCCACCTCCGCATTTCGCTGCTTACCTGCACACCAGGCAATGAACTGTATTCCACTTTTGGGCATAGCGCTTACCGGGTTGTGGACAGCAACAAAACGGCTAACGATGACTGGCGGGATGTAGTGTATAATTATGGCACATTCAATTTTGATGACAATGGCTTTTATTTAAAATTCATAAAGGGGAAATTACTGTACTATGTTTCTGCCGAATACTTTTCTGATTTTAAATATTTATACCAGTCAACCAACAGGGGAATAACAGAACAGGTTTTAAATTTAACAGCCGAAGAAAAAATTACCATTCAGCATTTTTTGAATGAAAATCTGCAGGAAGAAAACAAATATTATAAATACGATTTCTTTTTCGATAACTGCACCACCCGATTAAGGGATATCCTGAAAAAATACAACGACTCCGCATTTACCAAAACTTATGTAATGCCCAAAGGAAGCAGGTTCAGGCAGGCCATTCACCAGTATCTTGATAAAAACAATAAAGACTGGAGCAAACTGGGGATCGATATTTTACTGGGTGCCCGATGCGATGGCATGATGACCACGGAGCAAATGGAATTTTTGCCCGACAACCTGATGAAAAGTTTAGACAGCAGTAAAAACCCCATTGTCCTTTCGTCACAAGATCTGTATCCGATTGATACGGATCAATCGGGCAAAAACATGTTTACACCTTTTGTGGTTTTTGCGCTTTTACTTTTCAGCATAATTTTGATCGCCATGGCCAAAAACAAGCTGGCACAGATCTTTTTACAGGGTTTTGACGGATTGTTTTTCTTTCTTATCGGTGTGTTGGGTATTATTTTGGTTTTCATGTGGACATCCACCGACCACAGCATGACCAAAGATAATTTCAATTTAATATGGGCATGGCCAACACATGCTGTTATGGCATTTTTTGTAAACAGCAAAAAAACCTGGGTTAAAAAATACTTTAAATTTACCGCCGTGGCATTGATGGCGGTTTTGATCAGCTGGTTCTTTTTACCGCAACAGTTGAATAATGGTTTATTGCCCCTTGTATTATTGTTGATTTACCGGAGTGTAAAAAAATCATTGGTCAATAATAACACGAATTAACACGGAACTATTTGTGTAAATTTGAGGTTCATGGCAGAAAAATACATCACCTATCAATCCAGCAAGATCTTTTACCGCATTAAAGGTAAAGGCAAACCAGTGGTACTTATCCACGGCTTTGGCGAAGATGGCGATATCTGGGAAAACCAGGTTACATTTTTACAGGATCATTTTACATTGATCATCCCCGACCTGCCCGGCAGCGGCAAATCTGCATTGATTGAAGACATGAGCATGGAAGGCATGGCTGAACTAATAAAAGAGATCATGGACATGGAGCTCCAAAACTTCGCCCGCCAACCGGCAGAGGTGGAGGGGGTTGCAGTTGCAGGCCACAGCATGGGTGGTTATATAACTTTGGCATTTGCAGAAAAATACCCTGATCTGCTGTCGTCTTTTGCACTGGTTCATTCATCGGCGTTTGCCGACGATGAGGAAAAAAAACAGGGCCGCCTAAAATCAATAGCGTTTGTAAAAAAGAATGGCGCCTTTGAATTTTTAAAAACTGCCATACCCGGTTTATTTACAGAAGCCTGGGCAGATAAGCATAAAGAAACTGTTGAAGAACTGGTTAATAAAAGCAAGTCATTCAGTGATGAGGCAATCATCCGGTATTACCAGGGTATGATCGGACGGCCCGACAGAACGGCTGTTTTAAAAAACTTTCCCGGGCCCATTTTGTTTATCATTGGCGTTCATGATAAAGCTATACCCTTTGAACAAAGTATGCAGCAATGCCACATACCCGATCAATCTCATGTTCATATTTTACGTACCAGTGCACATATGGGTATGTTGGAAGAGACCGAGAAAACGAATGCAATCCTGTTTAATTTTTTACGTGATTAAATTGTGGTTTTCAGGACGGGTTTACTATCCAGGTAGAGCGTGTCTGGCGAAAAATCTATTTCATCATCCCAGACGGCAGTTCCCTGGAAGGATTTTACTTTGCTGCAAAAAGCAGGGTCGTTCAATTTTTCATACACAGGATATTTCAAATAATGTGCGAAGTCAAACTTTTTAAGTTCGTCATTAGTAAACTTAATGATCAATTTATAAGGATGTTTATAAGTGACTTTAGTTACTCTGGGGTTCATCAGCTATTTATTTTAAAGGATCAATTTTAAACACTGTATTTCCGGTAGCTGCCAGTTCCCAATCGGCCATCAGGTCTTATTTATGAATCTCTATCCAGGCCTTTACCAGTTTTTCTTTGTTGCCCGGAATCCTTCCGGCAATTCGCCATCGGGTATTTGGTATACACCCTCCAATTCACCATCCTTAACGTGTAAGTGTGGCAAGCTATGTTGTTTTGTATCTAAATAATACATTGCTATTATTAAGCCATAAAACATAGAAATAACGGGCATAATGGAAAATTACAAAAAGAATCAGGAAGAAAACAGCCTTGAATTATCTAAAATAATAACTTTAGTACAAAGTATGCAGCAATGCCATTTACCCGATCAATCCCATGTTCCTATTTTACGAACCAGTGCACATATGGGTATGTTGGAACAGACCGATAAAATAAATCATGCCCTTTCTCCATTAAATTAAACCTTTTAACATACTACAATTTAAAAAGGCAGCGTTTTTAACTAATTTTAGGTCTTATCATTGCTTTAAATTACAACATGAAGAGATTTCTTGTTTTCTCATTTTTCATTTTACTGTATTCCCATGTTTTTGCTGCCCATATATCTGGCGGAGAAATGATTTATGAATACCTGGGACCAGGCAGTACCGCCAACACAAAAAGATACCGGATTACTTTAAAGCTTTTCAGAGACAATACGGGTGGTGGTGCTTCCATGCCCACCTCAGTATTTATCGGCCTTTTTAATAACGATAACAATTCACATGTATCTCTGTCGCCATTCGACGTTTCGTTATCAACCACCCTGGCAGTGGCGGTCAGCCCACCGCCGATCTGTATGTCGAACCCTCCAACTTTAGACTACAGCATGGGTATTTATACTTTTGTGATAGAACTGGCGAATAATACAAGTGGCTTTACGGCTGCTTATCAAACCTGTTGCCGAATTAATCCATTACGAAATGTGGCTACTGTACCTCCACCGGGACAAGGAGAAGGTTCAACATATATTTGTACCATACCCGGTTCAAATTTACTGCCAGCTGGTGTAAACTCCAGTCCGCAATTCAGAACCCAACTGGCCCCGGTATGCTACCGTACTAATTTTGTTTTTGATTTTAGTGCTACAGATCCCGATGGTGATTCGTTGGTATATTCTTTTTGCAATGCTTTCGACCGGGGCAATTCTATCAATTCAGGTAATGTAACACCTTCTGCACCCCCTTATCAATCTGTGATTTACATAAACGGCTATTCCGGGGGGAACCCGTTAGGTAGTGGTGCAATATTAAATACAAGAACCGGCATCATTACCGGCATAGCACCAAACACTGCCGGAAAATATGTGGTAGGCGTTTGTATAAGTGAATACAGAAACGGCATTTCCATTGGACAGCACCGAAAGGATTTTATTTTAAATGTGAGTGATTGTAATGTACCTACCGCTCAATTGGACCCACAGGGTTACCGAAATTGTGATGATAAAACTTTTACTTTTCTTAACCTGGCACCCCCCGACAATATTCAAAGTTATTTCTGGGATTTTGGAAATGGTTTTACTTCCACATTAGCTTCACCAACCTATACGTATCCTGATACCGGTGTGTATGTACTTAAACTGGTTGTAAACAGGGGCTTACCCTGTACCGATTCGGCAACTGCGTTTGTAAGGGTTTTTCCAGGCTTCAGGCCCGATTTTGACTGGAGTGGCCAATGCCGGAACATTCCCATCCAATTTAACGATATCACTACCGCAGATTATGGTATCATCAACAAATGGAAATGGGATTTTGGAGATTTTGGATCTGCCGGTAATATGTCAATCCTGCAGAATCCGACTCATCTGTTTAATGCCACGGGCGCCTACAATATTTCGTTTATTGTTGAGAGCAGCAAGGGCTGTATTGATACGGTGTTGAAAACGATCGACATACTTGATGGGCCGCCCTTGTCTATATCAAACGATACCCTGATTTGTATCATTGATACTCTGCAGTTAAATGCAGTGGGTACCGGCACATTCCAATGGAGTCCCAATTACATGATCAACAATGTAAACATCGCCAATCCATTGGTGAGCCCGGATGTAACTACAACCTATACAGTTAGACTTACCGACGCATTTGGTTGCAGCGCCGATTCTACCATTACCGTAAATGTAAAACCATTCGTTACCCAGTTTGGCGGGCCCGACACAATGATATGCCGAACCGATTCTGTTTTATTACAACTCACCAGTGATGCCCTCAGTTTTCAGTGGACAGAAACACCGGTGGGAAATACGATCAGTGATCCTACGATAAAAAATCCAAAAGCGTCACCTTTGGTCACAACTATTTATCATGTAGTGGGTAGAATTGGAAATTGTATAGCCGAAGATGATATCACCATCACACCGATCCAATACCCGGTGGCCAATGCCGGGCCCGATCAAACGATCTGTCTTGGCCAGTCGGCGCAGCTGAATGCATCGGGAGGCAGTAGTTATTCCTGGAGCCCCGCTGCTTTTTTAACGGCCACCAATATCCCCAATCCGCGGTCGGTAAGCCCATCGGATAATGTGCGCTATATCGTTACCGTAAGAGATGTGTTGGGTTGCCCCAAACCGGCAAAAGATACCATGATACTGAACGTGGCCAAAATTAAAGCCGATGCCGGGCCAAGAGATACATCGGTTGTCCTGGGTCAGCCCCTTCAATTAAACGCTTCGGGCAGTACCAATTATAGCTGGATGCCGACTACATGGCTCGATAATCCATCGATCAACAACCCGATTGCATTTCCTCAAAATGATATTGAATACATGGTAAGGGTAAGTAATAATTTTGGATGCTTTGATCTGGACAGTATAAGGGTACGCGTTTTTAAAATTAAGGCCGATATCCTGGTACCCAATGCCTTTACACCAAATGGCGATGGCATCAATAATATTTTCAGGCCCATACCCATCGGTATGAAATCGGTTGATATTTTCAGGGTGTATAACCGGTGGGGGCAAATGCTTTACTCCGGAACCGGCAATGGCAGCGGCTGGGATGGCAAATTTGCCGGCAGGCCACAGGAAGCTGCTACGTATGTTTGGTATACCGAAGGGATTGATTACCTGAACAATACCATAAAAAAGAAAGGAACCGTTATACTGATCAGATAATAAAGCCTTATATGTACTTAAGATTAATCGCCGTCTTCTTTGCCATGACGGCGATTTTTGTTAGTTTTAAGCCTTGCAAATACTAAACTTTCTGATGAAGAAATATTTACTACTGATTATTCTATCCGTTGTATGCCTACAGGATACCTACGCAAATCATACAAAGGGTGGCTGGATGTATTATGAATACCTGGGACCCGGCACTTTAGATCCGTCAAAACTGATGTACAGAATTGGTGTAAACCTCTACATAGAATGTAATTCAACATTGATTGATCCCACCTGGAATTTTACTTTTTTTGACGGAAGGTCTCCCTATAATTTCATTCAAAATATTACTGTTTCGGCGGCTACTCCCTATTCTATCAGTGGCTGTGTGTTACAGGCTTGTTACCCTTGTATCAATAATATACCCGAACGTTGTTACCAGATCATAAATTATGAAACGATCGTGGAATTGGCTCCTTCAACAAATGGTTATATTATTTCCAAAGAGAGATGTTGCAGGGTAACCGGAATTACCAACATACAGCCTAATTCCAATGCTTACGGTGCTACATTTACAATTAAAATACCTGGCTCGGCCGACGGACCAACTGCACCTATGAATTCGAGCCCGTTTTTTATTTTTAAAGATACTGCAGTTGTTTGTGGCGATAATCCATTCGTGCTGGATTTTAAAGCTGTGGACTCTGATGGAGATTCACTGGCGTATCGTTTTGTTGAAGCGTATACCGGTGGCTCGTCGGGTAATGCCAATCCGGGAACTGCCACTAACCCTCCTTACAGTACCGTTCCTTATTTACCTCCTTATTCGGGTGTAAGGCCTTTAGGCACTTCAGTTACTATTGATCCGGTATCAGGACGAATCAGCGGCATTGCACCGCCCAATGGTGAATATGTAATATGTGTACTTGTGTCAGAATTTAGAAACGGCCTTTATTTAGGCGAAAGCAGGAAAGAGCTTCATTTAAAAACAACACCTTGTACTCCACTCGTAGCCAGTCCTAATTTTAATGTGCTTACCTGCGATGGATTTACGATAACATTAACTCAAAATACACCTGGTAACCCAACTTCTTACTTTTGGGATTTTGACGATCCGGCAAGCGGGCCCTTAAACACTTCCACGCTGCCAAATCCTACGCACACTTTTACGGATACCGGTGTTTACAATATCAAACTAAAGGTTGCTGTAGGTGTTTCCTGTGTCGATTCAGTAATCAGACCATTGGGGGTTTACCCCCGATATTTTCCAGGGTTTTTATCGGCTCCGCATTGTGTAAACACACCGGTTCAATTTACGGATACTACTTATTTCCAGTATGGAAGTATATCGGCCTGGAGATGGGATTTTGGGGACGGGACAACGCTCGGCGATACGAGTCATGTACGAAACCCGGTTTATAATTATGCTGCTGCGGGTTCGTATACCGTAGAATTAAAAGTAACAAACAACAAAGGCTGTGTAAGCATTTATACAAAAACAATAACCATTAGTGATACCCCGATCGTTACTTTATTAAGCGCCGATTCCAGTTATTGCGGGCTCGATAGCTTACAATTAGGCGCTTCCGGTACCGGAACATTTTACTGGACACCTGCCACTAACATAAACGGTGCCAATACAGCAACACCAACCGTTTTTCCAACGGTACCAACCCGCTATAAAGTTACCTTAACGAATGCTTCCGGCTGTTCTAAAAGCGATTCTTTATTAGTTACACCCCAATTTGATCTTAGTAATTCCATCACAGCCAGTGCCATCAATATTTGTGAAGAAGATACCCTGCAGTTTACGGGTAACACCAATAAAACCAATAACCTCAGCTGGCAATGGTCGCCGGCAGCGGGTATACAAAACCCTGCACAGCAAACAACCAGTGCCTATCCATCGGTTACAACCAACTATACGTTAACAACCAGGTGGGGTGCACATTGTGTGGCTACTGCCAGTCAGAATATAATTGTTAAGGCTTTGGCCATTCCTTTTGCCGGGCCCGATTCGGCGCTTTGCAACGGTCAGGCGTCTATACAACTGAATGCCAGTGGCGGTGATACTTATCAATGGACACCTCCTGCAGGTTTAAGCGATCCAAATATTCGTAACCCCATGGCTTCGCCAACAGCTACCACCACTTATGTAGTTGCCGTTGGCGTAACAGGATGCAGTAAAACAAGGGTCGACAGCCTGGTGCTAAATGTACGTACGTTGCCGGCCATCAAAACAACCGTGGATACATTGATCTGCATCAGTGATACCTTACAATTGAACACAACCGGCACAGGCAATTTTGTATGGACGCCCAATTACATGATCAGCAATATTAATATTCCTGATCCGTTGGTTAGCCCGGATGTGCCGACAAGATATTTTGTTCGGTTAACAGATAGTTTTGGTTGTTTCCAGAACGATTCCATCTTTGTTGATGTTACCAATGTGGTAACGGTTTATGCCGGTGCAGATACTACCATTTGCCTGGGCGATGCCATGGTTTTAAATCCGGTTAGCAAGGGCTTATATTACCAATGGACGCCCGCTACCTATCTGGATTTTGACAATATTAAAAACCCCGTTGCCACGCCATTAATCACCACTACTTACCATGTGGTAGCCAGTACCGGAACCTGTGTGGGTGATGATTATATCACCATAACGCCTGTCGCTTATCCTACACCCAATGCCGGTGCCGATATTTCTATTTGTTCGGGCGGGTCTACACAGTTAAATGCGGGTGGCGGTAGTAGTTATGTATGGAGCCCGGCAACCTATTTAAATAACAGGTTTTTAGCCAACCCAACGGTTACCAGGCCTGCAGCCAATGTGGAATATATTGTTACGGTAAGAGATACGCTGGGTTGCCCTAAGCCGGTAAAAGATACCGTTTGGGTTTATGTGGCCAGGCCGGTTATTGCCGATGCGGGGCCAAGAGATACTACGGTGGTTTTGGGCCAGCCGTTATACCTGTTTGCAACTGGTGGCGACAGCTATACCTGGAGCCAGTCTACCTGGCTAAACAACCCGACCATACAGGACCCTATTGCTTTGCCGCAGGATAATATCACCTATTTTGTAACCGCCAGAACCACGCAGGGTTGTATTGGTACCGATTTTATCCATGTCAAATTGTATAATATGGATCCCGACCTGTATGTGCCAACGGCATTTACACCCAATGGCGATCTCCTTAATAGTGTTCTTAAACCCATTTTGCTGGGTATGCGTGAGCTGCACTATTTCAGGGTGTATAACCGTAGCGGCCAGTTAATTTATTCCACCACGGCAAAAGATACCGGTTGGGATGGTACTTTTAAAGGCAGGGGCCAGGACCCAGGAACCTATGTATGGATGGCCGAAGGTATTAATTACCTGGGCGAATTAAGACAGAAAAAAGGAACAAGTATTTTGATTCGATAATAGAAATCCCACCGGTTTCAAAGAAACAGCAGCGGCACAAAGTTGATCTACTTTGTGCCGTTTTGTGTAAAAACTCTGCGCAACTTTGCAGCAATATTTCGGCGCCTTCCTTTATTTTGCAGTTATGAACAAGATCGTAATAATTACAGGGGCAACTTCCGGGATCGGAAAAGCCTGCGCCATAAAATTTGCAGCTGCTAAATTTGATGTGATCATTACCGGGCGCAGAAACGACAGACTTCAACAACTTAAGCTTCAACTTGAAAATGACCATGGCATCCTCGTGCTCCCCTTGTGTTTTGATGTTCGGGACCGGCAGGCTGTAGCCGTGGCATTTGCCGGTATACCGGAGCCATGGCATAAAATTGATATCCTTATTAATAATGCAGGACTGGCTCTTGGTCGCGACAGTTTTGAAGATGCTGACATGAACGATTGGGAAACCATGCTGAACACCAATGTACATGGCCTGCTATATGTAAGCAGGGCAGTGCTGCCCTTTATGCTGGCACAACAAAAAGGGCATATAGTAAATATGGGCTCGGTTGCCGGTAAGGAGGTATACGAAAAAGGGAATGTGTATTGTGCCAGCAAATTCGCCGTTGATGCCATCACCAAATCCATGCGGATCGACCTCCTGAAAAATAATATTAAAGTTACCGGTATTCATCCCGGGGCAGTTGAAACTGAATTTTCGCTGGTACGATTTAAGGGAGATGATAACACGGCAAAATCGGCCTATGATGGATTAACCCCTTTAACTGCAGAAGATATTGCCGATACGGTTTATTACTGCGTAAATTTACCCGACCACGTTTGTATTAACGACCTGGTAATTACCTGTACACAGCAGGCGGGCACGTATTATTTTGATAGAAAACCGTAAAAACCACCGCTACAGATTAAATGTTCCGCATTTTTAAATAAAGTACAATAATTGAATAAGCAACACGTTATCAATTGTTATAACAAGGTATAACCCGTGTATTTCGTGGTAAACCGGTTAAGTTGCAGAATACCAGAATTACCCATATCCTCTAGATCAATTAAAATGAAAAACTGTTTACAATTTTCTGCATTCATAGGATTAATCCTTATTGGGTTTACCACATCAGCGCAGGATGTCATTCGTCAGCAACCTTGTATGTCTCCAACCATTCTTGAGCAGGCCGACAGCATGAAACTTCTATTGGCAAAACAGGGCTTCATGGTCGTTAAAGAAGCTTCCATGCAAATGGTCAGCGAATATGAAATGCCGGTCATTGTTCCGTTAAATGAAGGCAGCTGGTACCAGTTTGTTTTCATTGGTGACATGAGTTCAAAATTATATGAAGTGCGTATGTACGACTGGAACGAAAAACAGGTTGTGTACCAGAAAAAATATTGGGGCGATGTGGATGGTAATGTAATCAGCTACTCTTATGTTCCTAAATTTTCTGAGTTTCATATGATCAAACCCGTTCAGGTTAATAAAAAGAGAAAAGAGGTCTGCGGCTATGTGATGCTGCTTAAGAAAGTTAATTAACCGGTGATTGGTTTTAATACAATTCCTCCGCCAGCCGGGGGATTTTTTTATCCCTGCGGTAAGGGGCTGCGCTCCTTGCAGCTATGCTAAAAACAAGTAATACAGATTATACCAGTATGTAGTCCAAAGCTATTTTCTATCGGTATAAGACCATCTAACAACGTAGTGCTTTGGTAGTTCCGGTTTCGCAATATTAGGACACGGTGGTCGAGTTTGGTTTTTATGTTTCTGCCCCTTTCGCTTGCTTTGGGGTTTGACAGTTGCGAATAACTTTTCGTTTAGAAAAGTGTTGTTACGCAAACTTGGTTTGCTCCATTAAATCAAAACCGTTGGCTTTGTGGTTTGCATTTTATTTGGCGGTTGGGGTTTTACGGCGGAGCAGCATTCCGCTTGGGTTGTGGCTTCTCAATTAAAACCGATTTTTTCAGGGCATTACGTTTCTTAACGGCCGGGGGTGGACAGCGGAACAGTCCGGGAGCTAAAAGCAGTATTTCGGCTGTTTAAAAATTACTTTCCTTAAGTTTTCGGTGGCAAGTGGACTATTCCCGCAGTAGGCGCATTTGGAAGTTATGGATCCAGGATTCCTTTATAAGCTCGATGTTGCCCTAACAACCAACAAGCGGTTTGGCAAAATGGGGGCAGACGGAAGCTGTGTCTCAACATTTGTTTTTCAATTAAGCTTCATATCGGGCTGACCGAACAACTATTAAACTAAGTACCAATCATCAACATTTATTTATAAATTTAACTTCGGTTTGCCGGGCAGACTGAACAACTATTCCCCCACTTCGCCAAGCCTTGAACGTTATGCCTTATTTAAAAAAAACGACAATACCATAAATCAATGGAAATTACACTTCCTATATCGAGTTTAATTGTCATTACTATAGGCAGTGTGGGTATAACGGTGTCCATATTTATGGGCATTTTATTGCTGTCTCAAAAAAACAAGAAACACATATCCGTAAACATACTGGCTTGCTTGCTCATTCTATCAGGATTGACACTACTAAATGACGTCTTAGTTACATCAGGAATCAGTAATAGAATTAAGCAACTGTACTTTGTTCCAATCTACTACTCATTGAGTATAGGGTCTCTATTTTATCTTTTCATCAAGTCTAAATTCAGCTATCGGTTAAATAAATTTGATTTGATTCATTTGGTCATTCCCATCATACAAGCGGTGGTTTATTTTTCCATAGGATTCCGTTCTGTTGAATTCAAATCCATACTCTATGACGAAAACGCCTTTCGGATGTATCTCCAAATAGAGTCATTTCTTTTCCCAATTTCTTTGGTTGGATATACGTTTCTTGCTTTATCCTTTTTAAAAAGAAAAGACCAAGAAGCATTCTTTTGGACAGATGACATTAAAAAATGGCTCACGAATTTTTCAGCAGGAATGTTATTTATTGCTTTGATGGAGTTTTGTTTTTCATTGATGGAGTACAACACGTCTCTTGTCTTTTTGCCGAGTTTTCCATTTTATCTAGTTCATACATTAATCCTTTCATCTTTTGTGTTTTGGGTATCAATAAACGGGTTCAAACAGTATTATCCACTACAGATTTTCACTTCAAAACCGAGTCAGGATGATGAAGTCATTGACGAACAAGAATTGTCTGGAATGCTGGAAAAACTGAAATTGCTCATGACTAAAGACAAGGTTTTTCTGAATCCCGACTTAAACCTTGAATTACTGTCAAATTACCTTGGGACTTCCGAAAAGCACTGTTCTTACATGCTGAACAAGGGAATAAACATGAACTTCAACCAATACATAAACAACTTCCGAATTGAAGCTTTCAAAGAGAGAATCAAAGAAGGACAAAACAAGCGTTATACACTTACAAGCATTGCGTATGAATGTGGCTTTAATTCAAAATCCACTTTCAACAGAGTATTCAAATTGAACTGTGGCCTTACCCCTTCTGAATTCGCCAAAACGTTTCAAGACAAAACAAAGTCCAGTTAAAAGACATCTAAAAAATGTCCCAATTCTTGATTTGACATATCCCAAATCTTGATTTAAAGCGTTTAGGTGGCTTAACGTCCTCATATTTGCTACTCATAAAATAAACTGTAGTGATTATGAAGTACAAAATCAGAGCCTTCCTCTTGGGCGGCAATCAACAAAATGCTATAAATCAAAATATTGGCTTTTTGCTTCTTCGTTTCTTTGTAGGACTTGCTCTTTGTACAGTCTTTGAAAAGTTCTTTCCCAAGAATGGTATTTGGGGACCACAAGAGTGGTTCATTCAAGATACTGCCAATATGGGATTTCCATTTCCATCTTTTTTTGCTTGGGTTGCAGTATTGTCAGAATTTTTTGGCGGTATTTTATTGATGCTCGGCTTGTTAACCCGACCAGTCGCTTTACTGAATATTTTTGTGACATTTACCGCTTCTTTCATATATCATAATGGAGATATTGGCAACTCAGGATTACTCTCCTTTTTCTTCATGATTATGTGTCTTTGTATCCTACTTTTTGGGCCTGGGAAATTTAGTCTTGACTACTTTATTAACAAAAGGCTTGCTAAAAGAATAGCAACCATATCAACGATTGTTATCCTAAATTTATCATTTAACTATGGAGAAGTCCAAGCCAATACCCATTCAATACCTTATCAAATGGAAGACAGAACAGCGGACTCTTCACAAGTACGATTTTATTTGAAAAACAATAGCTTATTTCTAAAAAAACTAACCTTCATTATCTACCAACCCCAACAAGAAGGAAATAACACGATTGTAAAATGGTTTTTGCCTTTACAAAAAGTTAAATTTTACTTGCCTGTTAAATCCAAAATCTATATTGCTTCGGACTCACAAGTAGATACTGTAATGCTAGGAAAACGAATAGACGGTGATAAGCCTTTTGTAATCGTAGATGAAAAAATAAATAATACTACCTTGAAATTGAATAGCCGTGAATGATTTAGTAAAAGACTAAAATTAAAACAAGGCATAACATCACCTATACGCAAGCAGGCGTTTCGTGTTTCGTAGGACAGGAAAGTGCTACATTTAAAGTACAGTTCTTCGTGGGAAGTTCAGTGGTTAAAATCCCTGCCTGCGTATAGCTGAGAACCGTTGCCTGCTATGTTCAGACCCACTTCATTATGATACAACCAGACAAAATATAAAACCTTAAAGATTATTTTATAGTTCTTAGGGAGAGACCAGGAATGTATTTGGGGACAAACACAATTTCTAAACTTCATGACCATTTGCAAGGCTATATGATGTCCTATTGGTTTACCACTTTGGGCTACTTATTAAATCAAGATGGTATTACCATTCATCTTAAAACAAAAAGCACAAAATAAACCTGCGTTCATTATTTTGTGCTTTTTCATCTTCCGTACCCCGGTTGTTATCGCCGAAGCGAACAACTTTGCAGGATACAAATATTATTGCGTTAACGATATCCTCACCTGTAACCCGGCCCTTGTATTTACAATGGGGGCGCTGGAAGATATGTAAGGATTAACTCTGCGCTGATCGAAAAATAATTTTACATTGATCCGGTTGTTGAGGAAATAATCAATAGAAGGTGAAATGGTAATATCCTTGCTTCCACCTGTTGCAAAATTATTTTCCTGGTCCAGGCGGCTGTTCGCAGTTACATTGTCCCTGATCCTGAAATCAAGACGGAAATTGATTTCGTTGTCCAGGGCTTTACCGCCATCCTTGCTTAAGAATTTGGGAAGTTTTAAACCGGCGAATAATTTCATCCCCTTTTTGCGGTAACCTGCGCCAATTACGAACTCGGTACTGCGTACTTCACTTAATTGATAATCAATCAGGCTTAAACTAAGCTGCCTTGTCTTCGAGTATTCAAATTTAGCCTGCATCTGGTTTGTAAACATCATGTCAATACCCACCAACGGCGAAAACTGCTCCCCTATGCTGATATTGGGTAACAGGAAGTAAGGCACATAGTTTTTAGAAAGTGTATCATAGAAAGACGGGTATCCAAATCTCGATTCATCCTGGTATAACAGGGCAGATGTAAATCCGTTCATGCTCAGGTTACCGGTATACCCGTGCGAAACTGAAAAATTAGTAAATAGTTTATCGAGTCCTTTCAGCTTGCTTAATCCGTTGTAATCAAGTTTCCAGTTTAGTTTGGGTTTTATGCCCCGGAACGGATTTGATTTGATGTTGGGGTTATTTTGATTGATCAGTGAAACGGAATTAGGGTCGGTACCTGTATAGGCAGCAATAAATGAAGGTATCAATACATCAATGGCATATTTACCGTATCCAAAATAGTAACCTTCGGCATCGGGCGTAAGATTTCCATTTACAATATTATACTGGTTTGCCTTACCCAAACGCTCAGATAAGATCAGCCTGTTTTCCTGGAATTTTTTAAAAGTAGCTGACACACGGTTTGGATCAAATTTGCCGAATAAGGTTTTGAATGCCACATAACTTACGTCAAAACCACCGCCGGCATAAGGGTTCAGGTGTTTAAAATCATGGTTGGTACCACCGGTGGTATCTATGTACCTGAAAGTTTCGGAATAGTTTTTATTAAAGGTCTTACTCAAATTCAACGTTATACTCAAATCACGGATAGGTTCCAATTGAGCCGAGAAAGTGACTCTTTGATCAAAACTCTGCATAAAAATATTATTGAAAGTTGTGTCCTTCGTGATCAATCCTTTTCGGGCGGCATTATTCATCCATGCCGTATCCGGTTGCCGGCCAACCACAAAATCTATTCCAGGGGCCATGCTCTTCCAGTTTTGGCCTATAAATTGGGTACTGTCGGTATAGCCGGGTAAACGGGTATTCCCATTTTCCGATATAGAAAAATTGGCCTGTTTTAAACTGGTTGCCAGCTTACCCAAAAACTGTAAACCCTTGCTTACGTAAGGCACCGCTGTCTCGTCAATTTTTTTGCGTTTTTTAACCAGCTTTTTACCATTCTTTTTGATGATGGTGTCCTTATACCTGGTGATCCTCGATCTCCATTTTTCCCGGTCATCAATATTGCTTGGCTGTTCCACCTGCTTTAACCATTTCGATTTTTGATACAGCCTGGTAAAGTCAAACTGCGCTGTGGCCTCAGTTTGCTGGCCATTTTCGATAATATTACCCAACTCTACTGCCAGGCGTGATGCGCCAATCCAGCTGTACGATGCCTGGTAACGCAAGTTAACTGTTGTCCAGTCAAGCAACGGAAATTTAGCCGTAGGCAAGGTGTAGGTTATATTGGCTGAGTGATTGTAAGTGGTATTACGGCCGCCTTTCATTAAATTTTTCCAGAGCGTATCTTTCTTTTCCTTGGTATCTATACGCCCTTCGGGTTCATCAATTCTTGAATTATTGATCGCGTTAAAATCAAAATTCAAACTCCTGGTTAAGTTCCACCGGAAAATATAATTACGCTGGAAAGTGTAATACTTATCATAGGTTTCCGGAATCTTATATTTAGATGTGCCGATACTTCTTGGCCGGATGGCTCCAAACTGGCGGTTAATATCAGCCCTGAAACTTAACTGCGAAGGCACCAGGTTAAAATTAAAATCCTTTACCAGGTCGAACCAATGTGTTTTTCTTTTAGTAAAGAATTTTATCTTTTTAAATGGTTCAATATACTTTGGCTGGGGTGAAAAATTATAGCCTAATCCATAGCGGTGCCTGGTTATCTCATTATTCTCAATTAAAGGCGTGTGGCTTTTTATTTTGAGGTACGAATAACTAACGTCGATATTGGAAATATCATAGATTTTTGGCGCCTTAACACTGGTTCTGTTCTTACGCACATTGGTAAAGTTTACCGTTGTGGTTGACGTAAAGTCTAAAGCAGCATCTTTAATGGAATCCCTGGCACTACCGGAAGCATCTCTTATTTTATCTTTTAACTTGATGTCCATATCATAGGGATCATATTCCGGAGTACTTACAGATTGTTGGAAGCCGGCAAAAACAGGAATGGAAATCGCAGCTTTTTCGGGTAGCAATTTACCCAATTCCAAATTGGCCGATACATCAAATTGGTAAAAATCATCCCGGAATCGGTCATTGATACGTTGTTCCAATGTACCAAATCCGGTACTATGTTTATTACCCGATAGCGAAATGGTTCCCAGATCTGCCAGGTTTACGTCAAGCCTGGCCAGGGCAGCCCAGCCACCGGTTTCATCAATGGAAGAAAGTCTTAACTCATTAACCCATACCTCACCACAGGCCGCTGCCGGGGACTTTGTATTTTCTACCCCCAATAATATTCCCCTGATCTCAGCCAGGTTAGGATTTCCCATTACGGAGTAAGTATGGCCGTTTTTCTGCAATTGCCTGAATATTTGATCCGGCGGGCTGCCGATGTTTCTGGCCTGTTTTAATTTAACGAGCGTTTGCAGATCCACATCCAGCGAATTACCCGGTATCCACAAGGTATCGTTGTACTTTTTAGAATTGGGATCGAACGTGGAAGACGCATTCAGTGGTGTTAAATTCAGGGGTATGCGTATCTCGTAAAAGTTATTTATAAAGTCGGTACCCATACGGATAACCGCAGTAAGGTCTTTATCATTTAGTGCAGGTCCGGTCTTCTGGTTTTTCTCGGCATGAATGTACATTTGTAGTTTACGGAACTGGCGTAAATCCCTGTTGGCAAAAGTTTGCTGCACGGCCCTTCCTTTATTTTGTACCAGGTTACAAAACTGTAATGACAAAGATTGCTCATTCAGCAACAGGTTTACACCGTTGTTACTTAATGTTTGTACCCTTTCAATTTCCGTTGGTGTACGGTAGGGCAAGGGTACACGTTTGTCATTCTCCTCAATATTTACAGCACCCTGGTTAAAGGTAGTGGCACCAGGTGTTATCTTTACATACATGCCCGTTGTGTCAATTTCGTAATCAAATTTGCGCCAAATATTTCGGGTTAACTGTAGCTCGCCAAAACGCATCACCACACTATCTTCAAAATCTGTCATAAACATGCGGATAAAACGAATGGATTTAAAATCGGGGATGTTTCCGATCTTTCGATCATACTGGCTTATCGGAATGCGGAACTGGTACCAGGTTTCGGGCCTGGAAGTATTGTTAGCCAGGTTAACAGTCACTACTTTTTTATCTACGATAAAGTTGGTACCTATCGCCATTTCGGGTTGAGTGGGCGGTTTGATATCGACGATATACTGAAAATATTCCTCCGTTTGATTTAAGGTGTTATCCCGGTTCAGGTCCTCCACATCGGGATACAAAGTAGCGGCAGAAGAAAATGTTGAATTTGTACTGGCAACCGGCGAATTACCCTCCGGGTTATTGAATTTTTTATAACGGTTTAAAATACCAACCCCTTGCTGATCATAATCATCCCCGCGATAATGATGATAATCATCGTTGGAAGGATCGAGCAGGGCCTGTTGATAAGCCTGCGATCCCGTACCAAAATTGGCTGCCAGCTGACTCAAATAAGCTGATCTTTTAGAAACCTCTGCCGTATCATCCAAACCGTCGAAACCCAGGTCCTGGTATTTCCTGTCGTTGGGGTCATTGCTGAAAGCATTGGTTACCTGTATCGGGTTCACCGGCACCCTGCCCCAGTTCGAATTATCTACCGGTGCCGGTTGATTGGGTGTAGGTAATCCATTTTCGTAATAGCGTTTACCATCCTTTAAAATATCTTCAGAAATATTACCCAGGTTAAAATATAATTTACCACCGGTAGAGCTGCTCGCATTGGGTATTCTGGGCGCATAATCAATAAAAGGATCCTGTACCCAAAACTCAATAAACTCAATGTTGGCTGTTTCAAAATCGGGTTGATCAATACTCCGCATGATACCTCCCCAACGGGTTTTGGGCGTCTTTAATTTACCATTTACTGACACACGCGGCACAGCATCATCATAATTATACTGGCCCTTGTCTGTGGGATAATAAGCCATATCAAATGTTGTCAATAAACTCTCTCCAAAACCTGTTGTTCTTTGTGGAAAAATCTCACGCTGGTATACCTGCCTTACCCTTGGATCACTTAACTCAACCGCGTTGTTTGAAAAAGGATTATTAGACCCTTTGTATTGCTGTAGTGTTGGTTCTATCTGGTACCAGGCAATTTTTGCCCTGTTTTTTCCGTAGTTTATATTATCATTTAACGCGGCTTCCGGAAACAATAAGTTTCCCAGTCTGTCAGTTGCCCCCAGGGGTGTAGACGCCAGAGCCCAACTGATCGGCGGAAAGCGCAGATCGAAACCGGATTGGGTGCCGTCAAAATCATCAATATTGATGATTCCCGCATTGCCTTTACCGATTTGTGGTGCATGGCCAGGTTTTAAAAATGCCCCTTCAGCAAAAAAATTGATGGTAGATGTTGCTGTCGTTTTATAAAAAGGCAGTTTATCCAGCAGTTTGGTAAGCCTGGGTATATCTTTTCTGTAGTTAACATCCAGCCCATACATCGAATTCCGGATGGGCTCATTGGTACCTCCTGAATTGCTGTTTTCATAACTCACTTTACTGAAGAAAGGCCTTTCGCTTAACCGTACGATGGTACCACCAAAAGACAACTGTTCTTTTACAGTATTTTTGGCCATATAGTCCCACCTGAGCCCCATATAACTTCGTTGTTGTAAACCAAATGTTGCGTTGTTCTCATAATTCACCTGTACCGGTATCCCTGAATTGATAATGGCTGAGTTGGTTATTTTAATGGTACCGAGGTCATAATTAATATCATAATCTATCCCTTCGATCAAAACCCTGCCACCTGCATTTACCGTAACCGAACCGGGCGGTATGTTATAGCCGATACTGATATCTGCCGAGCCTGATATTTTTGCAGAACCCTTTAATACGAATCGGTTAAGATTGGGAAACTGTTGTGCCACTGCCTTGATAGAATCATAGAGTGCATAGTACAAACTGTCCTTAATTGCCGGCAGGGCCGGATTGGTATAGATTCCTGCAGCCAGGTCTCTTCCAAAAGGTTCCAGCACCGGGAACATGATCCGGCTATATTGTGAATAAACAGTAAAACCTTCAACATAATCAAAAACACCATCCGGCTGCGGATCAAGCTGGTTATTTAAACGGTCGAGGTTGATCAGCGAAATGATTGGCGTACCCTGGTTCTTATCTCCAAAAGGAACATAGCGTTTCCAGCCAAGTCCGGGCTCCTGGTATAAAACATCCAGTTTAAAATCAGCGGGAGTTAATGTACCATACCCGATGGCATATACATTCTTCATCATCAAATCCCAGATCGGTAAGGTAGGGCGTTGAGATGTTGCTTTTAATAATTTTAAAAACAAGATTCTTTGTGTAGCCTGTGAACTGTCGGGTGGCAGATCCTGTGAAAATTCTCCCACCTGGAAAATTTTTCCATTATACGAATACTGGTAAGCTACTGCCAAAACCTCATCGGTTTGCAAGGGCTGAACTAAGGATATAAAACCTACCTGTCGGTTAAAAAAGTACTGGGTTGAATCCAGTTTACGGGCAAAGGTTTTTTCGAAATCCTGTACCGGGTTCAACCCCAGGGAAATCAAATTATTAAATACCAGTGATGGATTTCTGTTGCCCGGATCCGAAATAATATTTGAATAGAGTGTATTGCTGCCATTGCTTGGAATACCGGATGGGGAAACGCCGGATTCGCCTAGATTAGCCAGGCCAACCACATCCCTGGTTTCGGTGGTTGTTCCATTACGGTTGGTTATCCAAACCTCCATTCTTAAGATCTGAACCGGAGCTGTAATGGCCGGTAATTTTTTCATCACACCAGTAAAGTTCTCTTTAAAATATTGTGCCAGTAAAAAATGCCTGTTCTCCTCATATTCATCGGCCTTTATCTCAAATAACTGCGACGCACTGCCACCGGCAAGGTTGGCCGATTGCCGTTGTGATCTTTGATTGGCAATTACACCGGTTAAAAACAGCTTGCCAAATTGCAGGGTGGTTTTAACACCAAACAATTGCTGCGCGCCGGGTATCAGTGTACTACGGGACGGAAAGGAAACATTACCCAGTTCAAAGCGTTTTATGATCTCATCATCAAGGCCGGTATAATCCAGTTTCAGCTGATTATCCTGTCCAAAATTGGCCAAGGTGTTGTAGTTGATGGGAAATTTTAATTTGCCACCAATATCTGCATTTACATTTACCTGGGCATTCATATCAAAATCAAAACCACCGTTCTTCCTGGCCCTTTCGGGTAAGGTTGGGTTTTTAATATTCTGTCCCTGGTAACCGGCGGTTAAATCCACATTCCCCTGGGGTGTAATATTTATTTTACCATTACCAAAAAGCCGGTTAAACAGGTTATCGTACAAAGATAATTTGGGTTTTATCCTGCCCCGGTTAAGCACACTCATTAAGTTGGAACGCTTTTGAAAGTATTGTGTTTCCAATTGCTTGTCGCGTATTTTCCAGTACTCGTCAAAGCCATACGTGGTGGTGGTACGGTAATACCTGTTTCCGATCTTTTCGTAAACAATATAGCGCCGGGTTTTGGGATCATAAACAACTGAATCCCTGATATTGGAAGGCGTGTTGAAATCGAGTGTATTCCTGCTTCCGCTGGAAAAGAAATCTCCCCTTCTGTCCCTGATCGGATAACGTAAACTATCTCCGGAATTGGGCACAACGGTATCCAATACGTTTACGGGTAAATCGTAATGATATGGATCAGCCTGAACGGCATTTGTTTGCAGTACAAACAGCATAACAGCCATTAAAACAAACCCAATTATTCGTGTTTTTTTAATTCTAATAAGCAACATCCGGTAAATCAATTAACGTAGAGTTCTTTCAAATGGCTTTAAGGGCTTTTTTAATTAAGTCTTCTAATTGCGATACAGTGGGTTCGGCACGGATAATTTTTTGGATTGCATTTTCTGCCTGGGACCGTGAAATTCCAAGAGCATTCAATGCATTTAACGCATCCATTTCCAAACTATTGCCCATGTGCGTGGAAAATCCTGCATCGGTTGCATTTCTGCCCATTTTATCTTTTAATTCCAAAACCAGTCTCTCGGCAGTTTTTTTTCCTATTCCCTTGACACTTTCCAGCTGCTTAACGTTGCTTTGAATGATCGCCAAACTCAGTTCATCCGGTTTTAATGCAGATAACATCATCCTGGCCGTTGATGCACCTACCCCAGACACCCCTGTCAAAAGTAAAAACATATCTTTTTCCTGCCTGTCAAAAAAACCGAATAAAGTATGTGCATCTTCCTTCACCTGTAAATGAGTATACAATTTCCCCTGTTCCAGATTTTGTATATGCGAATAGGTATTCAGGCTGATATTTACTTCAAATCCTACACCATTAACATCCAGATATATCTGAGCGGGACTTTTAAAAGTAAACTTCCCCTGTAAATAAGCGTACATAAATAATATTCAGTCGATAGCGAAAATAAGGATAATTTATGAGCTACAGATGTTAATGCCAACAGGATTTTGTGATATCGGCAACATTGGCCCGAATTATGCTCCCGCGACCCCGTTACCGGTGTTGAATTAATAGAAATTTAATATACGCATTTAGCTTATAAACGAATACAGTTTAACATTAAATCTAACTAAGGTTTTTTGTGTACTTTTACCAGTAGTTTAAATTTAGTTACATCCAAGTAAACAGAGACCTTCATGCTAAAAATTAATGCTGCCATAACTGCTGTTGGAGGTTATGTACCCGAATACACGTTAACCAATGCAGAACTGGAAAAAATGGTTGATACGAACGATGAGTGGATCAGATCAAGAACGGGAATTTCGGAACGGAGGATATTGAAAGGTGAAGGAAAAGGAAGCAGCGACATGGCCGTGCCTGCGGTATTGGAATTGTGTAAAAAAAGAGGTATCAGTCCCGAAGAAATTGATTGTTTAATCTGTGCAACAGTTACGCCGGATATGGTTTTCCCGGCTACTGCCAATTTAATTTGCAATAAGATCGGCGCTACCAATTCATTTAGTTTTGATGTGATGGCGGCCTGCTCGGGATTTTTATATGCCCTCACTACCGGTGCGGCTTTTATCGAAAGTGGCCGGTATAAAAAAGTGGTGATTGTTGGGGTAGATAAAATGAGCAGCATTGTTGACTACAGCGACCGCGCCACCTGTATTATTTTTGGTGATGGCGCCGGTGCCGTTTTACTGGAAGGGGTAAAAGAAAATGTGGGGGTTTTAGACAGTTTATTAAAAAGCGACGGCAGTGGCGCCCAACATTTACATATGAAGGCCGGGGGGTCGGTTAAACCTTCAACCGTAGAAACCGTTTTAGCCAAAGAACATTATGTTTACCAGGAAGGCCAGTCGGTGTTTAAGTTTGCAGTAAAGGGTATGGCCGATGTGAGTTATGAACTTATGCAGCGAAACAATTTAACCGGTGATGATATTGCCTGGCTGGTTCCGCACCAGGCCAACCTGCGCATTATAGATGCTACGGCAAGCCGGATGGGACTGCCAAAGGAAAAAGTGATGATCAATATTGAAAAATATGGAAACACAACAGCCGCCACACTTCCATTATGCTTATGGGAATGGGAAAAGCGGCTTAAAAAGGGTGATAACCTGATCCTGGCCGCTTTTGGTGGTGGTTTCACCTGGGGAGCAACCTGGTTGAAATGGGCGTATAATAGTTAAAAATTATTCAACCTTAAGAAAACAGGCAGGAGAAAGCAGCGCTTTACCGGATTTATTAATCTAAATGTTTCTGGTAATTTGCTGATACTAATCAAATATTAATATTATTATTCTTCAATCCCACAAAAATCCTCAACTTACGGCAACTGAAGAAATACATGTAAACCTTGGCATTTGTGAGAAAAATCTACCTGTCTTACGTAGCCTTTGTTTATGTCTTTTTGAGTTCATTTAATTTGGCAGAACAAACAACCGACTGGATATTATACCGATTATACCAGTATGTAGTTCAAAGCCATTTGCTATCGGTATAATAACCTCTAAGATTGCAACGTATTGCTTTGGAATACTTATTAAATCAAGTTGGTATTACTAATTCAAAAGGGGAAATCATATCAACCATCAATATAAAAAACAAAACCTGCATGAATATTTAAATGATTATGCTTAAAAGCGGCATTTATTTTGCAAAGCTTAAAAGTTTAGACGGCTTACAATATGTGGTTGAATTTTTAAGGTTGTAAAATAAAAGCATTTGATTTTACAATCATTTACCAAAGGTTTTGTGCTTAACGGGGCTTTTAAATTATTTAATTTTAACTTTAACCCGTAAAATTTAAAAAAAACCGGGTCCTTTTTAGTTTAAATGAATACCATGAAAAAAATTATACTGCTTATTTTGATCGGATCGTTTGTCGCCAATACTGAATGCGCTGCCCAATTCTCTAAATATATTGTGCGGTTAAAGGATAAAGGCACTAATCCCTTTAGCATCAGTAATCCCATTCAATACCTTACACAACGATCGCTAGACCGAAGAACCAGGCAAAATATCAGTTTAGATTCAACTGATTTACCCATTACCCCAAGATATATTGACAGCATCAGGATGACAGGTGCGGTAACCATATTGAATACCTCCAAATGGTTAAACCAGGTGGCCATACAAACCACCGATGCTGCGGCTTTGGTTAAAATAAGCAGTTTCCCTTTTGTGATCAGCACCTCCCCCCTGGCTCCCAGGAATAACCAGGGCGTTGTTCCTGTCAATAAAAAATTAGATGCCGAATTAGCGGAGACATCCGGTATTGCAACAAATATCATTACTGCCGATTATTATAATTACGGACTAAGTTTTGGACAGGTACATATTCATAACGGCGAATTTTTACACAACCGTGGTTTCAGGGGGCAAGGTATGCATATGGCTGTTTTAGATGCCGGGTTTTTCCATTATTTATCGCTGCCCACATTTGACAGCATCAGAAACAATAACCAGGTTTTGGGTACCTGGGACTTTGTTACCGGAAATGCCAGTGTTGATGAAGATCACCCCCATGGTATGCAATGTTTAAGCACCATTGCTGCCAACATACCAGGTGTATTTATGGGTACAGCTCCCAAAACTTCTTTTTATTTATATCGTACCGAAGATGTTGGCAGTGAGTATCCCATTGAAGAACAGAACTGGGTAACCGGCATGGAAAGAGCCGATAGCCTGGGTATTGATATTTCGTCTACCTCTTTGGGTTATTTTACTTTCGACAACCCCATTTTCAATTATACGTATGCCACTGATTTAAATGGCAATACAACCCTGAGTGCAAGAGGGGCGGATATGGCAGCCAAAAAAGGCATCATTTGCGTAATTGCTGCCGGGAACGAGGGTAACAGTTCCTGGCATTATATCATTACGCCTTCCGATGCAGATAGTGTAATGGCTGTTGGTGCTGTTAATACAGCGGGTAATGTGGGAGGCTTCAGCAGCTATGGCCCGAGCAGCGACGGACAAATTAAACCTGCGGTTGCAGCAGTTGGTGTATCAGCCGTGATAGCAAACTCCTCAACTGGCCAGCCATCATTTGGCAGCGGCACTTCGTTTGCCTGCCCTAATATGGCCGGGCTAACCACCTGCCTGTGGCAGGCTTTTCCTGAAGTAAATAATATGCGGATCATCACTGTAATGCAGGAATCGGCCACCAGGGCCACCAATCCCAATGACCGGGTTGGTTACGGAATTCCGGACATGAAAAAGGCTTTTGTAAAACTGATCAAACAATTATTCACACGACAGTCTTCGGTAAGTAATTGTGCAGTTCATTTACAATGGAACGCAAAAACAGATTCCGTCATCAGTATGGAGGTAGAAAGAAAATTACCTGGTCAAACGGGTTATACCCTTATCCATACGCAAACATCCAATGGCGCCTTTCAATCCCGGAATTTTTCTTATACCGATGATCTCCGCAATTTTCCAACAAGCGGAATTGTATACCGTTTTAAAATGAATATTGCTGCGGATACCAGTTTTTATTTAGACAGTATGACCATCAACTTTACACCCCGCCCAAATGTAGGTGCCGATAAAACGGTGACTGTTTGCCCCGGCACCGGCGTAAATCTTACCACACAATTTGTAACCACGGGCCTTACCGCAAACTGGACCATGGGGGGCAATACGATTGCTACACCTGCTTCAGTTTTTACCGCCGGTACTTATCAATTGATTGCGATCAATACCAGTGGTTGTGCCGATACCGCGCTTCTTAATCTTTCTTTCCATCCAAAACCAAATTTGGGTGCTGATCAGTCTTTAACAAAATGCACCGACAGTACAGGTAACTTAACAACCCTATTTACAACAACAGGATTAACCACCAGCTGGTCACTGGGCGCAACGGCGGTTTTGAACCCATCTGCAGTTTTGGCGGCGGGAGTATATCAATTGATTGCTACAAACAGTTTTACCTGTGCCGATACGGCCCTGGTAACCATTGGCAATGATCCACAGATTTGTATTGCAGTTTTAACGGAGCAAATTATCATCAGCCCTAACCCGGTGAAAGATGACCTGAGGGTTTTGGTAGAAAGAAAAACTACCGTAAAAGTGGATGTATTAATTCATAGTTCATCAGGCCAGCTTGTTTACCGTTCAACCAAACAACAGGTTGCCGGCGCAACTACCTATAGCATTCCCATGAAAAAAATGGGTGCCGGTGTTTATTTGGTTACGGTAAGATTGAATGACAAAAAAGAAATCGTTAAAAAGATCGTACGACAATAAGATCAGTCTTTTTAAAAACCGCCACAAACATCGTGTCGGCTTTATAGTTGTAACCTTTTAACAATTCCATCTGCAATAACTGAAGCTGGAATTTTTCTTTGATGAAGTTCACCATCTCTTCATTTTCTGCTTTAAATACCGAGCAGGTGATGTATATAAAAAGTCCATTGCCCGGTAGATGCGGAATTACATGAGCAACGATCCTTTGTTGCATATGAACATGCGCATCAATTGTCTTCTTTTTAAAATAATATAACTGTTCCGGTGTTCTGCTCCAGGTACCGCTGCCCGTGCAGGGTGCATCGCAGATGATCAGTTGAGACACGGGAGAACTGAGTCGGGAGTTGGGAGTCAGTAGCCCGGAGTCGGGAGTCGGGAGTGGGGAATTTGGTACAGAAAGATCTGCAATAAAGGATTGGTAGTTTTTGATACCGGCGGTTTCAAATCTCTTTTTGAGGTTAGCTAAAATACTCTCCCGGATATCCGAAACAGACAGGTTAACCTGTCCATTAAAAATATCATATGCTAAAATGGATTTGCCGCCACTGGCTGCGCAGCAATCCCAAACGGAAATGGGGGTGCCGGATCCCGGATTCCGGGTACTTGATTCTTGATACTGGATACTTGATTCAGGATGAGGGACATCTGCTGTTTTCAGGTAGTCCAGAACCTGCTGCGAATTATGATCCTGGATAATAACCTCTTTGTCAATTTCTAAGAGGGCATCAAGTTTTGTTGAATTGGGTAGTGCGATGCAATTGTTGTTAACCAGTTCAAATTTAAAACCCGCATCCTGTAGTTTTTTGATAACTACTTCTTTATAGCCGGGTCTTATCCTCAAAAACAGATCAGGCTGGTTAAAAAAAGAAAGCCCAAAAGCTTCAAACTCAATACCGGCAGATAATTCATCCTGCCAGGGAAACAGCTCGTCAATTGCAAAACCCAAAACTTTTAATTTTTCTGCTGCCGGTTTGGTAATGATCCCGTTCCATTCAGGTTTGTGGAAATGCAGGAATGCACTGCTTGTATTTTCACATAAAAATGAGGCTGCAATTATTTTTTCTTCAACAGGCAATTTTGGTATGGCTTTACCCAGGCGATAAAAATCAAAGCATAGTGCAGCAATTTGTTTTCTATCCTTTCCGCCATATTTTCTGTGGGCCGAAAAATATTTCTTTAGAAAGATAGCAAAGGGCAGGTCTCCCCGGTAGGTTTCAATTATTTTTTTTGCAGAATTCAAATAGGAATGGTAACGCATAAGAGCAAAAGTAAAGCCTGCAGTATTAAAATGCAGGCTTAAAATTATTTGGGGCTAAGAGGTCAAAAGAGAAAAGGAGGAAAAACGAGAGCTGCATGTAAACGCTTTCAACTCTTTTAACTCTTCTGTTCTCTTAGCTTATTAAAGTTCCAACAGACTCATCACCGGGTCTTTACCGAATAACATCAGTTCGGGGTTTTCCAGTAATTCTTTTACCCTGATCAAAAATCCAACCGATTCCCGGCCATCGATGATCCGGTGATCATAACTCAATGCCAGGTACATCATGGGCCTGATTGTCACCTGCCCGTCAATAGCCATCGGCCTTTGCAGGATATTGTGCATTCCTAAAATGGCTGATTGCGGAATATTAATGATGGGTGTGCTCATCATGGAACCAAAAATACCGCCATTGGTGATCGTAAAAGTTCCACCGGTCATTTCTTCAATCGTTAATTTATTTTCTTTGGCTTTGGTAGCCAGTTCTACAACGGTAGCTTCAATACCTGCCATACTTAAACTTTCGGCATTGCGTATAACAGGCACCACCAGGCCTTTTGGAGCGCTTACGGCAATTGAAATGTCGCAGAAATCATGGTACACGATATTTTCTCCGTCGATGTAAGCATTTACCGATGGCCATTCCATCAAAGCATAGGTACAGGCCTTGGTAAAGAAACTCATAAAGCCAAGATTAACGCCATGCAATTCTTTAAATTTATCCTTGTACTTTTTCCTGATCTCCATTACAGCACTCATATCCACTTCGTTAAAAGTGGTGAGCATGGCTGTCGTATTTTTTGCTTCAACCAGTCGCCTGCTGATGGTTTTACGCAGGTTGCTCATTTTCTGCTCCCGTTCATTTCTTTCAAACAGGTTTGTGCCTGGCCTGCGGCCCGGATTATTCAGCGCATCCATTACATCCTGTTTCATTATTCTGCCATTGCTACCCGTTGCAGACACTGCCTTAACATCAACTTTCTTATCAGCAATAATTGCTGCCGCAACCGGCGTAGCTTTAATATCTGATGGTGCTTTTAAATCCACTTTTGCTGAAACATCAGCGGATGGGCTGGTTGCTGCTGGTTTAGATTCAGTTTCTGCAGAAGTTGTTTCTAATCTCTCCCTGGGGTGTGCTGCTTCAGTATCAATTATACAAACCACATCACCAATATGAAGCGTATCGCCTTCTTTGGCAATGGTCTGGATGGTACCTGCCTGCTCGGCATTTAGTTCAAATGTTGCCTTTTCACTTTCCAACTCAGCAATCACTTCGTCCCGCTCGGCATATTCATTATCTTTCTTGTGCCACTTAACAAGGGTAACTTCACTGATACTTTCTCCAACAGTTGGAACTTTAATTTCAATTGACATTTATTGTAATTTAATAGTTGTGCAAATTTCGGGGAAATTAAGTAAAATTAAAACCTTAATTCAAATCCAGTTGAATAAATGTACAGGCTGATGAACATTTGTAAAAAAACAAAAACAGCACTGGTAACAGGCTGTTCATTACAAAACCAGGGAAGCATTCAGGCTCCCAGGTATGATTTTAATAGTTTACATCGGGATGCGGTGCGCAGTTTGGTAATGGCTTTATCTTTTATCTGCCTCACCCTTTCCCGGGTAAGGTGAAAGTGTTCGCCTATATCTTCGAGGCTCAACGCATGATCTACGCCAATGCCAAAAAAGAAACGGATCACATCTTTTTGCCTTTCGGTTAACGTACTAAGCGAACGTTCTATTTCTGTTTTTAATGATGCTTTAAATGCGAGTGCATCATCAGTTTTTTCGGCATTATGATTGATCAATACATCAATTAACGTACTGTCTTCGCCGTCAGACAAAGGCTGGTCCATACTCACATGCCTGGCAGCAATACCCAGTGTAGCGGCTATTTCATCGGGATCCATATCTAAAATAAAAGCCAGTTCTTCGGGCGTTGGTTCTCTTTCATACTCCTGTTCCAATTGCGAATATGCCTTACTGATACGATTTGTTAATCCAACTTTATTTAAGGGTAAACGAACGATTCTCGATTGCTCGGCCAGTGCCTGTAAAATGCTTTGGCGTATCCACCATACCGCATAGGATATAAATTTAAATCCACGGGTCTCATCAAAACGCTGTGCCGCTTTAATTAATCCGAGATTGCCTTCATTGATAAGATCGGGTAAGGTTAAGCCCTGGTTTTGATATTGCTTGGCAACGGAAACTACAAAACGCAGATTGGCTTTCGTTAATTTTTCAAGCGATAGCTGACAGCCCTGTTTTATTTTGATCGCCAATTTAACTTCTTCTTCGGGCGTTATCAATTCAACTTTACCAATTTCCTGCAGGTACTTTTCTAAACTCTGACTTTCACGATTTGTAATAGACTTCGTGATTTTTAGCTGACGCATGCTCATAAGCCGGAGGTTTAATGGTTAAATATGAAATAGTTTTTGAGTTAAGAATTTGTTAATTACGAAAGTACTTATTACCGTAATTTATACTTTTTATGATATGATACCAAAAAAATAAATCTAAAACACTGGGGCTCAGTAGCTTAAATTCCATTTTGTTTAACTTTTTATGTGCATAACTAAAACAAATAAAAATAAATAAATAATTTGTACTGTAATTTATTTTGTTATTATTGCAACAACACAAAGTTGTTTAAATAAAAAGGATGAGTAAAAAAGTATTATATACACTTGAATACCCTGTTAGATGTTCTCCGGGCATTTTGTATGAATTTTTGAGGACACCTGCAGGATTACAAGAGTGGTTTGCAGATAAAGTTGATGAACGTGACGGCCACTTTAGTTTTACCTGGAATGGCACGGAAGACAAAGCTGAATTATTAGACAGTGAAGAGGCCAAGTTTGTCCGCTTTCGCTGGGACTATATGACCAAAGACGAATACTTTGAATGGCGTATTGACAAATCAGAAGTAACCAATCAAACCATTTTGGTGATCAGTGATTTTGCAGATAAAAAAGAAATTAAAGACCAAAGCCAGTTATGGGAATACCAGGTTAAGGAATTATTTCACCGCCTGGGCAGTTAGTCCTTCAGCATTGCAATTATTTCATTAAAAGAATGATCAAGCAACACCGGTACATCATGCCATGGATGTAAGGGAAATTTCATGGCCAGTTTTATGAACGGTTTCATTAAAACAATTTCGTTAAATGCCTGCACAGACAACTGTTTTACCGGTACATAATTATCCCCGCCAAAATGATGATGCCATTGACTTTGATGAATACAGATATATAATTCCTGCTTTACAGATCTTATATCAGCCATTATTTTCTTTTCGAATTTTTCTTTAAAGGCTCCTGACAACTGCAACGTAATGCTGAAAAAATTTCCCCACCAGAACATCGTTCTCACGGCAAAGATGTGCTCCCCGTTAAAACACCTTGGATAATCCAGCAACAGGTAAGGCAGCTGTAAGTAATTTTCGCCCTTCGCTATTTTAGGCGTTGATTGTACCACGGCCGGAGGCAACCAGTCTTTTTCATGTTCAATGATCTGTTTCTGGCTTTCGGATAACAAACCCAGTATTTGATCAACCTTATTAATAATTATCCGTTTCGTTAAAATCCAACCGGGGTTGTTCACCAATTGCTGTTCCTCATCAGAAAGCATTAATTTTGAAAAATTGCGCATAGCGCATCAAATTACACCAATTAATTTTTATTTTATCCTTTGCTGTTCATGATTAAGAAATTAGATAAACTTATTCTTAAATCTTTTATCGGGCCGTTTATCATCACGTTCTTTATTGCTTTTTTTGTTTTGATGATGCAGGGCCTGTGGAAATACCTGGATGACCTGGTGGGCAAAGGTTTGGACTTTATTACCATCGGGCAGTTTTTATGGTATATAAGTGCGTCCATGCTCACGCTGGCCATGCCCATCGCTATACTTATCTCTTCCATCATGACTTTTGGTAACCTGGGCGAAAGCTTTGAACTGGTTGCCATTAAATCTTCGGGTATCTCTTTACTGCGTTTTATGCGGCCATTAATATGGGTAGCGATTTTATTCAGTGGAATAACATTTGTATTTGCAAACTACGTGATACCCTATGCCAATTTAAAATTTGTGGCGCTGTATAATGATATCTTTTATAAAAAACCTGCTTTCGATCTGAAAGAAGGTGTTTTCTTTACCTACATCCCAAACTATGCCATTAAAGCGGGTAAAAAAGATCCTGACGGAAGGACCATTCGTAATGTTTTAATTTATGAGCAAACCAACCCGCTTCAAAACAACAGCATTATTGCAGAAACTGGTGTGATGACCGTTTCGGCCGATAAAAAATTTTTAGAATTCAATCTGAAAAACGGGACCCGCTACCAGGAAAACGGAAACCTGTATGATTCCACAACAGAATTTATCAGGCTGAAATTCAGCTCTTTTAAAAAACTGTTTGACTTAAGCTCCTTACAAAAACAAACAACCAACGACAGCATTTACCGTACGAATTCCAAAATGCTGAGTGCCCGGCAAATCAATGCTTCGATTGATTCATTGAATAAACTGAATGATACCATGCAGAACCGGATGTTCAGATCCATGGCCGGGACGTTACCCTTTGCTTCAAAGGCCGATAGCAGCAAAAATAAATTGCCTGCCATACAAACCCAATACAGCAAATTTGATTCTATCCTGCCCGATTCGGTAAGGTTTAGAGTTCGTGATGCCGCTATAACCATAGCAACAAATTTAAAATACACCGTTGAAAATACAGGAACCCAAATTGACGGCCGCAGATCAGAAATAAATTACCACAACATAGAATGGCACCGTAAGTTTTCTTTATCCATGGCCTGTTTTGTACTGTTTTTTATTGGTGCCCCTTTAGGCTCTATCATTCGTAAAGGCGGGTTGGGTATGCCATTGGTGGTAGCTATTGTTTTCTTTTTGCTGTTTCACCTGTTGAATATGTTTGGCGAAAAATTCGTAAAAGAAGGCATGCTGCCACCTTATATCGGCATGTGGCTGGCTGTTTTGGTACTTACTCCGGTTGGTCTTTTCCTGACCTACAAAGCCATGAACGACTCCCAGCTTTTTAACAAAGAATATTATAACCGGGCATACAAAAAAATTAAAAAGATCTTTAGGAAAAAACAAGACCAGGCAACAGGTTAAGCTATTCATGACAATCCCCAGAATTATCTGTTAAGAGGATGGGCCCGCAAACAGACGGGTTGCAGCAATTAATTCATGAGTTCTCTATGTACTTTATCCAATGCTTGGGAACAAGCATACTATTTACATACCAAAAAAAATGGCTGACTTTATAAAAACTGCCGGTGGGTTGTAAACCGGGATCAGGAACAATATTACCAAAGACCTCCATGATGAGATTGGTTCTACGCTCACCAGCATAAAATTTTGCAAGATGTATCGGAGAAAAATGTATACAAAGACCAGGTAAAGACTTCAGCGTTCCTCCAAAAGATCAGGGAGCAATAAATTTCGGCACAGCATGGTATCAGCGATATTGTTCGGGCTTTAAAACCCGAAAATGACAAGCAGGAAAATATGGTGATCCGGATGCGGGAGTATGTATCACACACCCTGGAATCAAAAAAATATACAAAGCGTAATTGATACCGACGGGCAGGTATTGCATAAAACGCCCAGTACCGGGCAGCAACGTGATTTTTTCCTTATTTTTAATGAAGCCATAAATAATACCAATTAAACCAGTATGCAGTCCAAAGCCTTTTGACGTTAACTTTAGTATATGCGAAAATTACTGCTCCCTTTTTTCTTCATCGGTACCATAGTCATGATGATTGTGATGGCTAAAACCGGCGCCACATTAAAAACACCCGCAGCACGTATGGGCATTTTTGACCTGGAGTTTGCCTACAACACGTCAAAAACAACACCCATCATAAACGCATGGGTGCAAACAAATAATATTGCGGCTGCTAAGATCAATACCTACTGGGATTTTTTATTCCTGTTTTTTTATGCAGGATTTCTATTTCTTGCCTGTAAAAAAATCGCAACAAATAACATTGGCCCTGTTGCAAAAGCAGGAAACCTCATTGCCAAAGGCGCATTACTTGCCGGCCTTTTAGATGTGGTTGAAAATGCAGGCATGTTACTCACCCTGGATAACCAGGGTTCACCAACGATTGCATTTTGTACAACATTTGTTTCAATAGTAAAATGGTTACTGGCAATAATTGCAGTACTTTATTTGCTCACCGGGCTTTTGGTTTTTGTTTACCGGAAAATAAAATATTAAAAATTTGCCGGGAAGCCGGAAAGCCGGTAACAAAATTCCAGGCGACTTCCCGCCTTCCCGGCAAAAAAAACTTTGTGTCTTCGTGTTGCGATCCCCAGGTTGCCCAGCAACTTCCTCTTAAATCCCTTTCTGCGAAGCAGAACAGATCCGTTTTTATCCATCCAATCTGTGTAATCCGTGTTCTCAAGTGCCTGCGGAAAAAATGGTTTTCACTTACCAAAAATAAAGTACTAAAATTTTGCCGGGAAGCCGGAAAGACGGTAACAAATTTATAGACGACTTCCCGCCTTCCCGGCAAAAAAAATCTTCGTGTCTTCGTGTTGCGATCCCCAGGTTGCGCAGCAACTTCCTCCTAAATCCCTTTCTGCGAAGCAGAACAGATCCATTTTTATCCATCCAATCTGTGTAATCCGTTTCCTATTCATCACCATTACCTCCCTAAATCGACTCAGCCTTTGCTTTAGACAGAACCAAGTGCGATCCAACTAAAACAAAGGCTGATAAATTGACAAACAATCTGGTACAAAAAAAGTACATCAGCATCAATCAGCAAAATCAAAAAAGCTGATTTCTGTCATTTTTAATCTTTTTTAACATACGCTGTTTTGCAACTTAAAAACCTTAATTTAGCTGCCCCGGTTTTTACATATCAATACTCAAAAAATACAACTATGCAAGTTTGGAAAGATTATCAGGAAAAAAACAAAGACCGTTTTTTAGAAGAGTTATTGGCGTTGCTGCGCATTCCCAGTGTAAGTGCAAAAACAGAACATAAACCCGATATGGTCGCCTGCGCCGAAGCCGTAAAACAACGTTTAATAGAAGCCGGTGTTGACAAAGCAGAGATTCATGAAACGGACGGTCACCCCATTGTATATGCTGAAAAAATTGTGGATCCAGGCAAACCAACCGTGCTGGTATATGGCCATTATGATGTGCAACCCGTCGAGCCTTTGGAGCTTTGGAAAAGCGGCCCCTTTGACCCAACCATCATCGACGGTAAAATTTTTGCCCGTGGCAGTTGCGACGATAAGGGCCAGTTTTATATGCACGTAAAAGCATTGGAGACACTCATACAAACCAACACCCTTCAAAACAATATTAAATTTTGTATTGAAGGTGAAGAAGAAGTGGGTTCCCCGAACTTATCAACTTATGTTAAGGCAAATACAGAATTATTAAAAGCCGATTGTGTGCTCATCAGCGATACAGCTCTTATTAGTTTGGACACGCCTAGCCTGGATATTGGCCTGCGAGGCCTTAGTTATATTGAAGTAGAAGTAACCGGCCCCAATCGCGACCTGCACAGTGGTGTGTATGGCGGTGCTGTTGCCAACCCCATTACCATACTGGCAAAAATGATCGCCAGCCTGCACGACGAGAACAACCAAATTACCATACCCGGTTTTTATGCCGATGTGCTGGAATCACCTGCCGAAGAAAGAGCCCTGATGGCCGAAGCGCCTTTTAATGAAGCCGAATACAAGGCCGACCTGGGCGTGATTGAACTTTGGGGCGAAGCCGGCTACAGCACCAACGAACGTACCGGCATACGCCCAACCCTGGAGCTAAACGGCATTTGGGGTGGTTATACCGGCGAAGGCGCCAAAACGGTTTTACCAGGTAAAGCATTTGCAAAAATATCTGCCCGGCTGGTACCTAACCAAAACAGCAGCAAAATTGCCGACCTGTTAATAAACCACCTGCATACCATTGCACCGCCCTGTGTAACCGTAAAAGCCACACTGCACCACGGCGGCGAACCCTACCTTACACCTATCGACAGCAGCGCTTACAAAGCCGCCAGCAAAGCCATGGAAACCACCTTTGGTAAAACACCCATACCTGTTCGTGGTGGTGGGAGCATACCCATTTGCACTTTATTCGAAAAAGAATTAAACTGCAAAGTAGTACTGATGGGTTTTGGTTTGGACAGCGATAACCTGCACAGTCCGAATGAAAAATTTGACCTGGCTAATTTTTATAAGGGCATAGAGACGATACCTTATTTTCATAAGTATTTTGAGGGGTAATCCTGAGCGGTGTCGAAGGGGCGGCTGTCATGCTGACGAAGGAAGCATCTCAATAAATTATTTACATCCCGGCGAGTTCATTGCCGGGATTTTTTTTATACCAACTTTAGTATTTCATAGCGTCATCGTTGCGTCGCAATCCTTTCATCCGCATACCATTGGGAAACCTTTACAAGATTACGAGAATATAAATGGCAACACTTAATCAATAAATAATATTTTGCCGCCGTAGGTAAGTTTCATAACTGGCGCAATGCTTGCCGCCGTCTGGGCTTTGACCAACGGCGTTGCTGGCTCCAACCGACCGAAATAATAACAAACTCCACAATTAAATCGCCGCTGGTCGAAGCCCAAGCGGCGGCAGGATAAAGGCGTTACTGAATGGACAAAAAAGTTTTTAGGTCAAGTGCATCTTGATTCACTAAAGACGATAGGGAATCGGATTTATGATGCAACTCAAAATCAATTAATACCAGACGCTACTGATATTTATTTATCTAAAATTCGTAAGGAAATTAAACTTGAGAAAACAAAAAAATCAACAAATCTTTTACACCCGTTTTATTATTTAGGCTGGTCTGATTTAATCGGACTGATTAACAAAAATCCAAACTTTGAAATAATTGGTGATTCGATAGGGATTACGAATAGAGATATTTTAATTAATAATATAAATATACCAGTCTTCATAAGGAATGATGTAGCACACTCAAGGTTTATAGATTCTAATGATTATATTCCTGTAAAGAGTACTTTTGAACAAATATCAATAGCTATTCCCGGGTTTAACAATCTATGTGACTCTCAAACTTGTGAAAAGACACAAGAGGATCATCATTTCGGTAAACAATTGGTAATAATTACGGGCACACCTTGCGCCAGTGAGTTTTACTCCTTCGCCGGCACAAATATTCCTTTCCACAATCACGAAATTAAACCCAAAATGATGAAGGGATCACACGATCTCCGGATTATCATTCAAAATTTCTGCGGCCATACATATAGAAACTGCTGCCGTTTCATTTTACTTTATATTTGAGTGTCGGACAACCAATAAAAACCCGGCACCGGATTTCATCATGCCGCTCAAAAAAATAAAGACCGCTGTTTGTATTATTGGTGCAGGGCCTGCCGGCGCTACCGGCAGCATATTTTTGTGTAAATATGGTATTAAACATGTTATTGTAGATGCTGCCGGTTTTCCCCGCGATAAAGTGTGTGGTGACGGGCTGGACATGAATACCATCAGGGTATTAAATCATATTGATCCAAACATCGTTAAACATGAATTGCCGGCCAATTCAAAAAGTTTTACCCCATCCAAAGGCTTCCGGTTTATTTTGCCAACCGGCCGGATGGTCAATATTATGCGGCCATCCAACGGAAGCAGCAATGCCATTGATCATAAACCCGTTTTTTTTGTAAGCAAAAGAATTGACTTTGATAATCTTTTGGTGAATAAAATTGACCGCAATATTGCAGATGTACAATTATCTACCCGTATAGAAAAAATAACAAGAGAAGACGGAGTCTGGAAGCTGGAAGGAACCGGCCCCGAAGGCCAGGTAGAAATTGAAACCGGCTTTTTGGCCGGCGCCGATGGTGATCACTCCATATTGCTGAAATACCTTGGCGTTCGTAAGATAGACAGGAATAATTATGCCGGTGCGGTAAGGCAATACTGGACGGGTATAGAAGGCATGCATGTCGATAACCTGCTGGATGTATATTTTCCTGCAAGGCTGCCAATGTCTTATTTCTGGATCTTTCCCCTGCCTGGCGGTAAAGCCAACGTAGGCTATGGTATGGCCAGTAGCTATATTGCCAAACATAATATTAACGTAAGAAAAGAATTTGAAGATCTCATAAAAACTGATCCGGTACTGATAAGTCGCTTCAAAAATGCGCGGGCAGATGAACCTGTCCGGGGATGGGGTATTCCCATGTCGGGCAGTGGCCGTAAACTGCATGGCGACGGGTGGATATTATTGGGCGATGCCGCCTCGCTGGTTTGCCCTACTTCGGGAGAAGGTATTGGATCGGGGATGATCTCCGGCTATGTTGCGGCCAAATTTTTACAGCGAGCAACTGAAAAAAACGATTTCAGCGAACAGATGTTTACCCATTATTACCGCGAAGTACACAAAAGACTGCTAACCGAAGAAAAGATATACCGCATTGTAAATTTTATACCCGGTTGGGTTTTTTCATTAGGCATTAATACCGTTTTAAGCACCCGGTTATTCAAAAACTGGGTATGCCGTAAAGCCTTGCCAAACTGGTTAAACACAGCATATAACAAGGAGATAGAAGTGAACATGAACTAACTTGGCATCTACCATATACGGTGCATTGGCTTTATAAATTTTCACGGCAGCTGTTCTCATTTATGCCGCCCTATTGTTGCCAAAACAAGGCACCAACCTAATCTTGTGATCCACGGCAAACCGCCACACAATGACCATATCCTGTTTTCATCAATATCCGCTATCACAGGTGTTTATAAAGCCGGAAGTGACGTGTAATACCATCTTGATTTAATAGGAGTCCAATGCACTACGTTGAAATCTTAGATGGTATTATACCGATAGCAAATGGCTATGGACTACATACTCGTATAATCGGTATAATTAATGTAACCCGATATTTATTGCATGAATAAAGCTGTTGTTCGATCTGTTTTTCTTTTCGGGAGTATCTCAAACCGCTATTTATAGGTGGGCAAAATGCCTGTGCAACATATTTGAGCCAGTAAATCAGCCTCTCATCATGAACCAAAGAGCAAAGAATATGATGGAAAAAAAACCTCGATTAACAATTTAAATTTAAATAGTGTTTAACTATCCTTTGCCATAGTAAATTAAAAATCCAACTTCTTCTTAACTTGCAACATATTCACCTGTTACTCTGTTATTGATATTTACGGCCTTTAGCAAGTATTACTATTCCGTTTACATTTTTATAACCATTTAAAAAGCCATACTTCTACGTGAGAAAAAGCCCTGCCATATCTGTACTGATTGCCGTATACAACACGTCATTTTATTTGATAAAAAGAGCCATCGATTCGGTACTTGGCCAGGATTTTAATGATGTGGAACTGATACTGATCGATGACGGCAGTAATAATGATTCACAAAACCAGCTGCTGAATTATACCAAAAATCACGAAGATAAAATAACCTACATCCGACATCAGAACTGCGGACAATCAAAATCCATTAACAGGGGCATCATCAATAGCAACGGAAAGTATATTGCCATACTGGATGCTGATGATGAATATAAGCCCAACCACCTGAGCAATTGCCTGCAGCAAATGAATGATAGCGATCTTATTGCATCTACCACTACCACTATTGTAGATAAAGAAGAAGATCACTACGTACCGGACAAGCACGACAACAACCGGTTAGTTCATGTAGATGACTGTATATTATTCGCCACACTATTTGGTAAAAAGGAAGTTTTTACCTTGCTTCGGTTCCAGGATATTTATGCAGCAGACGCTTACTTTTTTGAACAGGCTTCTCTCCATTTCAGGGTAAAAAAAGTAGACTTGCGCAGCTATATTTATTACCGCAATATTCCAGGCAGCATCTGCACTAACATGAAAATAAAAAATAGTAAAGCCCTTGTTTAGCAACAACCTTCCGTTTCCGTTTTTACCCGGTTTGCCGCTTGTAATGGCATGCCAGCTTACCGGCATATATGATGTAAACCGAAGCGGCATTTTACCTGACGATGATTTTACCCTGGTAGAAGAATGGGCTGCATCGCTGAAAGCACAATCAGTAAACGGCATTCTTTTTCATAATAATTTCAGTGCAGCAACCTGTGCTGCACATCAGCATGAACAGTTACATTTTATCCATATTGTGCATGATATTGCTTTTAACCCAAATGTTTACAGGTACATTATTTACCGGGAATTTTTAAGGTTGCATGCCACAAAAATTACCAGCCTGTTTATTACCGATGTTTCTGATATCGTCCTGATGAAAAATCCTTTTATCGAGCCATTGTTTACAGGCAATGCCGGTACTTTGTTTTGCGGTGATGAACCCATACAATTAAACAATGAATGGATGACAGCCCATGCGGCCCATTTACGAAATGGTATCGCTGATTATACGGCCTTTGAAACAGATTTCAAACAGGATGCATTGCTCAATTGTGGCATCATTGGCAGCAGCAGTTTAGTGATGCAGACTTTTATTGAACAGCTTGCTGCCATCCACGAACAATATAACCGCAACAACTCCAGCGCTTACACCGGCGATATGGGGGCTTTTAATTACCTGGCACGTACCTGTTTTAATGACCATTTGATACACGGCTATCCCGTAAACACCGTTTTTAAAGCCTATGAAAAAGAGCGGAAGGATTGCTGGTTCCGCCATAAATAATACCAGCTTGATTTAATAGGAGTCCAAAACACTACGTTGAAATTTTAGATGGTATTATACCGATAGCACCTGGCTTTGGACTACATACTGGTATAATCGGTAAACCCAATTAGAAACTGATTTTTTTACCTCCTTAAAATAATCCGGAAAAGCTGATCAATTTATTACTAAAATGTATCGGCTTATTTTTCAATTACTATTATTTATCTTCTTCGCTTTTGTTGAAGTAAACAAGGCAAAGGTAAACAAACCAGCTCACCGGCAGAAGCTGCTGGCTAACCCGTTTACCGGGTATTTCGGGATTAACAACTCCGGCCAATTTACATAAAGTAGTCCGCAATAAAAACAAATTTACAACGACTCAGGCCTCAGTTGTTGGTCCCGAAAATTACCAGGATAAATTAAAAATGACATCAGGATGGGATCGGCTCCCGATGCATCGGTATGGTGATGCATCTTCAATCCGGCAGTGCTCCCAAGCCGTCGTTCCAGGCTCCTGAATAAAGACGGTGTGCATCCTGCATCGCCTGCACGAACGACGAAAACCACCAAAAGGATCATGGGCAGTTTCCCACACTAAATAACAGTTGACCGCCATCCCGGGAAACAGTGGTAATGATCTTCTTAAACGCACCATTACTATGCTGTTTCAGTAACGAAACACCTGCATGGTATTTGTCCAGGATAAAAGCCAGTACCATTTCGTTGGTACAATGGTGTTGATATTTCATTTCTCTGGCCTCATCCACGATGGCAACAGGAAAGCCCGGCGGCCCTCCGGCAAAAGCCGGCGGCTGGCTCCGATACTTTTCTGTAAATGCAATGGCGACCAACGTATTGATCACCAGCAGGGCATACACCGTACCCGCCGGTGTTACAACAAACCTGGTTTTATAATCAGGGTTGCTTTTATTGATGGCGATCAATCCATAGAAATCGCCGGCATCGGGAGGTATATCATTGGGATGATTGTGCAGATCGGCAAAAGCGTTTGTAATGGCAGGCACCCGGCCACTGGTTGCGCCGCCATTGGATACAGGTGATGAGATCAGTTGACCACCCTTGTCCTTTCCAAAGCTGATGCCATGTTCGTTCCTATCCAATGTGAAAGCATTTTTTATATTGGCTAAAGCAACCCGGAACAAACTATCTTTTGTAAACATCGATGCAGCGTATATACCGCTTTTTGCTTCTTCGCAGGGATCCCGCTTTTGAGAAAAAGGCATGCACCCGAAATGCAGGCTGACTATGATATTTAATAAGGTTATACAGAAGATCATGGGATGCAATTTAACCAGGATTTTTTTTCGCCATGCTGTTTCTGTGTACGGTTCAATATGCCCACGTTAAAATTCAGCGCGTGGTATAAATATCAGCCTAATATCTGTATCCACCGCATTTCCCCGGATTCCAAACAAGTTTAACAATTGTTAAACAACAAAGGGATTCATTCCCTAGTTTTATATCATTAAAGTATCGAGATTGCCGGTGCTAAGTACCCTCAAAATTTCTTACATGAAGCGTTCAGTTAAAATTTTATGGCGTGTTTTTTTTGGCGGACTTTTCCTGGTTGTGCTGATATTCGTTTTGGCAAATTTTGGCGTATTTGGAAAAATGCCATCTATAGCAGAACTGGAGAATCCCGAAGCAGACCTGGCCAGCGAAGTTTATTCCGGCGATGGTGTTTTAATGGGGAAATATTATGCTGAAAACAGGAGCGAAGTAAAATACAACCAAATACCAACCCGTTTAATTGAAGCTTTAATAGCCACAGAAGACCAAAATTTTTATGAACACTCCGGTATTGATGCTAAAGCCGTAGCAAGAGCCATATTAAAACTGGGTACGGATGGCGGCGGAAGTCCCATCACGCAACAGTTGGCCAAATTAATGATGAAGCAGGGACACGGGAATTTGGTAAGACGCGGACTAGACAAAATAAAGGAGTGGATCGTTGCCGTAAAACTGGAACGAAACTTCACCAAGGAGGAGATCATTACCCTTTACCTGAACAGGGCACCCTGGGGAAATATTTTTGGCATACGAAATGCCTCGAAACTATATTTTCAAAAAGAACCAATAGATTTAAAAATAGAAGAGTCTGCAGTTTTAGTTGGCATGTTAAAGGGCTTTATTTATAATCCTATCGGTGATCCAAAAGCTTCGTTAATCAGAAGAAATACCGTTATAGAACGCATGGTTAATTGTAAACAACATTACCTCACAGAAGCAGAAGCGGCTAAAATAAAATCAAAACCGCTGGTTACAAACTACAAAAGAATAGATGAAAATATGGGTATTGCCCCCTACTTTAGATCGGTATTGGCGAACCGGTTAAAAGAATGGTGCAAAACACATGTAAATCCAAAAACCGGCGAACCTTATAACCTATATAGAGACGGCCTTAAATTTTATACTTCCATCGACAGCAGAATGCAGCAATACGCCGAGGAAGCGGTGAACCGGCATATGCCCGAAATTCAAAAAAAACTGGATAGGCTGATGAAGAACAATATGGACAGGATCTGGAAAACGCATGCGGTTACCATTGAAGCCGCCTTTAAATATACCGAAAGATGGAAGAGCATGGAGGAGGCCGGTGTAAAAGCCAAAGACATTAAAAAGACTTTTTACGTACCGGTAAAAATGAAAGTGTTTGCCTGGAATGATAAACACGAAAAAGATACGGTGATGACACCGTTTGATTCGATCAGGTACCATAAAAATATATTGCAGACATCCTTTGTTGCCATGGACCCTAAGTCGGGCGAAATAAAATGCTGGGTTGGCGGAATTGATTATAAGTGGTTTAAATTTGACCATGTAACCACCAGCCGGCAGGTAGGGTCTACCATCAAGCCATTGATCTATTCCCTGGCTGTTGAAGATGCCGGTTATACGCCGGAAACTGATATACCCGGAGGATTGGTACAGTACGGTAAAGAAATGAGGACCTTTAGCGGCGGAGGTGGTACTTTGGCCAATTGCCTGGCCTTTTCAAAAAACACGGCGTCTGTAAGGCTGACAAATATGCTCGGCGTAAAAAAAGTAATTGAGTTTGCCAACCAATGTGGTATTAAATCCACGCTCCCACCCTATATTTCACTCGCGCTGGGCGCCGCAGAAATACCAATGCTGGAGATGTTACAATCCTATTCCATGTTTCCGAATAACAGCTATAACGTATCGCCGGTAATGCTTTTGCGGATAGAAGATAAGAATGGCAATATATTGGAGGAATTCAAATCTGAGACTAAACAAGTGATGAGTGAAGCCTCTGCATATACCATGGTTGAACTGATGCAAGGTGTTGTTCAGTTTGGAACCGCACGTTCGCTCGGTAATTATAAGATACCCGTTCAAATAGCAGGCAAAACAGGAACAACCAATGACAATACAGATGGATGGTTTATTGGCTATACACCCGAATTACTTGCAGGCACCTGGGTAGGATGTGACGATCCTTTTATCCGTATTTATTCAGGTACATCGGGCGGTAATGAAATGGCCCTGCCCAAATGGGGAATCTTTATGAGTAAAGTATATGCTGATAAAAAACTTGGCTATGGTAAATTAACAGCGTTTACCGTACCCGCCGGTGCACAAACCGGAATTACCCCGGCAGATGTAAACCTGGACAGTTTATTCTACCAGGGAGATTCCATGCCAATGGATAATGGTAACAGTGCTGCCGGGGATTTTTTTGCAGAACCCGAAACGGCCGAAAAAAAGGATACCGGGAAATTGAAAAAAGCGGTTATGCCTGCTCAAAAGCCGCCAAAACCTAAATCGGGAAATGATTATTAATGGTACCCTGGGTTTAGATTTTTCGTAACTTGACATATGAACAAACGAACCTTTTTAAAAAACATATCCATGTTTGCAGCAGTTCCTGCCTTCAGCAATTTAGAAAAGCTGGTAAAAAAATATGAGCACATCATACCCGCGGAATTAGCATCTGATGAAAAATTTTGGGAAGGGATACGCAAAGGTTACCGGCTTAAATCCGATTATATCAATCTTGAAAATGGATATTATTGTTTTCTTCCACAGGAAACGCTTGAGCATTTTATCAACCATGTTCGTGAAATAAACTACCAGGGTGCTTATTATATGCGTACCAGAAGATTTGATGACAATAAAGCCATGGCTGAAAAACTGGCTTTTCTTGCAGGTTGTTCCGGGGATGAACTGGTAATCACAAGAAATGCTACAGAATCATTGGATTTAATAATTGCCGGCACTCATTGGCAGGCAGGCGATGAAGCTGTAATGGCAGAACAGGATTATGGGGCTATGTTGGATATGTTTAAACTGGTGTCCAAAAGACATGCTATTGTCAACAAATTGATCTCAATCCCCAATCACCCCGTTTCAGATGAAGAGATCGTGGATCTGTATGCAAATGCCATCACACCCAAAACAAAATTGCTGATGGTATGCCATATGATCAATATTACAGGTCATATTTTACCCGTGAAAAAGATCTGCGATATGGCACATAGTAAAGGTGTAAAAGTACTTGTAGACGGAGCACATGCCTTTGCACATTTTAACTTTTCCATTCCTGACCTGCATTGCGATTATTATGGCACCAGCTTACACAAATGGCTAAGTGTACCGCTTGGTTTGGGTTTCTTATATGTGAAAAAAGAAAATGTTGCGGATATATGGCCCTTGTTGGGTGAAAATGCGGACATGAATGAGCATGATATTCACCGCCTGAATCATATTGGCACCCCTCCGGTACATACTTACCTGGCTGTTGAAAATGCCATTGATTATTATTTAAAAATTGGCGCCAAAAGAAAAGAAGAAAGGCTGCGTTACCTGCAATTTTACTGGTCAGATAAAGTAAGAAACCTGCCAAATATCCTGCTGAATACACCTGCGCAACAGGAAAGGAGTTGCGGTATTGCCAATGTGGGCATTAAAGGTATAAAGCCTGCCGACCTTGCAGATACCCTGCTAAAAAAATATAGGATTTATACAGTGGCCATTGATTATGCCAATGTACATGGATGTCGCATTACGCCAAATATTTACACTACGCCAAAAGAGCTGGACCAATTTGTTATTGCACTGAAAGAATTATCAGGTAATTAATTTTTTTTGCCTGCCACAGGTCTCCATTCTTTCCACCGTTATTGGTGACTACTTAGCCATATACGCAAGCCATCTCACACAGCAGCACATAACACTGCCTCATCTTATCACCGGCAACGCAACCACCAAAAGCAGCCATCAATAAAAACAAATTTGTAAAATCTCCAACTTTAGTTGTTGGTGATAAAGCACGGCGACGGCATCTGCTGGTTTAAAAGTTGGCTTCGGCAATGTTTAGCTGCTGTGCGCACATTGGGTGCATTTTATGCTAAAATCCAAATATTTCCTCGAGGTTTCTGCCTGTCTCTTTCATATTCCCTTCGTTCTACTTCGCTTCTAACCGAATAAACAGCGAACAAGGTACAAACGAAGTATGAGGCAAATACGAAAAAAAGGTATTTAATCTTCTCCTATGTTAAAGCATACCTCGCCCTGACTACAGGGAGTATTCAACAAAATACAGGCAGCCCGGGCCATTCACAAACTTATCAATCCCCTGCTTTAATATATGCCCACCCTTCTTCCTGTTTCTTTACAATTTCTAAAATGGCAACAGGAACGATCATGGCCTCAGGTATTACGCGGCCTTTTTCTATATTTCTTTTTTTCAGCGAATTATTACACACAGCAAAAACAACCCCTAGTTTTTTTAAGGCATTGATCTGGATTCTAAAATAGCCGGTATCTTTTAACATGGCATAGACCGAATGGCTGTGAAATATTACTTCAATTTTTGCGTCGGGCGCTTCCGTGAATACATTATTCAACTGGTTGAATAAAACCCGTTGTTGTGCCGTATCGCCACTTGCCATTTCCCAGATAATTTTATGCTGGGCCCGGATAGTTACAGAAAAAAATAACAGGAAAATAAAAAAGAATAATTGCTGGCAATATTTCATACGGCTGTTTTAAATGAAATTAAGCATTTCATTCGGTAATTTGCTGCTCTACGCTTACAGGTATTCCAATGCCGGCAGGTTGCTTAGCAGGAAGAATAAACAGTTGCTTACTGCCTGGTGTAATTGTACCTTTACACAAAGCATGTACCATGATGAATGCTTATGAAAGGGAGGTGAGTGCCGCATTATCAGCCTGGCAAAAGAAAATGCTGCGCAGGCCATCGCTGCTTAATAGGCTTTCAAAAAAATTGCAAACAAAGATCAATACCTGGATACCTGAAAAAGTACACCGGGCCTTAACCGCCACCATCAAGCAAATGATACGGGGCGTATTATTTGGTGCCAAATATACCAGTGCCGATACCCTGGTCAATGCAAGCCTGCAGGAAAGAGAAGAGGCCGTTCAAAAAAAAATAGACTGGTACCGCAAAACAGCCGCCATTGAGGGCGGCATTACCGGTGCCGGCGGTATACTGCTAGGCCTGGCCGATTTTCCCATACTGATCGGTCTTAAACTGAAATTATTGTTTGATATTGCCGTGCTGTATGGCATGGATGTACACGATTACCGGGAAAGAGTTTACCTGTTACACATTTTTGAACTGGCTTTTTCAAGTGATGAACACCGTAAAAATATTTACCTCAACATGACAGATTGGGAAGAGAAACGCAAAACCCTGCCCGAAGATATCAATGTATTTGACTGGCGTAGTTTTCAGCAGGAATACCGGGACTATATTGACCTGGCTAAAATGGCGCAGCTGATACCAATTATAGGTGCGCCCGTTGGTGTGTTGGTAAATTACCGGCTAATAAAAAAACTCGGCATCACTGCCATGAATGCCTACCGGATGAGGTTGATCAATTTCAGCGACGGGTAAACCAGGGTATACAGCATTTTTTGTGCTGTAAAAATTTTAAACAGTAATATCCTGCATTGCACAAATGAAGAAATGGAATCTGCTAATTTTTATACGGGCATTGAAAGGATATCGTAAACTGCAAAGGATTTTTGAGGTATAATACCATCTTGATTTACTAAGTAGACCAAAGCACTACGTTGAAATCTTAGATGGTATTATACCGATAGCAAATGGCTTTGGACGACATACTGGTATAATCGGTATTTTTTAAATACCCGTATTTTTTTCCCTTTATTGTTACATAACGATAAAAAAAAATAAAAAACAGTGACGTACTGTTTATCAATTATATGTTTATTACTGATAACAAACGGTGTATTGAAATACCAGGTGTTAAAGTGGGTATGATCACTAATTTGCTGTTTTTGAGTTTACCCCAATAAAATGTAAATTGCGTTAAAACTCATCAAAAAATCAGAATTATGTACAAAATATACACTGCAGTGGCCGTTATAACATTGTTAGCTTTCGTATCCTGCGCAGGTTCAAATGATAAGGAATATACCGATAAATCGATTATTCCCCCTGGCTCCGAAAAAAATACTACAGGATCGGAAGGGTTGAATTCAACAACTGAAAATACTGCTGTTTTACCTGGAAATACCCCGACTATTCCGGGACTTAACCAGGTAAATGTTAGTCCGCAAAACAACTCGATTAATCTTAATCCGCAAAACAACGTAGTTACAACTATTCCACAAACAGTAGCGCCAGTTACCGGTGGCAAATTGAACCCTGCGCATGGCCAACCGGGGCATCGCTGCGATATTTCGGTTGGCGGTTCTTTAGACGGTAAGCCTGCCCCTGCACAACCAGCAGCGGTGAAAACTCAACCGGCACAACCAACCGTTACTACGACCGAAGTTCCGAATACTAATAAAACAGCACCGGGTATGAATCCACCACACGGAGAAACAGGGCACCGTTGTGATATTGCTGTTGGATCGCCTTTAAACAGCAAACCAGCTCCGCCAGCTTCAGTGGTTAGTACTACGCCGCCAACGACTACAACGGTAACTTCTACAGCTCAACCAGCTGCACAAAAAACAGCCCCCGGTATGAACCCGGCGCATGGAGAACCGGGGCATCGATGTGACATTGCAGTGGGTGCTTCTTTAGATAGTAAACCAACAGCAACCACCAATGCTGCACCGGCGAAAACTGCCACACCACCACCATTACTTACTCCTGTAAAATCGGGAGGTAATAAAAATTAAAGTATGTAATTGATTTATTGAATGGCTGCAAACACCAGCTCTTCCAGGTAATCAACAACTTTCGATTCGTCTTTTTCTTTTCCGAAATCGGTAAGGGCCGGCAAATTATTCATGAAGAAATTCTGAAAGTGGGCCATTTCAACAATGGTACTGGATAAGGATTTGGGATATTTATAGGTAGGATTACATTCCAGTAAAATGTCGCCAATTTTTGCACAAAGGTCTTTATAAGGTCCAAAAAAATGATCTTTATTGTCTTCGGTTACGTGTTTGGTTAAATAAGCCTTTGAACCTTCAGCAATAATAATCTGGTGTAAAATACTTTCATTAACATGGCTTGTACTAATATCATCTTGAACCGTAGTTGCCAATAATCTAACGACCATTTTCAATTTTTCCGCCGGGTCTTTCACATTTAATGTATGTACGATAACCCGGTACTCAAGCCAACTCCAATACCATGATGTAATGTACATCAGCAGTTTATGCTTGTTTTCAAAATAACGATAAATACCTGCTTCGGTTGAATTGATTTCTTCTGCCAGTTTCTTAAATGTAAATGATTCAAACCCGTTTTTATGTATCAGTAATATACTATGCTGAATGATTTTTTTACCCAACCCGGTTAGTTCCGGATCACGCAAAAAAAGTTTCTCATTCATCTTTATGTACAGCTTCAATTCCATTTTTAAACCATTATCTGAGTCAATCGCCTACTGTTTTTTGCAGAAATACAGAATTAAGTACTTAAGGCGGTAAAAATACTGAAAAAGTTTTACACTTTTATGAGATAGTAATACTATCATTTAAATATTATCCCTAAATTTGCGCCATCAAGTTAAAACAACAGCATATGATGAACTTAAAAAACATGTTTAAAGAAATTAAAAGCGATTTGCCTGCAAGCATCGTTGTATTTTTTGTTGCATTACCCTTGTGCTTAGGGATAGCGCTGGCCTCGGGTGCTCCGCTTTTTGCCGGTATTATTGCAGGCATTATAGGTGGCATTATTGTTGGTATTGCAAGTGGCTCTCCACTCGGAGTGAGCGGGCCTGCTGCCGGCCTTGCAGTAATCGTATTGGGTTCTATCGCCAGCCTGGGTTCCTGGCCGGCTTTTTTATTGGCCGTGGTAATTGCCGGAATTATTCAATTATTGTTGGGTTATTTAAAAGCCGGGTTTATTGCCTACTTTTTTCCTTCATCGGTGATTAAAGGTATGCTTACCGGTATCGGCTTGTTGATCATCCTTAAACAAATTCCGCATGCATTGGGATATGATAAAGATGCAGAAGGTGACTTTTCCTTTTTTCAGGCCGATGGTGAAACTACTTTTTCGGCATTGGGTAGTGCTTTTAATTTGCTTACTCCGGGTGCTTTATTAATTGCTTCGATTTCATTAGCCCTGTTAATTTTATGGGATACCGTACTTACTAAAAAACATAAAATCTTTCAATTGATTCAGGGTCCCTTGGTGGTTGTGGTATTGGGTATTGTGATGAATTATATGTATCAGCAGGGCATACTCAATTTTAGCCTGGATACCGACCAGGTAGTAAATATTCCGGTTCCCGAAAATTTATCCGGGTTCCTTGGTCAGTTTACCTTCCCCGACTTTTCGTATCTCCGTAATATAAAAGTTTACGAAGTTGCCATCGTGTTGGCCATTGTAGGCAGCCTGGAAACTTTATTGTGTGTAGAAGCGACGGACAAAATGGATCCTGAAAAAAGAGTTACACCAACCAACAGAGAATTAAAAGCACAGGGTTTGGGAAATATCATTTCGGGCCTCATTGGTGGTTTACCCATAACCCAGGTTATTGTTCGAAGTTCGGCCAATATAAATTTTGGAGGTAAAACAAAAATGTCGGCAATATTACATGGTGTGTTCTTATTACTTAGTGCCATCACCATTGCCGGTTTATTAAATATGATTCCACTTGCAAGTTTGGCTGCCATTTTATTGATGGTAGGCTACAAACTTGCAAAGCCTTCTCTATTTAAACATATGTACAAAATGGGATGGGAGCAATTTATTCCATTTGTGGCTACGGTGGTTGGTATATTAGCCACCGATCTGTTGAAGGGCATAACCATTGGCATTTTATTCGGCATCTTTTACACCTTGCGCCACAGTTACCGCAACTCACATTATATGAAAGATGTACTAAGTACTGCGCAGGGACACGCCGTACACCACCTGGTTCTGGCAGAAGAAGTTTCGTTTTTTAATAAGGCGAATGTGATAAAAGCACTGGATGAAATACCGGCCAATTCGAAAGTGATCATTGACTTTTCCAACTCCAAATCAGTAGCGCATGATATACTGGAATTAATTGCCAATTATGAAATTAATGCCAAAACAAAGAACATAACAGTTGAAAAGATCAGCTACATAGAACCAGCCTATTTATAAACATAAATCAAACAAATAAAATGAAAACATTAACCAAAGAAATGCAAAATACCATTTCTCCGGCAATGGCCATGGAACTTTTAAAAGACGGTAACAAAAGATTTGTAAACAATCTTAAAGTAAACCGCAACCTGTTACAACAGGCTAACGAAACTTCTGATGGTCAGCACCCGTTTGCTGTAATCTTAAGCTGCATTGATTCACGTACATCTGCAGAATTGATATTTGACCAGGGTTTAGGCGATATTTTTAGTGCCCGCATTGCGGGAAATATTCTTAACGAAGATATCCTGGGCAGTATGGAATTTGGCTGTAAGGTAGCAGGTTCAAAATTTATTGTAGTGCTTGGCCATACTAAGTGTGGTGCAGTAAGAGGCGCCTGTGACCATGTGGAAATGGGAAACCTGACAGCACTACTAAGTAAAATACAACCCGCTGTGTACGATGAAAAAACTGTCCTGGAAAACCGCAATTCTTCAAATGATGAATTTGTAGAAAAAGTTTCAACCATTAATATAAAACGTACCGTTCATGGTATTATGGAACGCAGCCCTATTTTAAAAGAGATGATAGAAAAGGGTGAAATAGGCATTGCAGGCGGTACACATAACATTGCAACAGGGGAAGTTGAATTTTACAGCGACGTTACACTAATTAACTAATACCATGTAGAATCCGGGAATCAGGCAGTATAATTTATTGTCTGATCTTTTATGATTAGTAATATGCATAAATTACTTTCTTTCATTTTACTGCTTTCGTTTTCTGCCAACTCATTTTCCCAGGCACAAAGATCAGCCGACCATAACAGCATTGGCTGGTTAGTTTATACCGGCAATCTAAAAATCACAAAAAGGCTGGCCATACATACCGAGTACCAATGGCGGGGAGCTGAAACAATCAAAAGCAGGCAACAGGATCTGTTACGTACCGGTATTAATTATTCGCTTTCTAAAGAAGTGAATATAGTAGCCGGGTATGCTTTTGCGCAAACCTATGTCTATGGTGATTATCCGGCTGCATTCGCTTTTCCGGAGCACCGCATTTTTCAGCAGTTGAACATAAAAAATCCGGTTGGCGGTATTGATCTGTCGCATCGTTTTACACTGGAACAACGTTTTGTAGGCAGAGTAACCATGCCCGGCGGAATTAAAAATACCACCTACAGTTTTTTAAACAGGATCAGGTACCGTGTTCGGGCGGAAATTCCTCTACATAAAAAAACCGCAGTTAAAAAACTTTGGAGCGTTATAGCTCAGGATGAATTATTTATTGGATGGGGTAAAAATACAGGCAGCAATGTTTTTGACCAAAACCGCATTGGTTTATTATTGGGTTATAAACTGCATCGCAACATAAAGCTTGAGGCAGGATACATTAATCAAATCCTGCAGCAGGCCAGGCGCATAAATGATAAGGATATATTCCAATACAACCATGGTGTTTTACTGGCTGCCGCTTTTAATTTTGATCTTCGAAACCGACCTTAAATTACAAATGAATACCTAAATTAAGTAGCTGCTGCTGAATCATTTGACTATTTAAATACATTTTTGTGTATAACTTAATTCCATTTTTTTGATTTCTTCCATTGTAAAATCTATTTTTACGGCAGCTTACAAAGCACACCTAACAATCTTACCTATCCTTTGAATGTCCACCCGTTCGTTACACAATGTACTTTTTGCAGTCTGTATGATTGTATGATAATGAACAATCCTTTCCTTTTGTTTTAAAACCAACATGTTGAGTCAGGCGTATGTATGTTATGAATAGATCCGGTATTTACCGGTTTAAAAATAATATCGCAGGTGTTAGAAAAATTAATCTGAAACTAAGACTTACTTATTTAAACATTAAAACACAGGATATGGAATATGTTTACACTGTACACACAAAAATAATAGATCATAAAACCTATTATTTTGTAAAGAAGATCATGGCACTCCCCGAATTTAAGGGACTGGCTGATATTGTTACCGGTTATGGTATGCATACCAGTTTTGAAAAAGCCTGTGAAATTGCCGGTATACACTCAATATCATCCAGGCAAAAACTTCTACTTGAGCTTGATGAAGGTGATAAGCCTCAAATACCGGAAAAGCTCCATGCTGTAAAATTTCCGGAAGTAATTGACCGCTGGCTTGCAGCGCGTGGTGCAGAAGTACTTAATTAATAAAAGCCATTGGCTACCGGTTTATACCACCCAACAGCCAATGCATTATTATCTTCATTTTCAGGAATAAAGATCAGCGATTCATACAATGACTGTATTAGGCTAACTGGCATCATCCCCAAACCGCCGGGATGTAATTCGCAACCAGGAACTTACCAGGGCAATTACTGCAAAAAAAATTTCATACGGGATCAAAAATCTGGTCAAAAATCTTCCAAAAAAAAATACAGAACGACTGCATAAAGGTATTGTATGAAGTTGGCGCGATCAATCCGACACTGAACGTTGATCATATTCCGGATTTTACAATATTATACCGATTATACCAGTATGTATTCCAAAGCCATTTGCTATCGGTATAATACCATATCAGATTTCAATATAGTAATTTGGACTCTTATTAAATCAAAATGGTATTAACCGTAAATCAATCAACAAATACCTCCCCGGATAAACCAGGGGGCTATTGCTCAAAATCCCAAACACAAACACAACTAAATACCGGTCCACCTGTGGTGAACCGGCATTATTATTTTAATCAGGTTTTTTTCCTTCTAAAAAACTGTTGATCGTACTTATTTCTGTCTTATTGTTTTCGTCGGTTTTCACGGTATAGTTGCTGTAAAAACTTTCTACATCCGCAATAGAATTGTGTAATTCCATGTTGCGGCGAAGGTAAGCAGGCACCGTTTCAAACTCATTATTAGGATCGGCTGCGTTCATGTTGAACGACAAGTTACGCAGTTTTGCAATTCGATCTATTGCCCTGCGCCGAAGATCTTCTGTTTCGTCCTGCATGGCAGGCTCCTCAACATCAGAAATCATGATGGGCTGAGCTGGTTGTACAAGTTGCTCCTCCTCCGCCGCTTGATGGGATTTAACTACCAATTGCATTTCGATTACAGGTTCGTCTTCCTGTTCTCTCTTTTGCTCAGGTAGCAGCTCATCAATCGAATTGGATTCTGGTTTTGGCTTCACCTCTGCATAAATCTGCGCAGGCTTGGCCAGGTACCCTCCAGACGAAGGAGGGGTGCTAGCATCTTTATTTGCTACAATATTTTCTTCTTGAACTTTGGGTTTTTTTGCTGGTTTATCAACGGGTGGAGGACTTTGTGGAATATCAAATTCAAATACAGGAACCTGATCTGAGGCCGAAGATATTTCAAAAAACACGTGTTCGTCATCCAATTTATCCCCAGTATTTTTACTTCGTATATTCACAGGCTCAACCATTACCATCTCTTTTAATGTGGGCATCAAAACCTCTTCAATCGCCGGTAAGGCAGGATGCTCGGTAATCTCGGCTATCGCTTCTGCTTCTTCTTTGTCATCAAGATCTAAAACCGGTTGTATGGCAATAATTTTTTCTGATTTAACCGGCATCTCCAAAGTCATTATTATTTTTTCATCTTTTTGGGCTTCTTTATTTTCTGTTTTTTTCTCAAATGGATTCTTATGATCGAAACCTGTTGCAATTAAGGTGATGCCAATCCGGGCACCTAAACTGTTATCATAACCCAAACCTAAAATCACATCGGTATCATCTCCGGCCTGGCTTAATAAATAATTTTGAATGATCTCCACTTCATCCATGGTAAACTCATGCTCTCCTTCTGATGAATTGATGTTGATCAGTATCCATTTGGCTCCCCGGATATCATTATCATTAAGCAATGGTGAATTGATCGCATTTTCAATGGCTGTTTGAGCCCTGTCTTCGCCTTCTTCCGCTGCACTTCCCAAAATAGCAACACCCCCGTTGATCATCACCGTACATACATCCGCAAAATCCACATTGATCTGCCCGGTACTATTGATCACATCCGTTATACATTTCGCTGCGGTGGCCAATACATTGTCGGCTTTCGCAAATGCTTCTTTCATTTTTAAATTACCAAACTGGTGGCGAAGTTTATCATTGCTGATCACCAATAAGGTATCCACATGGTTTTTCAACAACATCACCCCTTCTTCTGCCTGGGCAATTCTTTTTTTACCCTCGTAAGCAAAGGGTGTGGTTACAATACCCACGGTAAGTATACCCAGGTCCTTACAAATTTTCGCAAGTATGGGTGCACCGCCCGTGCCTGTTCCGCCTCCCATACCCGCAGTAATGAATGCCATTTTGGTATTCACTTCCAGTATGCGCTTTATTTCTTCCAGGCTTTCTTCTGTAGCCTGGCGCCCAATCTCTGGATTGGCGCCTGCGCCAAGCCCCTGCGTTAAATGGGGCCCCAGCTGAATTTTATTTGGCACTTTACTTTGAGCAATGGCCTGTGCATCTGTATTACAGATGATAAAATTTACGCCTTCAATATTTTGCGAAAACATGTGGTTTACTGCATTGCTTCCGCCACCGCCTACACCAATTACCTTGATGATGGAGGATTGATCTTTTGGCAAATCGAAATGTATCATAGTTGTTTGTTTTAAGCCCCCTGAATCCCCCGATGGGTGACTTTTAGAGCGTTAGAATTTATACAGTTCATATTTTTCAATTAGTAAGAAAGAAAAGTGTTCTGTATTTTAATTATTGGGTTAGTATTTTAAAAATATTTTTTCTTTTGTTACCAGCTTCTGGTTCTTTGGTCATCATCGTTGCGCCCGCCCCGAGATGGGTTTTGTTTACTGATTCGGGGTCGCACGCTTGTACTTTTTAATCTTTATTCTCCTCAGCTCCCTTCCTCCTCTTCTTCAGCGGGGAGGAAGGGGATTAAACATATTCAAACATTCAATCTTCCCAATCCTCATTTATTCTTTTTTCACCAATGATTCAATCTGTCTTCCTCTTTGATAAAAAATCATCTCCGCTACAATCGGTTCCCCGTTTTGAAATATCCCGATTATTTCGGGAAGGGGGGCCGGAGGGGGTTTTACAATTTGGAATCTTCCTCTTCCTTAAACAGGTCGATCAAACCGTTTTTAAACCCGTCCATGAAAGTTTTTAATGATTTGCGATGTTTTACTTTTACTTCACTTCGCTCTTCTTCATTAACCAGCGTTTCATCAACGGGTTGCTGTTTTAAAGAACCCGGCACTTCCACTTTTCTAAACTGCTCTTCAAATTGTTTATTCTTATTTTCAAAATCATTGTAGCCTTTCAATATTAATCCAATACAGGTGCTGTACATAGGCTTGGCCAACTCTTCAATATGCCCGCCTGATAAATGTTCATTTGGATACCCGATCCTTGCATTCAACCCGGTAACATATTCTGTAAGTTGAATTAAGTGTTTTAACTGAGATCCGCCACCGGTTAGTATTACACCACCATTAAGCAACCTGGTATCCAGGCCAACCTGCTTTAAATGATAAGTAACAAAATCCATGATCTCGCTCATACGTGCCTGGATGATGGAGGCCAGGTTTTTAACTGAAATTTCTTTTGGTGCCATTCCACGTAAACCGGGGATGGTAATAAAAGCATTGGCCTTGGCTTCTTCACTCAAAGCGCTGCCAAACTGAATTTTCATTTGTTCGGCCTGGGTTTTTAAAACACCCAGCCCGTTTTTAATATCATTGGTAATATTCTCACCACCAAAAGGAATAACAGCGGTATGTTTTAAAATACCTTCATAAAAAACGGCCAGGTCGGTTGTGCCACCGCCGATATCCACAATGGCCACACCCGCTTCCAGATCCTGGTCGCACATGACTGCGGCGGCAGAGGCCAGGGGTTGCAACACCAGGTCTTTTGTTATCAATCCTGCTTTATCAACACTTCGGTTTATATTCCGGATCGCATTTTTATCGCCCGTGATGATATGAAAATTAGCTCCCACTTTAACGCCACTGTAGCCAATGGGGTTTGGGATATTTTGAAAATTATCAACCGTAAATTCCTGCGGAATCACATCTATGATCTGGTCACCTGCAGGAATATAGGTTCTGTACTGGTCAGCAACCAGCCTGTCAATCTCCTCCTGCCTGATCTCTTCTTCGATACTCTGGCGCACGATATCGCCGCGGGTTTGCAGACTTTTAATATGGTGGCCGGCGATGCCCACATATACTTCTCCAATTTCCAGGTTTGGATTGGATTCATAACAGTTTTTTAAAGCCTGTTCAATGGCTTTGATCGTTTGATCGATGTTCAACACCATACCGTGTTGCACACCATTACTGTTGGCGCGGCCAAAGCCAAGTATTTCCAGTTTGCCGTACTCATTTTTACGCCCGGCAATGGCAGCAATCTTTGTGGTGCCAATGTCCAGACCTACAATGATGGGTTGTTCCTGATTCATAATTGTTTGTTTTGAGTTTGTTTATCCTTTGCTCCGCCGCCGCGGTGAACAAGGATGGTTGTTTATGTTTGAATATTTTAAATAATTACTTTCTCATTCCATGTTATTTGCTTTACCCCTTTGTTATTACCTCCTGCAGGGGTAAGGCGTTTAATCGTTTTTCTTTTGCATAACAGCCTTAGGTTGTTGTGCATCTTTTTGAACCGTTACCGTTTTTTGTACCGGCTTTGGTTCCTCCTTTACTGCTCCCGGTTTGTCTTTGATGATTACCGGCTGGTTGCTCTGACCCCCGGTATTTTCCGGCAATTCATCCGTTTGGGACGGTTCATCCGTATCATCCCGCTGAATGGATTGCCGAATCATTGAACCATTAACCGTATTGCTTTCATTATCCTGCTGAATGGTAGGCAAAGGATCAGCTGCTTCTTTTTGCGAACGCGCGGCAATCAATTGCATGATCTGCAACGCCCGTAAAGAATCGGCCAGGTAATCTTCCGCATCTTTTCTTTTAGCCACTACCTGGTTCTTGAATTGCACATTAATGACACTATAGTTATTCCAACCCGCTTTTGGCATAATCTCTTTATAAAAAAGTTTCAGTTTACTTAATTTAGCTTCAGCGCCTGTTGCATCGCCAAAAACAATCAACTGGTTACCGATCTTAGGTATCATTTCAAAAAACCGTTCTGCCGTGATATCAATTTGTTCAACCATGGCCATGCTGAAGGAATCTTTTTGAATGGCAAGACTGAGTGTTTTCACATCTGCTAATAAACTGCTATCGGCTTTTGAAAGAACTTTCTTATCTGATGGGAAATTGGTGAATACCGGTAATCGTGCCGAAAATTTTTCACTCAACGGTAACCTCATCAATTCGTAATCAATATAAAAAGTTGTTCCGGCCCTCGTAAATACCCTGGCAACAGGTTCCCGTTCATATACCACCACCTGCAGCATTTCATTATTATCAAAGAACAGTTCAGCGGATTTTATCCAAACATCTTTTTCCAGCTGTACCTCCATTTCCTTTAAATTAAAAGAACCGATGGCCTTGCCGACCGGGTTACGCTGTTCAATCACAGTAATGGCATTCAGCATATCCTTTTTATCTACAAAAAAATTATTACTAACTCCATGTATACTAATTTCAATCCCTTTACACGGATGTGCACTTTTACTTTTGATGGCTGCCACCAGTAAAAAAATAATGGCTCCGCCCAAAACAACCCAAATGATTGCCAGCATTATTTTTTTGAGACGATATCGTTTTTTGGGTCCCAATTTATTTGTCGATTATATTTTTTATTGGCTCAACCAACGTGTCAATATCTCCTGCACCTGCCGTGATCAACAAAGCCCCTGCAAAACCTGTCTGTTGGGCCGGCTGAAAAGACTTGTCGGATGCCAAATACTTTAACAGTTCTTCTTTGGTCAACGCCCTTCTGTTCTTATTTTTCATTTTATTCATGATCATTTCGCTGTTCACACCCGATATGGGCAACTCTCTTGCCGGGTAAATAGGTAACAGGATCACTTCATCTGCCAGGTCGAGGCTTTCTGCAAAGCCATTTGCCAAATCCCTGGTACGGCTGAAAAGATGCGGCTGAAATATGACCGTACATTTCATTCCCGGAAATAAATCCTTTGCGCCGGATATCAATGCCCGCAGTTCTTCCGGATGATGTGCATAATCATCCACCATCACCAGCTCCTCATTTTTTACAATATATTCGAACCTTCTTTTTACCCCCTTGAAATCTGCAACAGCCGCACGAATTTTATCATTATCAATTCCCAGGTAGTGCGCAATTGAAATGGCTGCGATCATATTTTCGATATTGTGCAAACCCCCCATATTCAACAGCACACCTTTCAGTTCCCAATATTGCATCAGTACATCAAACCGGTAACTGCCATTGATCATTTCGATATTAGCAGCATAAACACTTGCATTCTCATTATTCAAATGAAAGCTGAGGTGTTCGTGCGCCTGCAGGTCATCCGTTCTTTTAAGCCCGTACTTGCTTAATAATAAACCCCCCGGTTTGATCTTTGCAGCAAAGTCGATAAATGCCTGCTCTATATTTTCTGCAGAACCGTAAATATCCAGGTGATCTGCATCCATGGAACTGATGACGGCAACATCGGGACTTAATTTCAAAAAACTTCTGTCGTACTCATCAGCTTCCACCACACTCACATTTTTGTTGTTGCTCCCCGGCATTGCCGGATCCTGCGACCAATAATTTGTATGATAGTTAACTGCAATGCCGCCTAAAAAAGCATCACAACCATATCCGCTGTGCCTGAGAATATGCGCAACCATGGTACTTGTTGTTGTTTTACCATGTGTGCCTGCTATGCATATATTATAAGAACCGTTTGTTACAGCGCCCAATACCTCGCTCCGCTTTGCCAGGTTGTAATTATTTTGCAAAAAATAATTAAACTCTTTATGATCTTTTGGTACAGCCGGTGTGTAAACTACCAACGCTGCTCCTTTGTCAATGAACTCAATACTATCTTCATAATGAATCGCCATTCCTTCCTCACCCAGTTTTTTTGTTAACGTTGTTTCTGTTTTATCATATCCGCTAACGGCAACGCCCCTGGTTTTAAAATATCTTGCCAATGCACTCATACCAATTCCGCCAATTCCCAAAAAATAAACAGATCCGGCCCCCGCCCGGCCTCCCCCGTCAGCCGGCCCGGAGGATATCAAATTCGTTACAATCTTGTTAATATCATCCATCGCTTAATTTTATAACTGACTAAGTATTTCTCTTGCAATAATTTCATCCGCATTGGTAATACCCAGTTTACCAATATTTCTTTCTAATTCGCGTTGCTTATTTTCATCTTTCGATAACGCAATGATGGAAGGCACCAATAGTGCTAACGCCTCCTTGTCTTTTATCATTATGCCTGCATGTTTATTAACTAAATTTTGTGCGTTTACTGTTTGATGATCTTCTGCTGCATACGGAAACGGAACAAAAATCACTGCCTTCTTCATCACACATAATTCTGCAATGGCCATCGCACCACTGCGGCTTATCACCAGGTCGGCGGCTGCATAGGCCTGCTCCATCTGGTTAATAAATTCATTGGCGCTGATATTTGGTCTGCCTTCAGCTCTTGCTTTGCCTTTTACTGCATAGGGTTTGCCGGTTTGCCAGATCAATTGCAGGTTGTTTTTTTCGAATTCATCCAGGTTTTTGTCCAATGCCTCATTGATGCTTTTAGCACCCAAACTGCCACCAACAGATAACACCGTTTTTTTACCCGGATCCAAACCAAAAGACTTTATACCTTCTTCCCGGCTCACCAGGCTTTTCGTAATGCTTGACCTTACCGGGTTCCCGGTGATCCGTATTTTGTTTTTGGGGAAAAATTTTTCCATCCCATCGCTTGCTACAAAAATCCTTGCCGCTTTTTTTCCCAGCATCCTATTACTTTTGCCTGCAAATGAATTACTCTCATGTATGAAAGAAAGAATTCCTTTTGACTGGGCCAGCTTTAACACGGGAAAACTTGAATAACCACCAACACCGATCACGGCCGTTGGTTTAAAAGATCTAAAGATCCGTCTTACCTGTAAAAAACTTTTTACCAGTTTAAAAGGCAATCCAATATTTTTTATCAAAGAACTTCTGTTAAATCCCGCTATATCTAACCCTTCAATCCTAAATCCTGCCTGTGGTATTTTTTCCATTTCCATTTTTCCTTTGGCGCCCACAAATAAAATATTGGTTTGTGGCTCCAGTTTTAAAATGGCATTTGCAATGGCGATGGCCGGAAAAATGTGGCCGCCTGTTCCTCCGCCTGCGATGATGAGATGAACACCCCCTCCGCCCCCTAAAGGGGGAACTGAAGGAGCTTTTAGTTTTTTATCATCATTCATTTATTATACAGTTCAATTAATTTTTATTTTTAAACACTGCATATTTCTACGTAACGATCTTCGCCACGGTTCCCCCTTTTGGGGGCGGAGGGGGTATGGTTTGGCCTTCTAATTGCTCCACATTCCTGGCTACACTCAAAATAATACCGATAGACAAACAGGTAAATAAAAAGCTACTGCCACCCATACTCACCAATGGCAAAGTAACCCCGGTATTTGGAAATACATTTACATTAACACCCATGTTGGCGATTGCCTGTATCACCAACATAAAACTTAAAGACAATGCCAGAAACGCACCAAATGCATACGGGCATTTTTTGTAAAGCCTGATACACCGGTATAGAAACAGCAAATAAATAAATACCATAAATGTACCGCCCATCAATCCATACTCTTCTAAAATAATGGCAAAAATAAAATCACTGTAAGAATGCGGTAAAAAATTGCGAGCCTGGCTGTTGCCCGGCCCAAGCCCTACCCATCCACCTTTTGCGATGGCAATTTTTGCCTGGTTTATCTGGTACATTTTTTCATTTACCTCTTCTTTACTGCTGTACATGAAAGTCTGTATACGGCTTATCCAGGTTGGTATACGCCCTGCCGAAAATATTGCCGGTATTGCTTTTGCCCTTTGTTCTTTTTTATCATAGGTACCTACCGCCGTGGCAAATAAAATAAGCACCGGTATCATGGCAATCCCAATCGTTAATAAAATATGTTTGGTACTTACCCTGCCAATAAACATGATCAAAATGCTTGTTCCTCCTATAAGTAATGCAGTGGAAAGGTTAGCAGGTGCGATTAACACACAGACAACAGCAACCGGTATAATAATTGGCAGAAATCCTTTTTTGAAATCTTTGATCACTGCCTGCTTCCGGCTAAGCTGCCTGCTTAAATAAACGAACAGTGCCAGTTTTGCGAGGTCCGATGTTTGAAAAGTCATATTGATCACCGGCAATTTTATCCAGCGGGTGCCGGCATTATAGGTTTCACCAAAAAAAAGTGTATAGATCAATAGTAAGATTGATAACCCAAATAAAACCGATACAACCCTTGAATAAATGGTATAATTAACCCGGTGTGCAAAATAAATGATTAAAACACCAAGTATGATAAATCCAAATTGCTTGAATAAATAACTTTCGGTGCTGCGGCTGTATTTATAAGCCAGGGAACCTGTACTGCTGTAAACAACCAGCAGGCTCACCAATGTGAGAATAATTACAATACCCCAAATCACACGATCGCCTTTGGTTTTGCTAACCAAATTGCCACCCATGTTACTGATGTTGGGTGTAAAGAATGATTTTATGTTTATTGGTTCTGACATATCGCCCTATTGCTTTCTATTTTTTTGTTACCGGCATGTATTCTTTGCCCGTCATCCTTTTGTCACTCACTTGTACTTTTTCAGCTTTATTCATCTAACCTCACCTCCCTCCCTTCTCTCCATCAGCGAGGAGGCGGTACATTCAACATACCCCAACCTTTCATCTTCCACATCATCAATAATTCTAGCTTCACCAATAAGGCAAGGAATAATTCATGCTTATTCTTTCTATTTTACGTACAAATCTTCTCTTCCAGTTCCCATTCCTTAACGAGAGGCCCGCCCCAATTTTCCGGTCGCACGGGGTTGGGGTGAGGCTACAATTCCTTAACCGCATGTTTAAACTGGTTGCCCCTGTCTTCGTAATTCTTAAACAGGTCGAAACTCGCACAGGCCGGGCTTAGTAAAACCACATCTCCCTTACTGGCAAAATGAAATGCCGCCTGTACCGCATCTTTTGCGCTCTCTGTGTTCACCATCAGCGGCACCAGGTCACCAAACACTTCATGAATTTTTCGGGTATCGGTTCCCATGCAAACGATGGCTTTCACTTTTTCCTTAACCAATTCTGTTAATAACGAATAATCGTTTCCTTTATCTACGCCGCCCAATATCAGGATCACGGGCTTATCCATGCTCTCCAAAGCAAACCAGGTGCTGTTTATATTGGTTGCTTTACTGTCATTGATAAATTCAACGTTACGGATAACCGCTACTGTTTCCATCCTGTGTTCCAAACTCTCAAAAGTTTGTAAGGCCTCCCTGATCTTTTCTTTTCGGATATCAATAGCGGAAGCAGCTAAACCGGCAGCCATACTATTATATTGATTGTGTTTTCCCTTGATGGCAAAATCCTCAATACTCATCTGCATCTCTTCGCTTTTCCATTTTAGGTGCATTTTCGCATTCTGCAAATAGGCACCTTGCGGCAGTTGTTTACTCATGGTAATAGGGGCTAGTGTTGATTTAATGGGATAATTGTTTATTGACCGTACAGTTACTTCATCATCGAGGTTATAAATAAAAACGTCTTCACGTTGTTGATTCATAGCCACGCGAAACTTACTGTTGATATAGTTTTCAAATTTGGAATCATACCTGTCCAGGTGATCTTCGGTGATATTGGTAAGCACCGCCACATCCGGCCTGAATGTTTTGATATCATCCAGTTGAAATGAACTTATTTCGGCTACGTATAACGCTTTTGGAAACAGCGCTACCTGCCTGGCAAATGAAAATCCAATATTTCCAACCATAGCACAATCGGCACCTGCGGTGATGCAGATATGATAGGTTAATGCAGTGGTGGTCGTTTTTCCATTGCTGCCGGTGATCGCAATTACTTTACTGTTTCCTATGTAGCGATAGGCAAATTCTATCTCGCTGATCACGTCAATACTTTTTGCCCTGATTTGTTTAACCAATTCATTTTTTTCCGGAATACCCGGACTCTTCATAACCTCATCCGCCTTCAGAATTTTTTCAGGACTGTGCCCCTTCTCCTCAAAATGAATTTCTTTCTCCACTAATTCCAGCCGATAATCTTCCCGGATGGCTCCTCCATCACTTACAAAGACATCATACCCCTGTTGCTTTGCCAGCAAAGCTGTGCCAACCCCGCTTTCGCCTGCACCCAGTATGACCAATCTTTTTTTCATTTCATTAATAGGTTTAATACTTCCAAAAGCAGTAAAAAAAATGGTTCTTCAACAGCATAGAATTTAACAGGTCAGGTCTTCAATCCGTGCGATCTGGTTGTTTTACAAAGGATATTGGCCAGGTCGAAAAACGTGGTTTCTTCACATCTTGTAATTTCCAGTTTGGTTTTTCCGGTAAATCTTTATCTCAGCTTCAGCGTTACTATGGCTAAAACCACACTTAATATTGTTATGATCCAAAAACGTACTGCTATTTTACTTTCATGATATCCCAACTTCTGGTAATGGTGATGCAACGGGCTCATCAGGAACACCCGTCGTCCTTCGCCATATTTTCGCCTGGTATATTTAAAGTAACCCACCTGTATCATCACACTCAAATTTTCTACTAAAAACACAAAACAGAAAATGGGTATCAATAATTCTTTTCGTACCATAATAGCCAATGCCGCAATGATACCCCCCAATGCCAGGCTGCCGGTATCGCCCATGAAAACCTGTGCCGGGTATGCGTTGTACCAGAGGAATCCTATACATGCCCCAACAAATGCCGCGATAAAAATGGATAACTCGCCCAGGTTGGGTATGTACATAATGTTGAGGTACTCGGCAAATTTGATATTGCCGCTTACATAAGCAAAAATGCCCAGGCAAATGCCGATGATGGCGCTTACGCCTGTTGCCAGGCCATCGAGCCCATCGGTAATATTTGCACCGTTACTTACTGCCGTTACGATAATAATAACAATCAGTATGTACAGAATATAAGCGTAATCTTCCCAGGCCTTAGGCAACAATTTGGCATAATTAAACTCATGCGTTTTAACAAATGGTATTGTGGTGATCGGTGTTTTTACTTTTGCAAAAATGTGATCCCTGCCATCCAGATTTACAATGTGAAATGAATCGCTCATCAACTCTTCGCCATGTTTTAAAACTGAATCTTTTACGTACTGAACACTTGGATTATGAATTTCCCTTTCCACAATAACACTTGGTGTAAAATAAAGTGTGGCCCCTACAATAATTCCCAGCATAACCTGTCCAAAAATTTTAAACCTGCCGGCCAAACCATCACTGTCGCTTTTTTGGTATGCAACGCCTTTTGCCTGTGCAATTCTTTTCGCCCTGATTTTCAAATAATCGTCAATAAATCCAATGGTTCCCAGCCAAACTGTGCATAATAACATCAGGCGTATATATACTTTATCCAGGTTTGCCAATAAAACAGTTGGGATCAAAATGGCCAGCAGGATGATGATGCCACCCATGGTTGGTGTTCCTTTTTTCTCCTTCTCACCTACCAATCCCAGATCCCTGACAGATTCGCCCAATTGCCTTTTCTGTAAATATTTGATCAGTTTTTTTCCATAAACCGTTGTGATGACCAGGCTCAATATCATGGCCATCATTACCCGGAAGGTGATGAAACGAAAAAGGTTGATACCCGGAAACCGGAAACCTTCATCAAAAAGCCAATCAAAAATGTAATACAACATATATTTAGTTTACCGTTTGCAGCGGGCAGTTTGCCATGTGCAGTATGCAGTATGTTATTGCCAACTGTTTACTGCTAAGTGCTTTTACTTTTCAAGCAATTCAAACATTTCATTCAATATTTTCTTGTCATCAAAATCGAATTTTACTCCCTTTATCTCCTGGTACTTTTCATGTCCTTTCCCAGCTATCAAAACAATATCATCGATGTTTGCCAGGCTCACGGCTGTTTTAATGGCTTCTTTCCTGTCGGCAATGGAGATGACTTTTTTTTTTGCTGCTGCGTTCACGCCGGTTTGCATATCCTTTAAAATCTCCAGCGGATCCTCACTGCGTGGATTATCTGAAGTAAAAATCACCTGGTCACTGTACTCACAGGCAACTGCGGCCATCACCGGCCGTTTTGTTTTGTCCCTGTCGCCGCCGCAACCAACCACGGTTATAATTTGCTCATTTCCCTGCCTTAATTTCTTAATGGTTGCCAAAACATTCAAAAGTGCATCCGGAGTATGCGCATAGTCAACAATTCCTTTTATCTTTTCTTTCCGGCTTACCATATAATCAAACCGTCCCTCGGCACCATCCAAACTGCTTAAGACCTGCAGCACCTTTTCTTTATCTTCGCCAAGCCTAACGGCAGTTCCATAAACGGCTAATAAATTATAAGCATTAAATTCCCCGATCAACCGGAAGTAGACCTCTTTATCATTTACGGTCATATGTAAACCATCCAGGCTGTTATCCAGTATCTTTCCTTTAAAATCGGCCATGGTTTTAAGGCTGTAGAAATATTTTTTGGCATGGGTATTCTGCAACATCACCGCACCTCTTTTATCATCGGCGTTGCTGATGGCAAATGCTGTGGATGACAGGTTATCAAACCATGATTTTTTTACCCTGATATATTCGTCAAATGTTTTATGATAATCCAAATGATCGTGTGTGATATTGCTGAACAAGGCTGCGCAGAAATGTAAACCGGTTATCCTGCCCTGCTTTATCGCATGGCTGCTGCATTCCATAAATACAAATGCACAGCCTTCATCAACCATCAGCTTCAACAGGGCATTTATACTTACGGCGTCGGGAGTGGTATGTGTTGCCTTAATTATTTTATTGCCTATTTGATTTTGTACCGTACTGATTAATCCGCATGTATACCCCATGGCAGTATACAATTTCCACAACAGCGTCGCTATGGTCGTTTTACCGTTGGTACCCGTTACGCCAACCAGTTTCACTTTCAAAGAAGGTTCACCGAAAAAATGATGACTCATATAACCGGCAGCATCAGCCGCATGTTCAACCTGCACATAGGTTATTTTTTCATTTATGGATGGAGGAATGATCTCACAAACGATGGCAATAGCTCCTTTTTCAATGGCGCTGGTTATATAATCATGGCCATCCGAATTGGTACCTTTTAATGCAATAAAACAGAAACCCGGTTTTATGTTACGGGAGTCAATCCCGAGGCCGCTTACCTGCCTATCGGTATTACCCTTTATGGATCGGATAGAAACTTTATATAGTATGTCCTGCAGTATCAATTCAGTATTAAGGTGATGTTTTGTTTTTTATTAAAATTTGTACCGGCTGTTAATGACTGATCCATCACCCTGCCCCTTCCGGTAGCCGAAACTTTCAGCCCCATATTTTCAAGTAAATACACCGCATCTTTTAACCCCATTCCGACAACGTTAGGGATTACAGAACCGGATGTTGAAGTTGAAAAATCCGGTGTATTTAGTGTGCCTGCATTATTTTTTATTTGAATAGATCTCCAGTATCCCGAACCGGCAGAATCGACATGAGGCATATTCAACGTAGTAAATATTGAACCCAGTTCATTTTTCATTCCAAAATAATTATACTGGCTGCTGTCCGGTTTATGTACCGCAATATATTGTTGGGTACCCAGGTAGCTGCCGTATATCCTGTCGCTTATTTCTTTAAAAACCGTACCGGATACGTCTGCACCATAGATCTTTTTAGATTCTTTACTGTTTTGAATAACCACTGCCATGGTATATTTCGGCTGGTTGGCCGGAAAATACCCAATAAAGGATGCCTGGTATATTTTATTGCCTCTATTATATCCCCGGTTATCCAGAGCCGTTACTGCTGTTCCGGTTTTACCGGCAATCAGGTATGTCGAATCTTTTATTTTCCTTGCCGTACCATGCTCCCCCTGCACTACCGCCAGTAAACATTCCCGGAGTTGGGCAAGTGTTTCATCACTACAAATTTTTTCGATCAATACTTCCGGTTTCATAGACCTTACTTCTACACCATATTGTTTTATAGAGGTTACCAAATAAGGCTTCATCATTTTACCATGGTTGGCAACGGCATTATAAAGCATCAGCATATGCAATGGTGTAACCAGTTCCTCGTAACCATGTGCCATATAGGGTATGGTTGTTTTTGACCAGCTGCGGTTTTCGGGGCTTTTAATAGTTGGCTTACCGGATGAGGCAGTTAAGTCAACACCGGTGATCTTATCCAAGCGGTAGCTGCGTAAATGATCAACAAATTTGGAAGGCTGGTTGTGATAATACTGATCGGCTAATTTTGCAAATGCCACATTACTACTTCTTTCAAAAGCATCCTTAACGGTGATTTCATTTGTACCCAAATGAGAATCTCTTATTGTTAATCCATAGAATTTTTTCTTTCCGCCTTCACAATCTACAACAGAGTTAATGGTTACATATTTATCCTCCAGAAGACTCATTAAAGTGGCCAGTTTGAAAACAGATCCCGGCTCTGTTGCTTTTCCGATGCCATAATTCAGGTCTTCTGTATAAGAACCGTCTTTTTGTTTTCCCAAATTAGCGATGGCTTTTATTTTACCGGTCGCAGTTTCCATTACGATAGCCGTACCATGTAGAGAATTGTTGCCAATCATCATCCGCATCAGTGCAGATTCAGTAACATCCTGTATATAAGTGTCCAAAGTTGAAATAACATCTTTCCCGTTTTCCGGGTCCACATCACCCCCGTCTACCGGCATATATGATCCGGCTATATACCTCACCAATTGCTGGCCTGTTTTACCTTTCAATAAGCTATCGTATCGCTGTTCCAGTCCCACATTGCTTGCATTATCCCTGGCCAGGCCAATGGTACGGTTGGCCAGTAAAACATACGGGTTGATCCGTTTATCTTTTGAAGAAATAATAAAACCGCTTTTATTTTTACCCAATTTAATCAACGGAAAATCCCTCAACTCCTTATATTCTGAAAAAGATATTTTCTTTTTCAACGGGTAGTACCTGGCTTTATTTTTATAGGCCAGTTTCATTTCTTTCAGGTATGCCCCTGCCGTTTTATCATTAAACAGATTTGATAAACAAATACTCAATGTATCCATATGATCTCTAAACCTTTTTCCATCTTTTTCCCGTAAGCCTTCAGCTAAAAAATCAACGTACACATCGAAGATCGGAACTGATGTGCTTAACATATTTCCGTCTTCGCTGTAAATAGTACCCCGCTCCGCATCAATGGGCAGATATTTTAAATGCATACTGCTGTCCATATTCGTCCAAAATTTCCCTTCCATACGTTGTATATAAAAGGCTTTGCCCACTACAATTAATCCAAGGATAACCATCCCCAGGAAACTGAGATAAACCCGCCATAATATGTCTTTTTTTATTTCCATATCCGGCCCTCTCTAACTCGCCGCCGTGGCGGAGGAGAAAATGGAGAAGATCATGTTTTACTTTTTCAATATTTTATTCAAAACGCTTCGCCTTTCAGTTCTTTTATTCATCGGGAAGTTGCTTCCTGGGGCCCCAATAAAACCGGCGCTGTGGTTAACTCCTTTAACCCCAGGGGCTCTACCGCCCTAATCAATTCACTGGCCTTACTCCGGAAGATCACCTCACTTTTAACCGTCTTGTATTCGTATTCCAGTTCTTTTATTTGCTTTTCAGTTGTGTTGATCTTTAATACCAGTTTATCGGTATGATGCCCGTTATATATGTACAGCACCGCTAATAAGGTTAAAAACAAAAAGAAAGGAATATTTCTCACCACCCATTTATGACTGATCAGTTTTCTCCAGTCCAGTTTTTGACTGGCTACCGGCTGTTCCTCTATTTCCTGTTCTTTTGACATTTATTTCGATGCTATTTTATTTACCTGTAAAATTTTTATGTCATTTCACCTATGCTTGGTTTTACGTTACGTGATCTGGCATTTTGGCCCCCGCTATCTTCCCCGGTGGGGGAGGAAATGGAGAAGATTATGTTTTATTTATTAAATTCATTTCATTTCAGCTATTCTCAGTTTCGCACTGCGTGACCTGGAATTTTCTCTAATCTCTTTATCTGATGCAGTAATTGGTTTTTTTGTAATCACTTTAAACGGATTCTGAAAGCGATGGCCATATACGTCGTCAATTGCTGTATCGTTAAAAGTGCCGTACCTAAAAAAGTTCTTCACGATCCTGTCTTCCAGGGAGTGAAAAGTGATTATTGCAATTCTTCCACCTGGCTTTATAACCGATACTGATTGTTCAAGCAATGCTTTTAAGGCTCCCAATTCGTCATTCACTTCTATCCGCAATGCCTGGAATACCTGTGCGAAATATTTTTGAGGGTTACCTTTTACCACCGCATGCACAGCAGCCTTAAATTCATTGATGGTTCGGATAGGCTTGTGCAACCGCTGTTCTGCAATAGTTACGGCCAGCGTTTTGGCATTGGTTACTTCACCATACTGTTCAAACATTTTATGCAATTGCAAGGCTGAGAAATTTTTAATGATATCTGCAGCCGTTATGGTTTGCCGTTGATCCATACGCATATCAAGCGCTGCATCATGGCGGGTGGAAAATCCGCGGCCGGCCTCATCAAACTGGTGGCTTGAAACGCCGAGGTCGGCAAGTATCCCGTCAACCCCGGTGATTTTGTGCAGCCGCAGGAACCTTTGCAGGTGTTTGAAATTTTGCGGAACAAAAATTACACGTTCATCAACCGGCAGGCCTGCCTGTCCGGCTGGCAGGTTCTTTTTTGCATCTTCATCCTGGTCAAAAGCAATCAATGTAGCATTTCCGTTCAAATGTTGCAATATGGCGCGACTATGTCCGCCACCACCAAAAGTGCAATCCACATAAATTCCGCCAGGCTGAATATTTAAACCATCCATGCTTTCACCCAGTAAAACCGGCGTGTGGTAGTTTGGAAATTTGGAATTTGGAATTTGGTTATCGGCATTGTTTTTTTTCATCCCTATAAACTAATTACTAATTACCAATTCCTACATACCTTCCTTCCTGTTCATCACTTCATTCGCCAAATCACTGAATGATTGTGGTGTAAAAGTTTCAAAGAACTCTTTATATTTAATTTTATCCCAGATCTCAATTTTATTAACCGCCGAAACCAACACAATTTCCTTTTCCAGTCCCGCATGCTCGGTCAGGTTTTTGGGTAACAATAATCTGCCGGCAGAGTCGAGCTCCAATTGGGTGGCTCCATTCAAAAAATACCGCCGGAATTCTCTTACCTTAGGGTCAAAATCATTCAGTTTGCTGATTTCAGAAAAAATAGGATCCCAGCTCAGTTGCGGATATAATGTGAGACATTTTTCAAAACCCCTGTTGATAATAAAATGCGTTGCGCCTTCTTCCGGCAATTGCTTTTTAAAGCCGGCAGGTAGAAGGAAGCGCCCCTTAGCATCTAAAGTGGCCTCATATTCACCGAGAAAACCTATCATTTTCAGTTATTTAGCGTATAATTTACATATACTCCCACAAAATAACACTTTTTCCCACTTTAAAGGTAAATATTATGCTAACATATTTATCCACAGGCCCCTATTGTAGTAACAGTGGACTTATTAACCGAAAAATCGGGAAATTGATGTGCATTGAATGTGGAAAGATGTGGAAAGATGTGAATTAACGAATTTGAATAGATAAAAATCAATTTTATGTCAGCTGCCGGGTATTCCGAAACAGCTCTGTTCAAAAAATCAGGCATGAAACCCGGCAAGAAAGTTTTGCTGATTTATGCACCTGAAAATTATCTCCGCTGGCTAGGAGAAGAACTGCCTAAAAAAATAGTTACGAAAAATGGAAGGCCTGATCTTATTCATCTTTTTGCGGTAAGTACCGCAGTTTTCAAAAAAGAAATGAAAACTGTTTTAAATCTTTGTAAAAAAAATACTGCGACAGTCGTATGGGTATCCTGGTATAAAAAAAGCTCAGGATTTGTTTCTGACTTGTCGCAAAATTCAAATCATGCATTTGCTTTAACCATTGAATTGGTTGATATAAAAGTTTGTGCAGTGAGCACCGAATGGAGCGGGTTGAAATTGGTTGTACCACTAAACAAAAGATAATGTTTATTTTGGCAATGGAACTGAAATAGTAAAACAACTTCCTTTTCCCGGCACACTTTCCGCCTTAATGGTGCCATGATGGGCGTCCACCATCGTTTTTACATAACTCAATCCCAGTCCGAAGCCTTTAACATTATGTACATTTCCGGTATGGGCCCTGTAAAATTTTTCAAAAATCCTATGCAGTGTTTCTTTGTTCATACCAATGCCATTATCCTCAATCTTAATCTTTAGCAGGTTGCCGGAATTTTTCGTGCTCAGTTTAATCAGCAGGTTATCTTTCGAATATTTCACCGCATTGTCCAGCAGGTTATTTATTAAATTGGTAAAGTGAACTTCATCAGCCAAGATCAGGTCATTTTCTGCTCCCAGTTCTACATCTATCTTTCCGCTTTTTTCTTCAACCTGTAAATTAATATTGTTCAATGCGCTGATGATCAGGTCGTGAGCCAATAATCTTTTGAGGTTTAGCTGCACTTCCTGCTTATCCAGCAAAGCCGCCTGCAGTATGGTTTCCACCTGTTTGTTCATACGCTTGTTTTCATCTTTTATGATGGTAGTAAAATAGTCTGTCTTTTCTTTGTTACCGACAACCTTCTCATTTTTTAATGCATCAACAGCCAGTGATATGGTTGCCAGGGGTGTTTTAAACTCATGTGTCATATTATTGATAAAATCAGATTTTATCTCGCTGAGTTTTTTCTGTTTTAGCAAAGTACGAACGGTAATAAAAAAAGCGGTGGTAATAATAATAGTGAAAAGTATGGCACCCAGGATAAACCAGATCATTTCTTTCCAGATCAGGCTTTTTTGATTTGGCACGATAACGACCAGTAATTCTTCACTAACCAGGTTTTCCAAATTACTGCCGCTTGCCGGCTCCAGGGCAAATACATGATTTATATTATTGGTCGAATCTAAATAATATTTGTAAAAATTATCGCTGTATACCTGGTCGCCATTAATTGAATTTACGCTTACGTTAAACTCAAAAGGATAGTCCTTGAGGTTATTTTTATTAAACCCCATTCGTAAGATATCAGAAATTTCATCTTTCGAAAACCGTTTGATCACGGATGGTTTGAAATACTGCATCTGCAACCTGTCGCCCGGAAAAAGTAGATCACTTTTTCGCGGAGTTGGCAAAATGGAAGTTCTTTCCTGGGTTAATATGGTAGCAGCATAATAAACAGCGTGTGCAATATTATCTTCAGTCTGTTTATCTTTTATGTTCTTGGCACTCTTGATCCACAGGTACTGGAAGAAAATAAGTCCAAGCAGGGAGAACAGAATTAAAATTGTTATGATAGGAAAAATTTTCTTCATTGCCATAAAGGTAATCCAGTAAATGCCTGTAATATAATGTAAAACCAATAAACGTTAAATTTAACTAAGGTTTAGATTTTTTTAATAAAAAATATACACAGTAAGGGTTTTTCTGTAATTAATTATTACTTTAGAAATATGATTGAACCGGCAGCCGGCATATTATTGATAGCAGACCCTTTTTTAAAGGACCCTAATTTTTTGCGTACCGTTGTTCTTTTATGTGAACACCAGCAGGAAGGCAGCTTTGGATTTGTTTTAAATAAACAGATTGCACAGACTTTGGATGAACTGGTGACCGGTTTATCGGGCCATCATTTGCCGGTTTATTATGGTGGGCCTGTACAAATGAATACCATACATTTCTTACATCAATATCCCGACCTGATCCCGGAATCTGTTAAAGTAAGTCCTGATATTTATTGGGGAGGCAATTTTGAAACAGTTATTGCATTGATAAAAAACAAAAGTGTGGATCTCTCGAAAATAAAATTTTTTATTGGATACAGTGGCTGGGGTGATGAACAACTGGCCGCAGAACTTAAAGAAAAAAGCTGGTTAACGGTAACCGCAAACCGTAATTTGGTTTTTAAAACCACTGCTGATGAAATCTGGAAAGCCAGTTTGAAAGAACTGGGCGGTGAATATGAGATGATGATCAACTTTCCTTTAGATCCGCAACTAAATTAGCCCTTTAATGGTTTCTGCAAAAACCCGGCTTAATTGCTTATCTGCTTTACCTGCTACGGCAATAATTTCAGCAATGTTAACCGGGTGCAAATGATCGGGATCACATTCATCAGTGATCACACTAATAGCTGCGCAGGGTAATCCAACATGATTGGCAACGATTACCTCAGGTACAGTACTCATGCCAACCATATCCGCACCCATGTTCTGCAGGTGACGGTATTCGGCCCTTGTTTCCAGGTTAGGGCCCGCAACCGCCACATAAATCCCCTGTTTAACGGAAATAGATAATTTTTTGGCAGCAGCCAATATTTTTTTGTTCAACAACGCATCATAAGGGCAACACATATCCACAAAACGATTGCCGAAAGCGGGATCATTTAATCCGCGCAGTGGGTTTTCCGGTTGCTCATTAAGATGGTCCGTCAGCAAAACCAGGTCAGCTTTTCTATAATCCGGGTTCATGCCACCAGCGGCATTACTTAATAATAAATATTGTATACCCAGTTCTTTCATCACCCGTACAGGAAAAGTGACCTGTTGCATGCTGTAACCCTCATAATAATGAAACCTGCCCTGCATGACCAGTACGGGTATGCTATTAATTGTTCCAAATATTAAACTGCCTTTGTGAAACTCAACCGTAGCTTCCGGAAAATTCGGAATTTCTTTGTAAGGAACAGACAATATGACGTCTATAAAATCGATGAATGCGTTTAAACCGGTTCCAAGCACAATGCCGGCAACAGGTGCTTCTATACCTTTTTGTTTTAAGTACCCCGCACAGTTTTTTACATCAGCCAAAGTATAAATCATAATTAAACCGTTTAATGTGAATTTACGTATATTCAATTATAAACGAATTCATTCTGAAAAAAATGAAATTACCGGTATTGTTATTTTTATTATTACCTGTTCATACATCGGCCCAATCTGCTTATAAAACGGGTGATGTTGTACCCGATCTGGTGATTAAAAAAATAATCAATCACAAATCAAATTCATCAAGTTTAAAAAAGATGGGGAGCACAATTACCATTATAGATTTTTTTGGTACCTGGTGCGCTCCATGTATAAAAGCCCTGCCGGAACTGGCAGCGTATAAAAACAAGTTTAAAGATGATATCAGCATTTTACTGGTATCCACAGAAACAGAAAGCAAACTCGCAAAATTCATCAACAGCCGGCAACCTTTTATTTTTCCAATGGTTGTAGACGAAGATAATTTTTTTATAAGTGCATTTGCACCGCCGTCATATCCGTATACCGTTGTGCTGGATCAACATTTAAAAATTGTGTCTGTTACCAATGCCGCCGGCCTGTCGGACAAGATGCTGGAAAAATTTATAGAAGAGGGAAAGACCAATATGGCATATAAACCTGCGGCACCAGCGAATGTTGTTCAGCCAAAAGCAAATATACCAACCTGGGTTTATGCGGAAAGCAGCAACTACCTGGTAAAAATATCACAGGATTTTATGTACGCTGCCAAAACCCACGAAGAAACAACCACCTATATAAACCAGCTGAAGGAATTAGCTTATCCCGCGCTGCTGACCGGACTACAAAACGACAATGATAGAAAGGCATTCTGGATCAACCTGTATAATGCATACACCAATGCAGCGCTTTATGAAGATCCTGAACAATATAAAAGCAGGAATACATTTTTCAAAAATAAAAATATTATTGTTGCAGGTAAACTATTCAGTCTGGATAAAATAGAACATGGAATCTTAAGAAGAAGTAAAATAAAATGGAGTCTCGGGTACTTTTCAAAATTGTTTCCAAGCAAAACGGAAAAAGAACTACGGGTTGATACACTGGATTACCGCATTCACTTTGCTTTAAATTGCGGGGCAAAAAGCTGCCCTCCCATTGCATTTTATGATCCTGAGCATCTACATGCCCAGTTGGATGTAGCCGCTACAGCCTATCTCAGGGCTGAAACCAGTTATGATGCCAAAACCCGTGTTTTACGATTGCCGGCCATACTAAGCTGGTTTCGCCGGGATTTTGGCGGGAAGAAAAAAATCATCGAATTGTTGAAAACAGAACAATTACTGGAACCGGATGTTAATCCAAAAATAAAATTCAGAAAATACGACTGGACACTTTATACAGATAACTATAAAAAATAATTTTTATGAGTAACCATTATTACAATGCTGCTGACTTAAATAAATTTGGTAAAATTGGCGAATACCAAAAAGACCTGGCTGAGAAGTTCTTCGACTGGTATGGTGCCGTATTTGCCGATAGTGCATTTACTGCCAAGGAAAAATCATTGATTGCTTTGGCGGTAGCTCATGCAGTACAATGCCCTTACTGTATTGATGCATACAGCAGCGATGCCTATGAAAAAGGATATAGCGAGGCTCAAATGATGGAAGCTGTTCACATTGCTGCTGCTATAAAAGGCGGTGCCGCATTGGTGCATGGGGTTCAAATGATGAATAAAGTGAAGGAGATCGGGATGTAACCCCAGCTGCTCCCTTCAGTGGGAACTGCAAAGCTGGCATCCTTTGCAAATGCAAACAATAAACAAATAAAATAATATTATTAAGATCCTATCTCCATATGCAACTCAGTAAAATGAAAGACATATCCGGATAGTACAAAGTCTCCTAAGGGGTTTGGGATATCTATGAAATCTTTAAAAGCACAAGGAAATATTTTATCCGATTCGCATGAGCAGATAGAAATACTGGAGCATGGTTCCAATCACGATGATGCATTTAACCTGGTACCCTTTCAGCAAAAGATGGAGGGTATTGATCTGTATCCGCTTAAGCCAACGGCGCTGGAGATTTTCCAGGTCAATGTAGGCAAAATGTGCAACCAGGTTTGTAAACACTGTCATGTGGATGCAGGGCCCGACCGAAAAGAAATAATGACCCGGGAAACCATGCAGCAGTGTGTGGACGTGCTGGCGGTAAATCCGTGTTTTACTGCCGTTGACCTGACAGGTGGTGCACCCGAAATGAATCCTGATTTCAAATGGTTTGTAGAAGAAATAAAAAAAGCAAGAAAGGATATCAAAATAATCGTTCGTTGCAACCTGACCATTATCAGGGCCAATAAAAATTATTATGACTTACCGGAATTTTTCAGGTTGCATAAAATTGAAGTAGTTTCCTCACTACCCTTTTATTCCAAAGACCGCACCGACAGGCAACGGGGCGATGGAGTTTTTGACGACAGTATCAAAGCACTGCAAATGTTGAATACAGCGGGTTATGGACTGGAAGGAAGTGATCTGATTTTAAATCTCGTATACAATCCTGCCGGTGCTTTTCTGCCGCCATCTCAAACCGCTTTGGAAAAAGAATTCAAAGAGTCGCTGAAGAAAGATTTTGGTATTACATTTCACGCATTGTTTGCTATAACCAATTTACCCATAAACCGCTTTTTAGATTATTTATTACATTCGGGTAATTACGAAAAGTATATGGAAAAATTACTGGTGGCATTCAATCCGGCAGCAGCAGCAAATGTTATGTGCCGTAACACCATATCCGTTGGTTGGGATGGGTATTTGTATGATTGCGATTTTAACCAAATGCTGGAACTGAAAGTTGATTGCAACAGCAAACATATTTCCCAATTTAACAATGATGAATTGAATAACCGTTCGATAGTTGTAAATCAACATTGCTTTGGCTGTACTGCTGGTGCCGGCAGCAGTTGTGGTGGTGCAGTGGTATAAAAAATGCATTACATTAAAAATAGAAAGAAAATGATGACAGGATTTTTGGAAACCACCAGGAATGTTTATAAAGAAGCGGCTGAAACGTCCAATGTGGGATTGTGCGGCACGTCAAATCCAATTTGGCAAATACCCGGATTGGATATGCCTGTAATTATGCAGACATGAACTATGGTTGTGGCTCCACAGTAAACCCAGGATACCGTGTTTTATGATGGAGGAAGATGTTATTAAATTTCAGCTGATTTGAATGATGAAAGAAGCCATTATTATTTTTGTACGGGATCCCCAATTGGGGAAAGTTAAAACCAGGCTGGCAGCTACGGTTGGTGATACCAGGGCTTTGGAAATCTACATACAGTTATTACAACACACTTTTGACATTACTAGTCCGGTTACTGCAGATAAATATGTATTTTACCATGATGGCATTAAGGAAGCAGACATTTGGCGTGCAGCAGGATTTTACAAAAAATTACAGCAGGGAAATGACCTGGGTGAAAAAATGAACCTTGCCTTTGCAGAAGTATTCAGTAAAGGTTATTATAAGGTAATCATTATCGGCAGTGATTGTCTGCAGTTATCAAGCAGAATTATTGAGGAGGCATTCATCGCATTAGATAATTGTGATACCGTTATCGGGCCGGCCAAAGACGGTGGTTACTATATGTTAGGCATGAAAAAATTAATTCCATCAGCCTTCGAAAATAAAAAATGGAGCACGGATACCGTCTGTGATGATACATGGAAAACAATACTGGCTCTTGGGCTTACAGCCGGTTTCTTACCTGTATTAACAGATGTGGATACGGAAGCCGACTGGCTGGAAAGTAAATTGTAGAATTATGTTTTGTGAAATAAATCTTTCGGGCTATATCGTGCATCTGCAGGAGAAAAAGATACAAACATTGCTGCTGTTTGGTCTTTTTTCGCTTCAATACTTTATGGAGCATATCTTTCCCCAAAAACAAGTGCTCAACAAATTAAAAAATGAAGGCTTTAATTTGCTGGTAGGTATTTTTAATACAGTCATATTTTTTATTCCATCGGCGCTGCTGATTGAACTGCTGTATTTAATTGAAATAAACCGGATCGGATTTTTACAGTGGATCGCCATGCCGTTATGGATACGGATATTATCTACCATATTGCTGATGGATTTCTTTATGTATTGGTGGCACCGTTTCAATCACAGCAAACAGTTCCTTTGGCGATTTCATAAATTTCACCACCTGGATGAAATGATGAATTCTACCACAGTTATGCGTTTTCATACCCTGGAACTGTTTTTTTCCCTGTTTTTTAAAGCGGGGATCTTTTTGCTGGCTGGTTTTTCCTTTGTACCTGTACTGATGTACGAAACTGTTTTTTTCCTGGCCATCGTAATTCATCATTCCAACATCCGTATCACCGAACCGTTTGACATGCTTTACCGCAAACTTTTCTCTTCACCATTGATGCATCGTATACATCATTCCAACAAATCTTACGAAACCGACAGCAACTATGGTTCCGTGTTCAGTTTCTGGGACCGTTTCATTAGTACCTACCTAAAAAAAGCAAACGGGCCAATCAGTTTTGGCGTTGACAAAACAAAAAACTGATTTCCACTATAACTGAAAATTAAAATCATATATTTAAAGAAAAAACTGCTTTGTTATACCAGTTTGTGAAAGTTATTGCAAGGCTTGCCCTACCTATTTATTGCAGGGATATTGCAATCAACAAAAAAGAACTCTTAAAAAATAAAGGGCCATTATTGCTTGCCGCAAACCATCCCAATTCTTTTTTGGATGCCATTATACTTTGTACTTTATTTAATGGCACCGTTTATTCCCTTGCCCGGGGTGATGCTTTTAAAAATAAGCAGGCTGCAGGATTTTTATCCCTGTTTAAAATGTTCCCGGTGTACCGGGTTAGCGAGGGTGTAGAGAATATGGATGAAAATTATAAAACCTTTGATCTCTGTAAGAATATATTCAAACAAAACGGGATTGTTTTAATATTCAGTGAAGGCAGGTGCATTAACGAATGGCATTTACGGCCATTGAAAAAAGGCACGGCCCGACTTGCCATCAGCAGCTGGGAAAATGGAATAGATCTGGAAGTTTTACCTGTTGCCATTAACTACAGTTCTTTTAAAAAATTTGGGAAAAATATTAAACTGTCTTTTGGTGATCTAATCACCAAAAAGGATATTGATTATAAAGACAGTCATGGTAATGCCATTAAACAGTTTAATGAAAAACTGAGACCGCAGTTAAGTAAATTTGTTGAGGAGATCGAAGAAAATGACCGGGCTGCATTGCACAGAGCCTTTTTCATAAACCAGCCCGCTTTTAAAAGATTTCTATTGTTTATCCCTGCCTTAACGGGCTTGCTTATTCATGCACCAGTTTATTATTTTGCAAAATGGCTTGGAGATACCTTAATAAAAGAAGAGGGCCATTATGATTCAATAGTGATTGGCTTTTTGTTTGTGCTGTACCCTGTTTATCTTTTAACGTTGTCTATAGTAGGTATTTATATCACCGGGAACTGGTTTTTTATTTTGCTTTCATTGCTTTTGCCATTTACGGCATGGAGCTATGTACAACTGAAAAAGCAGCTGGATTGATTTCGGTGAGTCACCCCCCAAAGGGTAGCTCACCGCTTACTTTCTGCTTACCTGTGCCACCTGCTGTTTTACCTGGGTGAGCCACCCATTGGGGTGACTCACCCGAGCCTATTAAAGTATGTAGCAATAATCTCTTCCTGGCCGGCACCTTTTTTAAAAAGTTGAACAGCTTTTCGATTAGCCAGTTGAACCTGTAACCAGCTTCTGCCCTCATATTTCCTGGCGCTTACCAACGCCGTTTTATTAAATATTTTATACCTGCCCTGTTTCATCAGCCTGTCGCAAAATTCATATTCTTCCATGATCTTCAATTCATTTTTAAAGCCCCCGGATCTTTTAAACAGATCCCTGGTAATAAATAAAGTTTGATCTCCACCATAACAAATAAACCAATTAAACCGGGTACCCCAGGCATTTATTTTTAAAAGGAATTTTGAAGAATCAAATTTGGTCCGGTAGCGACCAAAATCAAAGTCCTTGTTTACTGCATCAATAATATCTGAAGCAAAATTTTCTGGCGGAATACTATCTGCATGCACAAAATAGAAAATATCGCCAATGGCCCTGGCTGCTCCATAATTCATTTGGGCAGCCCTGCCTTTTTGTGGTGAAACCAATGCTATGGCTCCGGATTGTTCCGAAATGGCGGCAGTTTCGTCGGTACTACCGCCGTCGCATACCATTATTTCGGCAAGCCGATCTGATCCGTATTTATGCAGATACCCAATCAATTTTTGTATTGATTGTGCTTCATTAAATGTTGGAATGATGACAGAAATATTACTTTGCATTATTCAACAAATTTAATAGGTAATACCGATTATACCAGTATGTAGTCCAAAGCCATTTGCTATCGGTATAATACCATATACAATTTCAACGTAGTGCTTTGGACTCCTACTTATTATATCAAGATGGTATCAGGCAGCTGCAAGCGGGTTAGGTAACAGCATGTTTATGATAAATATGGTTCAGGCCGCTGCAAGCGTCCCGATCCATAAAAAAACCCATACAATATATGTATGGGCTCTATCTAAATAAATTCTCTACTTTACACTTCTTCTGCTCCTTCAACCAAAACAGTCGTTTTGTTATTCAGAACTTCTACAAAACCGCTTTTAATAGCATAGCCTACAGTTTGAGTTTTATCTTTTAAAATTTTCAATTTGCCTTCTTTTAAGGCACTTACCAATGGCGCATGTTTGTCCAATACTTCAAACAAGCCTGCGATGCCCGGCAATTGCACGCCGTACACATCGCCGCTGAAAATTTTTTGTTCGGGTGTTAAAATTTCTAAAGTCATACCCCTGACCCCTAAAGGGGAACTTGGTTTATTGGTTAATAATTAATTTCAAATAGTCTTCAATTCATTCGCTTCGATAAAAGCTGAATAAAGATTTGCAGTACAAGAGTGCGACGCCAATGAAGCCAAATAGTAATTCAAAAGCCCGGCTCAAAAAAACCTCATCCCAACCCTTCTCCAAAGGAGAAGGAACTCGAATTGGGCAATTTTTAATTCATTACATTCTTCGCTTCAATCTTCTCCATTTCCTCCCCCTTCGGGGGAGATAGAGGGGGCCTTTACGCCTTCGCCGCTTCCATCAACTTCTTACCCTTTTCAACCGCATCTTCCAAAGTACCCACCAGGTTAAATGCTGCTTCGGGATACTCATCCACTTCGCCATCCATAATAGAATTAAAACCGCGGATGGTATCTTCAATGGAAACCAATACACCTTTTAAACCGGTGAACTGCTCAGCCACAAAGAAAGGCTGGCTTAAGAAGCGTTGTACCTTACGTGCACGGCTTACTACCAATTTATCTTCATCACTTAATTCATCCAAACCAAGGATGGCGATGATATCCTGTAGTTCCTTATAACGCTGCAAAATTAATTTCACACGGTTTGCCGTATCGTAATGCAGGTCACCAACAATTAATGGGGTCAAAATTCTTGAAGTGGAATCCAATGGATCAACCGCAGGATAGATACCCAGATCCGCAATCTTACGACTCAATACCGTGGTGGCATCCAGGTGAGCAAATGTTGTTGCGGGCGCCGGATCGGTCAGGTCATCCGCCGGTACGTATACCGCCTGTACAGAAGTAATGGAACCGTTTTTAGTTGAGGTAATACGCTCCTGCATCAACCCCATCTCTGTTGCCAGCGTAGGTTGATAACCCACCGCTGATGGCATACGGCCTAAAAGCGCCGATACCTCAGAACCTGCCTGCGTAAAACGGAAGATATTATCTACGAAGAATAAAATGTCTTTTCCCTGCCCGGTGCCATCTCCATCGCGGAAATACTCGGCAATGGTTAACCCACTCAAAGCCACACGTGCCCTGGCTCCCGGTGGTTCGTTCATCTGGCCAAAAACGAAAGTAGCTTTAGATTCTTTCAGGTCTTCCATATTCACCGCACTCAAATCCCATCCGCCTTCTTCCATGCTTTTCTTAAACTTTTCGCCATAATTCATGATACCTGCTTCAATCATCTCTCTCATCAAATCATTTCCTTCACGGGTTCTTTCGCCCACACCGGCAAATACCGATACACCACTATATGATTTCGCAATATTGTTGATCAATTCCTGGATCAATACGGTTTTACCCACACCAGCTCCACCAAACAAACCGATCTTTCCACCTTTGGCATAAGGCTCAATCAGGTCAATAACTTTAATACCGGTGTACAATATCTCGTTTGCTGTACTCAGGTTTTCGAATAATGGCGGCTTGGCATGAATCGGGCGGCCACCTTCTTTACTAACCTGTGGCAAACCATCAATGGCATCGCCTGTTACATTAAACAAACGGCCTTTTATGGCATCACCCACCGGCATGGCAATTGGTTTGCCGGTATCAATTACAACGGTACCACGTACCAAACCCTCTGTTCCGTCCATCGCAATAGTACGCACACTATCTTCACCAAGGTGTTGTTGTACTTCCAATACTAAAGTATCACCGTTTTCACGTTTTAACTCCAATGCATTTAAAATTTCGGGAAGTTTACTGTTGCTGTCAAACTGAACGTCAACAACGGCACCAATAATTGATTTTACTTTACCTGTATTAGCCATATAAATGAGGTTTAAATTTCGAGCCGCAAAGGTAAGGCTTGGGGGTTGGAATTAAAAATTAGAAGGAAAGTTTTTTATACCCACTCCCATTTACCGCCGAAAGCCACACTGAATAAGGCTTTTGGAGCAAAAACCCGGAACGTATTAACAGAAAACCGTAATATGATTTGGGGTTATCAGCTTTTTCAACCTGGCTGAACATTTGTCCCGTCCGCCAGCTGGCGGATGCAATCTTTGCTCCTGCGTCGCAAAGGATTTCCGCTGCTGCCGGGCAGCCCCCGGGATTTTTCAGCTAAACTGAACAGTTTAAGATCCGGCAGTACAATTATTTCAAAACATCTTATATACCAATGCTGCTAACAAACCACCAATTACGGGACCAACAACAGGAATCCAGCTATAGCCCCAGCCGCTGCTGCCCTTATCTTTAATAGGCAATATGGCGTGCATGATCCTTGGGCCCAGGTCCCTGGCTGGGTTTATAGCATAACCCGTAGGGCCACCCAGGCTCAAACCAATTCCCAAAACCAATAAAGCAACCGGAAGCGCATCTAATGAGCCCAATTTAACTTCCACATCATTAATATGTGCGCCGGCAATATAAAAAACACCAAACACCAGGGCAAAAGTTCCAATGATCTCCGTTACCAGGTTAAAGGGAACGTTTGGTATTGCAGGTGAATTGCAAAATACCGCCAGTTTAGCATCTGCATTTGCCGTTTCATCAAAATGTTTTTTGTAGGCAACCCAAACTAAAAATGCGCCCAGTATAGCACCGATGAATTGTGCGCCAATATACATGGGTGCTAATGCCCAATCAAATTTATCGGCGGCTGCCAATGCAATGGTTACCGCAGGATTTAGATGTGCGCCGCTATAGGCTGCGGAAATATACACTCCTACAAATACAGCAATGGACCAGCCAAAAGTAATAACGATCCAGCCGCTGTTATTTCCCTTGGTTTTATTTAATATCACGTTGGCAACTACGCCATCGCCCAGTAAAATTAAAAATGCGGTGCCGATGATTTCTGCAATAAATGGAGACATGGATTGAATGGTTTTACAGGTTTAAAAAGTTTAAGACGTTTAACCGTTTTTCAAGGTAATAAATTTTGTTAAGTAATACCGCCTGGATCTTTTTGGTTTTCTGCCCGTTACCTATCCTTTCGTGTAGTTATATTTATTTTCAGAAAAAAGAACACGGATAACACAGATTTGACGGATATTACCAGATCTGTTGTAGAAATGGTTCTTTAAATACTTCGATGAACCTGCAGCTGTAATAAATATTAATGACCATTTGTTCTGCCAAACCAATTTTTATGGATCTTCTGCTTCGCAGAATTGGATCAACCATATTATCTGTTAGGTAAGGGTTTTACGATATTTTTGTGTCTACACGATAGGTAACCTATCAACAGCCGGCATTGAAATTAAGTTTGGTATAGACGTTGATACTGTTTATTTATTCCAGGAATCGGTTTTGCACTGTCCTGCAATTTGTGGTTGATGAGTTAATGCTTTCTCCTGATCGAACGGTATAAAAAAGCTGAAGGTTATTCCCTGCAGCTTTTCTTATGATTATTCGTTGCGTTTGCCAATATACCATCAAGGCCTATCCCCTTCTCCTTCTCACTTTTTTGTTCCCAGTTCCTTTTTTTTCTACGGTGGTCCTTACCCTGGTATTTCCTCTTGGCCCGGTTACCCGGGTGCGGGTAACCCGGTAATTATTTCGTGCAACCGTTGTCCTGGTTCTAACAATAACCGAGCTGGACCTGTAAGGTGTATATACCCGGTGTGCTGCTATAACCCGGTGTGTACCCACTATAGCACAATGGCGGTTATAAACTAAACGCCTTGGGTGATATACGTGCCAGGCCAGGGGTCGCCAGGGCCGCCACCAGCCCGGATACTGACGCCATCTCCATGGCGAAACCCAGGGTCTGTATGCAGGACGGAAAACATATCGAACTGTTGGCCAATAAAAAACATTGACCACTATACGGTTTGACTCTATATAATTTAAACCCGGTCCGCCCGGGCTATTGCTGTCTTCCATGATTTCTTCATCGCCTTCATCAGATGCTTCTACGATCATTTGTTCGCCAAAAATTTCTTCATCGCCAACAATCTGAAGCAGGGCTGTTGTATCACCGGTTTTTTCCAGTTCAATAACGGCTATATCCTGGTTCTCCGTTGCTGAAACTGCAATCTGCAAAACAAAAGCGTGAACATTTTTTTCTGCCTTGTCTATCACTTTAATATAATCAACATCTCCATCCCCGTTAAGGTCGAGGTTATTTACATTTTTGTCGGCCGAGTTGATCAGTTTTTCGAATTCTTCGGGAGAAGAAGCCTGTTTAAACATTTCTAATGCGCCCTTCAGGCTAAAATTGTCACCGGGCATTCCTGTTGAATCGGGCTGTGCAGAGGCAGAGATGGTTGTGGCTGCATAACATACCGTGGTAAGCAGCAGCAGTTTTATTTTTTGCATTGTATTACGTTTTGTGAGGTTAAGACTTTGCCAAATAACTAAAGTTTATTCATACTTTACTTTTTATTTTTCATCAAATACATCAATACTATCCAATAACTGCTGAACAAAGATTTCTGCATAATGTAAAAGGTTGTATATTTGCAACGTTGTAGCAAAAAATAAGCTTTGTTTAAGAACCAGTACATAAAAAAAATTGTAGCCACAGCTTTGCTGATTTTGTTTGCCTTTAGCATAACGCCTACTATTGTATTTCATAACTTGCTGTCTGATCATACGGATACTTACAAAAAATCTACAGATAAAAATTGTAAGCAGATTGGTAAAAAAACATTTAACTGCCATTGCGATAATATTGTAGCAGAATCTCCATTTACGGAGCCAGATAAAGCAATCATCAGCTTTCCTGCAAAACCCTTTTCTTCATTTAAGTTTCAACTGCAGGTTCAATATACCTCTTTGCCTTACATTCATAATTCTTTACGTGGGCCGCCGGCTGTTTAATATTTATTCTTAAACCAGTTTGTTTCTTTGCATTTTACCAAATGAAAAGTTCAGCAACTGAAAATTGAACATTTATTAAAAAGTATTTATGCGTAGTTTAACAATCCTGTCGTTTTCGTTTCTTGCCGTTATAATCCCCAGTGCAAATTCATTTTCAAGAGGCCATTCATCTAACTACCTTTTAAAAAAATATATTTCGGTAAACGGCACATTTTCCGGCAAAATAACAGATGCGAAGACAGGCCTTGCCATTGAGGGTGCAACCATTTACATTTCAGATATTAAATCAGGTACGGCATCTGATGCTGCCGGTAAATTTATTATCAAAAATATTCTGCCTGGCAAACACCTTGTTGAGATTTCCCATATTGGATATACCAGCATCATTGAAAGCGTAGATATAAATAATGATATCAGTAAAGATTTTGCACTCGGCGAATCCATCATTGAAAACAATGCCGTGGTGGTAACCGGTGTTACAGGTGCCACACAATTAAAAAAAATTCCATTTGCAGTAAATGTAATGCGTAAAGAAGATTTTTTCAGGAATACGTCGCCAAATATTATTGAATCGCTTACAAAAATTGCCGGCGTTTCAACACTGGCCACTGGCCCGGCCATTTCAAAACCGGTGATACGTGGCTTAAGTTATAACCGGGTACTCACCATCCATGATGGTGTACGGCAGGAAGGTCAGCAATGGGGCGATGAGCACGGCATTGAAATAGATGAAGCCAGTGTAAGTAAAATTGAATTGATGAAAGGTCCTGCATCGATTATCTATGGCAGCGATGCCATGGCAGGTGTTGTAAATATTATTACCAATGTGCCGGTTCCGGTTAACACGATAAAAGCTAACCTGTCAAGCAACTATCAAACCAACAATAACCTTAGCACAATCAACCTCCGGATTGGTGGCAATAAAAATGGTTTTAACTGGAACATGTATACATCTAACAAAGCTGCCGGCGATTATAAAAATAAATACGATGGCAGGGTTTTTAATTCAAAGTTTACCGAGAATAATATTGGTGGTTATGCAGGCTTTAACGGCAAATGGGGTTTTAGCCATTTACTGGTTAGCAGCTTTAATTTAAAGGCAGGATTGATTGAAGGTGAAAGAGATACAGCAGGCTTTTTTATAAAAAACCTTGCAGGTGGAATAACAGAGAGAGCCAACAGCCAGGATTTCAAAAGCTCTACGCCGCTGGTACCTTATCAACACATACGTCATTTTAAAATTGCTACCGATAATAATATCAAGATTGGTAAAAACCAACTCACCTTTAATATTGGTTACCAGCAAAACCAGCGGGAAGAATTTGGTAACCCGGATAATAAAGAAGAACGTTCCTTATTTTTTGATCTTAAAACAATTACCTACACAGCACAATACCGCCTGGCCGAAATGAAAGGATGGAAAACTTCTTTAGGCATTAACGGCATGCAGCAAAAAAACAGTAACAAAGGTGTTGAGCAATTGATACCCGATTACAATCTTTTTGATTTTGGCATTTACGCCTTCTCACAAAAAACAATTAAAAAGCTCACACTAAGTGGTGGTGTACGTTTTGATAACAGAAATATAAATGCCGGCAACTTATTAGACGGTACATCGGTTAAAGGAAATGCATTTAAAAAATCTTTTTCAAATGTATCCGGCAGTATTGGTATGGCAGCGCAGGTTAGTAAAGTGATTAATTTAAAATTCAACATGGCAAGGGGTTTCAGGGCGCCAAGCATTCCGGAACTGGCGAGCAATGGCGCACATGAAGGCACCATCCGGTATGAATATGGCAACAGCAATTTAAAAAGCGAAACCAGTTTGCAGTTTGATGGCGGCGTTGAATACAGTGCCGAACATATTTCAATTGGAGTGAGTGCTTTTTATAACGGCTTTGATAATTTTATTTTTTACAGGAAGCTGGCAGCTGCAGGTGGTGGCGATAGTTTAGTTAATGTTAATGGCGATCTGCTAAATGCTTTTAAATTTGATCAAACCAAAGCTGCTTTAACCGGTTTGGAAGCTACCCTGGATATTCATCCGCACCCACTGGACTGGCTGCATATTTTAAACACATTTTCTATAGTGAGTGGGCAATTTAGAACGCCTATTGAAGGCAATAAATATCTCCCCTTTATTCCTGCTACCAAATTAGTATCCGAGTTTAAAGGCAGCTTTAATAAAGTCACAACCAACATTCAAAACCTGTATATAAAGTTTGAAGTGGATAATACCTTTGATAAGAAGAATGTGTTTACAACTTACAATACCGAAACAAAAACATCGGGCTATACTTTATTCAATGCAGGCCTTGGAACCGATTTTGTGAATAAAAAAAATCAAACAATGTTCAGTCTTTCTTTCAGTGCTTTAAATATTACCGATGTGGCTTATCAAAATCATTTAAGCCGTTTAAAATATGCCGAAGAAAATTCAGCAACCGGACGAATAGGTGTTTTTAATATGGGTAGGAATTTTAGTTTTAAATTAAATATCCCGTTGAATATGAGTTTAGCGAAATAGTTTTACCGGATTTTTTTTGCCGGGAAGACGGGAAGGCGGTGTTTTATTGTTCAGCGCCGCTGAACTTCTTTCCGTTTTCCCGGCAAAAATCATATTCGCTTCCGTCTTCTTAACCACATGAAAAAACCGGTTATACTCAACAAAGCCCCCGTTAATCCAAAAACAAAGTAAATAATTTTAATTCCGGCTCCGCCAAACCTGCCCATGTGCAATTGGGAGTTGATAACATCATACCGGTCGGCTGCAGCAATTTCATCGATAAACCTTGTTTTGGAAATATTGCCGGCACTGTCTAAAAAAATAACGTCTGCGAATTTTTTGGAGTGAATATAAGTGTTGGATGCCCGGCTGCCATAAACCGCCGTTTTACTTTTGTTGCTTTGTGCAAAATAAATGACGCTGGCATTAAAATCGGGATATTGTTTTTGTAACTGGGTGTAAGCCGAATCGAATACAAATGTTAATGCCGGTGAAGTTTTTAAAACGGGTGTATAGTTATCCGCAGCATAAAACGCTTTCTTAAAAACATAACGCTGCATCCAGAAACCGGTACCGGCGATCAACAGGTTGAATAACAGGGCATATACGCCTATTAACTGGTGCAGGTTATTTCTTTTATAGACCGTTTTCCTGAACAACAAAACGGCCATTATACTTTTTCTAAAAAGGATCAGCCCGGTTACCAGGCTTATCAGAAATACCAAAGCAAAAAAACCAAGCAGCCACTCGCCTGTTTTACCCAGGTGAAAGGAATTGTGGAATTTTGACAACCAGCCCAGCAAACTATTACCGCCACCCCTTGCTTGTAAGATCTTTGTTGTTTGAGGATGAATGAAGACCTCCATGACCTTTGTGCCATGCCTATAGGAAGAATCATAAATAAAAAAAGAAACGGGTTTGTTATCCTGATCCGGAAAAACACAATTGCTTATTTGAGCATGGGGGTATTGGCGTTGAACGGCAATATAACAACGATCAATGCTTACTTTATTGTTTAGATCTGAAACGACAGCGGGTCTTTGCATTCCTTCCAACTCATCATGAAATACCAGTGTGGCCCCCGACAAAGACATCAATAAGATAAAAAGCCCGGATGCCAGGCCTGCTGTAGCGTGTATATAAAATAGAAAATTCCTTTTCATTAAACGTTGAGAATTTCTGCAATATAAACCCAATAATACAACTACACTGTCATTTCGAACGAAGAGAGAAATCTACCCAACTTGTGGAACACAGATTTCTCACGGTGTTCGAAATGACAGGCAGGGTATGCCGGCATTCCAAAAAAGAATCTTAATTTGTATAATGATCGAGATCAACATGAACACCCCGGCTTTGTTATTTCCGGCTATTACACTGCTGATGCTGGCTTATACCAACAGGTTTTTATCATTGGCCGCATTAGTACGCAAACTACACAGTGAATACCACCGCGGTGAAAAAGAAAAAAACATACTTAACCAGATAAAAAATATACGGAGTAGATTAAACCTGATAAGATATATGCAGGCATTTGGTGTGCTTAGCTTTTTATGTTGTGTATTGTGTATGTACAGTATTTTCCGGAACTGGACGCTTATTTCTAATTGGATATTTGCTGCCAGCCTATTCTTTTTGCTACTCTCTATTATTTTATCGCTGCTGGAAATTAACAAAAGCACCAAGGCCATTGAACTGGAACTAAGTGATATTGAAGAATTAAACAAGGAAAATATTTTTACCGATATTTTTAAAAAGAGTGATAGCTAATGGAGTTCTACCGGTTTTGTGTCTTCGTAATTTTCATCATACTTAACAAAAAAACGGATGTATAAAACACGGCTCAGGCGCATCAGCCAGGGTTGTGTTACTACCAGTATGATTGTGTTTGTACCCAGCCACCAGAAAATGCGGTTATCGTCTGTTGATATACCAATGATAACCACCCAGGCAATAAAGGTGGCTACGGAAACGGCAACCGCCAATGCATAACTTACATAACCGGTACCAAACCAGAAACCATCTTCCAGGTCGAACTTTTGCCTGCAAACAGTACATCTTTCGGGCATATCAAAAATATGCGAGAGCCTCAAATTTTTGAATGAATTGCTGTGGTTAAACATTTGGCCACGCCTGCACCGGGGACATTTCATAGTTAAAATACTCCAGTAATAATTGGGCTTTGGTTTTTTAGACATGGGTGCAAAGTTAGTTAAACTAAGAGAGAAGGCTTTATTATGAAGTTGCAGTTTCTTTTCAGGTTTAGTCTATCGCATAAGGCGAACCACATAGAAGCATAGTGACATAGGGAAAAACATTGTTCTTTATTCATCAGGTAATATAGAGAAAAGGTTGTTCACAAGTGTCTTTTGTCCTCCCTAAAAAATATTAGTACAATGAAAATTTATAAGAATGCCTTTTGGTTATTCTAACATTTGCACATAAGAAAGTAAGACTGCGTCATGTATAGGCAACAACCCTTCCTACGCTTTCAATTCTACACAAAGTATTTCTTCCACAAGTACATCCAATCTCAATTCCGTATCAATTTCTAATCCCTTATAATGTATCGGCACCCAAATCTGATTTCTGAATGCTATACTTTATAGAGCCAATTCTTTCAAAAAGCATTATTCATGTACACTTTCCAATAACCCCGCACCAGGATGTTTATGTACTTCAATGGCACAACCATTAACTTTATAGGTGAGTTCATTTAAATATTTCTTTGTTTCTTCTTTTGTCTATGTGCTTAACTATCTTTCTATGAACCTACGTGGTTCAACTTGATATAAGCTTCAATATGCTACTTGTATTTCAGTTTAAAAAAGAGCAGGATCAAACTCATGGCCAGTACCATACTGTTGGTATAAATAATAGCAGCATCCATTACAAGCAACCCGTAAGTAAGCCATAATAAAACACCCAGTATAAGTAACAATAACATCATCAACGAAAGGTCTTTTGCCGATTTTGTTTTCCATATCTGTATTACCTGTGGTAAAAAAGTGATGGATGTTATGGTCCCGGCTGCCAATCCTAAAATTTGAATTAATGACATGTAAATCAGTTTAATGATGGTGTTGATATTGAAGGTCTTTTTCTTTCGCCAATTTGCTGGCGCCACATGGCATAATACAATCCTTTTTCTTCCAGTAATTTTTCGTGAGAGCCTGTTTCAACCACATCACCTTTCTCCAAAACATAGATCCGGTCGGCATGCATGATGGTACTTAACCTGTGTGCAATTAAAATAGTAACCTGGCTTTTCTCTGATGACAGGTCCCGGATGGTATTGGTGATCTCTTCTTCAGTTATTGAATCCAATGCCGAAGTGGCTTCATCAAAGATCAATAAATGTGGCTTACGAAGCAGTGCACGGGCAATGGAGATTCTTTGTTTTTCGCCACCCGATAATTTTAATCCGCCCTCGCCTATCATCGTATCCAATCCTTTTTCGGCCCTGGCCAATAAACCGGTACAACTGGCTTTTTGAATGACTTCATCGAGGTCTTTTTCTGTTGCTTCCGGGTTAACAAATAACAGGTTTTCTCTTATTGTACCGCTGAACAGGTTTGTATCCTGGGTAACAAAACCAATTTGCTTTCGCAGATCGTCGAAACGAATCTCCGTTTCATCAAGCTGGTTGTACAGGATCTTTCCCTCCAACGGACGGTATAAGCCTACCAGTAATTTCATTAAAGTAGACTTACCGGAACCGGATGGCCCTACAAAGGCAATGGTTTCGCCGATTTTTGCATCAAAGCTGATATTGTTAATGGCTTTATGAGAAGCAGATTTATGTTTAAATGAAACGGCGTTAAACGATAATGTTTCAATATTGTTCAACGTTTTAGGACTGGTTGGTTCCTGCTCCGGTTTCTTCTTCATCAGGTTATCGAAATTATTCAGCGATGCTTCTGCCTCCCGATAGGATAAGAGTATATTTCCAATTTCCTGCAAAGGCCCAAAGATGAAGAATGAAAAAACCTGCATGGTGATCAATTCACCCGCATCCATGGTTCCTTTGAATATCAGCCACATCAAAATGGCCAGTATCACCTGCCTTAAAGTATTTACAAATGTGCCCTGTATAAAACTGATACTTCTGATACTTTTCACCTTGGTAAGCTCCAGCCCCAGTATTTTGTACGTGTTTTTATTTAAGCGGCCAACTTCCTGCTCGGTAAGTCCGAGACTTTTTACCAGTTCAATATTCCGCAACGACTCCGTAGTTGATCCGGCCAGGGCCGTTGTTTGCCCAACAATATTTTTCTGAATGATCTTTATTTTCTTGCTCAAAAGGTTTGTGATGATCGTCAACAGCACAATCCCGATAAGGTATGCGACCGGTACCATCCAGCTTATGTATAAACTGGCATATACAAAAACAAACACCACGCCTACCATAACTCCAAAAAGTATGTTGATGAAACTTGTCATGAAACGTTCAACGTCCTGGCGCACTTTGGTTAAAACAGAAAGTGTTTCGCCGCTTCGCTGATCTTCAAACTCCTGGTACGGCAATTTCATGGCATGTTGCAAACCATCCGTAAAAACCTTGGCGCCAAATTTTTGAATAATCACGTTCAAAAAATAATCCTGGAAAGCTTTCGCTATCCGGCTAATCATGGCCACGCTGATAGAAAACAACAAAATATAAAACATCCCAAGCTGCAAATAATTATGATCATTCTTTCTAACTATATGATCGTAACTCCAGATAAAGCTATTCCAGTCAAATGCGGGCTTGCCTTGAACGGCCTGGTGATCGCTGGCCAGGTTAACCAGTTTACCCAGCAGGATAGGGTCAACCAATGAAAAACCAATATTGATGGCAGCCAAAGTTAAGGTGAGTGCTACAAGCCATTTGTAGGGCTTAAGGTAGCGTAATAATATTTTCATTCAGAATGTTTGTGACTAATTATGCATGGAAAAGTTTCCAGGTATCAAATATCGTACAAGTTCGGAAAAAATGACGGAAAGGCAGGGATAATTGATAATGGATAATGAAATAATGGATAATGGATAATTTTTCAAGTTCAAAGACTCCGGGTGTTATAAAACATTATCAATTATCCATTTTAAAATTATCCATTAATTAACGGCCCTGTCATTCTTCTTCCGCATTTCTTCTAAACCCGATCTGCCGACGGGGTTTTTGTGGCTGGGTAAGCAATTGCTTCAAGGCTTTAAAAATCATCCGGATATTTTCATCATGGTCAATTACCGTCTTTTCCAATTATCCCAGCTTTACCAATATGTCTTTGTTTGATGCCAATACTTCTCTCATTTGTGTAAAAATTCTTACAATTTGAATATTCACCTCGATCGCCCTATCGCTACTTAAAACGCTTTCTAACATGACTGCACCCTGCTCCGTAAATACGTAAGGCATATTTGGCGAAAATTTCAGGTTCTTTAGGTGGTCGCAATTTGCGACCACCTCATCCATTTCTTCCGGAGTTAATTGAAACATAAAATCTTCGGGGAACCTTTTTATATTAAGCTTCACTTGTTCATTTAAGCGCTTTGTGGGCACCCCATATAAATCCGCAATATCTTTGTCAATCACAACCTTTTCCCTCTTATCAAAAGGATCTTTTTGATCACAACTTCATCAGGAATTAAAAATGATCTTTTAGATTTTTTCATTTTCAAAGGCTCTGCGTGTTTCAAAACATTATCAATTATCAATTATCCACTATCCATTTTACAATTATCCATTATCTAACCCGTCCAACCTTCCCTGTCCAAACTCCGGTATTGTATTGCCTCTGCCAAATGCTCGGGTTTTATATCTTCACAGCCAGCTAAGTCTGCAATGGTTCTACTCACTTTTAAAATTCGGTCGTAGGCCCGGGCACTCAGGTTTAATTTTTCCATCGCCACTTTTAATAAGTTTTGCCCTGCGGTGGTTATTACACAAATTTCTTTGAGCTGCTTGCTGCTCATTTGTGCATTGGCATAAACGCCATCACTGTTTTTGTAACGATGCTCCTGTATTTCTCTCGCTTTAATTACCCGCTCTCTTATACTGCTGCTTTTTTCGTATTGCTGTGCCGATGACAATTCACTAAAAGCAACAGGTGTTACTTCAACATGCAGATCTATCCGGTCTAACAACGGACCGGATATTTTATTCAGGTATTTTTGAACAGCACCCGGCGGACAGGTACATTCTTTTTCGGGGTGATTAAAAAATCCGCAGGGGCATGGATTCATACTGGCGATCAACATGAATGACGCAGGAAAATCCAACGCCACTTTTGCCCGGGATATCGTAACCCGTCGCTCTTCCATCGGTTGCCGCATCACTTCCAGTACCTGCCTTTTAAATTCGGGCAATTCATCTAAAAATAAAACACCGTTATGTGCCAGTGAAATTTCGCCGGGTTGAGGAATGCCGCCACCACCAACCAATGCCACATCAGAAATGGTGTGATGCGGGCTTCTGAATGGCCGCCTGGAGATTATTGTCGAATTTTCGGGAAGTTTGCCTGCTACCGAATGGATCTTGGTTGTTTCCAATGCTTCCTGCAAACTTAACGGCGGCAATATGGTTGGCAACCTTTTTGCCAGCATGGTTTTACCGGCGCCGGGCGGACCGATCAAAATGGCATTGTGCCCGCCTGCTGCTGCAATTTCCAAAGCGCGTTTAATATTCTCCTGTCCTTTTACATCGCAGAAATCAAATTCAAAATCGCTTTGTGCATTGGCAAATTCTTCTTTTGTATTTACAATGGTTGGCTCAATGGAATTTTCGTCTTTAAAAAATTCGATGACATCTTTAATGTGTTCCACCGCATACACATGCAGGTTGTTAACCATCGCCGCTTCCCTGGCGTTTTGTTTGGGAACGATCAATCCTTTAAACCCTTCCTTACGTGCCTGTATGGCAATAGGTAAGGATCCCGTGATGGGGCGTATCTCGCCATCCAGGCTCAATTCGCCCATGATCACATACTCCGATAATTTCTCAGGATTTTTAATTTGATCTGTTGCACCCAGGGTACCGATGGCAATGGGCAGGTCGAATGCTGTACCCGATTTTTTGATATTGGCAGGTGCCAGGTTTACCACCAATTTGGTACGGGGCATGTAGAGTTTGTTGCTCTTAATAGCGCTTTCTACTCTTTGTAAACTTTCTTTAACGGCATTGTCGGGCAGGCCAACGATATAGTAGTTTTTGCCCTGGTTGTTTACACTCACTTCCACCGTGATGCTGATCGCTTCCACTCCGTAAACAGCGCTGCCGTAGGTTTTAACAAGCATGGGTACGAATTTTTTCTTAAAGTTAGAAAAAGTTTGGAATTTTAGGTAGTTAAATATTAGATCGTAAACCCATGTTGTTGGTCGGGCGAGGTCAAGATTTAATAAACCAGTAACTACTAATACCTGTAATAACTTTCCACCATTATCTTGAAATACATCATTGATTAAATGTTTATCAGCTAATCTTTGATATTCTCTAATAAACGGGAAAAGGAAATTAATTCTATCAATATCTTCCATAGCATCTAAATCCAAATCAGCTCCTTTAAAAATGTTTCAATTGGAGCCTTTATTGCTTCTGCTATGTCATTGAGTTTTGCAAGAGTAATATTATTCTTTGCGTTCTCTATATTACCTATATATGTTCTATCAATACTAGCCGCCTACGCAAGTTCATCTTGCGTCATACCTGATTTCTTTCTCAGATGCACTATATTTGGCGCTATTAATTTTAGCAGTTCGAGGTTTTTGGCAATATTGTCTGACTATAGGAAAGCGTCAGCTGAAATCCAAGCAATGCCACCTGTGGCTGTTTTTTGGCAAAAACGGGTTTGACTGACTCCAAAAATCCAACCGGTATTACCTTGAATTTTACTACAAAAGCAATAAATCCCGGCATAAAATCGTTGATGTATTCTTTACTGAATTCGAAATAAATGGCCTGTTTGGTATCTGTATGTTATTAAAATAAAAATATTTTATCTTTATATTTGGCTAAATATATTTTATCTATGAACCTGTTACGTTTTATTACGACCCAAAAAACTGTCAACTCATCACGGGCTATCTCCATTGGGCTGATATTTATTGTGCAGATGGCGCTGTCACCACTTTTGTATTCGCAAAAAGTAGATACGCCAATCGACAGCAGTAAAGTATCTAAAGATGCGCCAGGTAAATCAAAGGAGAATGTTTTATTGTTTCCTCAAATGACAATAGAGCAGCGGGATGCGATTAAAGTTCCTGTTACAGGTATGGTGATCTACAATACGGTAGCCAGGAAACCCCAGTACTTTGATGGCGCTGCCTGGAAATCTTTTGATGCAAGTGAACATTTTTTGGGTGAGGAATTTGGCGGCGGAATTGTATTTTTTATTGATGAGTCAGGAAACCACGGACTGGTTGCAGCTTCTGATGATCTGCAGACATCAGCGAAATGGGGATTTTTTGAAAATCCTGCCGGTGCAAACGGTAAAACAATTGGTACCGGGAAGTTAAATACTGAAAAAATAAGAAAACTCAGCCCTAAACCGGATAATGCCGCCAGCCTTTGCAGTGAGTTGCAACAGAATGGTTTCAGTGATTGGTTTTTACCTTCAGTAGATGAGTTAACCCTGATGTATAAAAATTTAAAATTAAAAGGATTGGGCAATTTTACCGAAGATGAATACTGGTCTTCTTCTGAAACCGACTTTAATAATTCATGGCTCATGAACTTCAAATCCGGCTATGTTACAGAAAGCAATGTGAATAAGTCCATACACGTTCGTGCGGTGAGGCAATTTTGATCTGAATACAGGTGTTTCCTCTAAATTGATGTTGTGCTTCATGTATAGTATACCTTGGTTGTGCGTTTAAAATGCCAGGCTGAATTTCAATTCAGGCTCCCCGGCTACCGGGATGCGTAAGCTGAATTCAGGCAAAGCCTTGTGCGGCTGCGATTTGGTAAATACCGGTTGAACTGAATAAAAATCCAACAGGTATAGGAATGCCCGGTCTCCGTAAGGCAATTCAGCCAGGAAATTATTCAGATAAAAAGATCCGGGAAGCTTTTTGAATCAAATTACCGTTTCAACCTTTTCCATCACTTTCTCAGATTCCGGCTCACACCACATCATTTCTTCATCTTTTTTAAACCAGGTCATCTGCCGCTTCGCATACTGGCGGGTGTTGATCTTAATGATTTCTGCCGCATCTTACAGCAAAAGATCACCGGCCAGGTAACCAAATAATTCCCGGTAGCCCACAGTTTGCAGGGTTTTTAGTTTTTTGAAGGGCAGCAGTTTTCTTACTTCTTCGGGCAAACCTGGTTTCATCATGGCGTCTACCCTTCCATTGATCTGTTTATGCAGTTGTTTTTTGGGCAGTTCCAGGCCTATTTTAATGATATTGAAATCACGGTGTTTTTTTTGTCTGGTCTGGATTTCCATGATGGATCTGCCGGTGGAAAGTTTTACTTCCAAAGCACGCAATAACCGGTGAGGGTTTTTAATTTCACCTTTGGCATAATACAGGGGATCATTTTTTTTTACTTCCTGTTGCAGCCACTCCAGCCCCTCCCATTCAAAATCGGCATTTATATTTTTCCTGATTTTTTCATTGGTAACAGGCACTTCATCAATACCATTACAGAAAGTCTTTACATACAAACCCGTACCACCAACCAGTACGGCACAATTTTTACTCGAAAATAGACTTGAATTTCTATTTAATATATTTTAAGCAGGTCAAGCTGAGATGCATATGAGCCAGCCATGGTTTCTTGTTAAATTTGATATTATGGCAAAAGCAATAAAAAAATAGGCAGATAAAAAGAGTGCTGTAAAGGCATCTAATCTATTCCACAACATAATGCAAGCATCTGTAAAGGATAACCCAATACCTGTAAAGAAATCGGTTAAAAAGAAAAGTAAATGAATGAAAAATTCTGGACAGATTCAATATTGTCGTTAGTATATTTTGGAATAATAATAGTTTTCATTGTGAAATGGATTAATGAATTAACCATCGGTCAATTTATTGCTGTTTCGGTTGGTTTAATTTCTCTCTACTTCTTGTTGCGATACTTAGTCTTCAAAAAATAAAACTAACTGAGTATCAACTTTTTTTATTTCGCTTGGTCTAACACATATATAGTCACCTCAGGCGACCAACAACGGCGAAAGAAGCAAGGCTATCCGTTTCAGCACATTCAAACTTATATGTAAAGTGCCGAACTGCGAGCCGGGAGCTATATTGACATAATTCGAATAACAAAAATTCAGACCATCGCTTCTTAAGGTTTTGAAGTAACTGATCTGCTTCTGAATTTGTAGTAAACCCAAGTTCAGGATGGAATAATATCCTTTACCCCGGCAGCAACCCTGTTTTCATTTTTCAATTTACACTTTAAGCATCTTTAACACCGGGTTTTCCGCTCCCTGTTCTTCTTCCTGTTTGGCTCCCGGCCTGTTGTCTCCCTGGATAATTTCGAGTAAGGTGTTTCCCTCCTGTTCGGTCAGTTTATATACCATCTCAAAATAGTTTTCGGGTTTATCTTCAAGACCAGGCCCTGGTGCAAATAAATTATACCGATTATACCGGTATGTAGTCCAATGCCATTTGCTATCGGCATAATACCATCTAAGATTTCAACGTAGTCCTTTGGACTCCTATTAAATCAAGATGGTATTATATTTCATTTTATGGTTTGGTTGCACTTCCTGCACCGTACCCCATTGTTCAAAAGTTTGCTATTTCCATCCAGATTTGAAGCGGATTTCTCTTCTAAATTTCCACGGTGTATATGTCTTCGCGAAGGGTGGACCAGTGTTTCACCTGCCATGCAAGCTGAGGCTAAACCTGCCGGCCGATTACCTAACAGAGGCAGGTACCAACAAACCATTTGTCAGCGTTTGGTTGATTTTTGTTTCCATACAAACTTTACAATTCGTGGCGCTAAAACAATACCAAAAAAAACGGGCGCCTGCGGCGCCCGTTCCTGTTAAAGGCCATTTTAATTGATCACAATTTCCTTTTCCCTGCTTTCTTTACCGGCAATGACGGGGAGGCTTACCTGCAATACACCATCGGCATATTTGGCCGAGATGTTGCTGCTGTCGATCCCCTCATCAAGCGTAAAGCTGCGGGTAAAACCACCCCGGCTATATTCCCGCAACACCCATTCCGGGCGGGGAAAGCCTTCGGGTGGCCTGTACGAAACGGTAAGATCATTGCCGTTTACGGCCAGGTGAAAATGTTCCCTGATGCGTCCGGGCGCAAAGACCAGCATTTCATAACTGTTCCCCGTTTTGTAAATGTTTACGGATGCCCGTTGCATGGAGCGGATAAACAGGGGGTTCCTGTTTACGGTGCGATTGCCTTTTGCGGCGCATGACTGATTGTAGTGCATGTTTTTTTGATTTTGGTTAAAAAATTGTTACCTATAATTGTCTTAAAAATGATGCCGCTTTTGCATTACTGCAAAAATGGCAGCGAAAAGGCCAATGCCCGGAATGATAAACCGGAACCCGGTACAACCCGTACCTTCATTTGCTAACCAGAAAATTTAACAGGTTGATAACCGGCTTGCTATGGTACAACCCCGGCCTTTCGCCATAATAACAAGAAGCATTGATACCAGTCATCGCCTGACATGTAGGATTTATCAAACTTTGCAATAGTTTAAATGCAAAACAGTAAACTATGAATAAAAGTATAATACCGTCTTGATTTAATAGGAGTCCAAACTACAACGTGGAAATCTAATATGGTATTATACCGATAGCAAATGGCTTTGTACTAAATACTGGTATAATTGGTATAAGATATCATCAAACTCTTTAAATGTTCCAAATATTCTGTCACACCAGACAAATTTTAGCCGGGAATTTCTGATATGTCGATTTTGGTCATTACGTGTAAAGTTATACGTTTACTATTCTCTTTGGCAATGTAACATGTAGGTCTATGCTTTGCCAGGCGGTGGTTGTAAAGTGCAGGAAACGCAGGGTTGCTTCGGTGCCATTCGTTTTTGGGTATTAACTTACTTTTAAAAAGTATGTGGAGAAAAATTAAGAAGTTCATATGAAGATCAAGGGTCAGCTTATTCGCTGCAACCCGCAATTAAGTGCACTGTGGTTATCTGCGAAATTTTAAAGCAAGTAATACAAAAATTGATTTGTTTAATTTATCAGAACAATAAATTAAAAAAGAGTAAACAAATAAAATATTTTAACGTTTCACCTAAAATATTCTCACTAATTCAAACTATCAACAAAAATATTTGTTTAAAAGATAACAATGAATATTAAACACTATTTTGTTTATTATTTGGTTGCTGATAAAACAAATTAATTCATCAAAAAACTTCAACTATGTTCCAAAATCTCCTGCAAGTCCATGCGATTGCAAACAACAATTATGTTGCCTTTACATTTTTTGTAGGCACAATGGCCATGATGGCTGCCTCCGTTTTTTTCTTCTTTGAAATGTCTAATGTTGACAAAAAATGGAGAACATCCATACTTGTCTCCGGGCTGATCACCTTTATTGCAGCTGTGCACTACTACTACATGCGCGGCTACAATTTGGAAACAGGAGAATCACCGATATTTTTCCGTTATGTTGACTGGATTCTTACTGTACCATTAATGTGTGTAGAGTTTTACCTGATCACCAAAAAAGTTGGTGGAAAAACCAGCCTGTTGTGGCAATTAATATTTGCATCGGTCGTAATGCTTGTTACCGGATACATAGGCGAAGCTATTTATGGCAAAGAAACTCAAAGCTGGGTTTGGGGCCTAATTAGTGGTATTGCGTACTTCTACATCGTGTATTTGGTATGGTTTGGTGAAGTAGCAAACCTTGCCCGCAATGCCGGACCTGCAGTACAAAAAGCGGTGAAGTCACTTGGCTGGTTTGTGCTTGTTGGTTGGGCTATTTATCCCGTTGGTTACATTGCCGGTACAGAAGGCGGACTATTTGGAATGAAAGTATTCCAGGGGCTTTCAATGGATATTGTATACAATATTGGAGATGCAATAAACAAAATTGGTTTTGGTCTTGTGATTTATGCTTTGGCACAGTCAGATAAGGCTACTACTCAAAATGCCTAACTGTTACTAAAAAGGTGTGATAAAAATTTATCACACCTTTTTAATTTTTTTTAATGTTAGATGCAGAAAGGCTATGATAAAGATTGTACTATTGTTTACCGGCCTTGTGCTACTGGTAGTACAGCATTATATTGTACCTATTGAAACAAATACACAGTTTACAATTTTTATTGTTGGTATCGTGTTACTCGGAGTTCCTCACGGAGCCGCAGATTTACTTGTAGCTGCAAGAAATGCTGATTTTTCTACAGGCCTGTTCTCAAAAAAAAGATTCTTTTTAATTTACCTGGGTAGATTGGCACTATTTGCATCCATTCTGTTTTTATTTCCTGTTGCGGGCAACTTACTATTTATTTTTTTTGCTGCCTATCATTTTGGCGAAACTGATTTGTATCAATTTAAAACCAATACACTGCTTGGGAAACTATTTGTAATAAGCTATGGATTGGTTATACTGAGTGTTATTCTAATGCATCATTTTGATGATGTAAAGCCAATATACCAGTTGTTTGAATCGGGAAGAGAAAATCAGGCTATTATTAATTGGCTTAGCCAAAATCGATATTATCTCCTTTCTGCCAGTGGCATATTATTCTTTACCTCCACCTTTATTTATTTTTTAAAGAACAAGCATCTCGACAATAGCGATAAAGGACAGTTCCTGGTTCGTTTTGCGGTTATTATTTTTATTCTGTTTAATTTACCAATGCTGCTTGGCTTTACATTTTATTTTGTTGTATGGCATTCTATATTATCCCTGAAGAACATAGTCAGTTATCTGAAGAAAAAAAATACGCTTTCCTCCAAAATAATTACGAAACAAATTTTATTTTACAGCTTTTTAGCCATTGCAGGCATTGGATTATTCGGTCTAACTGGTTTTATGTTTATAAATAAAAATGCAGTTGCCGGTTATATTTTTTTAGGTTTAGCAGTTCTTACAGCACCACATATGGGAATAATGTACGACATGTATGGAGCTATCCGGCAAAAACCAGATGAGCCGCTTAATTAGAATTCATTTTTATTCTCCCCAATGAATTATCGTTAAAAAACTGATTGCCCAAAAAACACCTAAGGCATTTTTCTTCTCCAATTTTTCTGCACTACATAGAGAACGGCAAAAAATGTCCATTTTTTACCACCAATATACCAGCTTGCCGGTTCATTTTTGCAATATTAAAAACTAAATTATATGCAACGAAAACAATTTCTGCTGTCTTCATTACTGGCTGCACCTGCGCTGGCATTTGGCAAAACCAGCTTCATCAATAGCCGGTCCATAAGCAATACAGAACCATTTATAGTAGATGCAGGCAAATCCCGATTTGGAGATGTAGTAAAATTTCTCGGTGTTCATCCGAATGATTTAAAAATTTCATCCAAAGACACTGGTGGGCAACTTTCAGTATTTGAGTATATAGGTTTGGGCAAAGCAGGCCCCAGTTTACATGTGCATTTTGAACAAGATGAAATTTTTATGGTTACGGAAGGTAAGTACAGGTTTGTGGTGGGTAAAGAAACCCATGAGTTAAATGCCGGGCAAACGATATTTCTCCCAAGGGGTATTCCACATACCTGGATTCAGTTGAGTGATACCGGTAAAATGATTTATTTGCTGCAGCCTGCCGGAAAAATGGAAGAGTTTTTTGTATATATGAATACTTTGAAAGAAAAACCGTCGCCAGAAGAAATGGACCGGATACATGCAAATCACCAAATGAAAGTAGTAGGACCACCACTAACTTTATAAAATTCTTTGTAACTTAAATGCTTTATTTAAAAACCGGTAATTGCTGCTAAAAGATTTTTTACCACCACCTGAAGTACAGGAGTATGTACAACTGTACCGCATAGTCCATCTCCATTTTGAGAAAGGGCAAGAGGTTCCGCATAAAGCATATCCTCCAAGGCCGGAGCATTGCCTTGCGTTTTATCCTTTTGATACAGAAACTGTGAAATATTCGAATTCCGGAAAAGAGGTAAAAGATGTTCCCATTGTTTTATACGGTCAGTTTACAGAAGTAACGAACAGGATGATTGGAAATAACTTTCTTGTGTTGCAGGTTATTTTTTATCCGGGAGCTTTATACAGGCTTACCGGTATTCCGGCAACGGAAATTACCAACCAATACCTGGATGCAACAACCGTGTTTTCATCTGCTTTAAAAGACATTAACGAACAGCTATTTTATGCAAAGGATTATGCCGTAATGCTGGACATCGTCAATCAGTTTATTCGCATATTAATTAACAAAAGTAAAAAACCAAAATTATTAATTGATGATGCATCTGTTTTGCTTTTAAAAGGCGATAAAAAAATATCCATAGACCAAATTGCCAAAGAAGCATGTTTAAGCATAAAGCAGTTGGAGCGGAAGTTTAAAGAACGCGCGGGCATTAATCCAAAATTATATGAACGCATCATACGTTTTGACAATGCTTTTCGTTTAAAAAATTCGCACCCTGCATACGATTGGCTTCGGATTGCGATGGCATGTGGGTATCATGATTATCAACATTTGGTTAAAGAATACAAAACGTTTACCATGCTTACACCTACTGCTTTTCACGAAATAGAAAATAAAGCACCAGAAAGAAAATTTGGATTGAGTGAGGGGTTTTACAGTTAACAAATCACGTGCGCCAATTGGTTTACTGTGATTCCGTTTTGTGCCGGTAGCGTGGATAAAGCGGGGCACTTTGCTGCGTTGATATGCTGCGATTCTAGCGCCGGAACATTAGCCTCCCGATAGCTATCGGGATAAAAAATGGAAGATGAAGTTGAATCCTTTTGCTGATATTTACCCGGTTAGCCCGAACCGCGGTTGACAGCGATAAAAGATGAAGATATATTCTTCAGCCTGCACAGCAGAAAACCGCCTGTAGCCTGCAGGCCTTTCCTGTGAACTCTTTAATATCCAGGATGGAAGGCGCAATTTGAACTATTCTATCTGGCACTGTCTTTAGCGATAATGAGCCCCTCCTGTGGTATGCTGAGTAAAATACTGTTTTCGTTAATCAACGATTTAATTTCGTTTATGGGTAAGGAATCAAGCAGTTGGTTTTTTAAATAGAATGTTTTAACCTGGTTATTTACCTGTCGCCACCGGATTACTTTACACTGACAACTGGCATTTTCAATTTCATTGATAACCTCTTCAAGCGCTCCACCCTTACCCAACTTGACGTATATTTCCCTAATGCCGATTATCTTATTTTTATCTCCAAGATCAAAATTCCAGGAGGCAGAAATGGCGGATATATATGTCGTGTTGCTATTCAGGTTCAATAAGGAATGCCTCGGCGATTCTGTGTTATTGGAGTTATTTTTTATACGGGAATAAACAGATACAATACCTGGTGATTCAAATTGCATGTACCCGATATGATTAAAACTGGCACCAAAACGGTTGTACGTAAAGTAACGATCTTTAAATTTTATTTCAATTAAGTTTGAAACAACTTTATGATATCTTGATTTATCTGAAATTCTTGCCTGGGGTGATCCGGTATAACATAACCAAATCCCTTCCAAACTATCAATCTCCATTTTAGTTGGCAGATAAGGAAGTATATTCATATCCTTTCTGATGGTTTGCCATTCTTTCTTTACATGTAAAAAGGTAAGCCAAAGCGTAATCATGGCCATACACAAAACAGCTACAATTCCTACAATAAACTTTATTATTTTTCTCTTTTTAAAATTTTGATGCTGTAAAAGGTCAAGCTGTTGTATAATATCTGAATTCTTCTTTTCGGTAAGTATATTTTCATCTTTTTTATCCTGCACCGAAATTTCCAGCAGGTTTTCATCAACCGGATTTTGTTTAAATGCCTTACGCCCTATTCCGTACAAAAAAATATAGCAGGCATCAACAAGAAATGGCCTTGGGTTGCTAACGATGCCAATCAGGGCATCTTTAATTTGCCCACCTGTTATATCGTATTTTCTGTGGGGATATTCCCGGGCTATTGGATTATTATCAGGGCCATAACTTTCTGTTCCAAATTCCTCCGCTCTTACCGGTAATTGGTTACTGATCTCACTTAGCAATATTGCCAACGCCTCATAATTTTTTCTGTTGGTATTTTGTATTATTTCCTGCCCGGTTTCCAGTTTATACTTCTCAATTGCCTTGGAAAGCAAATAAATGATTTCTTCTTTACCAGTCTTAATATTTTGCATAACCCGTTGAAAAATAAGCCTATTATAAAATTTCGGAAACTATGTAACCTGTTTCGGAAACCAAGGTAATCATTTTGAAATAATTCAGAAAGCCCTTGATTTGTGTAAGGAAAGTAAACTGGTTTACATTGACCAAGATTTCTATTTTAAATGATTGCCAAAATTTATGCGTATGAAAAAATTATTACATGCAGCAATTTACTGTTTTTCAAAACAAAAAGTAATTGTTGGAATTCTCTTTTTATTTGGCTTGTTGGCTGTTCCAAACAAACAATTATCGGCCCAGGTTAACGGTTTAATAACTGAAAAAGCAACTGGAAGGCAGCTGGAAGGCGTTAACGTTACCATAAAAAATGAAAAGACCGGCACAACTACAAATAATGCCGGCAGGTTCCTTATAAAAGTTGATAATCCACAAAAAGCCATTTTGGTTTTCAGTTTGGTTGGTTATAAATCTGTGGAAGTGCCTCTACAGGGAAAAACAGTTATAGATGTACAAATGGAAGATTCTACAGTTATGATGGAGTCTGTAGTAATTAACGCCTTAGGTTTTGAAACAAAGCGGGATAAATTAGGCTATGCAACCTCAAAAATAAATGGCGAACAGGTTGCCAACTCGGGCGAAGCAAACCTGATAGATGGGATGGGTGGTAAAGCATCGGGAGTAAGGATTTCAAGGTCTTCAGGTTCTGATCCCGGAGCCGCGTCACAAATTTTGATTAGGGGCCAAAGTACCATAACAAGAGGTACCGATCCACTAATTGTTGTAGATGGTGTTCCTATCGGCAGCGATAGCAGGGGCGAAACCAGTCAGGGTGTTACACAACAAAGCAGGTTGAATGATATAAACCCTGATGATATTGCAACGATGCAGATTTTAAAAGGTGCTTCTGCTGCAGCACTTTGGGGCACCAGGGCAGCCAATGGCGTTGTGATTATTACTACTAAAAAAGGAGCAAGTAACGGCAAACTTAATATCAGTTTTAAATCTACCTACTCCATTGATCAGGTAAATTTCAATTATCCATTACAATCAGCCTACGGACAGGGAACCGGAGGGCTTTGGGCAGCTAATAATGCAAGAAGCTGGGGCGATAAAATTGCAAACAGGGCTGGTGGTGCCGATGCAGTAAATACAGGTGCTGATTATTATGTAGGTTATCCAACCGGCACTATATATTATCCTATAACTGCAAAAAATAATAAAGAGACATTTTTAGATAAAAATTATAATAGTGTTTTCCGCACCGGGCATTACCTCAACAACTCGTTATCTGTAAGTGGTGGAGATGCAAAGTCTAATTATTTTATGAGCATTGGAGATATGAATCAGCAAGGTGTTATTAGAAACAACAGTAATTACCGCAGAACAACATTCCGCGTTAATGTATCCAGGCAAATGAATACATGGTTGAAAGTCTCCAATAAAGCTTCCTACATTTTAACAAACTCAGACAGGATACGTAGGGGTGCCAGCAGCGGTGGAGCAATGCTTGGTTTGTTACGTACGCCATCTGATTTTGATAATACGGATTATGCAGGAAGTTATTATTCTTCGCCTACAGCGGCTTTTGTACCCAACAGGCAAAGGGCTTACAGAAGTTATCTGGGTACAACAACCCCGGGTTTCAGTAATCCGCTATGGACGATCTATAAACAGGACAACAGCAATAATGTAAACCGGTTTATTAACAGTACAGAATTATTCATTACACCCAATAAATGGCTGGATGTAACATTAAGGGCAGGGCTGGATTATTTTACGGAAAGAGAAATTACCTATTTACCCTATTACACCATCAATGCAGCTTCGGGTCTTTATAGCAGGGATGAGTTTAATCAAACACAATTCAATATTGATTTCATCATCAGGGCAAAAAAAGATTTTGGAGACAATATAAAAACAAGTTTCCTGGCCGGGTTTAATTACAACAGCGCAAATGAAGGCCTGCTAAGTGCTACGGGCACAAGTTTTATTATTCCCGATGGGCCAAGGGATATTGATAATACACTTATTGCAAACAGAAACATTACCGACCGTTTTGAAAAAACGAGAACCAATGCCGGCTATGCAACGATTGGTACAGAATTATATAATCAGCTTTTTATAAACTTTACAGGCAGGTTGGAAGCCGCATCAACTTTTGGAGAACTCTCCAACAACCGCTTTTTTTATCCTTCGGCTGATGTGGCCTGGCAGTTTTCACAAATACCGGTTTTTGCCAACTCAAAAATATTTTCATTTGGAAAACTAAGAGGCTCTTATGGTGTAGTAGGTATTCAACCTACGGCTTACAGAACAACAACTAATTTCTTTGTACCCAATTGGACCGAGCTGCTTGATCCAAATCTTGATGGCAGTCTTTTTGGTACCGGCACTTATGTTCAAAGCAGGTCAAAAGGCAATCCTTATTTAAGGCCCGAAAAGAAAAAAGAATTTGAAATAGGCGCTGATTTGAGATTTATGGATAATAAGATTTCGTTAAGTGCTACTTATTATTCCAATAAAACAACAGATGCATTACTGGATATACCACAGGCGCCTTCATCGGGTTACAACACACTTTATGCCAATGCAGGTTCTATAGAAAACAAAGGAATTGAGTTAGACCTGTCTTATGAAATATATAGAAAGAAAAAATGGTTGATTAGTGTTGACTGGAACTGGACAAGAAACCGCAATTTAGTAACCGATTTAAATGGCTCAGCTTCCATTTTATTGGGTGGCCTCAATGGTGTTTCTTCCAGAGCTGTTGAAGGTTATTCATTGGGTGCACTTTGGGGTATCGGTTTTCAAAAAGATGCAAAAGGCGGTTATTTGTTGAATGCAAACGGTTTCCCTTTATCTGAAGTAGAACAAAAAGTTTTGGGCGATCCTAATCCCGATTGGAGAAGCGGCTTAGGATTTAATGTAGAGTACAAAAATTTTAAACTGTATGCGTTGTTCGAACATTCACAAGGCGGAGATATAGTTGATGCAACTGAGGCAGTACTGCGGGATTACGGAGTTAGCAGTGTAACCGGTAATGAAACAACAGCCACAACAAATCTTAAAACTGCCAGTGGTGCAACTATATTGGCGGGTACCCCTTTCAGGGGCAATATCGGAAATTTTGGTAGCGGAGATGTAGCCCTGGACCAAAGCTGGTACAATGGCCTGGGTGGTTTTTTTGGAAATGTGCTGGAGCCATATATTACAGATGCTACCTGGACAAGACTTCGTGAAGTAACATTATCTTATCGTATTACCAGGAAGCACCTTCCAAAATTTACAAGGTTAAGTTCTGTAAATTTTGAAGTTAGTGGCCGTAATCTTTGGGTTAACAGTAAGCTTAAAACTATTGATCCGGATAGTAACCTGGAAGGTTCGGGCTCGGGCAGGGGAATTGTTTATTTTAATAACCCCGGTTCAAGATCTTACCTGTTTACCATAAAACTCAACTTCTAATTTATTAAACTGCTTTTATATGAAAAATAAAATCGCATTTATAATCGTACTTATTTCCATCTCTTTTTTATCCTGTAAAAAAATGGTGGAAGGAATCAATATAGATCCAAACAATCCGCAGGACGCAACCGCCGCAACAATGCTAACAGGCGTAGAACTTTCCAATGTACTTGTACAGGAAGGCGAACTTGCCAGAAGATCAGGCATGTGGAGCGGATATTTTTCAGGCCAGCTATTTCAATACAATAGCTACCAGCTGTACAATGTGATTGCTAATGATTACAATGATACCTGGAGCCAGGTTTTTGCAGCTACCATAAAAAACTGCCGCTTAATGAGGCAAAAATCTTTTGAAGTAAATAATCGCAGGTTAGCAGGCGTAGCGCAGGTTATAGAAGCACATGCCGCCGGTACAGCATTGGCGTTGTGGGGAGATATTCCTTACAGCCAGGTTTATGATGACCGTTATCCTAATCCTACTTTTGAGCCACAGGCCAAATTATATGATTCATTGCAGGTATTGCTTGATAGTGCAATCAACAACCTGAATTCTGCATCATTTATCAACTTTGCAGCGCAGGATATTATTTACCAGGGAGATAATGTTAAATGGAGGCAGGCAGCCTACACGTTAAAAGCCCGGTATTATTTACAAACAAAGCAATATGCTTTAGCGCTTACTGCATCTCAAAATGGGATCAGTGCTGCCGTAAATAATATGGTGATGACACATATTGACAATGCAAATGGTTCAAACCTGTATTCACAGTTTATGATTGATGAAAGGCCGGGATTTATGAATGCAGCCGGAACCTATGCCGTTTCCATCATTAACCCTGCAGGCGCAAAATACAGGGGTAACCCCAAAACAAATGAAACAGGCAGGTACCGATATTTATACAGAAGCGGTACAGACATTAATTATAATAATGTTGGCGGAGCCTTTTATAAAACAACTGCATTCCCACTAATTACTTATGCCGAAAATCTGTTGATACAGACTGAATGTGATTACCGGTTAAGTGGTTTTACTGCCGGCCTTAACCGTTTAAACACTTACCGTGCCTGGCTTAATACCGGCGCACATCTTAGCACCACGTATGCCGTTGCCGGAACGTACAGGTATGATCCTTATGTAGCAGCTGATTTTGGCACCGGTGGGCTTGAGAATTCAAACAATCCTTTTGTAACTTATCCGCTAACAGCAAATGCGGCTGGTATAGTTGCAGGCCCGGGTGCTGCATCTATTACTCCGGCCAATGTAACTACCACCGGATATTCAGCACCTGTTTACAGAAGTTTGGGTATGAAATTAACAGGCAATGCCAATGGCGACAGTACAACCACCAATCCTAACTGGGCTGCTGAAGGAACTACCACAACAGTAAATACAACCTTTACCGGCATTACTTTCAATAATACAACCCGTTATGTACAATATAACATTACAACTGCCACAGGTTCAACTTTTGCCATGCAGAATATTTCTTTGCCGGTAACTTTAACGGGTGCAGGATCTTTATATGCAGCAGTTGCCTATTCAACCGATAATTGGGCCACATTTACTTACCTCACTCCCAGTGGTATTGCCGGGGAATTATTGAGCAGTGCGCTGCCCTTATCAGTAGGATTAACTACTCCTGTACCATTAACCAGTAACCGGTTTTCTGTAAGGCTCATTATCTGGAGAAAATTTGCATCCGTTGGGAATTTTGCCACAGTAAATGTTGGCAGTACTTTCTTCACTTTGTCAACAATTCCGCCTGCATCATCTTTAACTCCTGATCAAGCATTGCTGAGAGAAATTTTAGAAGAACGTTATGTAAGTTTTTTTGGGCAGATTGAAGGCTTCAATGATATGAGAAGAACACAGAACGAAACCCTTGTTCGGGTACCTGTAGCGCCAAACACCGGCACACAATTACCACAAAGGTTTCTGTATCCGCAAAGTGAAATAGACAGGAATACATCTACGCCGAGTCCGATTCCCGGCATATTTATTCGTACGCCTGTTAATCAATAAAATGTACAATAAACGGCGAAACAAATCCCGTATTTTAAAATCGTTGTTTATCACGGTAAAATAATTTTTATGCTGCGAAACAGAATGTTTTTTTTAGTGTTGCTTTTAGTATCCATCTCTTGTAAAGCACAGCAGGTAATTACCTTATACACAGGCATGGCACCTGGTTCTATACCTGTAGCAGACATTGAAAGTTCTTCAAATTCTTCAAGTGGTAACAATAGATTCTTTGTAACCAATGTAACCACGCCAACCCTTACCGTTTACCTGCCAAAAAAATCAAATGCATCTGGAACTGCAGTGATTATTTGTCCGGGCGGGGGCTATAACAGGCTATCTATAGAAGATGGGGGGTATGAAGCTGCTAAAGTGTTAGCAGACGCAGGAATAGCTGCTTTTGTTTTAAAGTACAGAACCCGGCGTGACTCAGCTTATACAGATTATAGTATAGTTCCTTTGCTGGATTTAAAACAGGCAACAGACATTGTTTACAGCAATGCAGCAAAATGGTATATTGATACAGCTCATATCGGCATCCTTGGATTTTCGGCAGGAGGCCACCTTACAACAATGGCAGCAACAACTTTTGAAATACGAAAACCCGCTTTTACAATCCTTGCATATCCAGTTATCAGTTTTATGGATTCACTCACATCCAAAACATCCGGTTCACGTAACAATTTATTGGGTAAAAATATAAGCCTGGAGGATAAAATAAAGTATTCTCCAGAGCTTCATATTACCAATGCTACACCTCCCGCATTTATTATTCATGCCGAAGATGACAAAACATCTTTGGTTGGAAACAGCATGGCGTATTATAATGCGCTGCTTGCCAGGAAGGTTGCAGCACAGCTTATCCTTTATAAAAAAGGCGGGCATGGATTTGCGATGCATAATAAAGAAGAAAATAAATACTGGATGCCGGATGCCTTAAAGTGGCTTGCCTTGAATGGTTTTTATAAGCAATAGATCAGCAGGTTTATTTGCTTATTTATTTTTCAATCATCGTACAACTAATATCACAGATGAAATATCTAAAAGTCCTGTATGTACAAGTAATTATTGCCATTGTTATTGGCATATTGGCCGGCCATTTCTATCCTTCATTTGCGGTGCAGCTAAAACCATTGGGCGATGGTTTTATCAAACTCATTAAAATGATGATTGCCCCTATCATCTTTTGTACCATTGTTACCGGTATAGCCGGTATGCAAAACACAAAAAAGGTTGGCCGGGTTGGATTAAAGGCGATACTATATTTCGAAGTGGTGACCACACTGGCCCTGATCATCGGATTGGTTGTAATTAATATACTTAAGCCGGGCGTTGGTATGAATGTCGATACTGCTGCATTAGATGCCAAATCAGTAGAAAATTTTATTACAGATAGCAAGAACCAGTCTGTTGGAGATTTTTTAATGCATGTAATTCCGGAGAATATTGTGAATGCTCTTTCTACCAGTAATATTCTGCAGGTATTGTTTTTTTCTGTTTTACTTGGATTTGCATTATCGAAAATCGGCCCAAAAGCAGCGCCGCTTTTAAAGGGCATCCAGTCACTGGAAGATGGACTGTTTGCCATTATAAAAATAATCATGAAAGTTGCGCCACTGGGCGCTTTGGGCGCAATGGCTTTTACAATAGGGAAATATGGCCTTGGTTCTCTTGCACAACTGGGGCAACTGATGGGTTCATTTTATATTACCTGTATTTTATTTATTGTAATTGTGTTGGGTGGCATTTTAAAATTTACCGGTTTTAACCTGTTTCGTTTATTGGCCTTTATAAAAGAAGAACTCCTTATTGTATTGGGTACTTCTTCATCTGAGGCAGCCTTGCCAAGCCTGATCAATAAGCTGGAGAAAGTGGGTTGTTCCGAACCGGTAGTTGGCCTGGTTGTTCCAACCGGTTATTCCTTTAACCTGGATGGCACTTCTATTTACCTGACCATGGCTGCAGTGTTTTTAGCACAGGCTACCAATACACCACTTGATATTAGTCATCAGGTTACATTGCTCCTGGTATTATTACTCACATCCAAAGGTGCAGCTGGTGTAACCGGCAGCGGCTTTATAGTACTGGCCGCAACCTTACCAACCGTTGGACATATACCCGTTGCAGCCATTGCATTAATTTTTGGTATCGATCGTTTTATGAGCGAAGGAAGGGCACTCACCAATATCATCGGCAATACGGTGGCCACCATTGTTATTGCAAAATGGGAGAACGAGATTGATCTGCCAACAGCTAAAAATCTTATTGGCTGATGCAAGTGATCATGTTTGAAAGGTGTTTTCCATCTTAAAAATTAATCCGCTTTACTATATTTTTTCAGAACCGAACAGGGTTACCATTAGGCGTTGTGCACAACGTTTTAGGCCGGTGAAATGGGGAAATCAATGTTCAGTCTTTTCAGCAAACCAAAGTTAAATTTATACCGGTTATACCAGTATGTAGACCAATGCCATTTGCTATCGGCATAATACCATCTAAGATTTCCACGTAGTGCTTTGGACTGCATATTAAATCAAGATGGACTAACCTATTGCTAATAAAAAGTTATTGAACGGATTTCCTTTACATCGTTATTACAACTTTCCCTTTATGCGCTGCTTCGCCAAAAAGCCTGAATGCTTCAACAAACTCGTTTAGCTGGTAATGCCCATCTATCACAGGTTTAACTTTTCCTTTTTCGAAAAGTTTGTTCAGGTACAATAAATCCTTGTTTGTCTTCAAGGCAACGATACGTATGTGCTTTTTATTGACCATCGAAATCCAGGGCCCCAGAATCAAAGCCTGGAAAAGTCGGGTCATGGAACCTCCAACTGTCACATAGGTTCCATTGGGACACAATGCACGGGTATAGTCAAATATCGAACGATTTGTTTTAACATCCAGGATCAGGTCATAACACCGACCATTTTTAGTGAAATCCTCTTTGGTATAATCAATAACATGATCAAAACCTATCGAGCGCAGCATATTTAGTTTACCTGTACTGTCAACAGCAGTTAATTCAACCCCGTATAATTTGGCAATCTGCACTACAAAAGTACCAACGCCTCCACCTGCACCATTGATCAACAGCTTCTGTCCGGATTGAATTTTTCCTTTATCAATAAGGCCCTGTACAGCGAGCATGGCCGCCTGTGGTATTGCTGCTGCTTCTTCAAAACTCATGGCAGCAGGTTTCAGTACCAGTGATTTTTCAAGGGCACAGGTATACTCAGCAAATCCTCCCCAGTAATTACTCAGATCACCATACACTTCATCACCTGTTTTAAACCTGGTTACATTTTTACCAACAGCTTCAATTCGTCCCGCTATATCAGAGCCAAGTATTTTTCTCTTCGGCTTCAGTAGGCCGTTTAGCAGGCGATTTATAAAGTCGCCTTCGAGAAGGCCAAAATCCCAATCATTTATGGATACCGCATGAACTTTGATCAATACTTCATCGTCCTTCGGAACAGGTTTTTCTATTTCCATGATTTGTAGAACTTCAGGACCTCCGTATTTTGAGTAAACAATTGCCTTCAATTTTTTAAGATAAATTTTAAAAATAACGCCCCATGGGCGGGGCTTTGTGCAGGCGTAGACGTATTCCGTCTGCCCGGATCCGCTAACCGGCTTTTTGACAAAGTTAAATATTAAGAACCAATGGAAATACAAACTTTTAAAACAGGTTTTTTGCCGGGGGCCATCTCTGTCAAATTGAAAAGTTGATTGCTGTGCGTTAGCAATTGCAGCTCTATTGGGGGATTGTATTATGTGAAGCTCTGCAATTAAAGTATAAACACTTTGAAATATTGCGATTGTTAAAACAAAAAATAAAATATCGATAAAATGCTACAGCGAATTCTGCAAATTTTTGATTACCGTCGTTGCTGGTAATCTTTACCAACTGCATTACTATTTGTTGCAGGTGAAGAAGCCTGCATAGGCGAAAAAGCACGGTCCTCCACAAAAATATTATTAACATTCATTTATCTGCATTGCGTGTTTCCAATGCAATATGCTTTTCGAATTTATTATGAATAATAAGTATTAATAATCCAAAAATAATGGCAGATACAATTAGTATGGTATTTAATAATCCACTTACAGAAAAGGATAACCTTATTAAAATAGTAGAAATGATAAAGCCGGAGTTTCTGATAACTTTGTGAAATTCATCGGTATGAAAAAAAGAGAATAATAATAAAATAACATCCGCTATTATTAAAATGGTAAAAAACTGTTCAAAGAAAATATTGTTTATATTTTTAAACGAAACAGTAGAATTTGTAATTGGATAAACAGCACTTATACACCAGCTTATAAAGGAATAAATAGCGACTAAAATAAGCACCGGTACTAAAGCTGTAGCAAGCATTTTTTTTATTTTTATAAATCTGGTGATGCCTTCAATTTGGAGTTCATTCATCACTTCGGTTTTGTGCCTTTTTTTACTTTCTACATAGAATAGATAAATAAGAAAAAATAGAAGAACGGATGCTGCCAAATCATACGTAAACTGTAAGTCATATTTAATTTTGAACCAATCGGATGAAAGGGACAAAGTGGAAAGGTCTTTAAACAAACGTCGAATAATTATCAGCGTAATAATTTCATATTGTTTGATGATGTAATTGGTAATTGATTTTGGGAGATAATAGATTAAAAGGTATACTTCATAAACAAGTATAAATGAAAAGGGAGTATAAATGGCCGCAATTGGATTTTTAAGTAAGTCTGAAGGTGTATGCAGAGAAATAATACCAAAATCAACCAGGTAAATAATGGTTAGGTGAATAAGGAAACTTGCAATGGCTATAATTAATATAACCCTTTCACTTCCTCTTTTAGTTTTATCAGATAGAAGTTTTTGGTAAAGGATCTCAAATCTTTTCTTAAAAGCCATGTAGAACATATTTTGATAGTATTGGTTATTAACAAAATAGCGTGTTAAAAGTTTTACAGTAGATTTTAATTCCTTAATCAGGGAAGATTATAATTTGTAGATGTACCGTTTACTGAAGATTTACAGCCGATTTACAGCCAAAATGAGGCAAGATCTTTACACTCCCCAGTTCAGTTTACACACCCGCTTACAATATCATGCCCCTCTTACCAGAACTTTCTGTTAGCGGTTCGTTGTTTTAAGATCCGTTTAAAGTAAGTCTTACTTTATTTTATCATTTTTGAAAAATAGGGAACGTATGTTTTTAATCATCCCTTTTTCATTTCTTTCAAATACCAGTTCTTCACCCAAAGTTTTATCATCGTCACGTATCAGCCTGAACACATCTTTTTTGATGTATTTGTATTCTTTCATGTAGATGCTTGCTGCCGCAGTAGGAATATACATCAGCATGAGTTTCCCTTTTACGGGTATTATAATTGCTTCGCCGCCCCAATCACTTACATCGTATCTCCCTTCATATGCAGTAAAGTCAATATTTTTTGCAGAAGTGTCTTCAGCAATTTCTTTATTCAGAATGGTGAATATTTGGTCGCTGTATTTGTACACATCAGCGGCTGCACTGATCAATAAAGTAACACCTATTTTTTTCTTTGGGTCAATCATTACCGGGCTTACATAACCAGGGCACAAACCATCGTGTACAACAGTTGTTAAACCGCTTGTTTGAAATTGAAGGTAAAAGCCTAATCCCCATGTTATTTTTTTGTCCAGGCTTGTCTATTGTATACGTTGCATTTCCTTTAATGTGGAAGGTTTCAATACTTCTGCTTTTGAATTAGAGTGCAACCTGAACTGCCAGGAAGCAAATTTTGCCAAATCAATTACATTAGAAGAAAAACCTGCAGCAGGTGTTAGGGCATTCGGATTAAAGAAAGGCAGTAATTTTCTTTCACCTTGCCAGTTGATCCCACCATAACCTTTTGCCATTTCTCCTGTTTTCCAGGAATTCCCGGGCAAAAAAGGATGAGTGTTGTTCAGCTTCATCGGCTTCAAAATATTTTCTTCTACATAATTTTTAAATACAGTTTCCGATTTGGAAGCTACTATTTCGCCCAGCTAACTCATGGCTAAGTTGGAATACTGCCAATAGGTAGAGCTGGGATAAAGGGTTGGCAGATTCAACAAGGTCTTTTTCAATTCATCGGTTGCTATAAAATTAAAATCGGGGCCATTTCAACCGTCTCCAACATCTCTTGTTAAGCCGGAAGAATGTGTCAGCATTAAGTGAACAGTGATAGGCACTGACTCTGAAAACTGTTGATTGATTTTATACTCAGGTAACAATACGGTTACTGAATCATCTGATCTCAATTTTCCTTTTTCCCAAAGTTGCATAACACCTACCGTTGTAAATAATTTTGAGATAGAGCAGATAGAACCAATGGTTTCGGGCTTCATTAGTATTTTATTCGCCACAACAGCATAGCCATAGCTCTTTGTAAAAATAATATCCTGGTCTTGCACAATAGTGACTGACATAACAGGGAGCTTATCAAAATTTCTTTGTGCATTCAGCCAATAGTCAATGATTTTAAGTTGGGCATTTTAATCCACCTTTGTACCCTGTGAGAACGAAAGGCTACTCCAGAGTCCAAAAGCGAGAAATAAGATTTTTTTTTCATCTTAGAAAGTTGATTTTTTTAATTGAAAACTTAGAAAATATCGGGATGGGCCAAAACTGATTGAGCCTCTATACATTTTCAGCGCACGTTCGAATCTTTGTGCAGGCAGGGAATTGACCAACTGTTCCGGAACTGAGGCTAAATGTATAACTAAATGCCGAAGTTCTGAACTACTGCCCGGCAGAATTACGTCCGCCGAAACCAAAGCAGGGATATGCACTGCCTATGATTGCGTCAACGTTCAGCCACAATTGCACAAAACCTGATGGCAGGAAAAGTGAATTTTAGTAACCCTACATTAAAAATGCTGAATTGCACATCTAAAAACTAAACCCCTGCGCAGGTACATGCACCATTAAATTTAGTTCAGGTTACAGATATACAAATTGGCAAATGGATAGATAGCAGCGAAGTCATGCTGCCGGCTCCGCCACTTTGTCTTTTCACAGGGTCGTACCATCAACCTCTACCGGGGATTAACTACGAGGTTGTTACAGAAGATGGCCATCTCATCATAAAATTACCGGCAACCTTTAAAAAGAACCTTGGCTTCTGTGAGATAAAATTGACATCTATGGGCAGGGATAATTTTAACAGCGGGCGGTTAGGGTTGGTGAAAATTATTAGAAATAAGCATCAGCTTATTTCTGTATTAAAGTTTAAGGATGCAGGGAGATGAAGCAATGTACTATTTCTGAAAATGAAGTAACCATTCCATTCTACCTTTTGAAGTAAAAACAATCAAATCATCCCCGTCATTTTGGCCAACTGCACCAGAGCAGTGGTATCTCTTGCGCCAAGTCTTTCTATCATGTTGCTACGATGGTTGCCAACCGTATTAGGGCTTATAAAAAGCTGTTTGGCTATTTCTTTGGTATCGATATCTGCCGCAATAAGTTTCAGAATTTCTTTTTCCCTTGAACTCAGCAGGTCGTGTTTGCAAAAAAGTTTATCGGCTGAATGAAAAGTTTGCACAAACTGATATTGCTGCCCATAAGCAAACCTTATCCAGTAATAAGGA
>JANNSN010000016.1:0-4491 GCA_031402615.1 Chitinophagaceae bacterium
TGGTTATTTGAATGAATTTTTTTTCCGCTTTAACAGAAGAAATTTTTTAACAAGCATATGGCATAAGCTGATAGAGCGATTTATGACAGGTCAACCCTACAGTTACAAAGCCAATGCGATCTAAATGGGTAATCCTATTAAATAAATTATGCATTAAAAACGTCCCGCATGTTGCGGGACGTTTTTAAAAAAGCATGGTATATTTTTCCATCACGGCTGTTTATACCGATTATACCAGTGTTTAGTCCAAAGCCATTTGCTATCGGTATAATACCCATCTAAGATTACCACGTGGTGCTTTGGATACTTATAAAATCAAGATGGTATTAAATATTTTGCTTTTGCAAAAAAGTTTACTAATTCATCCCCTGCAATAGTTCAATGGCTTTACTTTCTTTAACAGCGCTACCGGGTTTTTGGTAAACCAGTGTTACCCGCAATGCCTTCAGGCCGGTAATCCCCTGTGTATCTTTGAGGGATAGCCATTCCACTTGGGGGCCAACATAATCTATACTTTGCAGGTAATTTACGTAGTTGAGGTATTCTTTAGCTTCTTTATCCTGTGAATAAACGATGGCAATTTTTCCGGGCAGTGTAAGCCGCTCATTGGTTTCTTTTACCAGCGCTTTATCAATCCTCTTTTTCATGATCTCGTACCGGATATTATAGGCACCGTCAACATCAAATTTTTTCTCTTCCATGCGAAACCTGATGGCCAGCGGATTACTATGAACCAACACGAGTGAACAAATTTCCAGGCCGGCCTTTAAATTGGGCTTTAGCCGCTGTATGGCCTGTTCCGTTTCGCAGATAACCATTAATTGCCATAAGCGCAGGTTTTGAAGATACAATGGGTGAAATGTTTTATTATTTACCATCGATTGCCCGATATACAGATTATGCTCCACGCCATCGGTTTTATACTTCTCAAAATAGTGAGGAAACATTTGTTGGGCTGCCCGCTGCGTTTTATCCAGGTAATCGGACACCTTGTCATTGATCATTTTTACATTTTGTTCATAGTCTTTTCTTTGTTTATAAACCACCCCGAGCACAGGATCCAATTGCTTTTGATAATTTAGCAGGGCTTGTTGTAATTCAGGGTCAAGTGTTTGCAAATGATTGAAGACGGGATAAATCTCTGACTTCAGAAATTCAAGTACCTGGTCTTCATCACCTGCGGCCAGGCCTTCCTGCAATCGTTCGGAATAGCGGTCGATTCTGAATTGCAGTTCTTTATATACGGGTAAGGAAAATTTATCAACTGCCATATCCAGCACCATTTGTGCTTCTGTTAATTGTTTAACCAGGTCGGCCTGGATGGCCTGGTTGCGCCTCGTTGAAGAACCCTGTATATCTATTTGCCCGTAAAGCGGGTACACGTCGCTAAACACAATGTCTTCCAATTCAGCATCTGCAAAAAAACGCTGGCTGTTAATTAACTTCTCAGCTGCCTGGGTAAAACGCCACGATACGGTTGGATGTATGGCAGTACATTTTTGACGGATAATCGTCTCCACCTGGTTTTCAAATTCTTCCTGCGCCCGCCGTACTGCTGATGTAAACAAAAGAACTACTTCCTGTAATTTATATGGAGTAATGGCGTTCAGCTCATTTGCTTTTTCAGAACCCAACTCAAGTATACCAACAAGTTCTTCATTGTACAGCAACGGAATGGCTAAATAACTTTTCAACTTATGTTTATGCAGTTGATCCAGCAGTACATTTCCGGTTTCTGTTTCTTCATTTATCTCGGGTATAATGAGCGGATTTTTTTTATCAAAAACGATTTGTTGAGAATGGCTGCAAAAAGCTTCCTCAATTTTCTTAGTCCTTTTATCACTTAAAACAATACTGTTCCAAAAGCCATAGCCCAGTGCATGCAGCATGCTGGATTCCTTATTCCAGGAAATAAAGCCCGCTTTGAGTTGTTGTATGTTCAACAACCCACCCAGGTTTATTTTAATACGCTCTACAATATCCGGCATTAGCAAAGCATCCTTTTTCAGCAGGTCAAATTTCATTGCAGAAATTGATTCTTCCCTGGTCACTTCAAACAGCGTCAGGATCGTTATTCCTTCAAACACAAAACTCCGGGGTGGAATTTTCTTCTTCCACAGTGCGATATTATCAAAATTATTAACCAGTTCCTGAATATCATCTTTACCCAGTTCGATTTTTTGTACAGGATTGATATCGGCGAAATCGCCATTAAAAAAAGCACGGTACCGGCGAACTATCCCTGATTTTTTATCAGGAATGTCAAAGTAGAAATTACGGGTATAATCAATTCCTGCGCCATACATTTCATTCAGTATCGGTAAACAGCCAACCACATACATCATATCTGAATTGTTGTTTGCAATACTGATATCGCCTTCAGCTGCGTCCAGGATACCGGCAAAGCGTTTGGTCACGTTAAAGAAATAGTCCTGGTAGGGCATACTGGCAGCCCTGGTTTCATTGGTTGTGGTAAGTGATGGAAAGAAAGGGGATAATAACAGTTGTATATCATCACTGTATTTTTCAATGATCGCTACATCGGTGAACGATTCTGTTAATATGGGATTTTTTTTCAACCGTTTAAATACTTCAACAGCCCGGTCGGCCTCAAACGAATTTTTGTCCTCCAGTTGCTCCTGCCACCAGGCAATCAGCGATTTAAAATTAAACCGGATGCTGAAAGGGAAATCTGTATTTTCCGAAAAGTCACTAGTTTTTAAGTAACGAACGTAAGACATCAGGCACTGTTTTTTTAGTATTACAAATAAGCAAATTTTTTTGAGACCATTTAATATCAGTAATTTTAAAACAAAGATAAAATATTGTTTATGGAAACAAAAACAAGTTTACAACCGTTAATTGAGGCATTTAAACTCCAAACCCGGCTTTTCAGAAATGTAACTAAGGATATAACCGAAGAACATGGGCAGGCTCATTTTGCCGGCAGCCCCAATCATATTGGCTGGGTAACCGGCCACCTCGCATCTACCAGGTATATGTTGGGCACAGTGCTTGGGCTTACAGACAGGGAGCCTTTTCCCGAATTATTTGGAAGAGGAAAAGGAATCGACGAAGCCGCAAGTTATCCATCCATAGATGAGTTAACAGCCGGCTGGGAAGATTTTGCTGAAAAAATTATTGACCGGCTGGCAAGACTGACTGAAGATGAACTTAAGGCTGATCCGCCTGTTCAAACACCGATCAGCGAAAATACACTGCGGGGTTTTATTATTTTCCTTTGTCATCACGAAGCCTATCATATTGGTCAGTTGAGCATGGCGAGAAGGTATTTTGGGTATGAACCGATGAGTTATTTATAACAGCAACTTACCAAAATAAGGGATGGAAAGAAATGAAACCTGGTCAACAGTGCTGTTATTGTCGTGTCTCCGTTTTAAATTATTATGATAACCTGCGAAACTTGAACCACACAGATGCAGACATCCCGTAAAACATAACCAATATATTTTCCTCCTCCCGATAGCTACCCTATCGTGTAGACATATTTATTTTTTGCCGGCAGGAAACTCCTTAACCAACTGACGCTGACGCCCGGTGTTATCACCGACGACTGAAATTTGAGAGGTTGCGAATTTGCTTTTATAGTAAACTGCCTGCTTTCCTGCGCTGCGCTGTTGGCATAGAAATCGGCGGCTCACGTGGGTAGGCGTTGGCTTGTGTATGTGTTTGACACACCCCACAGCGGCGAAAAGTTCCGGTCGTAGGCGCAGAGGTCAACTAAGCGTTTGTTCCGTAGGAACAATTTGTAGGTAGCTTAAAAATGTACATGTTTGTATTTTCGTTCCAGAGGAACGTATTGTGCTGTATTTTGCACGATGCGTTCCGCTGGAACGCCGGGCAAGACTCTGCTTGTTGTGCTACCCATAAAATGTTCCGCTGGAACAGGGAAGCTTTTTTTTGTCTTCTTATTTTTTTGAATGTCAGCAGCTATTTAGCTTGCAACGCCGCTTGTCGGGAGACAAAGCGGCGTCTGCGAATGCGACAGTTGGACTTGCGTGTTAATGAGGAACAGCAACATCGGCGAAAAATGCAGATTTGACGGATAATATCAGATCTGTTTTAGAAATAGTTCTTTAAATACTTCGATAAATCTGTAACGGAAATAAATATGGATAACCATTTTGCCGGCAGTTAACTCCTTAACCAACAGACGCCGTCGTCCGGTGCCTGTCCCGATTGTTTCGTTGTTATCACCGACGACTGAAATTTGAGCTGTTACGAATTTGCTTTTATAGTAAATTGACTGCTTTCCTGCGCTGCGCTGTTGGCATAGAAATCGGCGGCTCACGTGGGTAGGCGTTGACTTGTGGACGTCTTTGACACACCCCACAGCGGCGAAAAGTTCCGGTCGTAGGCGGAGAGGTCAACTAAGCGTTTGTTCCGTAGGAACAATTTGTAGGTAGCTTAAAAATGTACATGTTTGTATTTTCGTTCCAGAGGAACGTATTGTGCTGTATTTTGCACGAT
>JANNSN010000017.1:0-304376 GCA_031402615.1 Chitinophagaceae bacterium
GATTGTGAAGTTGACAAAACCATTACCATACTCAGGTTGGCTACTGTCTTGCAAAAACAGGAAGCCAGCCAATGGATCTTCCGGTGGCAGCAGGGTGATGGGGTCAATGCCCTGCATCTCCCAGAATATTTGATTGTTTATGACATCGTACCCGGCAGTGATGTCAACATATAAACCCGTTGAGTCACGAACATCTAATCTTTGATAATAAGAGGATGTACCTACCGGTATATCAAAACTCTGGTTATTGAACCCAAAGCTTCCCAGTTCTAAAGTTGCAGCGTCTTGTTTGGGTTCTACCGGCGTTGTTATTTTTATATACCTTGTTCTGGCCGTTGCTGTAGAATCATTTTCAAATAAAATAGTATAAGGCATCCTGTCTTTTACACTTACCCATTTTTTAGTTGGTTGCCCATCTGGGCCAATGATCTCGTTGGGATCGATGGGAAGGAAAACAAGCATAGGAGCAGTGGTACCGGGATGCGGTGGTAACGGAGGAGGTTTACGGGTGCCTGCTTCAGGGGGGCAATTATTTTTCTTTCTCGCCCATTCGTAATGTTTTTGAGCCATTCTTCTCTGGGTCTCAAGCCATTGAAGTTTATATTCATTGCCTCGTTGTCTCTGCCATGACAATGCTTTATATTCGTTTTCAAAACTTATATCGTAAGAAGGGGTTACCGATTCTTCAAAAGCCCACTCGGAACCTTTATCAGCGGCGAATATTGATCCGCCTACAATGGTTGCGCCTCCTGTAGCTGCTGCGGAACCAGCCAGTGCACCACCGATCGCCACAAAGCCCACGATTGAATTTGATACGTTTTTTATTGCATCCCCCTGGTGCATGGTTTTTGTGGCGCCTTTACTTCGCGAAGCCGCATTGAGGCTTTTTGATGTTTTATAGAGATCAATGTAAGGAGAAATTACATTAATCGGCGTCGCAATACCCCGGGGCAATTCAATACCCAGCAAAAGTTCTGCGTAGGTTTTTTTGTCGGAAAAATTGTCCCAGGCCGACAATATGGTCTTTTCAGTAAGCCATGCATACCACCCTTTCTTACATGGATCAACAGGAGATACGGGAGGAGGTGATGCAGGTGGTTTAAATCTTGGGTTCCATACTTCCAACCCCCAAACATCAATTCCATTTGCCGGGTTATTACCCACATACTGGTACATACCCATACCATCCTGGTATTCTATCAGATCTCTCTGGTTAAATACACCTGTTTCCGGGGAATAATTACGAAAGAAAAAACGGTAGCTGCCTGAAGCACTGTCATATTCCTGCCCGGTAAAGCCAAAACGGTTGCCTGCTATGGAAAGGAATAGCGGATTGTTTAAACTATCATACCTGTTTGGTTTGCCATACACATCATAACGGTAGCTCTCCATTAATCTTCCGCTTCCGTTGCTTATTGCTTCTACGGAGTTTAATTCATCCTGGTGGTAATAATAACTGTTTCCGTTCTTTTCATTCAGCACCGGCGATAAAAAATCGCTTAACACTGTACTGTTCAATAAACCATTGCTGCCGTCTCTTTCTTCTATCTGTGCGGCTCCGCTATAGGTGTATTTTAATAATGTTCCGTTTATGCTTTTAGTAATGCGGCGGCCTATCGCATCATAGTTGTAAGTGATCACATTGGTGGGGGAAGCAGAGTCTTTTTTTAACCTGTTCTCTGCATCATAAGTTTTATAAAATATTCCGTCAAAAGTTATATTGCCACGGTTGTCAAAGTTGAAGCTGGTGGCGTTTACGCCTGTTAGTTGATTCAGGTTGTTGATGCTATAGGTTGTGGCTGCACCATTCAGGTTGGCGGCTGTACGGTTGCCCACAGCATCGTAGGTATATGTATTTTGAATAACCGGGCTTCCTATCGGCCCTCTTTTGTAATTGGTAAGCCGGTAGCCGTTGTCATAAGTGAACTGTTCTGATAAAGATGGGTTATTCAGCCGGTTGATGGCTGTTTTGTTCATCTCTTTATCGTAAGTAAAAGAACTGTTCTGTATCGCTCCGGTAGTAATAGAACTCAAGCGGTTGGTAAAATCGTACTGCATTACACTGCTTACACCGTTAGCAAATATTTTATTGGTGGGCTGGTTGACATTGTTGTAGGCATACTCGACCACCATTACACTGTCTTTTAAAATTTTGGTGAGCCTGTTCCTGGAGTCAAACTCTTTTATTACCGTGCTGCTGTCAGGATAAATAATTGTTTGAGTTCTTCCGGCAATGCTGTAATTATATCTTGTCGTTCTTCCGTCAAAAGCTTCTGACGTTAACCTGTTCAGTTTGTCATAGGTAAAGCTGGCTGCACCACTGTTGTTGGTGGCCGTAAGTACCCTGTTCAGTTTGTCATAGGTATAACTGTACACTTCAGCACCTGGTAATGTACGGCTGATTATCCTGTTCAGTGTGTCATACTGGTAGGTGATAATCGTTGCGTCTGTTTGTCTTACACTGGTTATATTGTTTTTTTTGTCGTAGGTATATTCCATGTACCTGCTGTCCGGGTAGATCATCCGCTTTCTTCGGTTCAGGCTATCATAAGTATAAGTGGTGGTATTGTTATTCTGGTCTTTTAATGAGGTGATATTATCTTCCGCATCATAGCCCAAGGTTGTAATAAAGCCGTTATTGTCTGTAAATGTTTTTACCCGGTCCAGGCTGTCATAGCTATAATGACTGGTTCGTCCTTCCCGGTCTGTAGCTGTTATAATATTACTATTTTTATCATAGGTATAAGACGAACTGTTGCCCAGCGGGTCTGTTATTTGTTTTATCCGGTCAAGGCTGTCGTAAGCAGCAGTTGATCTAGCTCCTGTACCATTTGTATAGCTGGTGATATTATTATTCTTATCGTATGTATAACTACCGATAGCGCCGCCGGCATCGCTCACAGAAGTCACCCGGTTTAGCTGGTCGTATATATAGTTAATGGAACTGCCATTGGGTAAATTGTTGCTGGTAACATTCCCATTACCGTCATAGCTGTACGCTGCATTATTGTTATCAGGATCTATGACTCCCTTTACGCGGTTACGGTTGTCATAACTCATTTTTGTTTCATGCCCCAGTGCATTTTTTTTACTGGTCAGGTTGTCCATACCATCATAGGTAAAGCTTACCTGGTTGCCTGTTGGCCCTGTTACTTTTACCAGCCTGTTGCTGGCATCATAGTTTATTATGCTGGTCTCGTTGTTCTTGTTGATATAAGAACTGATGTTTCCTGCTGCATCATAGTTAAACTGTGCAAAATTATTTGCGGGGTCAGTTATTTTTTTCAGCCTGTTTAGTACGTCATACTCTGCGGTAGTGTTATTGCCCCTTGCATCGGTATAGGCCAGCAGGCGGCCTCTTGCGTCAAAGGATAAGGTTGCATTATAGCCGTTTGGTCCTGTTACATTCGTGGGGTTACCATACGCATCATAATTATAGGTAAAAAGGTTTCCTTTCGGATCCATACTGCTTATGATATCACCGTTACCGTTATAGGTAGCTGTGTAAACATTATTACCGGGCGTGGTCAACTGCGTCATGTTACCATCACCATCATAAGCCAACGTAAACATATTCCCTTTGGGGTCTTTGTAACTGCTTATTTTTTTGAAATTGGTGGTATATGTGTAAGTGCTCATCTGGCTCAGAGGATCAGTGGCGGTAAGCACATTACCATTGCCATCATAGGTAAAAGAATATACCTGCCCGTTTGCATCCGTGATCTTTGTCTGGTTGCCCTGGTCATCATATTCATAGCTCATATTAAAGCCGCAGCAGTTGCCGGTCACGGATGTGATCCAGGAAAGATTGTCCAACGTTTGATAGGTATAAGTAGTTACCTGGTTACCTGTTGTTAAATGGTCGGTTACTACCGTCTTTTGGGAAGCAGTATCATAAGAAAAACTCAGACGTTTGTTACAGCCTACCAGTTCGCTTATAGAGAAGTCCGGAAAATAAATGATATCAATGGTATTATTATTTTTATCCGTTATTGTTTTCATCGGACCATTGATCAGGTAGCTGTATTTGTATTTACCACTCAAGGGGTCATTTACTTCTTTTAAATTACCCACCACATCGTAAATATAAGTATAGGTAGTTGACGGGGCGGCTATGGCATCCACTACGGTGGCTAATCGGCCTTGCGGATTATAGGTGAAATTTATGCTCTGCCCTGCTGTATTGGTCATCGCAGTAAGCAAAGTGTCGGTGTAAGTAAAGTTGATGAAATTCCCATTGGGTTCTTCCATTCTTGTTATCCGCTTATGCACCGGGTTATTGAAAAAGTATTTCATGCTGTCTAATTCAATCAGCACATACTGTCCTGGTTGGTGCTGTACCAGTTTGCTGAAAAAACCCCTCGGGGGTTTATAACCTCCCCCGGGTATTGAATCATATTTATCTTCTCTTCCATCTCCCCACAATATCAATCTTGGCCCCGGCACTGTATCATGGCTGTATTTTATATTGTACCCGAATGTCCAGCCTTTGCCATATCCATAGTCTTCAGTAAATAAATAACTGTTATAATAAAAACTGATGTTCAGATCAAACATCCTGGCAGGTACATAAACATCTGTTCTAGGTATAAATAAATTACCGCTTAGGGTATTGACCTGTGTACCCAAGGGACCCACCCTATTCGGATTGTTCAGGTTCTGGGCATTAGTGGTAACCATTGATGTGATGACGAACAGCAGTAACAGTAATTTGCCCCTTGCTGATTTTGAGTCCATGATATTTTTATTTGATAACCAGTACATGTTTTTATCTTTTCAGTCTTATTATTTCAGCTTAAACAAAACATAAGGGTTTGGTTGCGGCGGCTGATTGGGCGCCTTGCAATGAACAATAATGGTTCCGCTGCCTCCTGCCCTGATGATGCCCGGTGGCCCGCCTGGTTCAACCAATTCCAGGTATAATGATGTTGTTCCGGTTGCTACCCCTTCCTTAGTAAATGCCATCTTTATTCCTGCTTCGCTGTACAAAATCCTTGATTGTGCCGGTATGTCGAAGTTGGTAGGGTTGTTATAGTTGATGAGTATTACAACCGGCCGTTTTATTAAAACCCTGGATGGTACCACTAACTCTACCACCAATTGCGAATTCAATCCACTGGCGGCGCCGGGTGCACAGCCGGGTGCATTGCCATTGCCAGGGCCGGTATTCACTCCTCCACCGGTTATCAATCCTCCGTTGTTTGCGGGAACAATGGAAAAGCCGTTTGGTAATACGGCTGTTGAAGAATCTGGCTTCACCAGCGTTACATCATATATGCCCAATGGCCTCGCCTGTAAATTAAATGTGGCAAACACTTGTGTGCTATTGGTAAAGTAAACAGCGGAAGCATAGATAGTGGTTCCTGCATTGCTCAATTTTGCTATCATACTATCCCTGTAAAGTGAGCCTCTTATCCGAACTGTTACATTGCCAATATTTCCTCCGCTGTTGGTATGTACATTCAAAATGGCGAATGGCAATTTGACTGCTTTCAGTGTTACGTTTTGCACCAAAGGGTTTAATGATACACAGCGGTACATGATATAATACACCGAATCGGTTACAGATGTCATGACTATTTGCTGGTTGCCATAGTTCGGTATTTCAAACCGGTAATTGTAATGTGCTGCTGTAGGAACATAATTGCCGCCAATAAACATTTCATTCTTCATCGTAAGCGAGTCATTGCTCTTTAGTGTAACAAGCATGGTAGAACCACGCAGTGAATCCGGTATCCTAAGTTTATAATACCGGCTTATCTTATGCAGGGTGTTTGGTTCAGGCACATTCAGCATCAGCTCTTTTACTTTTACATAGATAGGTGTAGCCGACATGCCGGTATTGTTACTTTTATCCGATTCAAGGATTTGGTTCAACAGATCGGTTTTTACAAATACATTATAGTTGCCTTCCACCACACCAGTCACCAATGGCGCCATCCTCACTGTATCAGCTTGCAGTGGCGCCATAATGATGTTCTTATTTTTAATGCCGATCAGTACAGCGGTGGAATCAAATAAATTGCCGGCCGATAAATAAATTCCATCTGAGGTATGTCCCCTTGCTTCTTCTCCCGAAGCATTGGTGACTACCCATTTGGCTGTATCAATAGTGTAGCCGAGATAAACAGAATCCGGTTTAATGACATTGCTCACTATCAGGTCCGTTACCGGCGGCGTATAAACTGAGATCAGACTAAAGCCAAGGTTGTTATTACTGTTTGATTCCACTACCGAATTGTTTGAATTAGCCTCGCTGATTAAAACATAATTACCAGGAATTGTACTGGCGGGTATGGTAACCGTTACGGTATCATTATAAAACTGTCCGGCAGGCAAGGCAGATGATCTGGTACGGGTAGCCAGTAGCCTGTCGCCATCATTGGGAATGGCAGTGAAATCTTCAGAGAGCCAAAGCTGGTTTGGCCAACTGGAACCCGGATAGGTAAGACCTGTTCCGTTATTTATTATTTTATAGACTACTGTAATTGGCTGACCGGCTGCTACAGACAACGGGGCCGATAATATTGTATCTGTCAGGTCGGCCAGTAAAGGTCTTATCACATGTATTTTTTTAGCAGCACCGGTGCCGTTGCGGATAAAATTCACATTGTTTGTCAATACTTTTTCTGCCGGAATTTTATTTGTAGGATTTGTTTTTATATACACATAATAATCACCGGTAACCAAAACAGGTGTGTATGGTGATCTGGCGTCTGCCGTATCCTGGTTCCTGTTCAGTCGCAGGTATTTTAGGTACTCACCAGCTTTTGTATCGGCTGCATCGGCTATTGAGTCCGCAGAAAAATAAATAGCATCATACCACCAATAATAATACTGTTGTTTGTTAGGATTATAACCAATATTCTTTACCCGCCAGCTTGCAGGATAAACATATCCTACGGTTGCTGTATCCGGGCCAGAAACGGTGGTAACAATCTGGTCAACCAACGGATTAGTTAATATTTTGCTGCCAGTGCCAGTTACATTATTATTTGTATTGCTGCCTTCGTAAATAGATAGCCCTGAATTTGTTTTTATAAAGAAATAAGCAGACTGGTAAGCGGTTTGCGGGAAACAAGCATTGAACTCATACGACATTTTCGGTATGGTGATATGTATTGTATCGGTATAGCTGGCCCCCGGGGCCACCGCTCTTGATTGAATTTTTTTCGCCACATAATAGTTGGTCGCAAAATTGAAAGTGGAGCTGCAACTAAAGTAAACACTGTCTGTCCAGGTGCCGGCTGTAGTACCTGTTCCATTGTTTGTTACCGTATAGGTGAGGTATTTGGTAAAAATGGTAAAGGTAGTATCCGGCATTTGTATGTTGGAAACCACGAGGTCAGCTGGTATAGCTGCTGACACAGTCGTCAAAGCCGCTGCGCTTACATTATTGGCTGAATTTGTTTCTCTGAAAGTACTGTCGTAGTTGGTAAGCACATAAAAATACTTTGTCCCGGTAGTAGCAGGTGGCATGTTATACATGAAAGTATGCGGCACAGCTGTACCTACTGGCAGGTCTTCTGTAAATGTATTTGTACCTATCACCTGGGCGCTGGCATCAAAGCTGGAGAAGTTACTGATGTAGATCCTATCCTTTCTTGCATGATTAAATACTGCACCGGGGCCGTTGTTAAGGACACTGTAATTAATAGTAACTGTAGTTCCACCGATAGTACTAGAAGGGACAGCAATAGTTGAAACAACTGCATCAGGCCGCTGCACAGCTATTGGCAATGTACTTCGTTTTATCTGCGGCGTGCCGGGATATTCAAATACTGTTTTGGTTGGGTTAGTATAAACGTACACGTAATAGTTACCGGGTTGCAGGGTAGAAGGCACATTAAAATTGAGATCTTTCGCAAAACTGGATGCCGGATTAAGAGCATGGCTGACGTTGACCGGTGTCGTACTGGCGCAAGTGGTCATATTATCCGGATACAATGCTCCCGCAAATTGCTGAACGCCATGTTTTAGTTCAGATAAAAGCACTGCACTATTTACATTCAACGCTGAGGAATCTGTGCTCAGGTAAACCCTGTCTACCCAATAGCTGGAACCCTGGGCCAAACTATCCAGATACCTGGGCGGGCCTACGCAGTTGTAACCGGAACAAGGACAGCGACCAGCCGGTATAACAAAATAATGTCCTTTGTTTTTTTCAAAGTTGTCTGTAAATCCATCATTCCTTACATTCCAGTTTATCCCTATTGTCTGTGTAACGCTTGCTGATGTAACAGGCACCGACAATGTATTTACAGTAAGTTTTGGTGTTGGGGTAAGATATACCTGCACCTGCGCCCTATTGATATTATTATTATTCAATGCCCCTTCATACACAAATGGAGCTGTTACTTTTGCATTAGCTTTTACATAAATAAACCAGGTGCCAAAAATATAATTAGGTATCACCACTTGTAAATTCCTGGTATAAGTGCTGTCCGGCAACACTTGTAATGAATCATTAAACACACTCGCATATACGGCATTGGGATAATAAGAGGCATTAGTTTTTGGACGATTAATTGGAATTGCGTTGCTGCGGTCAAATAATGGGCTTTGCGACATGAAAACAGAGTCTGTCCAACTGGAGTATGCCGGTGTAACCACACCATAATTTTTTACTTTATAAGTAAGGTTTACCGTACTGCCAGAAAAGATACTCGCCGGTGCAAAAACAGAATCCACTCTAAAATCCGGAGTAGGTGCAAGGCTGATGATAATGGGATTTTGTTTTCTTGCCGTATCATTAGCCACACTTGCCTGTAATATTCTATAATTCGGATGCTGGTTATCTGTAATAACATACACATAAACCGGAAAACTATAACTGAGCGGCAATGTAAAATTGAGCGAGTTGGTATAAAACTGCCCGCTGTCTAAAGCAGAAGGTCTTACTTTTTTACCAAGCAACAGCGGTCTTCCGTTTGCTGTTAGTGAACTCCAGGAACCAGGATCCCAGTTTGGTGAACCGGCAAAACTTACATTTGGGAGCGTATCTAATGCAAAATATACACCATCCGACCAAGTGGTACCTGGCAATGTTTTGCCAGGCCCAATATTGGTTACTTTCCAGCTTATGGTTATGGTCTGTCCCGATGTGGCGGTAGCAGGCGCCTGCACATCACTTACCGCTAAATCCGGAAGTGGTATCAACCTGAATTGTTGAATAGGTCCCGAAGTTTGTGCACAGGGATTTTTCGACACTACTTTCCATTTGTATGGCCGGTTATAAGGCAGACCGGAATTTTTAGGAATGATGTATTGAATATCGTTGATATTGGCAGCATAGGGTGTTACAGGAACGGCAGCAGCAGAATCCCACAAATACAAATCATAGTTCACGGTATTGTTGCCAGGTATCCATGATAGTGTAAGGGGCAGTTGCTGATCAATAACATTGTTGGCCGGCAGCATATTGCTTACAACGGCTGGTAGATTATTGGATGTAGTAATACTGAAGCTTTGAATATTTGTGTAGATAGTATCACAAGGACTGTTAGCTTTTGCAGTTAATGTGTGATTGCCGGGTGTTTGCCATTGTACCCAGGCAGTATCGTTGTTAGTAGTCAAAACACCGCCACCGCTTAGTGTCCATACAAAATTTGCTCCGGGTATTTTTTGTGTATTGTACCGGTAAGTGTTCAGACAAGGGTTTGCGTCACCCGTTATTAGAGTTAGTGTTCTTACGCCAATACAGAAAGTTCTATCCACCGGCGTAGCAGCATTATAATTGCTGTTACCAGTTTGCGAAGCCCTTACGGTAACTATTCCTGCCCCTTTCTTGGTTATCTTATTACTGCTTACAGATGCATACGTACTGCCTGCTATAATGGAATAGCTGATACTTTGACTCATTGATGAGGTGGCATTGAGTGTAATTTTATTGGCGTCGAAAATCTGGCCGGGGATGCTGTCGAATGTGATAACCTGGTTTCCTTTTATTACCGTTATCGTATCATATTTATCTGGTGCAGGGCTGTATATATCATCACCCGGTTGTGCGGCTTTTACAATGATGGTTCCAACACCGGTAATAAACAATGTGTCATTGAGCATATTTCCCGAACCGCTTATTTTCTGATAAAACACAGGCAGCAACGAGCTGGCTGTAGCTGTCAATATTGCTTTTGCCGTTGGCGACATGGATACGGTTGGTACATGCGGAAACGTAATAGACTGTGACAGGGCAGCAGCAGGAAATACAATTGCGTTGGAAGCCTGGCCAGGGCCGCAATCATTAATAAACTTCACCGTGAAGCTGCCTTCATCTGCTGCATAGTAAGAAGTAGCTGTTGCGCCGCTTATCAATGTATCATTTCTATACCATTGGCAGGTTGAACCAGCGGGTAAAGAATTTGTACTGAGTGTACGGGCAAAGTTAAAGGCCACCGGCACCTGTGTTGGAGCAGCACCATTTACCACCACGTTCAAAATTTGTGGCAGGGAACTACCAGCGCCATTTGAAATGATCAGCTGCACAATCCGGTTACCAGTGCTTGTCCAGTTCACTGTTGCAATACTGTCCACATTAGATATAGTGCCCCCACCCAATGGTAAACTCCAGTTATAGACAATGCCTGTATCTGTAATGTTGATGGCATTGTATGTATAAGTTCCCAGGCAAGCCGTAGTGTCTCCGGTGATGGAAAAATTGGAAGTAGGTTTGAGCGCATTGGTTGTAAACTGATATTTGAATTGCGCACCTGATCCACTAACACGGATGTAAATGATTTCACCAGTTACTACTGCTATTTTTATAGTATCGTACACAGTTGCCCCGGGTGGCACAGATGCAGTGTTACCGATATTCCGGGTTAGTATTGTTGACAGGTTGGCGTGCAAAAGACGAAATTGCAATTCATCGGTTATGGTGCAACTCGTGTTGGTTCCCTGTACAATCAGCTTTAAGCTGTCATTGCTGCCCACTGCTATTTTATAATAATCAAATCCGTCATAGGCGTTGGAATTGTAATCATATATATAACGGATATGTCCTTTTTTTGTTTGAGATCCACCCATCAGGGTGGCTAGTGCGGCAGTACCATTGGGTTCTATATCATTTTCACTGGTATCTGTTATTTCATACCGAAGCTTATAGCGGAATGCCTGCGTGGATTGTAACTGGAAATACATAGTAGTATCGCCTCTTCCGCATAATATAAGCGTATCATAAATAGTTACTCCAGGCGGTACGCTGGTAAGGTTACCAATATTTCTTGTAATGTAGGTATGTTGACCCGGATCTTTCAGGTAAAATACCAGTGCATTGGAATTGGCACAGGTCATATTCTTTCCTTCCACATATACTTTTATAGTTCCATCGTAAGGCATGTCAGCCCGGTAATAATCATTTTGATCTTCTACCGAACCAACACGGTCAGGGTAGTGTCGTAACCGGCCGGTTTTTTCTGTGTTGATTGGTATCGGAATTGCCTGAGCAATATTGTTATTGGGCTCAATATCATTCACCCAACTACTGGTGTCTGTTACCGCATATGAAAATTCGTACTCATATGGCACGCTGGAAACGAAACGAAAATAAAAATTACCAGCCAGCGCCGGACAAATTTGGATTGTATCGTATATCACTGAATCGGCATACAGCGTTGGGCGATAAACCTGCGATGGGGAATAATAAGTAACATTATTGGTAATATAATTAATCCCTAACCGGTAATTATTGCTGTTATTCGTGCGTGTTTCAGAACGATAAGTAGATTTCAAATAAATGGTTACTTTCCCATCCGCTGGCAGGGTGGTTTTATAATAATCGGCAAAATCCCCCGGTGGCCCTGGAGGATCGGCCATTATAAAATTTACATGCCCTTTTTTAACTTGTCCCGGAATAATAGATATAGCTGAAGCTGTATCGTTATTGGGTTCCGGATCACTTCCGGTACTGTCTACGAACTGGTATTTGATATTATAATTGATAACAGGATAAGAACTCCAAGTGTCGAACGTACGGAGCCGCAGGTAAAATGTGTCAGCTCTTAGTGCCCTGATTTTTATCGTATCCATTTTCAGGTTGCCACAGGCTGGTGTGCCTGTCCAGGTTATCAAGTTTTTTTGTTGCAGCAATTCAAATTCATCCTTATTAAGCAGGTCATACAAGAGGTAAATTTCCGGCGGGCCGCAACCTGCAAGTTCCCCTGCTGCAAAAATTTTTATGGTCCCATCATGCGGTGCTATGATACGGTAAGTATCAAACTCATCAATAAACACGTCATTAATAATATCATACTCACCTACATTTCCCCCAATAACTGAATCTTGTGTAAGCGGAATGGCATTATAAACGCAACAGTTATCTTCCGGATCCGCAAATGGAACCAGATCAGAATAGCGCAGGCTGTAGCCGAAAGGGGCATTGGAAGTAAGCCGGACATAAAAAATATCACCGGTCTGCATATTGCTCAGCGGGATAACACTTACAGCGGTATCATTTTGTGGTACACTGTTTGTGTTCCCAATAAACCCCTGGGCAAAAGGAGTTGCAAGGTTCGGGCTTTTAAATACCATGTAACTGATATTTCTTCCTCCTGCTGCCGTACAATTAGTATTTAACCCTGTCAGGTAGAGTTTTACATCACTATAGTCCCGCGCCGGCAATACGCCCGACTGGAACCAGTCTTCCACATCATTTGTTGCGTTTCCACGAAAGGTATAACGGATAGAACCTTCTTTTGTGGTATTGAAAGCAAAAGGGATTGCCTGCCCGGAAGTATTATTCGGTTCGTCTGTTAAATAAGAAAAAACCGGGAACCATTGAATCTGGTAGTCAAATTCACCGTTGGTAGTAAAAGCAATAAAATAATTATCAATGGATTGGCTGCACAGGTAAACGGTATCATAAACAGTTGCTCCATCAGGTATATTCAGGTTGTTGGAAATATTCCTGGTATGGATCAGTCCGGCACCTTCCCGGCCATCATACATGTCAAATTTCAGAAAAGCATCACCTCCACTGATATTGGTAGCTTCTACCAGCAGGTAAAAATTTCTGTTGCTCAGGTAGTTTAGTCTATGATAATCTATTGCATCGCCGTTACCAACCGTAGCGGTCATGGAATCGTAAGGATTGAATAAATCGGCCGTGGCAAATGTATTATTTGGTTCCGATTCCGGAGATTGGCCAAATGCCACCAGTTGCACAAACAGGATCAATATGCAGGGAAGAAATCTTTTCATACCGGCTGGTTAGTTCGCTTATAAAGAACTAAGTAATTTATAGGATACCTTACCGGCATCCAATAATCCATTTGGATTATGGCGGCATGAAAACACGGGGTAAATTTTTTAAATATTGATCATATTTCTGCCAGGTTCAAGGTTAAATTAACCTGGTTGCTGAGGAGTCCATAACAAATTCAAGTTTATGATTTTTCAGTAAAATAATTTTTATGCTGCCTATAATTCTTTCTATTTTATTTTTGCCGCCGCCGCTTCCCCTGTTTCGATGGCACCCTCCATAAATCCTTGCCAGGTATCAGACAAATGTTCACCTGCAAAATGGGTTTTTAAAAAAGAGCGTTGCAGTACCGGCATAATGCCAAACCATTGCCCAACACCGTACATAGCATAAGCACCCATGCTGTATGGATCTTCACCCCAGTAATAATCCACCTGTTTTTCCAGAAATTGTTTGGTATCTCCAAAACCAGTCTTCAGGCTCTGATTGATCATATCGGCTTTCCATTCATCAGTCTGCGCTTTAATAACCGGCGCTTTATCACCAATGGAATAGGAAATTAAAACCCCCTTTGACGAAGGTTGATTTTTGGTGCCATGGTAAAAATAATGTCCCGGAGTGTCCGATACCAGGTCGAAACTCTCATCCTTCCAGAATCGTTGCGAATACAGCATCGCATTTTTATTGATCCGTGCATACTGCAGTTCGTTCATTGCCTGCTGCATATCAACAGGTAAAGCCGGAACCCAGTTAATTTTTTTGGCACTAAAAGTTGGTATAGTGCAGATAATCTGATCACCCTCAAATACCTTTCCGTCATTGCAGGTAACTTTTACTTTAGCTCCCTGTTCTATTTTTTTTACCTGATGTTGCAGCCTGATCTTATCGGCACCAATGGCATCTCTTAAAGCAAAAGCCAGCTGACTGTTTCCGCCGGTGATCTTCAAGTCCATTTCATTGGTTTCGTTGCTTTCGGCATATTCGCCCAGGGCAGCATAAGCACTAACATGGCGCAGGCTTTCTCCAAAATCGGTGCTGTCCATCAATTCCCTGAACTCCAGGTCATCGCCATCACAACCATTGTTAACCAGACATCGCCACCAGTCCATTTTATCCAGTTTTTTGGCTCCGGCATCGGTCAGTTTATGATAATCAACCTTCATTTTTTCAAATTTCTTTTCCCAGGCTGATGAAAATCCCCACTGACCTTTTTCAAAATATTTTCCTTTATGTATAAGCCTGGTGTTAAAATAATTATCGAACAGCTTCAATTTAAACCCGTTACATAACTCAATCATGCGCTTGTGCGATTTACCCACCCACTCGCCACCCAACTCTATCACCAGCTTTTCGGCTTCGTCGATGGTATGGCTAAACACCCGGCCACCAATACGGTTTCGGGCTTCCAGTATCACAAAATCAATATTTCGCTGCTTCAGTTTATAAGCTGCTGCCAACCCGGCAAAGCCTGCACCAATGATGATGACCTTTGGTTTTTTAATGATAAAAAATTCACCAAAACTTTCGGCCCCCAATAAGAGAGCCCCGCCACTCAAGGCGGTATTTCGAATAAATTTTCTCCTGGAGATCATACCAATAATTTTATGTAATATCTAAACTTATCGGGTCAATTGCAATAGCAAAATAAAATTCTTTTCTTTTTTTATCCGGAGATAATGATACTTACCTTTATTTTATGTCGATACTAAACATAGAATTTAAAGCCATGGCTAATAACCTTGCCGAACTTGAAGATTGGCTTCTGCAACGATCCCCCAGGTTTGTTGGTGAAGATCATCAAATAGATACCTACTTTAATGTGCCATCCCTCTCTACGCAAAGCTTCGGGGAGCATGCAGGCAGGTTAAAATTAAGAGAAGGCAATATTGAAAATGCCCTGATACATTATGAACGGGAAGACGTTACCGGTGCCAAATCATCTCATGTTTTGTTATACCAGCATCAACCCGATAAAACGCTGAAAGAAATATTGATAAAAACCCTGGGCATTAAAGCCGTGGTTGACAAAAAAAGAAAGATCTATTTTATCGGCAACGTGAAATTTCATTTTGATACGGTTAAAGGACTGGGCACATTTGTTGAAGTAGAAGCTATGGATAAAGACGGAAGTATTGGTAAAGAAAAATTACAGGAACAATGTGATGCTTATGCGGCCCTGTTCAAAATTGATCAGGCTGATTTTTGTGCGCTTTCCTACAGTGACATGATCTTACAAAAAATATAAATGGAAACTTATGGTAACGACCAGGCAGGCTACAGTAAAAGATCTGGATCAACTGGCTTTATTGTTTGATCAATACCGGGTTTTTTATAAAAAGGAAACGGCTATTGAGCAAGCGAAACTTTTTCTACAGGCCAGAATTAAACAGGAAGAGTCTGTTATTTTTGTTACTGTAAATCCCGATGATCAGCTGACGGGCTTTGTACAGCTCTATCCCGTTTTTTCATCAACCCGTATGAAACGTTTGTGGTTGCTTAATGACCTGTACGTGCTGGAAACCTGTCGCGGGCAGGGACTTTCCGTTTTACTTATTGACCAGGCAAAAGAACATTGCAAAAATACCGACGCGTGCGGACTCATGCTGGAAACTGCCAGGTTGAATCAAATTGGCAACCAGCTTTATCCCAAAACAGGTTTTGTGTTAGATGTTGATCATAATTATTATTCCTGGGATGCATAGACTCTTTTCTTTTTCTTCTCTTTTCCTTTTTTAACCTCTTAGCAAATCAATTCGCTTTGGTAATTTCAGGTTTTATTTATATATACAACCGGCTTTGGTAGCTTTATCAGATGGCAGAAGACCTAACCATTATTAAAGGCAACAGCGCCGACATTTACCAATCGCTCATTCCACAAATACAGGCACAAGCGGCAATTCTAAAAACTATAGTTTATGGCGGCATTTAATCCCGCACTTTGCGGAACAAACCTGCAAACTCCTCCTACACAAACCAAGCCCCCACGCTGCCTTCCATAACTTGCCTGAATACGGGCAGCGCCATTTTTATATGCTATGCCGGCATTATAAAAATGCAGCTTTTCAGCAGCAACATCGTTACCATAATTATATAAATCGATACCAAACACCGAAAATTTGGTATTAAAATTATACTCCGCCTGCACTGCCGCCCAGTTTTTAAACAGCCCATCGGCCCACTGATGCTGCAATTGCAGTTTAACAGATTTTGATTTTTTCAGGCGCAGTGTATTATCAATCACCAGCGTATTTGCATTCACTTCCCCAATGGCTTCTTCTACAAATTTTGCATTATAATACTGGTTTTGAAAAGTGAAAACAGAATACCATTTACCACTCCATTTTTTACGTATTTCCAGGCTGGCGTCGCGGTAGTATTTTTGGCCAAGGCTAAACTTATCGGCTTCGTATTTTCTTTCTGCGGTAATATATCTTCCACTAAGACCATGCCACTGGGAATAATTGAGGGAGATATTGGTGCCGTATTTACCGCCAAGTGGTGATTCTTTTTTAAAATTATAAAACAGGTCTACCTGTCCGCCTAATTCCCCGGCCTTATTACGGCCCGGTTCAAAACCAAGATTAGGTTGCGCTGCATACACATAAATATTTGTAAGGCTGTAATCAAATTGCTTGGTCAGTGCCGGTATATAATTTAAAACTGCCTGGTTATAAACATTACCAGCTAAGTTCCTTTGCGAATAAAATCCAAAATTTTCCAACCGCCTGATATTTGCATTGATGCCAAATCCCTTCCTGGCATAGCCCAGGTTTAAAAGATAGGCATCCCCATCAAACTGAAGTTCGGGCCTTATATTTTCAAACTCCACCAATGCATCTTTCGACTTAAAGGCATATTCAAAATCAACGGTTATATTCTTCCAACTAAAATTTACCCTTGCAGATGTTAAATAATTTGAACCACTGAGGGCTGTAGCGGTATCCTTGCTTTGCCTGTTTACATAACTCAGGCCAATGCCAACATTTACTTTTTTTATTTTTAGCAGCGTGGAAAGCTCAATATCGGAATTTAAGCCCGCTACAACAGCATCTGTAAAATCAAAACCCAATCCGTTTCTTTGTTTTCCATACAATGCGGTAATATTTATAGAAGATACAGGACTGTATTTTAACCGGCCGCCAGCAATAGAATTCGCAATACCCAATTGCCTGTCTTCCCAGGTACGCAACACCAATCCGCTTCCAAACTGTTCATAAAAATGCCCGGCAGTCACCTCTAAGCCAATGGAATCATTCTTATAATTTAAAAAATAAATGCCCAGGTTGGTTCCTTTAAACACGGGGGAATAATTCAGGAGTGCTTTTGATTGATAGGATTCCAGCTGTGCCCCGGCTGTAAAATTTTTGATCTTATAATCTAAACGTAAATAGTTATTGGACCGAAACCTGTTCCTGGCTTCAATTTGATCCAGTTTAATTTTATCATCATCAATATACCACGAAGCATTTGATTGTATACTGCCGCTTAGCTGGCCGTTGCTGCATAACGAAATAGATAACAGACAAACAATTAAACCTATTTTCATTGATTGTCTTTAATGATTTGATAAAGTGCATTTTCATCTCCCTCCACATAACCAATATGCCGGTAAATAATTTTGCCGTTTTTTACTATAACGGTGTACGGAATATCGGATAAATTCAATTGCCGTTTAAAATCCTGGTTTTTATCAATCAGTACATTAAAATCCCATCCCTTTCCATTTACCAGCGATGCCACTTTTTTAGATGTACGGCTGTCATCCAGCGAAATTGCATAGAAATCAAACTTCAATTCTTTTCTCCACGTATCGCCAATATCATTAATGATGTTGAGTTCGTTAATGCATGGAATACACCAGGTAGCCCAAAAAGAAAGTACTTTAAGGGTATTGTCTGGGTTATTCAAAACACTTGTTTCAAAAACTTTGCCTTGCAGGTCGGTTACCTTAAATGCAGGAATTTCCTGTGCATGGGCCAATAAACTGTACGTAACAGTAATAATAAACAAGCCTGCTTTTTTCTTCATACCGTTTAAATAAATATAGTGATACACGACTGGTAAGACGTAGGGTTCAACAATTCCTTACATTTTCTTGTAAGGAATTGCATTTTCACCCGTCTTTAAAGGAAAAAGATAGACCATGAGAAAAATTACATTCTTCTTAAACCTGTTGATCGCAATGTTTCTGATTCAGTCCTGTACCAAAACAGAATCTGACTTTACAGCGGTTGTGCCAATTCCGGAATCGATTACCCTGAGGGCAAGTTCATTAGCTGTTTTGGAAGGAACTTCCATAGATTTTACTGTCATTTCTTCCCCAACCAATGCAGATGTAACGAGCAACGCTAAGATATATCTTAACACAAGTGAAATCCCGGGAAGTAGTTATAATTTTTTGCAGGAAGGAACATTTGAAGTGTATGCAACCAAAGGAAGCATCAAATCTAATATAGTAAGCATCACCGTAACAAAAGTCACAAGTACGCAAAACGCTTACGTCCACAATGTACTTATAGAAGAATATTCGGGTACCTGGTGTGGCAACTGCCCCAGGCTATTGTATGGTGTAGAATTGTTGCATCAGCAAACCCAAAAAGCTTTTGTGGTTGGCATCCATTTATTCGGATCAGACCCTTTTATCTCCTCTGCCGGAAATAATTTAGCATCCATGCGTGGTGTAAGCAGTGTACCAACCGGGCATATAAACCGAAATATAAACTGGACCGGTCCACAATACGAAAACGTGCCGCAGGTAATTAATGAAATTAAGCCTCTTGCCAACATGGGTATAGCCATAAGTTCTTCTTTAACCGGAAATAATTTAAACATTTCGGTAAAAGTTGCCTACAAAGAAACCGTAGCCGGTGCTACAAAGCTAACGGTGTACTTAGTAGAAGATAAGTTAACCTTTACGCAGCGAAACTACTCGGCTAATTTGTACGGTGGGCTGGCGTCTATTCCTAACTTTCAATATAATGGCATTTTAAGATCTCTGGTGAGTGCCCTGGCTGGAGACAATATTCCCAATACAGGCATTGCCAACGAAAAGCTATATTCACTGGCACTGCCATCCAATATCGTTAACGCTGCGAACACGAAATTAGTAGCTTTTGTAACTGATGCAACAGGTAATGTACTAAATGTGCAGGAGGCAAAACTGGGTACAGTAAAGGATTTTGAAAGGTTATAACTTATTGAATTAATTTATACCCGCATTGGGCTAATAACCAATAAAATCACTTCCTTTGTAAAAAACAAACTATTGCAACCGCATACATTGATAATTACGTATGTAGCAATAAAGGTTTTATGCATGCACAAAGAGAACTCTTACCGGAAACCTGGGTAGACAAATATTCAGATGAATTGTACAGATATACGCTGGTAAGGATTAATGATACCGGGCTTGCCGAGGATATTGTGCAGGAAACTTTTTTGAGTGCATGGCGGGCTAAAGAAAATTATAAGGCTGAAACATCTGAAAAAAACTGGCTATATGCCATTTGCAAAAATAAAATTATTGATCATTTCAGAAAACAGGCCACCAATATCTTTACGGGCGCTGCTACTGAAGAAAATATTTATTTTGATGAGGTAGCCCATTGGCGGGATGAAACGACACCAAAAGACTGGCAGTTAAATTATGATTTGCAAATAGAAACAAAAGAGTTTTATAGTGTTTTGGATTTATGTAAAAAAAAGCTGCCCGTTATCCAAAAAAATGTTTTTGTTATGAAATATTTTGATGACATGAGCTCGGATGAAATTTGTAAGGCTTTGGAAATTACCCCTGCAAACTATTGGATACTGATACACCGGGGTAAGTTACATTTACGAAGATGTTTAGAAAAAAACTGGATAAATATTTAATGGAAAAGTTAACTGAGCATTCAGAAATCAGCTGTCAAAAAGCAACCTTCCTGGCTAGTAAGCTGGAAGAAAAAAAGGCATCGGATATAGAACAGCTTCAACTGGAACAGCACTATAAAATATGTGACGGCTGCAGGCTGTTTGACATACAAAATGTATTTATTGGTAACAACGCCCGATATGCCATGCAATATACAAACGAGTTACTCAGCAAAGTAAAAAAAGAAGCGCTAAAGAAGCTTATGAAACTTCAAAAATAGTAATACTTACCGGGCTTCATCTAATCGTCATTCTCTTTTCTTTTGGTCCCCGGGTAGATCAATTCTTATTGGTAATTGCAAGTTTTATTTATACATCCAACCTGCTTTCGTAGCTTTACCCCATGGCAGAAGACCTAACCATTATTAAAGGCAGCAGAGCCGAAATTTACCAATCGCTCATTCCACAAATACAGGCTTTGCTGGATGGTGAACCTGATTTGATCGCCAACCTGGCCAACATTTGTGCTGCACTCAAAGAACAGTTTGGATGGTTATGGGTTGGTTTTTATTTGGTAAAGTCCACTGCAAAAAATAAAGAAGAAACTGAACTGGTTTTAGGCCCCTTCCAGGGACCGGTAGCCTGTACCAGGATAAAAAAAGGAAGAGGTGTTTGCGGAACTTCCTGGCAAAAAGCAGAAACCATGATCGTACCCGATGTAGAAAAATTTCCCGGACATATAGCCTGCAGCAGTTTATCAAAATCCGAAATAGTTGTTCCGCTTATCAGAAACGGAAAAGTGGTTGGTGTACTGGATGTGGATAGTGCAGAACCGGATCAATTTGATGAAACAGATAAAATATATTTAGAAAAAATTATACAATGGATACATTTTACATGATGAATAAAATTTCCGGCAAAACGATATTACTAACCGGTGCATCCAAAGGAATCGGAAAGGCGCTTGCTTTATCACTGGCTTCCATGCATGTGAATCTTGGTTTGGTGGCCCGCAGCCAAAAGGAACTGGAAGCGTTGCAGCCTGAACTGATAAAAAAAGGCAGTAAAGCTGAGATTTTTGTTGGCAGTGTTGCGGATGAAGATTTTGCAAATGCAACAACACAAACGATGTTACAAAAATTTGGCAAGATCGACGTACTGATCAATAACGCCGGTTATGGTGTTTTTAATAATGCTGAAAATATCAGCGCAGCGGAATGGGATGATGTATTTGCCACAAACACCAGGGGAACTTTTCTTTTTTGTAAAGCGGTGATTCCGGATATGAAAAAGAACAAGGATGGGCATATCATCAATATTGCCAGTGATGTAGCCAAACGCACTTTTGCAAATGGATCATTGTATTGTGCCAGTAAATATGCACAGGATGCATTTAGTTCCGCCATCAGAAAAGAGCTGCGCCCTTTTGAAATTAAAGTAAGTGTTGTATACAGCGGCCTGGTAGATTCTTCTTTTCATACCGACCCGCAAGGCAGTGCCAATCATGATGATTGGTTAAAGAATGAAGACATGGCAAATACTATTCAGTTTATTATGGCACAACCAAAGCACGTGGTTATCGACGAGTTGATGATTCACCCGTTAAACCAGGATTATTAAAACAGGGTAAGGTTTCTACTTTTGTGTTGTATCGGGTTTGGCATCTTTCCAGCCCCACAAATACCTGCAGGCATAGGTACGGTATGGGCTCCATTTTTTAGAAATAGTAAGCATTTTTTCTTTCCGCATTTTTTTATCCATTTCCCCGATATTATACAGCTTACACATGGCCTGTTGTATGCCCAGGTCATCCACTGCAAAAACATCCTCCCTGGCGAGCGTAAACATCAGGATCATTTCTACAGTCCATTGCCCAACGCCCTTTATTTGGGTAAGATATTTTATCAGCTCTTCATTACTCATGGTATACAACCTGGCATCTGTTATTTCTTCTTCAATAAAAAAATTACAAACATTTAAGACATAATTTGCTTTGGCATTGCTTAAGCCAATACCTCTTAACGTTTCAAAAGCTGTGGAAGCAATTTCTGCTGCCGAAGGGTTTTTAGATGGATATACATTCAAAAACCGTTTGTGAAAAACATCGGCTACTTTGGTACTCAATTGCTGGCTCATGATGGAAAAACACAAATGCAGGTAAATATTTTTTCTTTTCGCGAGTTTAAACAGCTCCTGCAATTCAAGGATCTTCCTTAATTTTTTGTCTTTGGAAAGATGGGTTAAATGTTCCATGCTTATGGCTAAGCCTTAATTATGTTTTGTTTATGGCGGTCAAGAACAAACAGATTGATTTGTCATTTCGACGAAGGAGAAATCTATTCTTCATCGAATCAAATACCCAACAGATTTCTCCTTCGTCGAAATGACAGGGATATTTTTTATATTTAACTGGTAAAATCCTTTACAGGAAAAAATACCATCTGCTTGCCCCTTCAGCTCTTTTTCTCTTTTGTCCTCTTAGTTAATAACTTCGCTTTGGTCTTCTCTTTCAGCTCCTTTTCTCCTTTGTCCTCTTAGTTTAAATTATAAGAACAAAAAGATTGATCTGTCATTTCGACGAAGGAGAAATCTATTCTTCATCGAATCAAATACCCAACAGATTTCTCCTTCGTCGAAATGACAGGGATATTTTTTATATTTAACTTGCCCCTTATCTTCTTTTCTCCTTTCTCCTCTTAGCTTATACATTCGCTTGGATATTCTCCTTCACTTAATCAACCCCCCAACTCATCTCCCCGCCTTTTTCATCTTTCAGATTTATTCCTATCGTCGCCAGCTGGGTTCTGATCTTATCACTCGTTGCAAAATCCCTATTACTTTTTGATTCTTTCCTGATCTCGATCAATAGGTCCATAACGCCGTTCAGTATTTCCATATTGGCTGTGTTATTTTTTATCCCGAAAACATCTTCCAAATAAGCCTTAAATTTTTGTTGTAACAGGGCTAAAGTTGCTGCAGCAATGGCATCAACCTGTATCAATCCATCTTTTATAGAATTAATAACCGGCACAAGTTCAAACATGCTGCCCAACACTTTTGCCGTATTAAAATCATCATTCATAAACTCATCAAACTCGTTAACAAGTTTATTCACTTTAGCATCAAGATCTGCATCCGTTGCCAACCCACCGGGTACTGTGTGTTGCCCATTGCCAACTGCCAATTGCTTAAGTACTTCATATGCATCCCATAATCTTTTTAACCCTTTTTCAGATGCCTGCAATGCCTCATTACTGAAATCCAGTGTACTGCGGTAATGTGTTTGGAGCATAAAAAACCTTACGGTCATTGGCGCATAGGCTTTTTCCAAAAGCGGGTGATTACCGGTAAATAATTCTTCGGGTAAAAATCCATTACCCAAAGATTTACTCATCCTGGTTCCGTTAACCGTTAGCATATTGGTATGCATCCAAAAATTGGCAGGGCTTGTATGGTTACAGGCCTGGCTCTGTGCAATCTCGTTGGTATGATGGGTTGCCGCCAGGTCCATACCGCCGCCGTGAATGTCAAATTTCTTTCCTAAATATTTTTCACTCATGGCCGAACATTCAATATGCCAGCCCGGGAAACCCATGCCCCATGGGCTTGGCCATTGCATTAAATGTTCGGGTTTTGCTTTTATCCACAGCGCAAAATCAAGCCGGCCGCGTTTTTCATCCTGTCCGCCAAGTTCCCGGGTACCTTCCAGCAGGTCATCCATTTTACGGTTGGTAAGAATTCCATAGGATTGTTCCCGGTTATATTTTTCAACATCAAAATAAACGGTGCCATTTACTTCATAAGCATAGCCATTGGCCAATATTTGTTTGGTAATTTCTATCTGCTCGGCAATATGGCCGGTTGCTGTTGGCTCAATAGAAGGCGGCAGGTTGTTCAGTAACTGCATCACATGATGAAAGCCCACGGTATACTTCTGAACGATTTCCATGGGTTCAACTTTCTGAAGCCTGGCGAGCTTACTGAATTTATCATCGCCTTCATCGCGGTCACCTTCCAGGTGTCCGGCGTCGGTTATATTACGCACATAGCGAACCCGGTAACCCAGGTAAACCAGATAACGGTAAATAATATCAAAAGAAATAAATGTGCGGCAATTGCCCAGGTGCACATCACTGTAAACGGTGGGTCCACACACATACATACCCACATGATCGGGTGTAAGGGGTGTGAAAAGTTCTTTTTCTCTTGATAAGGTATTATATATTTTTAATGGCATAGTTCAATTTAAGGTTTGTGTTATCTAAATGCAGTGCAATGTAATTAACATCGGCATTAATAAAAATAAGGAACGCGGTAAATGTAATTTTTTACAAAGATATTAAGCTATGCCGCAAGGGAAACAAAAAACACGGTATGTGTGGAATGATCTCATCTGGAGATGCCAGGATATTACTTTTTGCCCATTTGTACATCTGCTATAATCGGAAAGTGATCGCTTAGTCTTTCTTTGACGAGCTTAAACTGCAAAACATCCATCCGCTGATCCACATAAATATGATCAATACGTAAAACCGGTGATATCCCGCTAAACGTGCGGCCAAGCCCTCCGCCTTTTTCAACAAAAGCATTTTTCATTCCCTTGCCGATGGTATAATAAGAATAGCTGTTGGGTACATCATTAAAATCGCCGTTTACAATTACCGGGTAAGGACTCTTATCTATTTCTGCCCGTATCCTGTCGGACTGTATTCGCCTTTTTAAAAAACCCGTTTTAAACTTGCCAATAATATTTTTAGATTCTTTAATGGCACCATCATCTTCTACCGAAGGCTTATCAATATATTTTAGGTTAGACCTGCTGAACCGCAAAGACTGCAGGTGAATATTAAACACCCGGAATGTATCAGCCCCTTTTACAATATCCACATACTGAAAAATAGAATTATAGTCCCGCGGATACCTGCTTACGGTTTGTTTGTTAATGATGGGGTATTTGGAAAAAATAATGATCCCGAAATGGGCGTATCCCCAAAAGTCTTCCTTGCTGTTGTAGGAATAAAAATACTGTTTAAAATTAAGTTTTTGCAAATAGTCGTCAATATGTCCATGTTCTTTAACCGTGCTGTCTTCGGCTACCATTTCCTGGAAACAGGCAATATCAGGCTGATACCCGTTGATTATATCAAGCATATGATCTTTTATACCCGGTTTTTTTTTGTTGTTCATCACATTAAACTGCGCCACGTTCCAGGTCATGATACGTAAACTGTTCGCCGGTTTGGCTTTCTTAAAAGTGTGAGATAAATGCAATGGCAGAATATGCTGAACAGGATTAAATGCGAGCAATATAGCTATTATTGAAATTAAAGCCCTGCCTGGCTTTATAAACAACCAGAAAAAAATAAATGCTACTAATATCAACAGGAAATAAAAGGCCGTTAAGGTAAGTAACCCGATGGGCCAAAAATATTGGGGGTTAAATAAATATCCATAACTGCCTGATAAAAAAAGTACGGCCACCAGGATATTTACAACTATAAAAAATCGTTTGGTGAGCCTGCGGAAAAAACTTTTCGACATGGCATAAAGATAACCTTAACTGTTATAAAAGTTTGTGAAAGAAATAAATCTTAATCTTCGCTGGCTCTTTTTAAAATTTCTTTTTCTTCTTTAGTCAGGTGGTTATAACCTTTTTGGTTAATCTTATCCAGAATTTCATCAATCCTTTGTTCGGTTACATTAGCCGTTCTGTGATAGGGCGTGCGGCTGCCGGTATCGTAAAATATTTTTTCTTTTACCGGTTTCGACCTGTTTCGTTTACCCGGATTAAACAGGTTGATAAACCAGCTATACAAATTGTTCATCCAGATACTACCGTCCACTTTGTTGTGTAATAATCTTACAAATACAAAGCCTGCAAAGCCTCCGCCTATATGAGCAATGGGGTGCGCAGCCGGCTGTGCAGCTACACCTGCCAGGTCAATGGCAATATAAATCAATGTAAGTACCCAGATTGGAATGCCCCCCCGGATATGCCTGAAAAACCGGTAATTCGGTGCAAGGAGGGTGGCGGCAACCGCCACCGCCATTACAGCAGCATTGGCTCCCAATAAAGTCGCGCTATCAACGTTCGCTGTGTTTGTGGGAATTGAATAAGTAGCTATTATAAAAAATACGGCTCCTGCAAATCCTCCATACAAATACACCGGTATCAGTTTTTTATTCCCGGTTAAGTTTTGCAAAATGCCGCCATAAGCCCAAAGCCACAACATATTACTGACTGCCCTGAAAAGTTCTGTATCACTGAACATGAAACTGAGAATTGTCCAGGGCCTGTTCATCAGTTTTGTAAAATCTGCCGGTAAACTAAACCAGCCAACCACCTGTGAATAAAAAACCGCATCAGAATTATCATTAACAGAAATGGCGACTTTGATGGTAAGTAATATTAAAACAAAAGCAACATTAAATACAAATAACCACATGAGGGCGTTATCGGGCTGCCCCAAAGTAAACCGGTACTTTTTTATTTTATAATCCGTATATCTATCCGATTCGCCCATAATGAATATTGCCTTTAACTACAAAATTACAAACAGTTGATAAAATGAAATGTTAGTATTAATAAAAAGTTTTTTTATCTGTTTTATTCCAATAAATAACCAATATGAAACCCATTACCAGTCCGCCCAAATGAGCAAAATGTGCAATATTTGCGCCACTGGCAGGGTAAACACCTCCAAATAAATCAAATGCGGCCATCAGGGCCACCGCATATTTGGCTTTTACCGGAAGCGGAATAGGAAAGATGATCAATTCGGTATTGGGGAACAAATAGGCAAATGCAGCAAACAGACCCATGATGGCACCTGATGCGCCAACAGCCGGCGCAAATTCCAGTGCCAAATGAGCTACTCCTGCCGCAAGCCCGCAAATAAAATAAAATATTAAAAAACGTTTTGGCCCCCAGGCTCTTTCCAACAGGGAACCAAACATCCACAATACAAACATGTTAAACAATAAGTGAAAAAAACCACCATGGGTAAACATGTGTGTAACCAGCTGGTAGGGTTTAAAATATTCTGTTTGATAGGGGAACAGGGCCAATTCCCTGGTAATCCTTTCCTCCTGCCCATCGAATACCACTTGTATTAAATAAACCAGCGCGTTGATGATGATCAAATTCAACACCACCGGAGTTGTAGCCTGAAACCTGTTTCCGAAATTATTAAAAGCCATTTTACAAATTTAGTTGATTAATCCCTGTTTCAGTTGTAACAAAACCACACATTCAATATGGTGTGTATGCGGAAACATATCAACAGGTTGAATTTTTTCAATCGAATATTTTTCACCCAGCAAACCCAGGTCGCGGGCCTGTGTGGCGGTATTGCAACTTACATAAACAATTTTTGGTGCTGCTATTTCCAGCAGTTTAATCACCAATTTTTCGTGCATACCGGCACGGGGCGGGTCGGTAATGATCACATCGGGCCTGCCATGGTTATCAAAAAAATCATCGGTACAGATCTTGATGACATCGCCGCTAATAAAAGTGGCATGGTTAATATGATTCAGCGCTGCATTTTCTTTAGCATCGGCAATGGCTTCTTCTATCACGTCTACCCCTATAATTTTTTTTGCCTGTGGGCTGACAAATATGCCGATACTGCCTGTACCACAATACAGGTCATACACGATCTCATTTCCGGTAAGGGCCGCAAAATCCCTGGTTACAGCATATAATTTTTCTGCCTGTTTGGTATTGGTTTGAAAAAATGATTTGGGCGAGATCTTAAATTGAAAACCCACCCCACCGGGTCCGGTGCACAGCTTTTCAATAGCAAAGCCTTTACCAAAATAAACCTGCGGTGTAAGATCATAAATACTGTCATTCCATTTTGGATTTATAGTATAGAGTAATGTTGTTATTTCAGGCACCTGTTGTAACAAATGATCAAACAGTTTTGTTCTGTCAGCTTCTTCATCATGATTTAAACAGATATTCACCATCAATTCCCTGGTTGTACATAAACGTATAATGATATTACGCAGCCACCCGGTATGTTCCCGAATGTTGTAAAAAGAAAATTTTTGCTCCAGGGCAAACGCCCTAACGGTATTCCTGATCCTGTTATTCACCTCATCCATTAAATAACATGTATCAATATCAATCACTTTATCAAAAATGCGGGGAACGTGAAAACCTAAAGCCCCACCAACCCCTAAAGCCCCACCAACCCCCAAGGGGGGATCATTGGAGACTGATTGTTCAACCAGGCTTTCATTATTCGCAAATAGCTGCTCTGTATTTTCTTTTATCCCTAATCGCTTAGGCGAATCACTTGAACTGTCTGCATCTGATCCCCCCTTGGGGGGTGGGGGGGCTTTGTGGGGCGGGGGGGCTGCATAATACTCTTTATTACTAAACGTAAACTCCAGCTTATTCCTGTAATACTGTGTATCATCAGCACCAATGATGGGTAATATTTCAGGTAAATCAACTTTGCCAATGCGCCGCAGGTTTTGTTCCACCTCCTGCTGTTTGTAGGCCAGTTGTTTTTGATAAGGCAGCATTTGCCATTTACAACCACCGCAAACACCAAAATGTTTGCAAAAAGGTTCAACCCTTTCTGCAGATTTTTCCTTTATATTTATTACCCTTCCCTCGGCCCAATCCTTTTTGTTTTTTACCAGCAATACATCAACCACATCGCCCGGTACTGCTCCTGAAACAAAGATCACCTTCCCGTCGAGCCTGGCCAGGCCCTTTCCTTCTGCTGCGTAATCAGCAATCAGCAGGTCCTCGAGTATGATTTTTTTATTTTTTTTTCTCACGGCAGCAAAAATACCGCATTAATCGTCAATATGGTTTTGTTAATGAATTGTAATTGTTAAAGGGGAGTAAAGCCTATATATGCGCATAAACCAGCGATTTTAAATACATTTGCTTCCTTAAAATTATGATGAAAAAATACTTTGTATTCTTAATTGCCGCTTTAACCACCTCTTCAGCTTTTACACAGGGATACCAGGTTACCCTTAAAGCGCGGGGTTATAAATCGGGTATTACTTACCTTACCTACTATATGGGTAATAATTTTAACATTGCCGATTCGGCCGCTATAAGTAATAATGGGACGGCTGTATTTGAAGGACCCGGTAAATTGCCCCCGGGTATCTATGCCATTTTTTTTCCGGGCAAAACTTTAAGGACCGAGTTTTTAATAGGGCCTGAGCAGGTTATTGCCGTATCGGCCGATACGGCCGACCTGGTCAATAAAACCATCGTTACCGGATCTAAAGAGAATATTTTGTATACCCAATACCAAAAAATAGCGGCAACAAAAGGAAAGCTGATCAACCAGGAACGAAGGGCTTATATGGCATCCACTACACCCGAAGATTCTTTAACACATGAAAAAAATTATACGGCACATACGAATGAGTTGAACGCCTACCGCGAAAGCGTTATAAAAGATCAACCAAATTCTATGATGGCTGCCTTGTTAAATGCCATGAAAGAACCTGTTTATAAGTCCAGTATACCAGTAACCAGGCAAGACTCTCTCGATAATTACCACGCGTATAAAAATCATTATTGGGAGGGTATCAGTTTTATGGATGATCGTATCATACGCACGCCCTTCTTTTTAAAAAAACTGGAACGTTATTACCGTGAGGTGATGTCTCCGGATCCTGACTCGATCATAAAAGATGCGGATTATAAATTATTACTGGCCAGGTCGGCACCTGAAATGTACAAGTTTTTGCTGAACTGGCTTACCGATGAATACATCAATCCAAAATACATGGGGCAGGATGCTGTTTTTGTTCATCTTTTCGACAAATACCACAGCAAAGGGCTAAGCAACTGGCTCAATGAAAAACAAATGGAAGCCATCAGCAGAAGGGCCTACATGCTGATGGCAAACCTGATTGGCGAAAAAGCGGCAGATCTGGAAATGCTGAATACGGATGACAAACCGGTTACGTTATACAGCCTGGCTGCAGATTATACGGTTGTTTGTTTTTGGGATCCCAACTGCGGGCATTGCAAGGAAGAAGTACCCCGGTTGGATTCAATTTACAGGGCCAGCTGGAAAGATCACAACGTGAAAATTTTTGCTGTGCTGACTCCTGAGAAAAATCAACAGGTAAAATCTGAATGGATTAAATTCATCCAGGATAAAAATATTACTGACTGGACGCACGTTCATGTAACAAAAGAAATGGAAGAGGCAGATTATACTGCCCAAAGACCAGGTTTTCGCCAGTTATATGATATTACGTTAACACCTACCATCTACCTGTTGGATAAAGACAAACGAATAATAGGTAAGAAACTAACCCTGCTACAATTAAACGATTTGCTGGAAGTAAAATGGAATGCAGCTTCTGAGAAATAAAATAACTTAATGTATGAAAAAAATTTTATTGTTATTTGCTTTTGCAGGTTTTGCAACCGGTGTTTCTGCTCAAACCTTATTTACTTATGGTAAAGAGACTGTTAATAAAGACGAGTTTCTAAAAGCTTATAATAAAAATAAAACGACCGTTACCAATAAGGAAAAGGCTTTAAGAGAATACCTTGACCTGTATATCAAATTTAAACTAAAGGTAAAAGCAGCCAAGGAATTGCGGCTCGATACTTTACCCCAGTTACAATACGATGCGCAAAGTTTCCGCAGCCAGATTGAAGACAGTTATTTAAACAACGAGAGCGCTGTTGCTGATTTATTACAGGAAGCCTTTAACCGAAGCCAGAAAGACCTGCATGTTTTACATTTCTTTGTGCCCGTTACTTCAGCTATAAGTGCCGGTGATACCCTGAAAGCATACCAGTCCATTTCAGCGGTATACGCCGCTCTTACATCCGGAAAAACCGATTATGAAAAAATAACGACAGCAGAACCTGTGCAGGTTAGGCAGAGCGATATTGGATTTATTACTGTATTTACCTTGCCCTATGAGTACGAAAACCTGGTGTACAATTTAAAAATGGGTGAAACCTCTAAACCATACCGGACAAAAAACGGCTGGCATATTTTTAAGTTAACCGAAGAAAGAAAAGCTGCGGGCAAATGGAAAATTGCCCAGATATTATTTTTAATCCCACCCAATGCAACAGAGGCAGAAAAAATGGTAACTAAAAAAAGAGCTGACTCTGTTCATCAATTGTTGAATAAGGGCGAGGATTTTGGAAAAATGGCGAGGTGGTTTAGTGATGATAAAGTTACATACGGTAATAACGGCGAAATGGCGGAATTCGGTTCGGGTAAATTTGAACCGGCTTTTGAAAATGAAGTTTTCAGGCTGTCGGGAGATAATGAGTTAAGCAAACCTTTTTTGTCTGAATACGGCTACCATATTGTAAAGCGGTTGTCGCACAGCCCGGTTTCAACTGATAAAGCAGACCTGGCTTTTCAGTTTGAATTAAAACAGAAAATACAGGACAATCCGAGAATAAACTATGCCAAAGACCTGTTTTTAAAAGAAGTATACAGGCAGGTAAAATTAAAGAAGACAAAGAATGTTTTAACTGCAGATCTATACCGTTATGCCGATAGCGTAATTAGCAATCCGGGTTCACAAACAGGTAATATTAAAACATACCCAATTGCCAATAAAGCCATTTATCTTTTTGATAATACTGTACTAACCGGTAAAGATTGGCTGGATTTTGTAAGAACCTACAAAGGTGGAGGCGAACTTTACCGGGGTGAAAACAATGAGGCTTTGGTTGATAAATTTGTTTCTTCAACAGTTATAGACTACTATAAAAAGAACCTGGAATTATATAATGCTGATTTTCGGTACCAGATGGAAGAGTTTAAAGACGGGAATGTTTTATTTGAGATCATGGAAAGAAATATCTGGGGAAAAGCTTCGGCTGATGAAGCAGGCTTACAAAAACTTTACGCCCAAAATAAAGCCCGTTATTTATGGGAAGCCAGCGCCAATATTATCTTATTTAATTGTGTCAATAAAGATATTGCCCATGAAGCCAGGGCTTCCTTATTATCGGGTACAGACTGGAAAAAAATTGTTGAAGCCGGTAATAATAATATCCAGGCAGATTCAGGCAGATTTGAACTGACACAAATTCCTGTTACTATTGATGCCCAGATGAAACCCGGCCAGGTTACTGAACCAAATGTAAGTCCGGTTGACGGTAATGTAAGTTTTGTAAAACTGGTAAAATATAATGCTGCTGATTTGCAGCGCAGTTTTGATGAAGCAAAGGGACTGGTCATCAACGATTATCAAAACACACTGGAAGAGAAGTGGATCCTTGAACTGAAAAAGAAATACCCTGTTAAAATAAACGAAGATGTTTTTCAGACCTTATTGAAGTAATGACAAATCATTGCAATCAAAGGCCCGTCAACAATTTCGGTTGACAGGCTTTTGCGTACAGGCGTATTACCAGTGGGCAAAACCTTAATCAATCCATAACGTTTATCCATTAAACCCGGGTCCTTTATTAAACCACAAAAATATCTACGATGAAAATAACCCCACTCCGCCCGGAGGGTTCTACTCAAAAAATCTGTTTTACAACATTACTGACAATATGTGGCCTTCCTAAAGTATAATAATGTAGTACAGGAACACCATAGTCTTTTAATTCCTTCGATTGCTGCAATAACCATTCGGTTCCAACCTGTTCAACAGCTTCATCTGTATTGCATTTTATGATCTCCTTGCTTAACGCAGTAGGCAAATCGATATGAAAGACCTTAGGCAGTACGGTCATTTGTTTTTTTGTGTATATCGGTTTCAGTCCGGGTATGATCGGTACAGTTATACCGACCTCCCTGCAGGCCTTTACAAATGCATAATATTTTTCATTATCAAAAAACATTTGGGTTACAATATAATCGGCACCCATATCCACTTTCTTCTTTAAGAAATGGAGGTCGCTGTCCAAATTGGGCGCTTCAAAATGTTTTTCCGGATAACCGGCAACACCTATGCAGAATTTAGTCTGGCTGGTGTTTTTCAGGTCATCCTCCAGGTACTTCCCCGCATTAAGGTCTAAAACCTGTTGCAACAGGTCAGTGGCAAATTCATGTCCTCCGGGTTCGGGTAAAAAGGCGGTTTCATTCTTAGCGGCATCACCACGTAAAACCAATACATTGTCAATACCCAGGTAATTCAGGTTTATTAAAGCATCTTCGGTTTCATTTATTCCAAAGCCGCCGCAAATCAGGTGTGGCACGGTATCTACACTGTATTTATTCATAATGGCAGCACAAATACTCTCTGTTCCCGGCCGCTTACGCACTACAACTTTCTGAAAATTTCCATCGGGCGTTTTCTTAAAAACATGCTCACTGCGATGATACGTTACATTGATATACGCTGGCTTAAACTCCATCAGGGGATCGAGGTGCTGGTATAAAGATTGAATTCCCTTACCCTTCAGCGGCGGCAGAATTTCGAATGAAACCAGTATGTCTTTCGCCTGGTTAATGTGTTCTATTACTTTCATTAATTAATTTAAGATGCAAAATTAAGTAAGCTGGCATACATTATCAAAACATGTACAATTTAAAGAGAGATTTAGTACCCGATTAATAAACAATAGCATTAAGATACATGGTGCTATACCTGTAATATTGATAATTGGGAGGACTGGTTCTCGCCCAGACAATTCTTTGCACTATCCAGGCATTCTTATTATACCAGATATAATCAACAACATCTCCGGCCTTTACGCCTTCGTAATAATTTACCGGTATGTCTCCAATACCGGTTGCCAGGGTATCATTTACCCCCCTTACCGTAAAATCTTCGATTGAACCGTCATTAAACGAACGGTAGGTATCATTGCGCGCAGCAGGAAACTTGCAAAACAAATTAGCGCTATTGTTGGTATATTGATAAAGCCCCGTAGCTTTTGTATTCAGGTAATAAACGGTGCTGTTTGAATCAACATCCACGATGTTAAGCCAGTTTTCACCACCAAAACGATCTTCACTTTGGGCCCGCAGGGTTACGGTCTTAGATGTAAGTAAACCGCCAAAAGGATAATAGGTATAATACCTGTAAGTCCAAACTGTTCCAACTTTTGGTACCTGGTTGGCGGGTACAACGGGTACCCCGTTGCCTTGTCCGTCAATATCTTTCTGGCAGGAAGCTAATAGACTTAATGCGCTTATGAAGATAAACCCACGATAAAAAAAGGCATGTTTCATTTTACGCTTATTGTAGTTCCAGTATACCGTAAATGTACACCAGATTTTTTTAACCTGATGGGTGTTCAATCGTTTTCCTGTAAGCCCGGCGCCAAAAAAAAGGCCACCTCATTTATAAATGAGACGGCCTCGCAAAATATGTTTTTTTATTAAAACCTGAAACCAATACAAAGTCCTGAACGCAGCCCCGCCCAGGGACCTTTAAAATTCATAGTTGCGCCGGTGCTATTAACGTTGTAAGTAAATTCTGTCAGCGGTATATCTAAATCAGCCAGTTCATCTCTCAGATCCTGTTGCTCAGTGGCATCCATTGTTTTTTTGCCGGTCAGGTCGCCTTTTGAACTTCCGTAATTCGGTCCTAAAATCCACCAATCCAGGTATACCCTGTTGCTTAATCTAAACTGTGATCCTATCATTAAACCCCCGGTAAACGTATTGATCTTGCCGGTCATCGGAATCAATTCAGTTTTGCCATTGTTGTCGTACTCGATGGGCACATCGGCATCGTATTTGGCAATACTGGCAAAAAGGCCCAGGTAAAAACCACGAAACGCTCCTTTCTTACTAAAGTAATATCTTACCTCGGGCATAAAGGCAACATTGCCAATATTCAGGTTGTTGATCTGGCGTTCAACTTCGGGATCATCGGCCATGTTAATAAATGTACTTTTTAAAGGAATACTGCCTTTGGGCATTATTCTGAACGTTCCGGCAACGGTTACTTTTTTGGCAACAGCCCTTTCGTACTGTATCGTAACGTTTTTTAATGCCAGTGCAGGCAGGTTTATTTTTACTACATTTTTTGCAGGTGCAGGATCTTCTTTTTGTTCTTCCTTTTGTGCAAAAACATGGGAAACGCTCAATGCTAATAATAGCAGTAAGCACAAATTTTTCTTCAGCATTAGTTTTGGTTTTAATGAACAAATAAAATGATGATCTAAATATATACAAGTCTTTTCAGTAACTGTTAATTTAATTTACTCTTTTGGGGGTGTTAATTCACCCATTTAAAATTCCGCGTATAACATGAAGTGTTATTTTTGTAAATTTTGGGTAATCTCCTAAAATTTAAAACGTACGTCTGCCAACGGTTGTAATCGTTCTGTTGTTGTGTGTAAATGTTCCGTTTAAGTTATCGCCGTTTAGTGTTCCAATGCTTTGGTTATTTTGAGAAGCATCGATCAGCTTATTATTTGTTATGGTACCCGATCCTGCATTTCCGGAAGTGGTAGTGCCATTAGCCCTTGCAAAACCAGTCCGGCTGTTTAATGACCTTAAAACGAGGAAACTCAATACGCCATCTTCCGGTTTGGTTGAATGGTAAGTTCCTTAAAACATTCTACAAGCCCTGAGGATGTTTCTTTAACAATATTTAAAGATGCATTGGGATGGCCAGGTATGGAAGATGAATATGATTACAAAGAAGTGGATGGTATTTTATACGCAAAAAAGAAAAGATGAATAGTAACTGCCGAACCACTTAACGTTCCTGTAAAATCCGCAACATAGGCCTGGCCTGTTACCCAGGTAACTGCTACTGTAAGATTTACCTTTATTCCATCAATCACCATTACTGCAGTGATGGCTGTACCATTGTTAATACAGGTTGACAAATTAAGCATAAACTGTTAAGAATTATGGTTCATAACTGTCAATTGTTTCATTCGTCCTATTTTTGTAGCAAACACATTAATTTGAACTTAATCATACAAACCAAAGACCTGGTAAAAATTTACGGCAGCCGAACGGTTGTTGACAAAGTTTCCTTTAATGTAAAACAGGGAGAAATTGTGGGACTCCTGGGACCCAACGGTGCCGGTAAAACCACTTCTTTTTACCAGGTGGTGGGACTGATCAAGCCCGATGCGGGCGAAGTTTTTTTAAACGATATCAATATTACCAAACTGCCCATGTATAAAAGGGCACAAATGGGCATTGGCTACCTGCCCCAGGAAGCCAGCGTTTTTCGTAAGCTGAGTGTGGAAGATAATATCCGGGCAGTATTGGAAATGACCAGGCTGGGCAAAGAGCAGCAAAAGGAAAAGCTGGAGACACTGCTTAATGAATTTAACCTGCAGCGGGTTCGCAAAAACAACGGTGATACGTTGAGCGGTGGCGAAAGACGCAGAACAGAAATTGCCCGTGCCCTGGCTGTTGACCCAAAATTTATATTGCTGGATGAACCTTTTGCAGGGGTTGACCCCATTGCTGTTGAAGATATACAAGCCATCGTTGCCAAATTAAAATTCCGGAATATTGGTATCCTCATTACCGATCATAATGTAAATGAAACCTTATCTATATGCGACCGGGCCTATCTTTTGATCGATGGTAAAATATTTACACACGGCACTGCCGAAGAACTGGCGAATGATGAGCAGGTACGCCGTTTATACCTTGGTAAAAACTTTGAATTAAAGCGAAAGGATTATTTGCATGATGAAGCAGCCCGATAATTATTTATCTTGTTGGCTAAATGAAGTTCCTTTCTCCCGCCATATCTAAATTAGCCCGTATGCGCCTATGGCGTATCGAAAACTGGAGCAAACATCCGGTTCACGTACAGCGTGAGGTTTTACAGGAACTGGTCACCGCCGGGCAATACACCGAGTTCGGTAAAAAATATAATTTCAGCAAACTATTTACGCTAAAGGAGTTTAAAAAAAATGTTCCCATACATGCGTATGACGATATAAAGCCGTATATTATTCGTATGATGAATGGCGAAGAAAATATCCTGTGGAATACGCCTGTTACCTGGTTCGCAAAATCCTCCGGTACCACTTCCGATAAAAGTAAATTTATTCCCATCAGTGAAGAAAGTTTACAGGAAAATCATTACCAGGCCAGCAAGGATCTGCTAAGTAATTATTACAAAAATTTTCCGTCAAGCGATTTGTTAACCGGCAAAGGACTTGTTGTTGGCGGTTCTCACCAGATAAGCCAGGTAAATGAAAACATACAATTCGGAGATCTTAGTGCTGTTCTTATGCAAAACTCCCCTTTTTGGGGACAGTGGATACGCACCCCGGAGTTAAGTATTGCCTTGCTGGACGAATGGGAAAACAAAATTGAAAAGCTGGCACAGATCACCGCCAATGAAAATGTTACGTCGTTGGCCGGTGTTCCCACTTGGACCCTGCTGCTTTTAAAGCGCATTCTGGAAATAAAAGGAATGAAAACGATCAGGGAAGTTTGGCCAAACCTGGAATTATATATAAATGGCGGCGTTTCTTTTGTACCTTATAAACAACAGTTTGAAAAAATAATAGGTGACAAGATCAATTACATTGAAATATATAATGCCAGCGAAGGATTTGTTGCCGCCCAGGTAAACCCCAATGATGAGGGTATGTTACTTTTTACCGAACACGGTATTTTTTACGAGTTTATGCCTGTTGCTGAATATGGAAATGAAAATCCTAAAACGGTAGGATTGAATAAAGTGGCCGTTGGAGAAAATTATGCGCTGGTCATCAGTACTACCGGTGGCTTGTGGCGGTATTTGATTGGGGATACGATTCAGTTTACCAACCTCCATCCATACAAAATAAAGATCACGGGCAGGTTAAAACATTATATGAATGCTTTTGGCGAGGAAGTTATTGTTGACAACAGCGATAAAGCCATTGCGCATGCTGCAGAAAAAACAAATGCCGTCATTAACGATTACACAGCGGCACCTGTCTATTTCAGCGACAACAGCAATGGTGCGCATGAATGGTTAATAGAATTTGAAAAAGAACCGGATGACTTTAATGCTTTTGTCTTTGAATTGGATGACTGCCTGAAAAACATCAACAGCGATTATGAAGCCAAACGATATAAGAATATCGCCCTGCGTTTACCAACTGTTCATAAATTGCCGGCAGGCACGTTTAATGAATGGTTACGCAGTAAAGGAAAACTGGGCGGGCAACACAAAGTACCCAGGCTGAGTAACGAGAGAACGATGCTGGAAGAAATTCTTGCGATAAAAATGTAGATGAATTATATTGAATAAAAATCAGAAATTATGAAATTATTAGAGGGAAAAAATGCGATCATCACCGGTGGTGTCCGGGGTATTGGAGAGGGCATCGCCCTTAAATTTGCGGAACAGGGTTGTAATATTGCGTTTACTTATGTGAGCGATAGCAGTGCCGAAAAAGCAAAAGCGCTGGAAGAAAAATTGACGGCCATGGGCATAAAAGCAAAAGCCTATCAAAGTAATGCCGGGGATTATGCTGCTTGCGAAACTTTTGTACATGATATGTTGAAAGAATTTACGGGTATAGATATCTGTGTAAATAACGCCGGCGTTTCAAAAGATAATTTACTCATGCGGATGACACCCGAGCAATTTGACGACGTGATACAGGTAAACCTGAAAAGTGTATTTAACATGACCAAACAGGTGATACGGCCCATGATGAAAGCCCGAAACGGCAGTATTATCAATATGAGCAGCATCATTGGTGAGATGGGTAATGCCGGGCAAAGCAGTTATGCTGCCAGCAAGGCCGGCATCATTGGGTTTACCAAAAGTATTGCTAAAGAACTCGGCAGCCGCAATATCCGCTGCAATGCTGTTGCCCCTGGCTTTGTTGAAACAGACATGACCAGCTATTTAAAAGAAGGCGAAGCGGCAGATAAATACAAGGCAAGTATTCCTTTAGGCAGGTTTGCCGGCACGGAGGATATCGCCAATGTGTGTTTGTTTTTAGCCTGCGATATGGGTAGTTATGTTACCGGGCAGGTGATCAGTGTGTGTGGAGGATTGAATATTTAACTAAAATAATTTCTATTATAAACCCCCTGATTACAGTCAGGGGGTTTGTTAATTTTACGAGGACCTGAATGCCACCGGATGATTTAATTTTTTATGTGGCCCCATAAAAATGCGGAGCAAAATTCTAAATGCCGATAATTCAATAAATATTAAACACAGTGCCATCAAACCAATTAATACCGGCTGGTTGCTGTGTACATAAGTAAACAGCACGTCTATACCAATAAAAGCCGCTGTTACCGGAAAGCCAAGCATACCGATGGCTGCAAATAAAAACCAAAGACCAGTTGTTTCCTGCTCATATACATATCCATGAAACTGGTTGAGGGAAATATCGTTATCAATGCGTTTAATTTTCTGCAGGCAAAAATATCCCACTATAAAAGCTACCAAAACCCCACTAATGTAAAAAACGATTTCTATAAGGTAGATATGATCTGCGTTAAACAATACTGCGGCAATTATAAACAGATGTGCTGTCAGCAAATATATCCATGCCGTTAAAGCAGATTTTCTGTAGGAAAAAGCAAAAAGAATAACAGCCAGGGCAATGTTCATTAAAATAATTGGCAGGATTTTCCCTAAAACCGAAAAATCTATTTGATTGGTATAACCCAGTACCAGTATGGCAAGTGCAGTAACTGTAAGTATAACAATGATAATCTTTGATTGCAAAAACTGCAGTTGTTTTCCTATCCATTTAAAAGGGCTCCATAAATAAGTATACATCATGCTGTCTAAATTCCATTCTTTAATGCCGAGCATGTAAAAAGATGCTTTTAATTTTGATACCCGCTTTTGTGTAGGAGCTATGTAATGAAAATACTGATGATGCACCAGGTAGTTTAATACCGAAGGAGAAACCAGTAATTGATAGGTTCTTAAAAATGCATTACCGGCAAAATGCAGCAACACCAGCCAATGCCAGCCTATTGCCACTTCAATAAACATCAATCCTATCTGCGCTGCCGATGAGTAGGCAATTTGGGTTTTAACAGTTGGCTGCACCCTGGCTATTAATGTAGCAGCAATAGCCGTTACTGCACCAATTACAATGATCACAATCTTTGCCCACAACATGTCTTCCCAAAAAGGATGCGTACGCAACAATAAGAAAACGCCGATATGCACACTTAACGAGCCGTAAAAAATAGCAGAGGAAGCCGTGGGCCCTTCCATTGCCCTGGGTAGCCAGCTGGTGAATGGAAACTGTGCCGACTTAACAGCAGCAGGTAATATCATCATACAAACAATAAAGATGGCCATGCCGGTATTGGCGGTTTGCAGTGCCAGAATTTTTGCTTCGCTTAATTCAGAAAAACTGATGTTCTGGTTTGTAAGATGATGCATCATCCACATGCAAAGCATTAACGCCACATCGCTGATGCGGTAGTTGGAAATTGCCTTGAACGCATTTTTAACCGGCAGATACCTATTGCGGTAAAAAGCGATCAGCAAAAAAGAACAAACACCTTTTATCTCCCACCCAATAAAAAGGGTTTCAAAATTACCGGATAAAATGATGAAGTTGTAACCTGTTGCAAATAGTAAAATGGTATTAAAAAAACGTTTGTATCCCTCATCACGGTGCATATAATATTTGCTGAAAGTTGCTACCAGGAAGAAAAGAAAAGCTCCAATGATACTGAATACTGCTGTTACTTCATCATAAAACAATTCAAGGGCAAAAACAAAATGACTGGTTTCATAAAGCGTTGCCACATGATAACTGATCGGCTTTAGTCCGTTGAGTACCCACCACACGGCAAAGAAAACCGACACCAGTATGTACAATATCTTTGTAAACCTTACAATATAGCCAATGGCTTTTTCACTTTTATTTTGCCAGAACAGGCTTACCAGAAAAGCCAGTAAGGGTATTGCAATAAATGATATGAGCAGTTGATCCATTTTAATTTTTTTTCTTGCTTATCTAAAGCTGGTTTTGTTTAATCAAGCAAATACACCGGTAAATTTTCTTCTGTTGCATGCACAATATGATTGGTTTCCATTTCCCTCGCGCCTTCAATAAATTCTTCCATATTGTGAATGGTTTTTATTTCGCCGGTTTCTGTTATGGGTTCGTACTTTACAAACTCCCCATTCTTAAAATAATAGAATTGCTTTTCTTCCGGATGTAATGCCACCATATGCACCCATTCATTTTTATACCATTCAAACACTTCCGGCGATGACTGGATAGCTTTTAAAACAATGTCGGGTTTATGTTCTACAATCACCAGTAACCTTACCGGGTCATGCACTTCAATCATTTGCCAGGGCAGTCCCGATCTGAGATCTCCGTCGCTGCTGTTGGCCACACCAAACAAACCCATTACATTGTGCGGCAGTTTGGTGCCGGCGCCTACTTTAATATTATCTACCCTCGAAAAATAATACTCCAGATTAATACCCCCGCAAACCAAACCAATGGGCCGCATTACTGCCGATAAAATAGTTCCATCAGCATCAGTGGTATGATCATAACTATTCAAAAAAGCACGTCTGTCTAAAAACAAACCCTTGGTAACCTGCCTGCGGCCTATGATAGCTAAAGTATTGGTACCATGGCCCAGTTCCGGCCTTGGTTCAAACAAAGAAACCGAACGGTTGTGAATGGCTTTACGAACCTGTTCCAGTTCCTGTTTGGTGTTAATAGAAGCAAATCTTCTGCTTCGTTCTTTTGCATTCAGGTTTAATGCCGTTTCAAAATTTTGTATGTTGATGATGTGCAGGTTCATGTTTTCTGCAGTAAGCACATCTTCGTCATAATAAGCCATGACATCTGCAGCGGTATCATGCATACAGCCAACAAATTGCGTTTTTTCCGGAATTACAATTCCTTTTTCTGCCAGTACTGCTCTTACTTTTTTGTTATTCAGAATGAAGGATTGCACCCTTGCATTGGTGGCACCCGGCCTTCCGCTGCAGGCACCGCAATCATGTGCACCGTGATGCGGATTGTTGGCACTACTGCTGCCATGCGCCACAACATAAACGATAGATGCAAAATGTTTAACAAGGCCAATGCCTCTTAAAAAACCTTCGCCCCTCGTAACCATTTCATCCAGTGTATAACCGATCTGCAATCCGTTCTCTACATCATCCGGGGTTTTATTTTCGATGGTAAGTACAGATTGTTTATCCATATGCCCATAAGCATTTGAAATGGCCGGGCTCATTTTTGGCCGAAACAACATCTGTAATTTTTTTGCAAACGCCCAAAAACCAAAACCGATGCTTAAGAAAAAACCGGATACAATCCCATGTGTGTATTTTGTATAGATCAGTTCCTCTTCCCTCACCATTTTTGCACCAGATTCTTTGATCAGGTATTTGGGTGTTACCGGGGCCGGGCAAAGTTTATCATAAAACTTACTGCCCTCCTGCATAAAATAAAACTCTACGCCAAAAAAGCCGGGAGCACCAAATGTTTCCGCAGTTTTGTCTACTGCTTCAATGTGGCGGCGTATTGAATCCTCCCGTTCATCAATGCAAAAGATTGCCTGCAGCGACGGTACGTTTGCAACAATAGGGACAATTTTAGCAGCTACGTTACAGCGTGATTCTCTTCTTTCACCGGCAATCAAAATGCCTTTCAATACCGAATCATAATAACTCCATTCAAAAGCATCCTGCCATAGTTCTATTACTTCTGCCAATTCTGTTTTAATAATATCGGCAAATAAATCTACCGGAGGTTCTGTAACATGGTCTGTCAATGGCTGCCAGTTTTTTCCAAGCAAATGATCCAATGCATCCAGTTCCATCAGTAATTCAAATTCAACCAGCTCTTTGAAGGTGATCTTTTTATTGTCGAGCAGGGTGTGCGGATTATCTTCAACGGCACTTACAAAGCCACTCCAGCCATGGTGGGCAAAATGCTGATCGAAAAGATATTGTTCGAAGTATTCTTCTTTACCAACAATTTTTTTAAGAAGATCTGTAATAGAATAATTGCCGGATAAAAATTGTGCCCTTACCTTTTTTGTTTTAAAGAAACTTACAAAACTGTTTTGCTCCAGTTCTTTAATGCTTTCAATAAAAGGCTTATTTACAACCGGAAAACTATCGATAGCAATACCCTGGTCTAAAAAACCACAGAGTATGCGAAACAGCAAAGGGTGAACTTTGTCATCCAGGTCTATCTTATACGCTTCTTTCCAATAACTACGCAGTTGCCCGATACGGGGATGATTAATGGTGTAATATTTCCCGTTGATCAGTTTGTCTTTCCAGTCATTTACAACCGCTTTCCCTTTTTTATTGGCAATCACCATTTCCAGCACATCTTTTCTAATTCTGCCTGTTTCGTACATCTGCCTGTACTCGGGCAGTTGCAGGTGTACCTGAAATCCGAATATTTTTGATGCCTTAAAAATGGCATCATAAAATTTCATGTGCTGAAATGCATGTAAAGAATTGTGATGAATAAAATCTTTTAATGCCTGTTGCGAAGGCAAAAAATGTTTTAATTCATGAATTACATGTGCTTCGTTAAAAGAATGATTACCCATATAAAAAAAGCGGGTTGGAAATGATTTCTAACCCTGTTTAAAAAATTAATGCCTTAGTTCTGCCAGGCTGAATTTTGGATTTTTTTCATCATTTATATATGATACATCCTTATAAAACTCAACCTTGCCGGTATCTATATTATACATAGCTCCTACAATACCTATTTCTCCTTTGTCTAACATTTCTTCCAGAATAAAACTGCGTTCAATAATATTTTTTACACTACGCCTTACATGTAATGAAGATACATTCTCTACAAATTTTCCGTTTTTTGAATTCCGCTTATCTGCGGCAGTCGTTTCCGATTCAGCATAAACAGCTGGTTGCAGTTTGGATAATAACTCGGTAAGGTTTCCCATTTCTACATGGTCGCAGGCTCCTTTTACTGCACCGCATTTGGTGTGTCCAAGAACGACTATCAGCTTTGAACCAGCTACTTTACAGCCAAACTCCATACTGCCCAGTATATCGGTATTCACAATATTACCGGCAATTCTGATAGAAAAAACATCCCCTAATCCCTGGTCGAAAACCAACTCAGAAGAAGTGCGGCTGTCTATACAGCTAAGTATTACGGCAAATGGCCATTGTCCGTCACGGGTGGCGTTTACCTGGCCTAACAGATCTCTTTGTGCTTTTAAATTTTTTACAAACCGTGAATTCCCTTCCTGTAAAATTTCCAGGGCCATCCTGGGTGTTAAACTTGATTGTGTTTCTTTTGTATGTACTCTCATTTTAAATTTGATTATTTAGTTATTTAAAAAAATTTTTAAGCCGGTTCAATAAAATTGACTGTTTCAACCGTAATATTTTTTGTTTTTGCATTGCTTTTGAAATCACGAATCAGTTCCACTACATCGTATGCAATCGATTTAGATTTTGTGCAGTCGATAATTACTTTTGAATTTGCAGGGATTTCTTCCAGTTCTTTGATCACACTTGCCTTATTAAAAAAGGAAACCTCTTCGGCCAGTACTAAATGATGCACCTCGTGTCCTTCTTCATTTGTAACCGTTTCTTTCATGTAGTGAGAATTACGATAGCTATGCCGAAGTGTATAAAAAATTCCGAAAAGTATACCGATTGTAATGCCCTTTAACAGGTCGGTTAATAAAATACCAGCAACAGTTGCCATAAAGGGTATTAACTGTTCCCAGCCCGACTTATACATTTGTTTAAAAAGTGAAGGTTTTGCCAACTTATAACCAACCATCAGTAAAATAGCCGCTAAACTGGCCAGTGGTATCATATTTAATAAACCGGCTATGGTGATGGCCGAGATCAATAAAAACACACCATGAAGTATTGCAGATAATTTTGTCCGGCCACCAAAATTTATATTTGCCGAGCTGCGTACAATAACCTGTGTTATTGGTAACCCTCCAATTAATCCCGAAACAATATTTCCTAAACCCTGCGCCTTTAATTCCCGGTTGGTGGGCGTAATTCTTTTATCAGGATCCAATTTATCAGTTGCTTCTACGCATAATAATGTTTCCAGGCTGGCAACAATGGCCATTACAACTCCGGCTTTCCAAACTTCAATATTTGTTATGGCCGAAAAATCGGGAAATGTAAACTGGTTGAAAAATTCTGATAAATTGTTAGCTACGGGCAGCCTTACAACCTGATCATCGGCTAAACTAAAATCCAGCGTTCCCGTTTTAAATAAATAATTCATTACAATACCAAGAATGACAACAACAATAGGGCCTTGTATCAATTGAAAGATCTTATGTTTTTTTGTTAACACCGTATCCCACAATATGAGTATAGCCAATGAAATGGCAGCTATCAAAACAGCACCGGGTGTAACAAAATTCAGGGCCTGTAATATCTCAGAAAAAGTATTTTGTCCGTCTGCCTGTAAAAAAGCATCATCTCCCTCCGCATCTTTATCCCAGCCTAAAGCGTGTGGAATTTGCTTTAAGATAATGAGAAGCCCTATACCGGTAAGCATCCCTTTAATAACGGAAGAAGGAAAAAAGTATGCAATAAAACCTGCTTTGGCAAAACCAAGTGCGAGTTGAACAATTCCCGCTATAACAACCGCCAGTAAAAAAGCCGGAAATGAGCCTATTGTGCCGATAGCAGTTAGTACAATTACTGCAAGGCCGGCAGCAGGCCCACTAACCCCCAATGGCGAACCGCTTGCAATACCTACGATAATACCGCCTATAATACCGGCAATAATACCGGAAAAAAGTGGCGCTCCGGATGCAAGTGCAATCCCCAGGCATAAAGGAACTGCTACAAAAAATACCACAATACTCGCAGGTAGATCACTCTTAAATTCTTTGAATAGACTATTACGCTTCATGAAATGCTGTTTTGCTTTTATAAAAAATGGATTTTATTAATATCATTATAAGGATGATAAGGCTGCTTAAAACAATAAGGGAAACGACTCATTACTGCGTCATTTGGTTAAAAATATTACAGCTGGTTTGGAGGAGGAACCAGCAGTTCGCCATGAAAAGCAATATATGTTTCTGAATTTTCGCTTTTATGATATTGCGAAACCTGAATCAGGAAATGAGTAGCGATATGATTATCATGAATAAATTCTTCAGAAAAAGTATTGTTACCCGGCGTTTTTTCTTCTTTATTGTTACCAAGGGGATTCGTTGTTTCTTCTTCGCTATCGGTGAGTGGGGAAGTTGCTTTTTCCATTTTATGGTGTTTAGCCAGCTCCTGCTGAGCGTTATACACAAATGGAAGGCTTACGGTAAGCCATGACAGTGCCACAATAAATACAACAGCAGAAAACAGTTGGAAAAAACTATATATTTTACGGCCTCTTTTCATCAAGTTGTGCAATATAACTCTTATCATTTTTTAAAACAACTTTCATAAAAGCACCTAGAGGGTTATGCAATAGAAAACTACAGTAAATCTACAACGATCTGGTTTATTAAACAATCCATTTAAAGAAAGTTTTAAGTAAAACACTTGCTTTTCAGCCCTTTTACTCAGCTTTTTTATTAAATCGTTAAATATTTACTGTTTAGCTGCTTTAAATTTTTCTATAGCATTTTTAGTGAACTCACTTAGTACAAGTTTGCCACTGATGGCTGCTCTTTCTTTCAGCAGTTCTTCCCAGTGTTCTGTACCACGCCAAAATATCTTTTTCATTTCGGCCATGGCGGTGGGGTTGGAGTGTGCCAGCGTGCTGGCAAGATTGTATATAGCTTCATCCATGTTTTCAATAGTATCATGTATTTCGGCAAACAGCCCCTTTCTTTTAGCCCAATCAGTATTGCGCCAGTTAGCGGCATCTATTGCCAGTACACTGAATGCAGATGTACCTATTTTTCTTTCAACCGCCGGCCCAACTACAAAGGGACCAATACCCACTGCCAACTCACTTAATTTTACATCGGCCTTGTTTGTGGCAAAAGCATAATCTACCGCACTGGCCAAACCTACACCACCACCAACACATTTACCCTGTATGCGGCCAATAATAAACTTAGGGCACTTGCGCATGGCATTAATAACATTAGCAAAACCACTGAAAAATTTTAAGCCCTCGGCTTCGTTCTTTATTGCTACCAGCTCATCAAAACTGGCACCACTGCAAAAAGTTTTATCACCTGCACTTTTTAAGATAATCACACGGGTATCGTCATGGGTTCCGGCAAAATGAATTTCACGGACAAGGACTTCCAGTATTTTACCGGGCAGTGAATTACCCTGCGGATGAAAAAACTCAATGGTATTGATGCCATGTTCAATATGACTTTTAACATATGCTTCTGTGCTCATAACAAAATAATCTTTTACAATTTAAATGTAAGTAATCTTTTTTACTTATTTGAACCGGGACAAATATCAAACTTAAAAATTGGGTTCATTGGATGGCCTTTTACCCCCTGTACTCAGAAAATACGGTGTTACGGGTACATCTATTTGATGATCGCTGTTTATTTTTAATCAAACAATTATATATTGTAGCATGATTAACGCCGCCAACAACAGGCAAACTGATTTTCCGACAGCCAACCCGTTTCAATTAAGTGATTGCACCAGGGAAAGCGAGCGGATCATTGTACACATGTTACAGGAAAATGTTTCATTTGATGCCCGGTTTACCTGTAAAACCGGAAAAGAGCTCTTCCATTTTTTTAGGTTTACCGCTTCCATGTTATTGGCCTTTCCGATAGGGATCTATATGCGAAAGAAGATCCGTAAAAACAAAAGGCTTAATCATATTATGCAGTTTAAAGAAATGCAGCAGGTACGTAATAATATTGAAAAGGGCTCTTTTGCCTATGATACTATTTTATTCAAACAATCACCGATACAGTTATTTAAGAATAAAAGTCATTTGGCAAATTTAGTTTGCCTGGCTATTTTATTTGGTGATGAGTTTATTGATGGTGTGGCAAACGCGTATGGCCGGGAAAACATACAAAAAGTTTTAAACCAAAGTGATTTCAGTTATTATTTACATTATAAAAAAACGGGTAAAGGGTACGAACTATACTATGAGTTTGATATTTGTGACGTACTGCCCCTGCAGGTTCAGGAAAGCATTAATAAAAAATACGGCATCACGTATAAGGCATTTTACAGCCATTTACAATTTTTGCTGAACGAAATGAACCAGCATCTCAATAAACCGGGCCCGGAAAAAGCTGCCGAAGCCGCACAACTGATCTGCAAGGTCTGTAACCGGTGCTTTGATACCTATAAGGCCGATATTAATGAGTTTGATGAAGACCATTCCTTAGCAGAGCTGTTGCAATATCAAAAAAATAAGGACGAAGATATCATACAGATACTGCTTACTTTAAGAGCCGTTCTGCTTGATAAAAAACAATTGCAATATCAAAAATTGTTCAGCAGTTGGGGCAGTATGGTACGCAGTATGCAATTGTATGATGATATGCAGGACGTGGCACTTGATTGTGATTTTCAAATGAATACGCTTAGCTATTTTGCTAAAAATTATTTTACAAACGAGTGGGAATGGTTGCAGAAAAATAAGATCGTGGTACGGGAACTTACCGGTATAAAATTGCACAGCACGATTTGCTATTATATGCCCGCCAGCTGTATCATGACCTTGCAGTATGCACGTAATATTACCCATAACCGCCTTTGCTGGGTGCAACGAAAAATTCAAAATTACCTCTGGCGAAAAAACTGGCTGGGCTTAAACAATCCGCTGTTGGCCGGTGGAGATATTGCAGACATCCTTAATAAAAAAGAAAAAAGTATCCCTTTAAAATTTCATGATATAAAGAAACAGGTCTTAAAAATTGAAAGCCCTTTTATTACCGACGAAATGAAATGGGCTTTTGTAACCGATATTGCACTGTTAGACCAGGAACTGAAAAATTACATCTTCAAAAAAATTACCAGGAAGGAAAAATACCTCTTACTGAATTGTTACCTGGAGTTTCCCATTCATCTTAAAGCCGCCCTTTCCAAAAAGCTTTTCACTATTAATTAGCCTTTTATTTACTGTCATAATCAGCATGGTTGTAACATCGGGACTGTGGTAATTCAATACCATGGGAAAGTTCCTGAAATCTGGCCTGTTTTTCTGCTCCCTGTTTAATAAATAAAAAATTCTCAGTATTTCTAAGCACCTCATCTAAAAAATCTTTTTTAACTCTTAAAATATTCAGTTGTGGGAAAATTTATTATCTCGGCCAGGAGCAATGGCGAATTTCAATTTAATTTAAAAGCAGATAACGGGCAGGTTATTTTAAACAGCGAAGGCTACAAAAAAAAGCAGTCGGTAATAATGGTGTAGAGTCGGTAAAAAAAAACTCCCAGGACAGCAGCAGTTTTGAAAGGTTGGTTGTCAAAAACGGGAAGCACTATTTTAATTTAAAAGCCGGTAATGGACAGATCATTGGTACCAGCCAGATGTATAAAGCTGAAGATCGAATGGTTAATGGCTTGGCCTCTGTTTTAAAAAACGCACACAATTCGGATATTGGGGATGAAATGGCTTAAACCCAAATATTGTGAGCAGTACCGGAGTCCTGCTTTTTTTTATATTACCCTTTTCTTCGCCACCATCGTCAAGATCGTAGCCACACCCGTTACTTCATCTGCCTCATCAATCATCTCCACCATCCACTTTACAATACCTTTTTCAATATCGTCGCCACGCTTAAAATCTTCAGGTTTTTCAACAACACGTTTATCGTTCAGTAATTTTTGCTTGCAGGTAAAGCGTATATGAATTTCGCTGCCGGGATAAACCGGTTTGGTAAAACGTAGTTCATCAATACCATAATTTAACAGCACCGGGTTCTTTTCATAGCTATCCACAAACAACCCGGCGGCAATACTCATGATAAAATACCCATGCGCCACCTGTTGCTCAAACATGGTGCCTTCAAAGTCAGTGGTTTTAATATGGGCGTAAAAATGGTCGCCGCTTAAATCGGCGAACCTGTCAATGTCTTCCGATGTGATGATCCTTTTTTCGGTAATGATCTGTTCGCCTACTTCCAGTTCTTCAAAATATTTGGTGAAAGGATGTTTGCCGGGATCCTTTCCCGCGGCATATTGCTGATAAATATTAGTAATGGCTGTGATCATAGTTGGAGAACCCTGAATGGCTGTTCGTTGCAGGTAGTGTTTTACGCCACGTAATCCACCCATTTCTTCGCCGCCGCCTGCCCGGCCGGGGCCCCCATGTACCAGCAAAGGCAGTGGCGAACCATGCCCGGTACTTTCTTTGGCACATTCATCATTCAAAACCAAAATTCTGCCATGATGCGAGGCCGCACCAATTACATATTGCTTTGCTATTTTTTGATCAGCTGTAACAATGGTTGAACATAAACTTCCTTTGCCAAGTTTACTCAGATCGATGGCGTCGGCTGTATTTTTATAGGGCATCATAGTACTCACAGGACCAAATGCTTCTACTTCATGTGAAGGATTTGTTGAAAATCCGGGAACAGATGCCCAGGGATTTTCATTCATCAGCAACAAAGGCGACATGAATGCTCCTTTATTGGCATCTGCATCAATCACCTCCACGCTGTTTAAACTGCCATAAATGATTTGCGATGATGCTAATAGTTTTTGAACCTGCTCTTTTACTTCCATGCGTTGGTTTTGTCCGGCCAATGAACCCATTCTTACCGTTGCGTTTAGCGGGTTGCCAATCGTTGTTTGTGCAAGTGATTCACTTAGCGCTTTCCAAACCCCTTCCATTTTATTTTCCGGTACAAATATTCTGCGAATACCGGTACAACGTTGTCCGGCCTTTAAGGTCATTTCTTTTCTTACTTCCTTCATAAAAATATTCCACTCAGGTTTATCGGGGGTTACATCTTCGCCCAACACAATACAATTCAATGAGTCTGCTTCCATATTAAAAGGCACATTCTCTTTTACAATAACCGGGTTCGATTTTAACATCAGCCCCGTTGATGCCGAGCCCGTGAATGTAACCACATCCTGGGAATGAACATGGTCGAGTATATCACCGGCGCTGCCGCAGATTAACTGCAAAGCGCCTTCGGGTAATATTTTGCCGGCTATGATCTCTTTTACAACAGCCTCGGTTAAATAACTGGTAACACTTGCCGGTTTTACCACGCAGGGCATACCTGCCAGTAAATTAACCGCAATTTTTTCCAGCATACCCCATACCGGAAAGTTAAATGCATTGATATGCAAAGCAATTCCTTCTTTGGGTACCAAAATATGCATACCCATAAAACTGTTGTTGGCACTCAGGTTATGACTGTCGCCATCCACCACAAATGTTTCGTTGGATAATTTTCTGCGTAGCGATGCATTCGCAAATAAATTACCAATACCTCCTTCAATATCCACCCAGCTATCGGCCCTGGTTGCGCCCGTTTTATAACTGATGGCATAAAATTTATCGAGGTGGTTTCTTAAATGCAGGGCGAGGGCTTTAAGCATATTTCCACGCTCATGAAAAGTCATTTTACGCAAAGCGGGATTGCCAAGCGTTCTGCCATATTCAAGAATTGATTTAAAATCGAGGCCCTTTGTTGATGCAGTTGCTATAGCTTCACCGGTAACTGCGTTGTAGAGTTGCTGCCCGTCTCCATCGCCGGTTACCCAGTTTCCGGATATATAGTTTTCCAGTTTGTTCATGATAAAGCATCGTTTGGTACAAATCTACATAGCAAAAGTGGATTAGGATTTGCAATTTTGGATACAAATTTTAATAATGAGCATATTAGAGAGAAAAAACCGGCTTTCAAAAAATTAGCCGCCTTAAAAATCGAAACTGATATTGATAAAATATTATACCGATTTTACCGGTATGTGGTCCAAAGCCATTTGCTATCGGTATAATACCATATCAGATTACCAAGTAGTGCTTTGGACTCCTATTAAATCAAGTTGGTATTACATTAACCCAAACTGCCTTAAATGATGGGTTACATGTTTATAATGCATCAACACCCATTCTTCATAATTTAATGCTCCAAAAACAGGGTGCATCGTTCTTTTTCCTGCTTCCTCTTTAAAATAAATTTGAAAATAAGAAATGGCTTCAACGAGTTTTTCCAAAGCTTGTTCCATATTTGCATAACGCAAGGGCATCGGCTTCTCGCCAACTAACTGATCGGGGGCTCTTGTATTTTCCCTGAATTCTTTTTCACTGTACAAAAACTCCAGGTATTTTGGCAGATGTTCAATGGGTGTGGTTACATCAAATTTGATCTTCCCGGTTGAAACAACAAACACCGTTCCCACATGCTCCACCATTTCCTGGCCGTTCATTTTTCCCCATTTGCCCATGGCATCTGCAGATAAGCTTTCAAATAAAGGAATACAATCTTCGGTAATAAATTTTAGTTTCTGTTCATCCATATTTTTCAGTTCAATCATAACACGTAAAATAAAAAAACATCCCAAAAAAAGGATGCTTAATACATACACGCTTTATGTACTATTCATGCTCTTTTATCAATCTCTTTACAAAGCCGGTCAAATATTTCGTCAATCGTTCCTTCACCCTTAACCATCACTACCTTGTTAAATTGTTTGTAATAATCGGCAACAACAGCAGTTTTGTTACGGTATTCAACGATCCGGGCCCTGATCACGTTTTCATTATTGTCATCAGACCTGCCACTGGTTTCACCTCTTTTCAACAATCTTTTTACGAGTTCTTCTTCACTCACTTCCAGCGCCAACATAGCAGTAATGGGTGCTTTTTTTAATTCCAACAGTTTATCAAGCGCATCTGCCTGCTCTGAAGTTCTGGGAAAACCATCAAACAAAAAGCCCTTTGCCTCCGGATTTTCATCCAGGGCAGAGCTGATCATACCGATCACCACTTCATCCGGAACCAGGTGGCCCTTATCCATAAAATTCTGTGCTTCTTTTCCCAAAGCTGTCTGGCGATTGATTTCATGACGTAACAGATCCCCTGTACTCAGGTGTTTAAGGCCATATTTGGCCATCAATTTTTCGCTTTGCGTTCCTTTGCCACTACCCGGAGGGCCAAATAATATCAAATTAAACATAAACTTACTATCCTTGTGGAGTCAGCAAATATAAGATACCCACTTTAAATTTTCATTAACATTGTAATTAAAGGCTTAAAAAACTTAAAGTCTCCATATATCGTATAATAAAGGAAACTATTTAAACCTAAATTTGTTAGAACATATGCGCCAGATAACTTTTACAACACTTATTGTCTCATTATTAATGTCAAGCTGTGCCAATTCACAGGTTAAAAAAAAGGACACTTTACCTATGGAACCAATTAAAAATGAAAACCCTGTCTTTTCTAAAACCGATACTGCCAAGGTAGATATCAGTGACCAGGAATGGAAAAAAATCCTGCCTGCTGACGTGTATAATATTGCCCGTGAAAAAGGAACCGAACGAGCCTTCACCGGCAAATTCTGGGATCACAAAGAGGGTGGTACCTATTACTGTAAAGCGTGTGGAAACCCTTTATTTAACAGCAATGGAAAGTTTGACAGTAATTGCGGCTGGCCCAGTTTTTTTGAACCCATCAGCAAGACCAGTATTATTTATGCCCCGGACAATGCTTACGGAATGGTACGTACTGAAGTCATGTGCGGAAAGTGCAAGGGGCATTTAGGCCATGTTTTTGAAGATGGGCCGCCACCTACCGGTTTACGGTATTGTATTAATTCTGTAATCCTCGATTTTGAAAAAGCAAAAAAAGCCGAAAAAGGATATGATAAAAAAGGAGAGTAATTGATCTTTTTTTACAACGCCGTTTATACAATTCATTTGTATTGACGGCGTTTTTTATGCATCTTCATTGTTCAAACTTAAATAATGAAGAAACATTTCCGGCTAGTTGGTTATTTCGTTCTGGTTGGTTTCAGTACCAACAGCTTTGCACAAAAAATATCTTTAGACCAGTTTAAAAGCTTAAAACCCCGAAGCATTGGCCCCGCCGGTATGAGTGGCAGGGTTACATCCATCGATGCACTTTACACGAATCCCGATCTGATTTATTTGGGCACCGCATCGGGAGGTATTTGGAAAACCGAAAACAGCGGCAGCAGCTGGACACCTGTTTTTGATGAACAGCCCACATTAAATATCGGCGCTGTAGCCATGCAGCAGAGCAACCCATCGGTGGTTTGGGCAGGCACCGGGGAAGGTAATCCCCGTAACTCCATCAATATTGGTGCGGGTATTTATAAGACCATGGATGGTGGAAAAAACTGGAAATTGCTGGGGCTGGAAAAAACAAAAAATATTCATCGCATCATCATCGACCCAAATGATCCCAACACCGTATATGTTGCGGCTATCGGTAATCCTTACGGCATTCATCCCGAACGTGGTGTTTATAAAACCAACGATGGCGGCGATACCTGGAAATTAATTTTACATACCAACGACAGCAGCGGTTGTGCCGACCTGGTCATTGACCCATCCAACCCGAACAAACTGATCGCAGCGATGTGGCAGCACCAGCGTACACCCTGGAGTTTTTACAGCGGAGGAAAAGGCAGCGGCCTCTACATTACCGTTGATGGCGGAAAAAACTGGAAACAATTGGGTAAGGACGACGGCATACCCGATGGAGACCTGGGAAGGATTGGTTTAACCATTTCCCATAACGAGCCATCAAGGGTATACGCACTAATTGAAGCCGCCAAAAACGGGCTATACCGGTCGGATGACGGCGGATTTAAATGGGAACTGGTTAACAGCGATAAGTCGGAGGTTACCAACCGTGCATTTTATTTCCAGGATATACGGGTTGACCCAAAAAACGAAAATCGTTTGTATAATATCAAGCAAACCATTACCGTGAGTGAGGATGGGGGTAAGTCTTTTAAAACCATGATCCCGTACTTTGGCATACATCCCGATCACCATGCATTCTGGATAAACCCGCTTGATCCCAATTTAATTATTGATGGCAATGACGGTGGCATTGGTATTAGCCGCGACCGTGGCCGTAACTGGAATTTTAATGAGGGTATTCCTGTTGGCCAGTTTTATCATATTGCTGTTGACAACAAACTGCCCTACCATGTAATGGGTGGCATGCAGGACAACGGTAGCTGGCGGGGTCCTGCCTATACCTGGCGCAATTGGGGTATCCGTAATTTTTATTGGGAAAATATTGGAGGTGGCGATGGATTTGATGTATCGCCCGATCCGGATGATAATAATTGGGTGTACAGCATGAGCCAGGGCGGAAGCTTGGGAAAAATAAATGTGGCAACTGGTGAAAGGATGGGACTACAACCACCTATGCCCGATCTAAAAACCAGGTTACGTTTTAACTGGAACGCTGCTTTTGCACAGGACCCCTTCGATTCTAAAACAATTTATTTCGGAAGCCAGTTTGTGCATAAAAGCACGAACAAAGGTCTTACCTGGGAAATCATTTCGCCTGATTTAACAACAGACAATAAAATGCAGCAACGCCAGGATGAAAACGGCGGACTTTCTGTTGATATAACCGGAGCCGAAAATTATAATACCATTCTTTGTATTGAACCATCGTTAAAAGACAAAAATGTTATTTGGGTTGGTACCGATGATGGCAATGTACAGTTGAGTAAGGATGCCGGAAAAACATGGACCAGTTTCCGTGGAAAAATACCGGGCATGCCGCTGGGCGTTTGGATACCGCAGATACGTGCCAGCCGATATAATGCTGCTGAAGTTTTTGTAGTTTGTAACGACTACCGCCGGGCCGATTTTAAACCTTACATTTTCCGTACAAAAAATTACGGGCAAACCTGGGAGCGTATGATAGATGAAAACAAAGTAAAAGGCTATGCACTTTGTATGATACAGGATCCTGTAGAACCTAATTTAATTTTTGTAGGTACCGAAAACGGCCTTTGGATAAGTTTTGATAACGGCACCAATTTTCAGCAATGGAAAAATGGATACCCATCTGTTTCTACTTATGATATGGTTATACAGGAAAGAGAAGCCGACCTGGTGATTGGAACTTTTGGCCGGGCTATTTATATTTTTGATGATATAAAACCATTACGCAAAGCCGCAGCAAATAATGGTAATCAATTCTCAAAAAAGTTAACTGTATTTCCGGCACCAACTGCATATATGGCAAGGTACAGGCCACAACCGGGTTACGACTGGAGCAACTGGGGACTATATGAAGGAGAGAATCGTGGCAGGGGTGCCCTCTATTCATTTTTTATTAAACCGAATGAGAAAACAGACAGCTCCGGGCAAGCAAAGAAAGCCGATAAACCTGGCCGCTCAGGCGGGGATTCTGCAATTGTAAAAATTTATGATCAGAACAATGAATTGATACGCACGCAAAAAATGAAAGTAGATACCGGTTTAAACAAAAGCAGCTGGGGATTTGAGATGAAAGGTATCCGGCAGCCTGGTTCCCCAAAACCAAAACCTGATGCAAATGAACCACGAGGTTACTCCGTTTTTCCGGGTACGTATAAATTGGTGATGACGGTTGGTAAGGATATGGATTCTACGATGATCGTTGTGAATGCAGATCCTGGTGCATCCGAGAACAAAGAAATATACGATGCTAAAATGACGATGATGAACAGGCTTGATAAAAGCACCGAACGTTTAACGGAAATCACCGACCGCTTAACAGAGGCTGAAGAAACCATTGCCAAAATTGAAGCACAGCTAAAGAATGAAGAGGGTAAGGAAACCGACAGTTTAAAAAAAGCCGGAAAGATCATGACCGATTCCATTAAAAGTATCCGCAATTTTATTTTTGGCAAACCGCAGGAAAAACAAGGTTATGGATCACCTTTTCAAATTACCGTAAATGATGTGTTGGGCGACGCCCGCAGTGAAGTGTTGCGTAAAACAAAAATACCCGATCTACAGGAAATGCGAATGGCCACGGAAGCAGAAGGATTGGTAAGCGAGGCGGTGCAAAAAACAAATGCATTTTTTAATGGTAAGTGGGAGGACTATAAAAAACTGGTTGAAAGCACACCGTTGAAAGTATTTAAAGCGTATAAACTAATTCAATAAACAGCCAGATGCTCTTTTAAAAAGCAGGCTTGAGCGCCTGCTTTTTTTGTATATTTAATATCAATATCCAGTCAAATAATGCCATCTTGATTTAATAAGTAGTACAGAGGACTACGTTGAAATCATAGATGGTATTGTGCCGATAGCAAATGGCTTTGGACTAAATACTGGTATAATCGGTATTATAAGTTTTATCACTTAAAATTTACAGATGTATAAGACATTTACACTGGCCATGGCTGTTTCACTGCTGCCCGTTTCCAAACAAATTCCTGCTTCCGGTTTTGCCAGAGCCAACTACATTTTCAGTCCTGCGCATGTTTTCCCGTATAAAAATACCATAACAATAAACCTCTTTGAGCCCGAAAAAAAACCAGCCGAACCCTGGAGCCAGAACTGGATGGCAACTGCACAGGAAAACATCCGCAAAAGCGAATACCATTTTACATGGGAAGAAAAATTACATGCGTACTGCACACCAAATCGTAAAAATAACCTGCGATTTTTTTATACCGAGAAAGGATTTACGATCGAGCCACGTACAACCAAAATACCCATTGGCGATTTTGATCCAATGGCTATGGCCCATGTAATAAAATATAAGATTCTACCCAATTGGAAAATAAATTTTAATCTTGATAAAAAGCAGCTGGGCAAAGGGTTTTGGAAGGTTACAGCAAATAAAGCAGAATACATTACTGATAATATTACCGTTCAATACATCAACAACGATGACGGAATGCGGCAGAATTTTATTGTGCACCAGCCTTTATCAAAAGTTGATGAACTGAAAATAAATTTCAATATAAAAACAAAGCTTAAAAATAAATTATCCCAAAATCAGTTACAGTTTTTTCATAAAAAGATTAATGTTTTAAATTATAAAGATTTAAAGGTTTGGGATGCTACCGGCAAATCGCTGAAAGCATCTTTTAAAAAAAGAAAAAATGCGAATTATTATATTCAGGTAGATACCAAAGAAGCGGTTTACCCAGTAACTATTGATCCAATCAGTACAACGCCTGCATCAGTACTGGAAAGTAACCAGGTAAATGCTAACCTGGGCTATTCTGTAGCCAGTGCCGGCGATGTAAATGGCGATGGGTATAGCGATGTAATTGCTGGGGCAATTAATTTTGATAATGGCCATATAGATGAAGGTGCTGCTTTTGTTTATCATGGTTCTGCAACTGGCGTGGGTACAACGGCGGCAGCGGTAGTGGAAAGCAACGTGAATAATGGCCGTTTGGGAACTTCTGTATCAACAGCCGGAGATGTTAATGGCGACGGCTACAGCGATATTATTGTGGGGGCAGGAACATATAGTAATGGAGAAACTACTGAAGGCGCAGCCTTTATTTACCACGGGTCGGCTACTGGCATCAACACTACAGCAGCCATCAGGCTGGAGAGTAACCAGGCCTCTGCTCAAATGGGAGCTTCTAATTCAGTTGCCTGTGCTGGTGATGTAAATAACGATGGTTATAGCGATGTAATTGTGGGAGCCTGGCTTTATGATAATGGTGAAACCAATGAAGGGGTGGCTTTTGTTTATCATGGTTCGGCCAGCGGAATAACCGGAACCATTGCAACTACATTGGAAGCCAACCAGGCTGCTGCCAACTTTGGGCTTGCCGTTGCCGGTGCCGGCGATGTAAATGGAGATGGATATAGCGATGTGATAGTGGGTGCGGAAGATTACGATAGCGGAGAAACTGATGAAGGGGTAATTTTTATTTATCATGGGTCGGGTGGAGGTATAAATAATGTAGCTGTAACCATGGCAGAAAGCAACCAGTCTTTGAGTCAATATGGTTACGCTGTTGCCAGTGCAGGTGATGTAAACGGAGATGGTTACAGCGATGTGGTTGTGGGCGCTTATACATTTGATAATGGTGAAACCAATGAAGGGGCAACATTTATTTATCTTGGCTCAGCGGCTGGCATCATCAATGCCATATCGGCCACTTTGCAAAGTGACCAGATTGGTGCCCAGCTTGGGCTCTCCGTTTCGGGCGCCGGTGATATTAATGGAGATGGATACAGCGACGTAATTGCAGGTGCAAATTTATACGACAATGTAGAAACAAGCGAAGGCGCTGCATTTGTGTACTTTGGTTCTTCCTCAGGCACCAATACTACCGCCACCATTTTAGAAAGCAACCAGGCCAATGCCCAAATGGGGCGTGGGGTTGGTGCAGCCGGCGATGTAAATGGTGATGGATACAGTGATGTGATTGTTGGTGCAAATTTTTATATGAACGTACAGTCTGGTGAAGGGGCTGCATTTGTTTTTCATGGCTCGCCATCAGGCATCAATACTACTGCAGCAGCAACGGTAGAAAGCAACCAGGCAGGTGCTTATATGGGCGTTTCCGTTGCTTCCGCAGGTGATGTAAACGGCGATGGGTACAGCGATGTGATTGTAGGAGCATCTGCATACGACAACGGTCAAGCGGATGAGGGCGCAGCCTTTGTGTACCATGGCTCGCCAACGGGCATCAATACTACTGCAGCAGCCATGGTAGAAAGCAACCAGACAGCTGCTTATATGGGCGTTTCCGTTGCTTCCGCAGGAGATGTAAACGGCGATGGGTACAGCGATGTGATTGTAGGGGCATCGGCATACGACAACGGGCAAGATGATGAAGGCCTTGCCTTTGTGTACCATGGCTCACCAACGGGCATCAATACCACACCGGCAGCTACTGTAGAAAGCAACCAGGCAGATGCCTTAATGGGCTTTCCCGTTGCTTCCGCAGGTGATGTAAACGGCGATGGGTACAGCGATGTGATTGTGGGGGCTCAATATTACGACAACGGGCAAGCGAATGAGGGCGCAGCCTTTGTGCACCATGGCTCGCCAACGGGCATCAATACTACTGCAGCAGCAACGGTAGAAAGCAACCAGGCAAGTGCTTATATGGGCATTTCCGTTGCTTCCGCAGGTGATGTAAATGGCGATGGGTACAGTGATGTAATTGTGGGGGCATGGTTTTACGACAACGGGCAAGTTGATGAAGGCCGTGCCTTTGTGTACCATGGCTCGCCAGCGGGTATTGGTATCACGGCTGTAGCAACGATTGAAAGTAACCAGGCAGGTGCCCTTATGGGTGTTTCTGTTTCTTCGGCAGGCGATGTGAACGGCGATGGATACAGCGATGTGATTGTGGGGGCATATGCATACGACAACGGGCAAGCGGATGAGGGCGCAGCCTTTGTGTACCATGGCTCGCCAACGGGCATCAATACAACTGCAGCAGCAACGATTGAAAGTAACCAGGCTAATGCCCTTATGGGTATTTCCGTTTCTTCGGCAGGCGATGTGAACGGCGATGGATACAGCGATGTGATTGTGGGGGCATATGTATACGACAACGGGCAAGCGGATGAAGGCCGTGCCTTTGTGTACCATGGTAACAGTCCCGGCACCAACAAACGCAACAACCTCCGCCTCTACAACACCAACCTTACCACCCCCATCAACAGCAGTAATTTCCTCTTTGGCAATTTTGGTGCAGGCCTTTATACCAAATCCTTTTTAGGAAAGATTAAAGGAAAAATGGTTTGGGAAACAAGGCTTAGTTATAATCCGTACAGCGGAACACCAATTACCAACAGCACTTTTTTCACTTCGCAACAGGTGTCATATACTGATCTTGGTTTGGCGGGTGTTGAATTAAAAAATCTTATTGACAAACTTTTAGGAAGCGGTAGGTACACCAAACTCAGGGCAAGGATTAAATATGATCCTGTTACAGCCATCACCGGCCAGGTATATGGCCCATGGCGTAATGTTTCAGCCATCATTGACGGCAATAGTCTTGGCGCATTGCCAATCGAATTGATCTCTTTTAATGCCGCTTGGTTACAAAAAGGTAAAACAGCTAAAATTAACTTTACAACCGATAAGGAAAGCGGCATCTGTTGCTTTGATATTTTAAAGAGCTTAGATGGTTTTAATTTTTATTCCATCGGAACCCGGGCTGCAAAAAATATATCCGGAATACAATCTTATAGTTTTATTGATAACAATGCCATCAATAAAAAACAATTTTATCGTTTAAAAATAAAAGGAAGCAACGGCCAGGTTGATTACAGCAATATTCAACAATTACAAAATAACGGCTCAACGGAAATTTTGGTTTTCCCCAATCCAACAACTGATGTATTGCAATTGCAGCTTAATGGTGCGTATGATAAAATGAATGTGCAGATCATTAACAGCGCCGGGCAATTGGTAAAACAAATGCAAATTACTTCTGCCAATCAAACCATCCCGATAGCTATCGGGATACCCGTACAAAATTTAGCTGCGGGTAAATACTGGTTGCATTTGCAGAGTGGTAATGAAAAACAGGTGCTGCAGTTTGTAAAACAATAAAATAAAAACTGAATTTATAAATGGTTGGTATCTTGTAACAGAAGCCGGGTATTTGAACCTAAGAGTAGCTATCAAATGTCGAAGCTACAGTAGTGCAAAAACCTGATCAGGGAACCATCCCGAAATCGGTCTGTATTCGATTTCGGGGCTCTTTTTTTGGTTCTTTTTTGGAGAAGCAAAAATGAACAAGCATTTTTTATTCTTTGCCATCCCCCCTTAAAAATTTACTTTTGCGCATTAACTACAAGCTTATGGGTAATGTAAAATTGAGTGTACTGGCCGAAACTTTGCAGGCTTCCGAAATTGTACGCCTGGGTGCAAACATCAGGGAAAAAATACTACTGGGTGAAAAAATTTATAATTATACGATTGGCGATTTTGATTCATCCATTTTTCCGATTCCGGAAGTACTGGAGCAGGAAATCATCAACGCCTATAAAGCAGGGTTTACCACATACCCCGCAGCAGAAGGTAATTTAGACCTGAGAAAATCGGTTTCGGCTTTTATGTCTTCCAGAGGTGGTTTAGACTATGATCCCCAGGGCGAAATATTGATTGCCGCTGGTGGCCGTCCGTTAATTTATGCTTTATACCTGGCTGTTGTTGATAAAGGCGACAAAGTAATTTACCCTGCACCCAGCTGGAACAATAATCATTATGTGCATTTTACCGAAGGTGAACATATCATGCTGGAAGCAAAAGAAGAAAATAAATTCATGCTTACGGCTGCTCAAATTGCGCCACATATAAAGGGTGCAACCCTTCTTTCCCTATGTTCTCCGCTAAATCCAACGGGTACCACTTTTGGTAAAGAAGAGTTAAGCGCCATTTGCGACCTGGTTATTGAAGAAAATAAAACAAGGGCTAACGGAGAAAAGAAACTCTACCTCATGTACGACCAGATTTACTGGACGCTTACCATAGGTGATACCGTGCATTACAACCCTGTTACACTAAATCCTGCCATGAAAGCATTCACCATTTTTATAGATGGTATCAGTAAGGCTTTTGCAGCAACCGGTGTAAGGGTCGGTTGGGCAATGGGGCCTGCATCCGTATTGGTAAAAATGCGTGCCATAAACAGTCATATTGGTGCCTGGGCTCCCATGGCCGAACAAAAGGCCGTGGCTAAATACCTTTTAAAAACTGATGATCTGGATAAATATTTTGCTAATTTCAAAGCTGAAATACATGTTCGTTTGCAGAATATTTTTGACGGTTTTCAACAAATGAAATCTGCCGGTTTCCATGTGGATGCCATCAACCCGGAAGCTGCTATATATCTTACCGTACAAATCAATTATGCGGGTAAAAAAACTGCTGCGGGTAAATTATTGGATACCCAGGCCGATGTTACAGCATATGTTTTAGATGAGGCAAAACTGGCTATCGTTCCTTTTTATTGTTTTGGTTCGGGCAGCGAAAGCAATTGGTACCGGCTTAGCGTTGGCACTTGTAAAAAAGAAGAAATCAATGAAATGCTCCAGGCATTAAGATCCGCATTAAGTAAATTGTCGGAAGCAGGTTAATTCTTACAGTTTAGAAAAACAAAAGAATTTAATTCTCTGTGTTGGAAAAGCCGGCGAAGCCGGCTTGCTTTGTTGGTGACCTTATATTTATTCAGGTCAATTATTTCATGCGCAACAATTAAGTTCTCAATTCTTTCTATGGAATACAACAATTTATGAAGTAATTCAACTTCATGTTCAATTGACTGAGGGCTCATTAATTCCTGATTAAACAAAACCAGTAAATCCCGGTTCGAATAGTTCATAGCTTCTGTATGTTAAAAAATATTCTATTAATATCCAACCATGCCGGACCGACCAGGACAACCGCACCCTTTTTTAGAGGAAGCACAGCCTGTGGTTGCCAATACAGTTACAATAATTAATAGCAGCAATGTTAATTTATTAATCTGTCGCATAATATGAGTTCCAATTTAAACTATTTTCACAAATAATTATTGCTTTGTTTGGATGAAAGATGCTTTATTTAACATAACGGCACGCAAACAACGGGTGCTTATTGCTCCCCTTGACTGGGGTTTAGGCCATGCAACCCGTTGCATTCCAATCATATCCAAATTAGTACAACAAAATTGCGAGGTTTTTGTTGCAGCCGAGGGCGCGGGAAAAAATTTATTGCAAAAAGAGTTTCCCCGGCTGAATTTTATGGAATTAAAGGGTTACCGGATGCAATATAGTCGACGTAAAAACTGGTTACCGGTAAAACTGCTTCTGCAAATTCCCAAACTCATTTACCGGGTATTTGCGGAAAACAAGTGGCTGAAAAATACGGTTAACGCCTTAAAAATTGATGCAGTAATTTCTGATAACCGGTTGGGGCTGAGTCATAAAAAAATTCCCTGTGTGTATATTACCCATCAATTAAAAATAATAACCGGTAACCATTTTTTAGATAACATAGCCCAAAAAATTCACTACCATTTTATAAATAAATACACAACCTGTTGGGTACCCGACGCATCCGGAACAAATAACCTTGCTGGAATATTATCTCATCCTGCTTTTCTGCCAAAAACACCGGTCATATACATCGGCCCCTTATCCAGGTTCGAAAAAAAGGAAATGGCTATTATCTATGATATCTGTGTTATTTTATCAGGACCTGAGCCACAAAGAACCATTTTTGAAAAATTGATCCTGAAAGAACTGCATAAAATCCCGGGAAAAAAGATCCTGGTGCGTGGCCTTCCCTATAACACAGCTGGCAATGTAGTAAACAATGAATCCATGGAGATCAGGGATCATTTACCAGCAGCGGAATTAAATACGGTTATTCAACAATCTGGTTTAATAATCAGCAGAAGCGGATACAGCACGGTAATGGACCTGGTAAAACTGCAAAAAAAAGCGATGTTGGTTCCCACGCCCGGGCAAACAGAACAGGAATACCTGGCTTGGTATTTACAACAAAAGCAGGTTTTCTTAAGCTTGCCTCAGCAGCATTTTTCTATTGATGCGGCGTTACAAAAAGTTGCTGCATCTACCTGTAACCACCCGGATATTTCGCAAACTGAATATGAGAAACCAATTGAACTTTTTATACTTGGACTGCCGAAAAAAAATCAATAATACAAATACAGGTAACCTCTTTTCAGTTTTTGCAGATCCAGTACCACGGAATAACTGGATGCATACCATTCGTCGGTATGAAGCAGGCTTTCAGGTGGCAACCCGTTCAACACAGCAGGTAAAGATGTGCTGCTGAGTATACCGGGTAACAAAGCGGGCAAACCCTTTCCTTCGGTTGCATATCCGATCCATGTTCTTTTTTTACACAAAACCAGTAAAACATTTTTATAAAATTGAAAAGGTTTCTTTTGCAGAAAAAGATTTACCGGGAAACTCAATATAAAAAATACAGCAACAACCGAATCAAACAATCTTTTATTTCGCCGGTTTAAAGGGTTACTGATATTCAGTTTTTTGTTGACAGAAACATAGTCCCCGCTTTCATATTTACTGTCGCTGCCGACTAAACTGCTGCTGCCCGACGCATGAAACTTGTTGCGAACGCCTGCAGGCATTTCCATTACCAAATGGATGATCTCTTTATAACTTAACCCGTTTTCGCAGAAGATGATCTCTTTGATGGGATATTTTTTTACGAGCCCGGGAAGCTGATTGATACTACCCAAGGTGCGGTCCGTTTTTTCATCATGGTCACCAACACTCCCTAAAATTCTTTTATCCAGGCCGGCTTTTTGTAACATGGCCGTTATGTTTTCAAAATCTTTACCGCCGGCAACAACAATGGTTTGGCGCCTTTCTTCATCTTCGTTATTGGTTTCCAACAGTCGCCACCTGATCAATAATAACCGCAAAATATTCATAAGGATATAGGCCATAAAAATTCCGAAGATCAGTATCCCCCTCGAAAACCTGATGCTTTCCGGTAACAACGCATACCCACTTAATAAACACAGCGTAGCTATTAGCGTAGATTTTATTAACTGGGATTGTTTATACCCTTTGTCGTATAAACCTGAATAATAGGCTGCAATTAAAAAGATGACGGTGAAAATCGGGAAAGCGATGATCAATACATTGGGTGAGTAATTTATTTCCCTCCGGATATAAGCACTCCATACCATTTTTGTTACCCAAAAGGCAGATAAAATAGTGGCTGCATCAAGTATAGGCAATCCCATTTTTTTAAACAGGTTTCCCAGCGCCGCCCCACCCGCCCTCAAAATGATGGCTACCTGTACCAGGAAAATAAAAACACTTGCCTTACTGCCGCCGTAGTGTTTTTTCACAAACAAACTCATCGCTTTATAAAACAGGCGCACATAGTTTAAACTACCCCGTTTTGTGCTTTCACCTTTAAAATGAATGATGGTGCTCTCCGAAAAATAAAAATTCTTATACTTTCCCCCGGTTGCAGAACAGGTTGCCTTTTGTATCCGGTAACTCAGATCAACGTCTTCGCCATACATAAAAAAACGCTCGTCAAAAATTCCAACCTCATCCAAAACTTTTTTGGGTATCATCATAAAAGCACCGGCCAAAACATCCACTTCGTGGTTTTCATTTTCCGGTAAATGCCCCAAATGATACCGGGCAAATATCCTGGAACGCGGAAACATCCTGGTTAGTCCCGATAATTTAAATAACGAGGTAAGTGGCGATGGAAAAGCTCTTTTGCTTTCTTTTAAAAATGTACCGGATCCGTCGATCATGCGAATTCCGATGGCACCTGCATCTTTATGAAGACCAAAAAATTGCAGGCATTTTTCTATACAGTCCTCGGGTAAAATGGTATCGGGATTCAGAAAAAGTATATATTCTCCGGTAGCCCGGGCATATGCCTGGTTATTGGCTTTGGCAAAACCGGTATTGATCTCATTCCATATAAATGTAACAGCGGGAAAGGCTGGCTCAAGAAAAGCCTTGCTGCCGTCAGTGGAATTATTATCAACAACAATAATTTCAGCGTCAATACCCCTGCAGGCTTTTTGTACAGCATACAGGCATTGCTCCAGGAAATATTTTACATTATAGTTAACAATGATGACCGACAATTGCATATTCAAATATAGCCATACCAGTCTGAATTTCATTTCAAAACCGCTGGCCCCGGTTGAAATCCCGGCCGGTTCCGGAATGCTGGCATGAGTAAACAAATCGGGCATGTATGGTGATATAATATATGGTACAGGAAGCCTTTGTATATTTGCGGCATGCTGAAAACAACACTTTTAAATGCCATAGAGGCGGGAGCCAAAGAACTGCGGCATTACTTTAACAACGAAGATCTAAAAATAACCAATAAGGAAGGCATCAACAACTGGGTTACCGAAGCCGACCATGCGGCTGAAAAAGCGATCATTGATGTCATCAGGGCCGATTTTCCCGATCATTTTATTTTGAGTGAGGAGGTGGGTGAAATGGTGACCGGCAGTGATACCAAGTGGATCATTGACCCGATTGACGGTACCATCAATTTTGCCTGTGGTATCCCCATTTGCTGTGTAAGTATTGGAGTTGAACAACATGGCGAAATGATCTTAGGTGCCGTGTATAATCCCTTTATGAACGAATTGTTTTTCGCTCAAAAAGGATTTGGTGCCACGTTGAACAATAAAAAAATTCATGTAAGCAGGAAAACTGAACTGGTAAGCAGTTGCCTGGTTACCGGTTTCCCTTATTCTTATCTCGATATGGAAAACGGGCCGCTGGAGGTTTTTGAACGTTTTGTTCGTAAGGGTGTACCCGTTCGCCGGTTAGGCAGTGCCGCCATCGATTTGTGCTGGGTTGCTGCAGGCAGGTTTGAAGGATTTTTTGAACACAACCTCTGTGCCTGGGATACCGCCGCCGGGTATTTAATCGTTGAAGAAGCAGGTGGTAAAGTAACTGATATGGAGGGTAATAAATATTCTCCCTATCAAAAGATGTTAGTGGCCACCAATGGGTTGATTCATGATGAGTTGATTGAAGTGGTACATAACAGGAAGGAATTGTAGATTGGCGATTTTAGATTTTAGATTTTTTTTTAGTGCGGGAAGTAAGAATAATTTAAACACGGTATGAATACTACAAAAGATGACAAGGAATTGTAGATTGGCGATTTTAGATTTTAGATTTTTTTTTAATGCAGGAAGTTAAAATAATTTAAACACGGTATGAATACTACAAAAGATGACAAGGAATTGTAGATTTTAGTCCCGATAGCTATCGGGAGGCGATTTTAGATTTTTTTTTAATGCAGGAAGTTAAAATAATTTAAACCCGGTATGAATACTACAAAAGATGACAAGGAATTGTAGATTTTAGTCCCGATAGTTATCGGGAGGCGATTTTAGATTTTTTTTTAATGCAGGAAGTTAAAATAATTTAAACCCGGTATGAATACTGTAAAAGATGATAAGGAATTGTAGATTTTAGTCCCGATAGCTATCGGGAGGCGATTTTAGATTTTTTTTAATGCAGGAAGTTAAAATAATTTAAACCCGGTATGAATACTATAAAAGATGTTAAGGAATTGTAGATTTTAGTCCCGATAGCTATCGGGAGGCGATTTTAGATTTCCTTATCTTCAAAAAGTAAACAATGCAATCGCAGTATGAATACTATTAAAGATGATATTGTGAAACGGTTGAAAGCTCTTGCGGTAAACACCGGAAAGCTTTGCCTTAAATTACCTTACAATATTGTTAATAAAACTTACATCAGTCAGATAATAAGATCTTCCAGTTCATCATCAGCAAATTATCGGGCCGCCTGCAGGGGAAAATCGAAAGCTGACTTCGTTAATAAGTTAAGAATTGCTGAGGAAGAGCTTGACGAAACAATGCATTTTTATGAATTACTGGCTGAATTTAATGAGCCATTCAAAAAGGAATTACGTGATTTATACATAGAAGCCAACGAATTGCTGGCAATAATAGTTGCTTCAATCAACACTACTTTAAAAAACATGGCTGCCGAAAAAGAAAAGACAGATCGTCCTAAAAAAATCTAAAACCGGCAATCGGCAATCTAAAATAAAAGGTCGTACACCTTACATCGTAAATCGTACATAAAAATCATGGAACGAACAGAAATATCCTCTCTCGGAGAATTTGGCCTCATAGACCATCTTACCAAAAACAATGAAACAAAAAATGCCTCCACCATTTTAAGTGTAGGTGATGATGCGGCCGTGATCGATCATTTTGGCCGGCAAACACTCATCAGTACAGATCTGCTTGTTGAAGGCATACATTTTGACCTGATGTATACACCACTTAAACATTTGGGTTATAAATCGGTGATCGTGAACATCAGTGATATTTATGCCATGAATGGTACACCAACACAGATCGTTATCAGCATTGCGATAAGTAATAAGTTTAGTGTTGAAGCGTTAGACGAGTTTTATGATGGCGTTTATGCTGCCTGTGACAAATATAATGTTGACCTGGTTGGAGGCGATACCACTTCATCGCAACGCGGTTTTGTGATCAGCATTACCGCCATTGGAGAAGTGGCACCCGATACCTATGTGAAAAGAGACGGTGCTAAAGTAAACGACCTGGTTTGTGTAAGCGGTGACCTGGGTGGTGCTTTTTTAGGATTGACCATTTTAGAAAGAGAGAAAAGAATATTTGAAGAAACCGGCGCTCAACCCGACCTCGAAAACCGGGCCTATATTGTTGGCCGTTTATTAAAACCCGAAGCCCGTAAAGATGTGATCGATTATTTTGCGGAACATAAAATTGTGCCAACCAGTATGATGGATATCAGCGACGGGTTAAGCAGCGAAATGCTGCATATCTGTAAGCAAAGCCAGGTTGGTTGTGTGTTGTACGAAGACAAGCTGCCTTTAAACGAAGACAGTAAGGATTTTGCTTACAAGCTTGAACTTGACCCAACCGCCTGTGCCTTAAGCGGCGGTGAAGATTATGAACTGTTGTTTACCATTTCACAGGCCGATCATGATAAAATAGCTAAAAATAACGGGTTAAGTATTATTGGCTATATCACCGAGGCCAGCGAAGGAAAAACATTTATTACCCGTGGGGGAAACAAACATGAGTTGGTGGCACAGGGTTGGAATCATTTGAATTGATTTGTTTTTTCCCGCTTAATAAATCGCTCAAAGAGTGATTTTATTTCATTTTCATTTGTAGTTGGTTTTTTGCCGGGCTCAATACTATTTATATAATAATCTTTTAGGGCAGGTGTAATTTTTGCAGGCTCGTGTTTAAGAAAATCCTGAACTCTGTATAATTTAGAATCATATTCCCAGTCAATTTTTTGAGGAATCTTAATTAATTTCGATGATAATAAAACTTGATGATAATTTAAAACTCCTGTTTGAGCTTCAAACCAGGTTTTGACTTTTTTCATGTAGCGTTTCGGATGGTTGTAAAATTGCCTCATTTATATCGGCTTTTTGACTACCAGATAACACGATTGATATATAAGTCTCTAACAATAAAGGCTGCTTAATTTCAGTTTATCTTAGTTTTGTCCCAATGAATAAATTAATCTTCGTCTTTTTAATCATCCTGCAGTCATTGCTCTATTCATGCGCCAGCACCAAAAACTACAATCCACAAAAAAAATATCCTGTTGAACAGCTACAACAGGATTATTCACTGCTTAGAAATATCCTGGAAGACAAACATCCCTCTCTTTATTGGTATACCGGCAAAGACAGTATGGATATGTACTTTAACAGGTACTACGATGCCATCAAAGACAGCATGACCGAACAGCAGTTTGGCTGGAAGATCATCGCCCCGCTCACCGATAAAATTCATTGTGGCCATACCAGCTTTGGCATGAGCAAGGCGTACAACAAATGGACCAATGGAAAAAAATTCCCTTCCTTCCCGCTTTTTTTAAAATGCTGGAACGATACCATGGTGGTTACCGCCAACCTCAACCGGAAAGATTCGATCTTAAAAACAGGTACATTGATCACTTCAATTAACGGTGTTAAAAATGCGGCCCTCACAAAAACCATGTTTGCATATTTAACTGAAGATGGCCATGCCAATAATATAAACTATATCAGGCTGAGCAGTAATTTTCCTTATTACCATCGTAATATTTTTGGCATCAGTAAAACATACGTTGTAAGTTTCATAGATAGTACAGGTTTAGAACAAAGCATCAATATCCCGGTTTTTGATCTGAGCAAAGACAGCAGCAGAAAACAAAAACCCGGCGGCCAGGTAAAAAAAGAAAAGCAGGATAAAAAAGAATCGCGTCAGAGAAAATTACTTGATTACCGGTCACTGGCTGTTGATACCGCAGCCAATACAGCTTTCATTACGTTGAATACTTTTTCATCGGGCTGTTTACGAAAATTTTTCAGGCAAACATTCAGGTATATTAAAAGTACCGGAATTGATAACGTAGTACTCGATATACGCAGCAACGGTGGTGGAAAGATCAGGCTCTCGACCTTGTTAACCAAATACGTAAGCCGGGTAAACTTTAAAGTGGCTGATACTTCCTTTGCTGTTACAAAAACACTGCGTCCTTATTCAAAATATATAAAACAAAGTTTGGTAAACAACCTGGGACTCTTCCTGTTAACCAAAAAACACAAAGATGGTTTATACCATTTTGGTCATTGGGAAAGGAAATTGTACAAACCCAAAAGCGTAAATCAATATACCGGTAATTTGTACGTGCTCACAAATGGAAGAACTTTTTCTGCCGCTGCATTATTCAGCAATGCAGTAAAAGGTCAGCCGGGTATTGTTTTAGTGGGAGAAGAAACCGGCGGTGGCTGGTATGGAAACAATGGAATTTTAATTCCGGATATCGTGTTGCCCAATACAAAATTAAAAGTAAGGTTGCCTTTATTCAGGTTGGTTCAATACCAGCATACCGTAAAAGATGGCCGTGGCGTTCAGCCGGATATCTATATCGGTACTAATCTGGGAGCGCTTTTAAAAGACATTGATTATAAAATGCAGGTGGTTATGGAGATGATAAGGAGGAAGCAATTGGCAACCGGTAATTAGCAATGGGGGGGAGTTTTTAGTTCATGGTTTATAGTTCTTAGTTAAGCGATCAACAAGGCGGGCTGTATCCAGCATCCAGTATCTAAATTATTTTAAACTGATCAGCATCTTTCCAAAAAGGAAATTTAGACCTCACATCGTCAAGCGTTTCTTTCTGAATCGTAATGGTATTTACATCTTCTTCATCGGCCATATGGTAAAGTACCTGTCCCAGCGGGTCAATGATCAAACTATTGCCACTGTAATAAACATGATTGGCATCGGTACCCACACGATTTACACCCACCACATAACATTGGTTTTCGATGGCCCGGGCACATAATAATGTTTTCCAGGCATGGCTGCGGCGCTCCGGCCAGTTGGCCACATAGATCAATACATCGTATTCTGGAGCACTGCTCTCCTCCCCCTTGGGGGGAGGTTGGGAGGGGGCGGCCTGTCTCGCCCAAACCGGAAACCGCAGATCATAACATACCTGCAAATTAATTTTCCATCCTTTTACAGAGGCGATCAGTCGTTTATTACCGGGGCTGTAATGTTTATCTTCTTCTGCAAATGCAAACAAATGTCGCTTATCATAATAACCATATTCTCCGTTGGGCAACATCCATATCAGCCGGTTATAATAATTGCCCGCTTCTTCAATAATAACGCTGCCGGTTAGCACAATACCGTTCTCACGGCTAACCCTTTTCATCCATTCCACGGTTTCACCCTCCATGGTTTCGGCCAGCAGTTCGGGTTTCATGCTAAAGCCGGTACTGAACATTTCCGGCAAAACAACAATTTCAGTTTTTTCTTCAATGCCCGATATCTTCTTTTCCAACAGTCGGAGGTTAGCCGATTTTTCTTCCCATATCAGGTTGCTTTGTAAGGTAGTAATGGTAAGGGTTGACATGAATCTAAAGTTATACACGAATTTACGAACTGTGCATAACATATAACTGTTTTATGTTTTATCGGCCATTAAAAAACAAAAGCCTAATTTCGCAGTCCACTTCCTTAGTTAAGCGATAAGCCTGTTGCAGGCCATGTGGTAATAAAATTTTTCCTGCTGATTCAGAAAATGCAACATCTTTGCCAGCCCACACAATAAATAAACCATTTAATGGATTTTAAAAAATTAGATCTTATCGATCCTATCCTGAAAGCATTGAGCAATGAAGGATACACAACCCCAACACCCATACAGGCACAAAGCATTCCTTTAATTTTAGAACAAAGAGATTTGCTGGGCTGTGCACAAACCGGTACTGGAAAAACAGCGGCTTTTGCCATTCCTATTTTACAGTTATTGTATAAGAACAAAAACGATGAACGTGGCCCACATAAGATAAAAGTGTTGATACTAACGCCAACACGTGAACTGGCCATTCAAATCGATGAAAGTTTTGCAGCCTATGGAAAACATACCGGCTTAACCCATACCGTAATATTTGGCGGTGTATCTCAATTACACCAAACCAATATTTTGAGAAGGGGTGTAGATATTTTGGTGGCAACCCCTGGTCGTTTACTGGATTTGATCAGCCAGGGCTTTATTGACCTGAAGTTTCTTAAAATATTTGTACTGGATGAAGCAGATCGCATGCTGGATATGGGCTTTATTCACGATGTAAAAAGGATCATCACCAAGTTACCGGCAAAAAGACAAACCTTATTTTTCTCGGCAACCATGCCGCCCGAAATACAAAAACTGTCAAATGCATTATTAACCGATCCGGCTAAGGTTGAGGTTACCCCGGCCTCATCAACCGTTGATGCAATTGAACAAAGTTTATTCTATGTTGGTAAGGCTGAGAAGCCCATTTTGCTTTTGCACTTATTAAAAGAAGCTGATGTTGTTACGGCACTGGTCTTTACCCGAACCAAACACGGTGCAGATAAGGTTGTAAAATTTTTACACCGCCATGAAATAACCGCTGCAGCCATTCATGGAAATAAATCGCAGAATGCACGTCAACATGCTTTAAGTAACTTTAAAAACGGTAAGCTGCGCGTTTTAGTTGCAACCGACATCGCTGCCCGTGGTATTGATATTGATGAGTTAAGCCATGTTTTTAATTACGAATTACCCAATATTCCCGAAACTTATGTACACCGCATAGGCCGTACCGGAAGAGCGGGCAATACGGGTATTGCCATTTCATTTTGCGATGCAGATGAAAGGGCCGAGTTGAAAGACATTCAGAAACTGATCAACTTTACTATTCCAATTGTTCGCAACCATCCTTACGAATTAAATGCAGGTTTAATTTCGGGGCCAGTTATCCCGCAGCCAAAGCAGGGGCAGGGACAGGGGCAGGGACAAAAACGAGGCAGGGGGTTTGGCGGCAACAACAGGGGAAAAAGCGGTAATTTCAGCGGCAGACGCCAGGCGGATAATAGATAAAATTCCCAACAGCCACTTTGCGGGTTAAAATAAGTGTTGTATTTTACAGGTCTAAACCAGTTAAAATATGAAACAATTGATGGTAAAGATCTTGGGAATTTTTTTGATAACAATCCTTTTCTGTGCGTGTAATAACGATGCTGCCAAAACTGAAACAACCAGCTTTAATCTTGACGGCGCCAAAGCTGCTATTGCCGAAAGTAACCAGGCGTTTGGCGAAAGCTGGGGAACCGGCGATTCGACAAAATTTGCAAATTGTTATGCTTCAGATGCCGTATTGAATGCGCCTAACATGCCTGCAATGACCGGTACTGCCGCCATCACAGGCTTTTTCAGTGCAGGTTATAAATGGGGTACCAGAAATGTTGCATTAAAAACCAACGAGGTTTTTGGAACCAAAGATTGTGTAGTTGAAACCGGTACCTATGAATTGTTTATGGAAAACAACGTTTCAGGCGACAAAGGGAAGTATATCGTCATGTGGAAAGAAGAAAATGGAAAATGGAAAATGTATCGGGATGTATGGAACAGCGACTTGCCGGCACCGCCGCCGCCGGCGCAATAATAAATTCGGGATGATAAAAGCCATCCACCATCTGGTGGGTGGCTTTTTTTGAGCCCGTTACAAAATAAAATTCTTATTTTCAATCAGATTTTATTTTAATTGATCCGGCTTAATACGACTGTTAACTGATATAATTATGGGTGCACAAAAATACCTTTCCTACATTTTAAATCCGCTGCTTAACCCGTTGGAAATTTTGCGCACAAAAAAAGTATTAAAGGTAAATCCCACTGTTATTTCGGCCCGTAAAGAACCTGAAAAAACAAACCTATATGTATTTGATTATGACGCAAAGCATGTTGACTACCGGGTTTTGGAGAACGTTGACGCCAGTTATGCCTATATAGAAACCCCGGCTGTATCCTGGATAAATATGGACGGTTTAAGGAAAGACGATGTTGAAACCATTTGCGCCCGGTATGGTATTCATAATTTAATTGTAGAGGATATTTTAAGTATGGGCCAGCGTGCCAAAACCGATGAAATTAACGGGTTACTTTTTTCCCTGTTGAACATGCTGTATTTTAATAAAAAAGAATCAGCGGTAGAAGTGGAACAGATCAGTATTGTACTTGGGAAAAATTTTGTCATCAGTTTCCAGGAAGATGCTGCTAAAGATGTGTTTAATCCGCTTCGGGAAAAATTAAAACTCAGTAACGCAAAAATCAGGCAGAACGGTGCCGACTTTTTGTATTACTCTCTGATTGATATGATCGTTGATAATTACTTTATAGTGATGGAACAGCTGGGTGAAAAAATAGAAGAGTTGGAAGAGGATATTGTGCGACATCCAAACACCCGGAGCCTTGCAAAAATAAATTTACTCCGAAAAGAAATGATCGTGCTAAAAAGAAGTGTGGCGCCGGTAAGGGAACTGGTAAACGGTATCTTAAGAAGCGAAAGTGAATTAATTGAAGATAAAACTGAAAAATATTTTAAAGACGTGTACGACCATATCTTACAGGCAAACGACCTGGCCGAAAACTATCGCGATATGATGATAAACCTGCAAGATCTTTACCTCAGTAATGTGAATTTAAAAATGAACGAAGTGATGAAAGTAATGGCGGTAGTAACCTGTTTATTGGCGCCGGCCACGGTTATAGGTGGTATTTTCGGAATGAACTTTGAAACCATTCCATTATTGCACAACAAATGGGGGTTTTTTATTTCTGTTGGAGTGATGTTATTGATTCCGATCGCCATGATCAGGATATTTCGAAAACGTGGCTGGTTTTAAACGGTGGCCGTTCTTGGTTTTTTATAAATTGGTACGGTGCTGCAGGGCTCACCATACATAATGCTTTTAACTACCGGTCTTAACAGTCGCGTAACAGCCACATAGGCAGTTTCGGAAATAGGCAATTCGCCACAACCTTTGATAACTACCCGCTTGTCTTCGTAATCGGCAATATGGATCTTTTCTATATTTTTTAAGAATAAGGTATTGTGTAAAAAATCGCCGTCGCCAAAGACAATTTCGTTGGCAACCGGCTCCAGGTAACTGGCGACCAGCATATATGCCCAAACGGGAACAATGGCATCTGCCGAGCAGGTAAGCGCAACATGCTTTCCCTGATAGGGGACCAGGTCAAGCGTTTTCATCACTTCTCTAAAATCCTTTTCTTTTAAGATCAGGCCCATAAACAAATGTTCCTTCATATCAAAAATCGCTGTTTCGCCTTTGGGGTAAAACGCCTCCAGGTCCAATGTTACTAAACCGCTCTCCGAAACTTTATTTACTAATAATTCTGACATCACGCAAAGATACAACTTCGATCATATTCAATGAGCTGGTGAGCCTGTTAGAAAACAAAACAGCCTTCACTTACGCAGTAAAGGCTGTTTTTTAAACTCTATTTAACAGTTCCATTAAAAGAACTTGCTTCTGTTATCTGTTATCGTTGCTTTTTTACGCAGGCCTTCAAACCAGTTTGCTACCGCCAGGCTGCGCAATGCCGTGGTTTGTTGAATTCTCATTTGGGCTTTATCTTCAAGGGGATCGGCTGCTTTGTCTAAAACCGCATTTACCTTAAAAACATAAACGCCCGCTTTACCTGCAATGGGTGCCGAAACTTTATTCAAATTCGCTTTATTAAACAGGGCACCAATTAATTTGGGTTCGTTGCCGATTGCATTGATGATCTGCGATTTAAAGGTTATGCTGGAATCTTGTCCGGCGGTTAAAATTTCTTTCCCATATTTTGCTGATGCGGTTTCTAATGTTGCGCTGGCACCCAGTGCTTTAATAATTTCTGCAGCTTTCTTTTCTTCTTTGATCGCATTTTCGGCCAATGACCTGGCAGATTCAACATCCTGTGTACCTTCTTTATAAATTTTATCTACCGTAGCAACCACAAACTGGTCATCAACCGGCATCGGATCACTCACATCTCCTTTTTTAGCTTCAAAAACCCAGCGCACCAATTGCCTGGCATCCTGGAATTGTCCAATCTGGGCATCATTTTCTTTTATCAGGCTTGGTACCGATATTTTCTGTAACCCGTTTTTCTGCAAATACGCTTCCAGTTTTTGAGCGTCGGTTACTGCAGAAAGCTTAATCGCTTCATTACTGGCTTTGTTAATAGTTTCTTCGCTGGCATAAATTTCCTTTGCCATAAAACCAATTTTGTAAGCAGGGGAAGATCCTTTTTGGGTTAACACTTCAATAATGTGATATCCAAATTGTGTTTTAACCACAGCTCTTGATCCCGGCGATTTTTCGAAACAAAATTTGTTAAACTCCGGAACCATTTGTCCGTAACCGAATGTTCCCAAATCGCCACCTTTATCTTTACTGCCGTCTGCTGAATACTGAAATGCCAGAAATGCAAAATTTGCACCGCCGTTTATCGCATTATAAATACTGTCGGCACGCCTTTTTGCGATACTGTCTTCTAATAACGGCTCTCCGGTTTGGCTATTGACGGTAGCAATCAAAATATGCTTTGCTTGTACACTGTCGGGTAAAGACTTACTACCAATCAATTTGGCTATAACAAATGCGTTCTTATCTACATAAGGGCCATAAACTGATCCTGCCGTTAACCTGGTGATTGAATCCAAAACTGAACTTTGAATTCTTGATTTGGGTACATAGTTGGTATCAAAATCTATAGATGATGTATTCCTGGCCAAAAACGTTTTATCATTGGTTTCGTTTATAAAATCATTCTTCAGGGCTTCAACTGCGCCCCTGGTTCTGGCACTGTCCGCTGAACTGGGCAACTGGCTGAATCCAACATAGGAAATCATACGGCCAGCTTCCTGCTTAAACAGGTCTTTGTGATTCTGAATATATTTTTCGATATCAGCATCCGTAACTTTAATTGTGCTGTCGGCAATGGTTTGGTAAGGAATCTGTACATAGGAAATTGTTGCAAACGCTTTACTTTCCTTTGTATCTTTTTCTTCCATCCAGGCCGGGTAATACGCGCTGGCATTTAATAAGGCAAAATATTTAGTAGATACACTGGTTAATTTTTGAGGTTCTATGATCTGTGCGTTAACTGCATCCCATTGTTCGCCCTTCATTTTTTTGATATTGGTAAGCGCCTGGCTAACCTTACTCATATCTAATTTTCCGGTTGTTGCGTCAATCATAGATTTATCCTGCATCAATGGATTTGATTGGTCATCACTTTTTAAAATGGTCTCTAATTCTTTCGCTGTGAATTCAATACCCAGTTTTTCAGCTTCGGCATAAAACACATTTTCAGCCACAATCTGGTTCCAAACCTGATCGCGGATCTGAACGGAACGCGAATTACTTGGCCTTTGCCCCGACTGTTGTTCTTCCTGGTTTTCCAATAACCTTACCTTCTTGCTAAATTCGGCCTGGCCAACAGCAATTCCGTTTATTTTACCTATACTGTCATTGGGAGTAGGGCCCCCTCCTTGTTTTGAATCCATTAAAATAAAGGCTATCAAAGCAAGTGAAATTGCTACAATCGTTATTGGAGCGCCTTTATCACGTATTTTCTGAATAATTTGCATACTGGTTCTAAATTAAATTTTGGACGGCAAAAATAGGGTAAAATTCAATATAAACAGGGTTTTTAACCCATACGAATGCATTATCCTGCTGGTTATTTGCATACATTTATTTAAAATACCAGCTATTTATCCGATTTAGCTGTTTTTTATTTTGTTTTGTTGTTTTTAACATGTTGCTGTTAATAAGCCATATTTACTGTTGATAACCGCAGTTTTTTCCAGCTAAAAATATGGGCAAAATGAGCGAAATTTTAGATTTGTATTTTTATGTGTCAGGGGCTGTTACTAAACCGTAATTTATACCATGATTATCAACAGGGTTAAATTAAGTATATGTATTATTTCTTTACACCAAGATAGTTATTAACCCTTGTTTACAACTAAAGTTAACAAACCGGGTTTTATTGCCTGGCTTTATTTTGGATAGCATGCATTGAAAAATTTACATGTTAATTTCCTGTGGATGACCGTTAATAAACTAAAGGTTTTAATTTTGCATCAACCGGGTTTTTTATTCTTTCCACAAATTAACAGCCCTAGTAGTAATAGTTGATTATATAAATAAGTAGTATTAATACATATTATGGTAGATATTAACAGCGCAAAAACACAAATTAAAAAAGTTGGTTTTTTGGATATTGAAATAGATCCTGTAATTGATTTGTTTGCCGAAATCGAGAAATCAAAAAAAGAGAAAAACGCTATTATTCTGGCGCATTATTACCAGGAACCTGATATCCAGGATGTGGCCGATTTTATTGGTGACAGTTTAGGTTTGGCGCAGGAAGCAGAAAGGACAAATGCGGATATTATTGTTTTTGCCGGGGTGCATTTTATGGCGGAGACTGCAAAGATACTTAACCCGTCTAAAAAAGTTTTATTACCCGATCTAAAAGCCGGTTGTTCTTTAAGTGATTCTGCACCTCCTCCATTATTTAAAATTTTCAAGGATAAACATCCCAACCATAAAGTGATCACTTACATAAACTGCTCTGCAGGTATTAAAGCATTAAGTGATATAATCTGTACGTCGTCCAATGCCCAAAAAATCGTTGAAAGTTTACCGGCTGATCAGCCCATCATTTTTGCACCCGACAGGAACCTGGGTGCTTATATCAACCAACAGACGGGAAGAAAGATGGTATTATGGAACGGGGCCTGTATGGTTCATGAAATTTTTAGTTTAGAGAAGATTACAAGGCTTAAGATCCGTCATCCCGAAGCTAAACTGATTGCACATCCCGAATGTGAAGAAGCTGTGTTAAAGCTTGCTGATTTTATTGGAAGTACCACCGGGTTATTAAATTACACGAAAAAGGATTCTGCTTCATCATATATTGTAGCCACCGAAACGGGTATCTTACACCAGATGCAAAAATTCAGCCCGGAAAAAACTTTTATTCCGGCCCCGCCAAATAACAGTTGTGCCTGTAATGATTGCCCGCACATGAAATTAAACACGCTCGAAAAGTTATATGTATGTTTAAAATACGAATTACCTGAAATAGTTATGGATGAAGATCTTTGGGAAGCTGCCCGGAAACCCATTGATGAAATGTTGAAAATAAGTGCGCATTATGGACTTTAAAAATTTATTAAAATACTTTGCTGTACTTATTGTAACGATTACAGGCATTTTTGGTTGTACCAAAAAGGAAAAAAGCAATATGGAGAATACTTTTTATATTGAATTGGTTAATTTTAAATATGACAGTCTTAAAATCAGCCTGGCTGAAAACATCTTTGGAAAAGTATCTTTTTACAGGGATAAGGAACTGGAGATCGTTTCATTAAATTATGTAACGGACGATTTTCCACCCATGCATTATTTCAGAAATGCAGAGATGTTGAAAAAGGAAATAAAGGCGGAAACAAAAAAGATACGCATAGAATTTAAAGGTGAATTTTCGATCGACAGCATTAATTATTCACTTCAAAAATTCAGGTATCGCAATAATACATGGATTAAAACTTCTGATATGGGGGTGATCAAGGATATTAAAAAATTTGTACAACCCGTTAATATCATAAATGAATATGTAAGATTGATCGTTTTACATACTGTACAATATTCCTATAATTAGTTTTGCTGTTTAGATAAAAAGGAATTAATTCTGCTTGCTACATTTTCCCTGATGTTTATATAGAATAAATTGATATCACCAATATGATAATTTTTTTTGGTATACAATATCTTACCGGGAACATTGGGTTTACTGCTCCATAAAATATTATGGTGTACCCTGGCACTTGCAGCACGCGGAACAATTTTGTTAAAATTTGTAAGTACCGCCCCTCTGTTTAATGATGAGGGTGCAATTTCTGCAGAACTGGTCCAGGTTAACGGATTAGTTACAACAGCAATAAATTTTTCTGCCTGTATATGAGCAGGTTCAGGTGAATTTTTTTTAAATGTGCGCCAACTGACAAAACAGCCTGTTGACAGAGAATCTGCACATGATTTAAGCTCATTAAAATAGATTGAAGGAACGGGCAAACCGATTATATAAGCACATACCAACTGGTTTTGGAATGGTTTATTTTCGAAGAATTCTTTTAATAACCGCCCGGCATGTTTTGTTCCCTGGCTATGGGAAGCAATAATGATCGGGCGGTTTTTATTATAGTTATTCATATAAAACACAAATGCCGATTTAACATCAGCATAGGCTATTTCAAATGCTTTTTCCGAATCATCCGTGTTCTTATAAAAAGCTTTGATATGAGCCTGCCTGTACCTTGGGGCAAACACCCGGCATTTTTCATTAAACACACTGGCCTGGTATAATATGGTTGAATAATCGGTTTTTGCATTGATCAACGCATCATCAACAGGTGCATTCCATCGTTCATCTTTTAAATCTGTAAGTGTAGTGGGATGTATAAAAAATACATCGGCTAAACTGTCCTGTTGATAAGCTGCCTGTAAAGGTTTTGGTACACTGTCACTTAAATCTTTTTTCCAGGGATGTGCCGCCCATACATTCAGATCACCATAGTCAGGTATTAAGGTTTCTGAGGTAAACCGGTATTCATGGGTATGGTTAAAGTTTTTTCTGGAGCAGGATAAAAGGGCTGTTGAAAGCAGGCATGCACATATTAATCGATTCATGCTAAAAGAAATTTTGTGTTTTTTATAATCAAAACTACATTCGTAAAAATTAAAGGTATAATTTATGTTTATCCCATCGGTTGATTTAAGTGAATTTTTATCCGGCGACGATGCTGCAAAATCGATATTTGTTCAGGATTTAGGTAAAGCATATGAAGAAGTTGGTTTTGTTGCTGTAAAAAATCACGGCATACCCGGCGACCTGGTTTCGGCTTTATACGAAAACATACAGCGGTTTTTTTCTTTACCCCTGGCGCAAAAGATGAACTTTGAGATCAAGGGAATGGCAGGGCAAAGGGGTTATACCAGTTTTGGAAAAGAACACGCCAAGGGTAGTGAAGCACCGGATTTAAAAGAATTTTTTCAATATGGTCAGCTGGCGAGGGATAATTTTAATGAGGAAGTTTACCCGGATAATGTTTCTGTAAAGGATATTGAATATTTTGACCGTGTTTTAGCAGATGCGTACCGGGCTTTTGAAAAGTCGGGTACTTCGTTGTTACAGGCTATTGCATTGTATTTGAACCTGGCGGAAAATTATTTTGATCAGTTTGTGCACAATGGCAATTCCATTCTAAGGGCCATACATTATCCACCCATTACAACTGAGCCTGCCAGTGCCATCCGTGCAGATCAGCATGAAGATATAAACCTGATCACTTTGCTGGTAGGCGCTTCTGCTGATGGTTTGGAAATTTTGTCTAAACAGAACCAATGGGTACCTGTTACCGCTTTACCTGAACAGATAGTTGTTAATGTTGGTGACATGTTACAACGCCTAACGAATAACAGATTGTGCAGTACTACGCACCGTGTGGTGAACCCGGCCAGGGAATTTTGGCATACTTCACGATTTTCTATTCCATTTTTTCTTCATCCTAAAACGTCGATGAGTTTAACCTGCCTGCCAAATTGTGTTGATGGTTCACATCCAAAAATATATGACGATATTACAGCCGGTGAATACCTGGATGAAAGATTAAAAGAAATTGGATTAAAGGTGTAGGATTGAATACCGTAATTTAAGGGTTGCCATATTTATTAACTGCAATTAATAGTATTGAAAAAACTGCTCAGGCATATTCCTTTTTTGAAAGCTGTTTTGTTGCACAGTATATCTGCATTTGGTGGCCCACAGGGACATATAGGTATGGTCTTAAAAACTTTTGTTGACAGGCGAAGGGATATAACAAAAGAAGAGTTGATGGAATATATTTCGTTTTGTCAAATGTTACCCGGCGCCTCTTCCACACAAACGCTAACGCTTATTGGTTATAAAAGGGGAGGGGTTCGGTTAGCGGTACTCACTTTAATTATCTGGATCTTACCTGCGTGTATTTTAATGGGTGGCTTATCTTTTATTGTTGGCGACCTGGGCGAAAATAAAGTATCAACCGGTTTTTTTCAGTTTATTCAGCCGATGGCCATTGGTTTTTTGGCTTATGCAGCGTTTAAAGCATACCGTATAAGTATAAAAAATACCATTACACAAGTAATTATGCTGGTGGCGTTATTGTGTACTTATTTTTTGTTTAAAACAGCATGGGTAATTCCATTGTTGATTATTTTTGGTGGCATTGCTACCAACTTCAGTGATCGTCGGATCCCGGAAAGGGAAGTGATTAAACCCAAACAAATTCGTTGGACTAATATATGGTTGTTTGTTTTAATTTTTGCTGTGGCTGGTTTCTTGAGTGAAACGGCTAGAAAGCAAAACTGGGAGAATAAAAAACCTTATAACCTGTTTGAGAATTTTTATCGTTTTGGGTCCTTTGTTTTTGGCGGGGTAGATGTATTGATACCCTTGATGCTTGATCAGTATGTTGTAAGACCTACTTCTGAAAGGGTAAAAAAGAAAAACCCTGATTTAATTAAAGTGGACCGGGAGGAGTTACTTACCGGGGCAGGAATGGTGAGGGCCATTCCGGGACCGGTATTTTCTATCGCTTCTTTTATGGGTGGAATCGCATTAAAAAAGGAGGGTCCTACAATTCAATTACTCGGATGTATCATTGGTTCAATTGCCATTTTTCTACCCAGCGCTTTGCTTGTGCTTTTTTTCTTTCCGGTATGGCAAAAGTTAAAAAAGTTTGTTGTCGTTTTCAGAGCATTGGAGGGTATTAACGCTGCAGTGGTTGGAATTATGATAGCGGCTACACTTTATTTATTAAAAGACGTTTCTATTCTGTCTGCCAGTGCAATAAGTTTTATCAATATGGGAGTAATACTGGGTACCTTTTTGGTTTTAGAATATTCAAAAGCCCCCCCGCCTTTTATCGTTATGTTTTGCCTGTTATTGGGGTTTGTTTTTTGATCAGGTTTTATAGTAACCCCCGGTTTCAATTTCTTCCTTAACCACATCTGGTACCAAAAAGCGGATAGATTTTTTATTTCTAATTAACTCACGTATTTGTGTAGACGATATTTCCAGCAGGGGAGCATGGAGGGTATGTATGGTGGCACCATGAGTTTCAGTTATTTCGAAGCCAGGTCTTTTGTAAACGTAAACAGGGTGATTTTTTACAATAACTTTATGGTTTTTCCATTTATCCAGATTTTTAAATCCGTCGCTCCCCATGAGTATTGAAAACTCGTGTTCGGGATATTTTTCTTTAAGATATGCCAGGCTGTCGACCGTGTAAGAAGGTTTTGGCAGATTGAATTCAACACTGCTGGCTCTTAAATTATTCTCTCCGTCAATTGCCGATTTTATTAAGTGCAACCGTTGATATTCGTTTAATAATGAAGCGTTTTTTTTAAATGGATTTTGAGGAGAAACAACAAACCAAACCTGGTTCAGGTCGGTTTCATTTACGGTATGACTGGCAATGATTAAATGGCCAATATGAACGGGATTAAAAGAACCGAAGTAAAGTCCAATTTTCATTAAAATAATGTGCTTTAAATTTTAGATCAAAACTATGGATTCTTCCACCCAGATCATTTTGGCTTCATCCAGTCTAAGACTCAAATGATATCCGGCAACCGTAATCGAAATGGGATCGCCAAGTGGCGCTATTTGATCAACTTTTACAGTTTCGCCGGGAATACAACCCATTTCCATCAGTTTTAAAAAAATGTCATCGTTTTCAAATGCTGTTATAATTGCTTTTTTTCCAACCTTCATTTCTGATAATCTTTTCTTCATTTGATCTTTTATCGATTGCTTTATTTGCATACAAATGTATCAATTCAATATTGTTATCTAATTTCGATATTAGAAATAAAGTCATGCAAAAGATTAATTTTTATTTTCTGGATAGAAAACCCGCCCTGAAGCACAGAAAAGACCTGAAGCAATTTATTGAAGGTATCTTCAAAAAGGAAAAGAAGAAGTTGGAGTCTTTATCCTGCATATTCTGTTCTGATGAGCACCTGCTTGGTATGAACAAATTTTTTCTACAGCACGATTTTTATACGGATGTCATCACATTTGAACTGGGATTAAATGGCACCGGTGTAGCTGGAGAGGTTTATTTAAGCGTAGACAGGATAAAAGAGAATGCAAAAATGGAGCGGGTTTCTTTTAACAAGGAGCTACACCGGGTTATATTTCATGGGGTTTTACACCTTTGTGGGTTCAAGGATAAAACGAAAGCAAGCAAAAAGATAATGAGGATGGTTGAAAACAAGTATTTAGACTTGTATTTTATGTAGACAGTTATTTCACGGCGAACAGTTCCATCATGGAACTGTTCGCCGTGAAACATTATATTTGCTATAAAAACAAAGATGCCTGATTCAAATAATATAGAAAATCCTGAATCATTATTTAAAAAAAGAGAAAAACGCAAGTGGCAAATAGCGCTTCGGCGTTATGTACTGGAAAAAATCCCTGGCAGCGCTTACGCAAGGTATTTTGGGCTCGATTTTGAATTTTTCAGGGAATGGATATCTATTCAATTTAAAGATGGGTTGTCATGGGAAAATTTTGCAGAAAAATGGCAATTCGACCATATTGTCCCTGTATCCTATTTTGATTTTTCAAACGAGGAAGATCTTTTACTGTGTTGGAATTTTATAAATATAAGGGTAGAAAGGACAGATAATAATAAAAAAACGGTTAATCGTATAGATGTTATGGGAGCCAGAACATACTTTGAAGACTTGTTTAGTAAAACGAAATGTCCATTTTGCCAGAGAATGCTTGAAAAAATAAAGGTCATAGAGTTGACTAATATCGAAAGCAATAGAGAATTAGTAGGTTTTATTATTAAAAACCAGTCCTATATTGACCAGATCGCGACTTTGGGTCAGGGAGATTTCCAACGATTAAATGATGGCGTGTCGGTTAAAGACATTCTTGTAGAGAAAGAATTAGTAAGAAAGTTTGGCGGAGAATAAAATCAATGTAGGCTACCTTTGCACACAATGTTTCAAGAGTACGATATCATAGTAGTTGGCGCTGGTCACGCAGGTTGTGAAGCTGCGGCTGCAGCGGCAAACCTGGGAAGTAAGGTTTTACTGGTAACCATGAACCTGCAAACCATCGCTCAAATGAGCTGTAACCCTGCTATGGGTGGTATTGCAAAAGGCCAGATCGTACGGGAAATTGATGCGATGGGCGGTTATAGTGGCATAGTTACTGATAAATCCATGATCCAATTCAGGATGCTGAACAGATCAAAGGGACCGGCCATGTGGAGTCCAAGGGTACAAAGCGACAGAATGTTGTTTGCCGCTACGTGGAGAGAAATGCTTGAAAAAACGCCCAATGTTGATTTTTACCAGGATACCGTACAGCGAATATTAGTAAAAGATAGCAAAGTTTGCGGCGTAAGCACGGGTCTGGGACACGAGATCAAATCAAAAGCTGTGGTTTTAACTAACGGTACATTTTTAAACGGCGTTATACATATTGGGGCCAAAAATTTTGGTGGAGGAAGAATGGCTGAAAAGTCCTCAACCGGAATTACTGAGCAAATGGTTTCCCTGGGATTTGAGACCGACAGGTTAAAAACAGGAACTCCTCCGAGAATTGATGGAAGGAGCCTTGATTATTCCAAAATGGAAGAACAAAAAGGTGATGATGAAATTGTAGGTTTTAGTTATCTGAACATAGATAAAATAAAACCGGCCCAACAAAAAAGCTGTTGGATCACCTATACCAATGATAAGGTACACGAACTATTAAAGACAGGATTCGGGCAAAGTCCGATGTTCCAGGGACGCATACAAGGTACCGGACCAAGGTATTGTCCAAGTATTGAGGATAAAATAAGCAGGTTTGCTGAGCGGGACCGCCACCAATTGTTTGTAGAACCGGAAGGAAATAATACAATTGAGATATATGTTAATGGATTTTCAACTTCTCTACCAGAATATGTTCAGTTTCAAGCACTTAGATTGATTCCCGGTTTCCAAAACTGCAAAATGTTCAGGCCGGGATACGCCATAGAATATGATTTTTTTCCACCAACCCAGTTAACATTCAGCCTGGAAACCAAAATAATAAGTAATTTGTTTTTTGCCGGGCAAATCAACGGTACAACCGGTTATGAGGAAGCTGCCTGCCAGGGTTTAATGGCCGGAATTAATGCCCATCAAAAAACCAGGGATCATGAACCGGTTATTTTAAAAAGAAGTGAAGCATATATTGGTGTACTGATCGATGATTTGATCAATAAAGGAACTGATGAGCCCTACAGAATGTTTACAAGCCGGGCCGAATTCAGAACATTATTGCGCCAGGATAATGCAGACCTGCGGCTTACTGAAAAAAGTTATCGACTTGGTTTGGCTTCGCAGGAAAGAATGGAGCGGGTAAAAACCAAAAAAGAACATGTTGAAAAACTAAAAACCATATTGTTCAACCTCCCGCTTGAACCGGGAGAAACAGCCGGGTTTTTAGAGAGCGTACAATCGTCACCGTTACCGTATAAACAAAAAGCGGCGCAGGTATTGTTAAGACCGATGATCGGTTTAAAACAAATGATTCACCAGGTTCCCAAAGTTAAAGAGGCACTTGCCGGGTTTGATGATGAAACTTTGGAACAAGCAGAAATTCAGATCAAGTACGACACGTATATTGAAAAGGAGAAAGAACTGGTTTCTAAAATGAGCCAGTTGGAAGATTTGATTATTCCGGATAACTTTAATTACGAAAAACTGGTTTCACTGAGTAACGAAGCCCGTCAAAAATTTACCAAAATAAAGCCCAGAACATTGGGACAGGCTTCCAGGATTTCCGGAGTTAACCCAAGCGATGTTCAAATATTGATGGTTTTTATGGGACGATAAAAATTTAAAAAATGAGCCTGAATTTTTTGCCAGACACGCCTAAAGAATTAATTTTTGAACATGTGGCTGAATACCTGCATCGTCAAAATTTAAAGATCAACAAACAAGATAATACCCGGCCATGGGGAGGTTTCTTCGTGATCGAGGAAAATGAGGCTGACAAGTTTATCAGTCTCTATTTTCCGCATCTTTCTAAAGAAGCCTTAAATATATCGGGAAAACTAAGCCCTAAAATTTTGGTAGTAGGCCCAGGTAAAAGACTAAGCTGGCAGTATCATCATCGCCGTGCCGAGATCTGGAAACTGATTGGAGGTACAGCTGGCGTGGTTACCAGTGATACCGACGAGGAAAAAGACACCAGGCATTTGAACATCGGTGATGTTATTCAGTTAAAACAGGGAGAGCGCCACCGTTTACTGGGATTAGAAAGCTGGGGTATTGTTGCTGAGATATGGCGGCATACAGATGTAGTAAACCCAAGTGATGAAGATGATATTGTAAGGCTGCAGGATGATTTTGGAAGATAAATGCGGTTTCCGTTGATTTCGCAGAAGGGGCGCAGGTTATTTCCTGACGGCCATTTCGGGGTTTTTATTTGCCGTGAGCACCATCCTCAATTCGCCGTAACTGATCCCATTTGGCAAATTTTCAGCCAATGTTTTATAGCTTTCTGTTCCATGTATGGCAACAGCTGCTGCGATCAGTTTTTGTTTTTCTACACTTACTAATTCGTTTACATCCAGTTTACCACCGGCAATAAAATGAATCAGGTGACCTTCAATGGTACCGATGGTTAAATTTCTTTCTTTGGCGATTGCAGCAATATTATTCCCGTCCTTAAATAACGCATAAGAAATACTTTTGGTATCCGGTTTAGGCTCCTTTGATTTTGTTTTTTGTTCCTTTTTTGGATTGGCTGATCTGGCATGCATATTGGTTTCCAGGTTATACATTTCACAATAACCTACTACCGCTTCCAAAATGTCATCTCCATATTTTTCTGCCTTTGCCTTTCCAAAACCACTGATTTGCATCAGATCTTTTTTTGTCAGCGGCAGATAAGTGCTTATTTCCTGCAAAGATGCCTGGTTGGCCACCATGTATATGGGTTGCCCCGTTTCGGAACAGATCATATTGCGCCAGCGTTTTAATGTGTTATACAATTCTGCGTTCAACAAATCGGCTTGTGTTTCTTTTGTTTCACTGGCATAACTATTTAGTTTAAAATGCGGTTGCACGTATTTTAATTTATGCTGTAAAAATCCGGTAACAGAAAATGGCTGTATACAATACTGCAAATAAAAATTAACGTTGTATAAAGCCAAAGCCAGGTCATTAAGTTTTTCATTGACAGGTGTTGCCACTTCTTTGTGTTCGGTATTTAACGGATGAGATCTTAATTCCTGGATATAGGCTTCCAGCTTTGGAACAAAATGATTTGCAGCATCCGAAATCCTTTTTTGCAGCAAGGCATTATTTTCTATAACGCCTTCTGCTTTCATTAAATCCGAAATGAGCCCCATGAATTTTAAGCCCACAGCCTTATCCGCAAGCAGGTGCTGCTTTAAGTTTTCTATCCAGCCGGTTGCTTCGGTATTTAATTTTTCGGTATGCTGGTTTATTTGAAAAGCCAGTTGGTCGATAGCGGCGGTTATGTCACGAAAAGAAAAAATATCTTCCAGCAATTGTTGCGTAAATAATTGCCTGGCACCGGCAAACCGATCGGCCAATGAGCCTTTATAGGTAAGCGAATGTTGGCCCTTAATTACATTGTCGTTACTGTGTATGGCAGCCGGAGTAATTTTACTGAGCAAAACAATACCCCCCAAACTGGTACAACGGCTTAGCGCAACATAAACCTGCCCGCTGCTGAAAGCGGCTCCGGCATCGATCATCACTTTTTCAAAAGTTAATCCCTGGCTTTTGTGAATGGTTATTGCCCAGGCTAGTCGTAACGGGTACTGGGTAAATGTACCCAGTGTTTCCTGCTCCAGTTTTCCATCGGCTTGGTTGAGGCTGTATCGGCTGTTGTCCCAGATTTCTTTTCCAACTTCTATTTCAGTTCCATCACAATCAACGGTTATCTTTTCTTTTTCCAAATATTTGATCACGCCAATTTTTCCGTTAAAATATCTTTTTTGTACCGCATCATTTTTTAAAAACATGACCTGTGCGCCTTCTTTCAAATTCAATTCAGCTTCTACCGGGTACATATTTTCGGGGAATTCATCTACTATTTGGGCATTATATTTAAAATTGGCCGTAACCAGGTTGTATAATTTTTTTTCATTGATTTGATCGGCCTGCCTGTTGTGGGAAGTCAGCGTTATATATTTTTCATCACGGTCTGGTCTGAAATCCGGATCATACCTCAGGTGCAGATCTTCAAAATCATCGGCATCCATATGGTTATTGCGGACCTTGTTTAATAACCTGACAAAACTTTCCTCTTTCTGCCGGTATATTTTATCAAGCTCAATCAATAAAGGCGACTGTTCTTTTACGGCCTGGCTGTCAAAAAAGAACGGCGATTCGTAATATTCGTTTAAAATACTCCACTCCTGGTTTTGTGCAACGGGCGGTAATTGGTGTAAATCACCAATACAAAGTAGTTGCACACCACCAAAAGGTAAATGAAAATTTCTCCTGGCGTGTTTTAAGATCGTATCCATCGCATCCATCACATCACATCGTACCATGCTGATCTCATCAATCACCAACAATTCCATTTTGCGTAAGAGTTGCAGGCGCTGTTTATTGTACCTGATCTTTGCCAGCAGCTCTTCCTTATTATTTTTTGTTGGCAGAAAAGGATGAAAGGGTAATTGAAACAAACTGTGTAAGGTAACACCTCCTGCATTGATTGCCGCCACACCAGTGGGAGCGGCTACTATTATATTTTTTGTACAATTTTCTTTCAGGTATTTTAAAAAAGTTGTTTTTCCAGTACCCGCTTTTCCGGTAAGGAAAATATTTTCGCTGGTTTCGGTTACAAAGCGGTAGGCCAGGTCGAAGATTTCGTTATGTTCAATGGATAACATGACAATAAAGATAGAGCATAACAACAAATCGTGACCATTTTAGTGTATAAATTGGCAGGTTGAACCTGATGTTTTTCTCCTAAAAATCTGGTGATTTTCCGTTTGAGGAAATAAACAGTTTTATTAACATTGCTTATTGGCTAAGTACTTAATAAAAGATAGCCGGCTTTTTCAAAGGGTGCTTTTCAAAAGCCGGTCTATCTTAAAAAGCAACAGCTATGCAGTGGGTTTACTACCCAGCATAAGCAATTCGCTGATCTCAACTTCAGATACGAATTTCTTTTTGCCTTCCTTATCTGTATAGTTTCGGCTGATGAGTTTGCCTTCAACAGCAACCTCGCTTCCTTTGTTCAGGTACTTTTCAACGATGTCTGCGATCTTGCCCCAGGCTATGAGGTTATGCCATGTTGTTTCTTTAACCTTTTCGCCTTGTGCGTTGCGGTAGATCTCGTTGGTTGCGATGCTGAACCGGGCCAGTTTTTTGCCGGTTTCCGTGTTTTTAACTTCTGGTGCATTGCCCAGGTTGCCAATCAGTTGAACTTTGTTTTTTAATGTGAACATATTTTTAAGATTTTGTGTCCCTTTTGAGCGGAGACGGTTGTTAATTTATTTCAACCAACCGGGGCAGACGTCATTTCCGGTTGACAGGGCAAAGATGGGATGACCAAAAGGCCCAAGCCGGATTTTAAACTTTTACTTACATGTGTAAGTGTATGTAAACGGATGTAATAAGAAAAACCCGGGCACCTGTTTTTTAAAACTTAAACCTGCACTATGATCAAACAAAAAGAAGTAAGAGCCTGCCTGCTTTGTGAAAAAGGGTTAAAAGGCCGCAGCGATAAGAAATTCTGCGACGATTATTGCCGGGCAGCCTTTAATAACGAGCTAAAAAGCGCTGCCAATAACTATGTCAGGAATGTAAATAATGCGTTGGGAAAGAACCGGCGCATATTGGAAAGCCTGGTGATCGGTGTAGAGCAAACCGCAAAAGCAAACCAGGATAAATTGCTGCAACGGGGATTTATGTTTAAATACCATACCCATCAATACACAACCAAAAACGGCAACATTTATTTTTACTGTTATGAGTACGGCTATTTGCCCCTGGAGAATAACAGGTTTTTGATCGTTAAAAGGAACGAAGAATAAGCAATAATTGTATGTTCAATCCGTCTCAAAGCAACATTTTATTCAAATCCATCATCTGAAATTCTCTAGGTATTATAAAGTACTTTTGCAGGCTTAACCAATGAATTTGAGATTGCTTTTACATAGGACAGCAGCAGCTGTTATTCCATTTGTATGTTTATTTTTCGCTACACAGCGATCTATGGCTCAATGCGGCACTCCCATTACTGTATTTCCATATACCGAAGGTTTTGAAACAAGCGATGGCGGTTTTACAACCGGCGGAACATTATCCGACTGGGCATGGGGAACTCCGGGCAAAACAGTAATAACCGCAGCAGCCACAGGAGCCAAATGCTGGATCGTTGGTGGCCTTTCCGGTAATAAGTATAACGACGGCGAAGCATCCTGGTTACAAAGTCCGTGTTTTGATTTTAGCGGACTACTTTATCCATATATTTCTTTCCGGGTTTTTTGGGAGATGGAAAGAAGGTTTGACGGCGCGGGTCTTCAATACTCAACCAACCTGGGCGCCACCTGGACAAATGTAGGCAGCTTATCGGACCCGGTAGATTGTTTAAATGATAACTGGTTTAATTTTAACCCGATTTCCGGTTTAAACCCTTTGGCATCTGTGAGAGATGGTTGGAGTGGAAATATACAATCAACGTCTGGCAATTGCCAGGGTGGTGGCGGAAGCGGATCCTGGGTTACTGCACAACATACGTTGGCCAACCTGGCGGGCACGCCCAATGTTATTTTCAGGTTTATTTTTGGATCGGGCACGGTTTGTAATAATTACGATGGCTTTGCCGTGGATGATATTTTTATCAGCAATGCACCGCCTAACAATGTATCTTTTTCATTTTCCTGTGTTAACAGCACAACCGTAGATTTTATCAATACCTCTGCGCTTTGCCCGTTAAACAGCTGGAATTTTGGTGATTTGGCTTCGGGGGCAAACAATACTTCAACCCTTGCCAATCCCACCCATGTTTTTAGTGCACCGGGTACTTATACTATTACGTTAACAGCAACCGGCCCGGCAAATGCACCTTCCACCTACATTCAAACCATAAATATTCTGGGTTTAACCACATCGGTCATTACCAACAATAATTGTTTTGGAGATAACAACGGATCGGCTTCTGTTGCTGTTATTCCAATTGGTGCGGCGCCATTTTTTTATTCGTGGAATGCCGTTCCGGAACAAACTACGGTAACGGCAACCGGGCTTGCCGGTGGCATGTATATCGTAACCGTTAATGCCATAAACAGTTGTAGCGCTACCGCTCCCGTTTTAATTGGTGAACCTGCAGCATTATCAAATACGGTAAATATTACACAGCCGGGCTGTGGGTTAACTGCAGGATCGGCAACGATAACAGTAAGTGGAGGTACCGGACCATATACGTATTTCTGGTCGCCTTCGGGAGGTAACGGACCTACGGCCAGCGGACTTACTCCCGGAAATTATACCGTTACTGTAACCGACAGTAAACTTTGTACTGAGGATATTAATTTAACCATTGCTACAGCTACTCCTCCCAATATCGCTGTAATAAATAAAAATGATGCAAGCTGTTTTGGATACAATGATGGAACCGCAACAGTATTGGCAACGGGTGGTGCTGCACCGTATAATTATAGCTGGAATACCATACCGGTACAAAACAATGCTATGGCCACAAATCTTACATCCGGAATCTATGCAGCAACGGTAACAGATAATAATGGCTGCACGGTAGCCACGTCGGTACAAATTAATGAACCGGCAAGTGGTTTCTGTGGTGAGGTATATTTTCCCAATGCATTTACCCCGGATGGTAATTCAAGAAATGAAGATTTTGGACCCCTGGGAAATATCGCCGCCATCAGTCAGTACCTCTTACTGATTTATAACCGCTATGGTGAACTGGTATTTTACAGCCGCAACCCTGCTGTTAAATGGGATGGTTATTATAAAACAAACATTTTAGCCGGTACTTATGTTTGGTCGGCTACCTATACTTACAAAGGACAGTTTAAACGAGCTGAGCAAGGTTCTGTTATCCTTATCCGGTAATTTTTAAAATATAATAGTTCAGCCAGACTTTATTTTTGTACATTTAAGATGACATCTTTTTTAAACTACCTATAAATTTTTACCAAAATGAAAAAGTTATTACAGTTCATCTCCTATACAGTTTTAATACTTTTTATTTCATTGTTTTTTTTAGCGTGCAATAACGGGAATAAGGATGAAGGCAGCGAAAACAGCACGGAACTAAAGGCAGTGAAAACAGAAGAACCAACAAGTGCCATGGCAACAATTGCAGCTACCCTACCCGATACAGCCCTTACCGGCAGTATAGAATTTAAGGCAGCGGACGGAAAAGTAAAAATGTCGTTGATGCTTTCAGTTTCTTCCATGGCCAATAAAAGTATAGCTGTTCATATTCATGAAATGGGCGATTGCGGTGATATGGGCAAGGGCGCTCACGGCCATTGGAACCCTACAAGCCAGGCACATGGAAAATGGGGAAGTGCCGCTTTTCATTCGGGTGATATCGGCAATGTAAGTTTAGACGCCTCGGGTAATGGTACAATGGAATTGGAAACAGATCTATGGACGATAGGCGGAGACGAGAAAACAAATATCCTGAACCGGTCAATCATTGTTCATAGTGGTATAGATGATTTTACTACACAGCCAACGGGGAATGCCGGATCAAGAATAGGATGCGGGATTATCATGAAGAAATAAGCGGAATTTTATATTGGCATAAAACAGGAAATTTAATAAACTCATTATTTACAGCGGAACTGTTGACCCAAGCTACTGCTGTATTGTTTTTCAAAATCTAAAGATCAATATCAGTAAAGCTTCCGGAGGATAAAACTGAACAACCGGTGCACATAGCCAATTACCTGTTTTAGGTATTTTTTAAATCATTTTTTCCCCCGATATTTGTAAAAATCAATTATTTAACCGCTTGTAAATTTATTTTTCAATAGTTGAACTTCCAGGATAGCGGTTTAGTGAAAGTTCGATTAACAGGTAAACCTAAAAACCAAAAAACATGAAAATTAAAATTTTAATTCTTTCGCTTTGCCTTTTAAATGCAGGCACTAAAGCCCAGGTGAGTTTTGGAATAAATGCCGGCGCCAACCTGGGTAATATTGTTAATAAATATGACGGCGAAAAAGACAAGGATGTTAAAATGGCGCCAGGGTATATTATATCTGGTGATGTAAATATCCCGGTTGGTGACAACCTGTTGTTTCAAACCGGATTACAGTTCGAAAGCGTGCATAGCAAAATCGAATCAGTGAGCACATCAACATTTGGTGGCGGTTCATTTAAGGAAACGTTTAGCGGAAAATCGAACCTGGGTTTTATAAATGTACCGGTAAAAATTTATTATAAGTTTCCTGCAGGCGAGTCAAGCTTTATGATTGGTGCAGGGCCTTACCTGGGTATCGGCATTACGGGTAAGAGTAAAGGCACAAGTGTAACAGAAACCACCATTGGCGGTTCAACCACCAGATCGGAGGAAAAATTTGACGAGAAAGTAAAATTTGGATCTGCAGATGACGAAGCAAAAAGGATCAATTTTGGTGCCGGGGTTAACCTGGCATTGCAAATGGCTAACAATATTAAAATCGGAGCCTACACAAATATTGGATTGGCCAACCTTAACAATTCGGATTTAACCAAGACAAAAACAATTTCTTTTGGCTTAACCATTGGGTATGTATTTGGAGGCAGCGACGGCGGAGAGAAATAAACCCGTCGAATTTATCCTGGTAAAATAAACAAGTGACGAATGTTTTAAAATATTCAAAAAATAAAAGTGTATGTTTAAGAACCTTTTTTCTTTTAATGGCAGAATTCGCCGGACCGAGTATGGACTAAGCTATATTTTTATTATCGTTGTAGTTTCTATCCTGTCTTTTGTATTGGAAGCGCTTGCACCAAATGATGATGATGGATCATTATTTTTTCTTCTGCTGCTAATACCTGCTTACTGGATTATGTTTGCACAAGGTGCTAAGCGATGCCATGACCGGGGAAATTCGGGATGGTTTCAGATTATTCCATTTTATGGCTTTTGGATGTTATTCGCTGACGGCGATATAGGTTCAAATGAATACAGGCTTAATCCAAAAGGTATTGGCAACACCGACGAAATAGATCAGATCGGCAGCGATATTGCTTATTGAAACGCTGCCAATATTGGGCAAACAATAGTTGAATGATATGAGTTTGGTGAAACTTCATGTTTCACTAAACTTTTTTTAATAAATAACAACGAACCCTGTTTAGTTAATGAAAAAACTATTTTTATTTCTGCTGTTTTCCGCTGAATTGATTAGTTGTAAAAAGTCAGCAAACGATGAATACTATACGGTCAACGGTATCGTGCTGGACTATGATAGCAAAACCCCAATCGCGGGTGCCAAAGTTTATCCTGGTTATTTATGCGTCGGCATATGCCTGCCAACCGACAGTGCTATATCCGATGGCGCAGGTCGGGTTTCTTTCAGGTTTAAAAAAGATATTTCAATTTTATCACACTAAGCGGCAAAAGAAAACTATCTAAGGCCATTTATTGTTCGTATACAATATACCAATAACGGCAACAGAACAGATACCGCCTATTTGGTAAAGCCCTCATATGTAAATGTTACTGTTCATAAAACAGGTACTTATTTGTCACAGGATCCAGTTGCTATCAGGGTATTGGGCGATTATACAGTGCCTTTTACCGTATATTTTGGATATAGAGACCTTCTAAGAGATAAGGCGAATGCCCCCGATAAATTCTTTGACCTACAGACCTGGTATCAATCACCATCTGGATTAAAATTGTATTTTGAGTGGGATATCATCAGGAACGGATCAATCATATCAACAAGATCAGATTCAACAGATCAGATTCAATACAGCATTAAAAACTTCACGCTGAATTATTGATGGATGATGGGACTTGTTTATTGAGCAACAATCAAACAGAAAGTTCAGCAGCATTTTTTCTTGGAAGTACATCAAATTCCCCGGAGCTTTCATGTTTCATCTCCTCCGGAAAATCAGCCTCGCCCGCAGGCAGGTCATCAGCTACCAGTTCAATCCTGCGAGTAATATCACTTAGCGATGAAAGCCGCTCCATGGTATAAGGAATGGTATCGAGCCCGGAGGCAAATTTTAAAATATAACTGTAAATGCCAAACAGGCTGCCGGCCATAATGGTTGTACTGTGCAGGTTTTTGGATGCGACCAGCGAAACGGCGATAACCAGTAAAACCATGATCTCCATGAAGCCAAAATTCCAGGCCTCTTTATCAGAAATACGTACCTGCCATTTTCGTAAATTATTATAGTGGTGGCGGATGCTTTCATTGTTGCCGGTCGAAATAATATCTACCTGTTTTTCCAGCTCATCGTTCTTATGCCTGTTAAGGCGTAGCATTTTTTTGCCATACAGCATACTGATAATAATCACCGGTATCATGATGGCCAGGCAGACCAAAACTACCGTCCTGTCGTAAAAGAACAAAATAATGAGCGACCCCAGGATATTATAGGCTGCCTCAACTACATAAACCAGGTCATGCTCTAAAAAATCAACAAACTCACGGGCAAGCGTAGAGTGGGCCGTTAGTTTGGAAACATCCGTCTTATTATATTTTCTGCTCAAAAATTTTGTTACTAAAGAAGTGTAAATGGCAGAGTAAGTGCGGGTATCAAACATATGACGAATGGTACCAAGGACCAGGTAAGCCAAATGAACAAGCGTTAATACAACCAACCCATGGTAACTTCCTTTTATTAAGTCATTGATGGCTTCGCCAAAAAAATAAAAACGTAGAAGCCCACCCAGCATTTCCAGGGAGAATAAAGAATAGGTAAATATCAGTTGATATTTATGCTTCTTCATCAGGTTGCGTAAAATTTGAAACTTAGACATACTGCTGTTATTTCGATTCCAATATCGATAAAAAAAACCCCTAAAAAAGGAGAGAATTTGTAATCTTGGTTAGTAAGACCAGATAATAATGGGTGAGTTTAACCGTTGGCGGGGTTTTCTCTTTCCGTTACCGAATTATTTTTAACTCCGGTAACCCATCCGCCACAATTGGGTGCACCGCAGCGGCAGGTAAAGGGCTCCATATGCTCGTCCAGAAAGTTTGCGTAGTTGAGGGTTATTTCTTCGCCTTTCAAAATATCTCTTAAAGCCACTACATTGAGTCCTTCATAGGAACTGTTTGGATCGCAACTGTGATTTTGTGGTGCCCAGTTTGCCGGGTTATTATCCCAGAGCAAAAATACTTCTTTACTGAGAGGATAAGCGTATTTTCTAAAAGTTTCCTTTTCCTTAACATTCCAATAACGGTCAACCCAGGCACGGGTTACAATACGTTGAGCCATTTCTTCACCTTTGAAAATCAGTGTTTTAGCAGGAATAAATTGGGTTGCATAAATGCCATACCCGGCAATGGAATTGCCCTTCATTACATATAATTTTTTACTTCTTTGATGCCGGGCAATGCCTTCCCCAATGATCTTTTGCAGAAAACCGGCCTGCCCTATACCATCTGCTTTTAATATATAATCAGCCGAACCCTCATATCCATCGGTATAAAAAACAGAGCAGGTAAAGTTTATTTCGAGGAAGAAGACCTCGTTTTTATCATTCACCCTAAAATCCAGCCGGGCATAGCCCACGCCACCAAAACCCTGGAAAATTTGTAAGGCAGCATCTTTCAATTCTTTTTCCAACACAGGATCCTGACAGGGAATATTTGCTTCGGGATGAAGCTCAGATGTTTTTAAGGCATAGGTTTTAAACTCAAATCCTTTTGGAAAAATATATTCAATCGGTTTAAAAACAGTGCAGGTCTTTTCATCCGCAGCATTGGCAACAAGCATCACGGTAAACTCCCTGCCGGCAATATATTCTTCAACCAATAAGGGCCCGTACTCTTCCAGGATGGAAGCAGATTTTGCTATTAATTCTACACTGGTATGAATCAAAGACTTTTGATCAATACCTAAACTGTCGCCTGCTTTATCTGGCTTAACAAATAAGGGATACTGTAAGTGGCTGCATTCCCTTTCTATACGGTCGAGCGTTTCGATCAGGGCAAATGCCGGTGTTTTTATTCCCTTTGTATAAGCTACATACTTCATTAAATCTTTTGGAGGGTCGTACAAGAGTGAGCTTGGGCCGGTAAAAGGCAGATCGAGCAGCTCCATAAAATAGATGACATCTATTGAAGGCACGTTCCATTCTAAATATCCTTCGCAGAGATTTACAAAAACATCATAGTTTTTTTTCTTGAGCTCTTTAAGTTGTTTGTAAGTAGTTAACTTGTTTAACAACACATGGTCGAACCCGGCGCCGGGCATAAGCCTGGTCAGATCTCTTGCAGGATCGTAATTTTGGTAATCAACATCAGAAGTGGAATAATCGGGCTGGAGAACACAAATTTTCATCATAATAATTTAAGGCTAAGCAATTCGCCTTTTTAATTCCTTTGCCGCGTAAAGGGTTAATGCATCATTGATAATTTCGGTAACCAATTCGGTAAAACTGTTTCCGCTAAAGCGAAGTATGGCTCCTATTGAAGTATAGTCCTCATCTTCACTTAAACCGCATTGGGCATTTACTTCCAGTACATAAAGTTTGCCCGTCTCTTTATTCATCCTTACATCAACACGGGTATACCCGCAACCTCTTGTAGCAACAAATGCATCCCAACTGATTTTTTTTATTTCTTCGATCAAAGATAAATGGGGTAAAGCATACTCATAAAAATTGGCTTCATCGGGCATGGGGGTTTCCTCTTCATAAATTTCCCAAAGCCTGTCGAAGGATAAAAATTTTTCCTCTTCGGGTAATGAATCGTGAAAAACCCTTTCAACCGGCATATAAATTTTTGCGCGGGCTGGATTATCATATGAGCCCGAGATCAACACGGTAAACTCGGGGCCGGTAATAAATGATTCGGCAATTAATCCATCAGCAGTCAGGTCCCATCCCCGGTATCCTGCAAACATGTTGTCAACCTGCTCCTGTAATTCAGTTTGATTGTGCACAATATTTTTAATACCTACGCCCATACTGCCGCCCGAAACGGCTGGCTTAACAATGACGGGCATGCCCAGTTTTTTAAAAATATGTTCAACATCTGCTTTATCATGAATGGCTTTCCAGGCGGCCGATGGAACGCCTGCCCGGTCAAAAGCTTTCTTCATCGGTATTTTCGAAGTGGTGATATGGTAAAAGTATTCATCGGCACCGGTATATATCAATCCTTTTTCTTCCAATAATTTTACAACAGAGATACCCGGTGTACCATTGACCTCGTCTCCATCACACAAATTAAAAACCACCGGTGTTTTGTTGCCAAAGTTTTTTTCCTGTACAATTAACTCAATAATAGCTGTGTAATCCCTGATGGTAACCGGTTGCCATTTCCATTCTATACCCAGTTCAGCAAAAGTCTTCTCATACTCGGCAATACTTTGCCCAAAATCGTAGTAATAATCAATATTGGCATCGCTGGTTTCCAACAGCGGTGCCAATACCCAAACTTTAATTTGTTGGTAAGAACCTGGAGACAGGAATGGGTTATATGCGGCCATAACATAAAACAGGTTTTAGAGGGAAAGCTTAAGCCTTACCTGTTGCCTGATAAAATCGGTTAGTTTATATTTTGAAAGCGTTTCAACAGAAAGATGTGAAGCGCCGTTTATCAATTGAATACATTCGGGACTACCGCAATTACAAACAAAGGGCTGTGCCATTTCCCATTCCGTTGACGGGTAGAAAAAACTAAATTCGTCTCCAGCCTGTATAGGACTTAAACAGACAAACTCAAAAGTTGTGGTATCAAAAAACACATTGGGAGCACAACTGTGATTGACATATTGTAAAAACTCCGGTAACAGCGTAATATGCTGTTCAGCCTGCGTTTGCAAGGTTAAATATGTTGCATAGGATTGTGTATTGTTTGCACTAAATGTACAAATCGCATCTCCGGCGGCAAAGCTAACCGCAGCCTGTAAAGATTTTTGACTGGAAGCATTATTCAGTAACACATTTGCGAAAATGTGGTTGCTGATAACTTCGGCAGATGGGGTAGTAATGGAAGTTGTTATCATGCGGTTTATGACGGGGATGACCCGTAAAAGTTTAATATAATTTATGGTTTATTTTTCAGCAAGTTATTTTATTCAGTAAATGTATAAAAGCATTGAACAATAAAAAAAGATAATCGGCAATTATTATTCATTGGTGGATTAATACCGGTATTGTGTGCATAACCGTTCTTTGTATTCACCAAAAAAAAAGAAGGCCAATATCCTTTTGCAGCCAGCTGATCTATGGCCTTTTTGTTTTCGCCGGTTGGTAATTCCTGCAGAAATAAACATAAAACTTACGAACTGATTTTCCCCGACACCAGATCAATATTGGGTCCATCTCCTGCACAGAACTGAAATAACTGGTTAGTTCCGGAGGGTAGGTGCCGGCCTTGTTTTCGTCATCAAAGCCAGGGGATGAATCCAGGAAATAACTGTTTTTGCCGGCCAGTGCCTGCAGGTCATCCGGCATAAAGTCTAACTGTAGTGCTCTTTGGCCTATCACATTGGGGTAATACACTTTCTTGCCGAGATAAAAATTTAAGACAGCCGACGTTTTGTAATCATCTGCCGAAAATACGAATGCAGCAGGGTTGGCATCCTGCATATGCCTTACTTTGGTGGCCAGTTCTTTCCAGCCGTACCAGGTGTCATCTGATTTAACGGGAAAGGGATAAAACATGATCTCGAATGCCAGTACAAGGTGTATGACCAGCGAGAACAGGAATTGGTAACGTATCCATTTTAAAGAAAAGTACCCGCTCACCCAAATCAAGCCGGTAATATAAGCAGGCATCATCCAGTTTAATTTAACCCAGTAAAAAAAAGAAATGCTTATAAACGATAAAAAAACCGGCAGAAAGAAGCAAAGCAGAAAAATAGTTGACCGATCTTTTTTGATCAACCCCCAACGGGTTTTGCGAAAAAACCCGGAAAGAAAAAAGATCAATCCAAAAAATAATATGGGTATTAATAATGCAGACTGGTGACCCAATACACCCAAAAAATTAGTAAGATCAATATGAAGACCATTTACAGAACCGGCACGATTTGTTGTCTGGAAACGAAAAGAAGCAAAATTGTTTTGTATGTTCCAGATGATGACCGGCGAAACAGTGACCAGGAAAACCAGGGCAGATAACCAGAGCCATCCGGAAAGCAGGTACCTGCGGTGATTGGCCGAAAGCACCAAAAACAAAACCAGGCCAAGGGGTAAAAAAATTGCCGTGTATTTACTGTTAAAGGCAAGTCCCATCAAGAACCCCGATAGTAACCAATACCATTTCTTATCAAGAAAAACAGCTTGATGGAGGGCTAAAAGCGCCAGCGTCCAAAACAACAGCAATGGCACGTCGGGAGTTGATACTAAAGAAAGTATGCTTACCATGAAAGTGGAGAGCATCAGCAGCACCGGGTTTTTGGCTTTTTCCTTTTCCAAAAAAAGCCTGCCCAGGTAATAAAATGCAATAACGGTAGCGGTAGTAACAACCAGGGCGGCCAATTTTAAAGTATATACGTGTTGCCCGAAAATAACAGTAAACAGGCGAAGCATATAAGCAATGGCCGGGGGATGATCGAAGTAAGAAAGTGCCAGGTGCTGACTGTAAAAATAATAATAAGCATCCTGGGGCATCAGGCCCATGATGCCGGTGGATGAAACGCGTATGAAAATGATAATGACCAGGCACCAAAATACCAACCGGTCATATTTAGCCAGTTTAAATAAAAAATTGTTTTTGGTAAACGACATGCATAACCTATTTTGATCCAAAAAATTTTAATGAAGTTATTGAAGTGTGCATAATAAATTGTTTTTATTGTATAATAACTTTCAAAGCGGGCAGCAAACTTTTCGGATCAGCAACCTGCCTTGCCCGAAAATGAAGTAACAATTCCTATCTTCAATAACCTGTTCACTTAAAATACGGCAATAAACTACGCGACATAAAATCAATGACCATGGAGCCCGATCAACCCAATCCTGAACTACTGATACAGTTGGTTAAGATGAAAATGCCGTTCGGAAAATTCAAAGACCGGATCTTATGTGACCTGCCGGTTTCTTACCTGGAATGGTTTCAACGCAAAGGATTTCCTACAGGTAAATTGGGGTTATTGTTGGAAACATTGTACGAAATAAAGATCAACGGTTTGGACGAATTGCTTGAACCATTAAAGCGTTAAGCGGATCATATTTTAACATAAATCGCTTGACAAAAAGATTTATTGGTTGTATTTTAACCATCTTCCTTAAACATTGAAATCATGTTTTATGAGTTTAATGCATCAAATGAACGAATGGAGCAGTAAACATCATCCCAAATGGCTTGTTGTTTTAAGGGTGATACTTGGCTTATTTCTGTTGTTAAAGGGGGTAAGTTTTATACAAAACAACGTGTTGCTCACCGAGGTAGTTTCTCAAACTTCCTTTATTAAAAATGCCAACTGGTTAACAACCCTGTTACCCTGGTTACACCTGTTGGGGGGAAGTTTTATTTTGGCGGGTCTGTTCACCCGGTTTAGCTGTTTGGTTCAAATACCCATTCTTATCGGTGCCATTATTTTTGTAAATGTAAAACAGGGGCTTTTTGCAGGCGGCTCAGACCTCATGTTTTCAATCATTGTCCTGGTATTATTGATATTCTTTTTTATAGAAGGAGGAGGGCCGTTGTCGCTGGATAATTTTTTTCGTAACCCGGCTAAAAAAGAGTAGAACTTATACCGATTATAAAAGTATTTAGTTCAAAGCCATTTGCTATCGGTATAATACCATCTAAGATTACCACGTATTGCTTTGGACTAACTTATTAAATCAAGATGGTATTACCTGATTTTTGTATTGACCAACACATCAATTCGGTGTTGCAAAAGTCAGGTAAACATAGGGGTTTATTGACCATTCATCGTTCGTCTCCCCGTCAATGTCTCCAAACCTGAGATCGAGCATATTCCCCGATTCGTTGATCTCCCAAAGTGTAAGTGGTTTACTACCCGGTTCGGTTGCACAAATTTCAGGTATTATATCTTTTAGCATCCCGTTCCAGCATAGTTTTATGAGCTGTTCTTTTTGCGAAAGTTTTTTATCTTTTTTATTGTTATTTAACTCACACCAATCTCTTTTAAAGAAACTGCTGCCTGTCTGTAGCAATATTTCACGGTTGGTATTTAACTTTTTCATGTTTGAGTTATTAGGTACTCATTAACATAGACGAAGGAATGGGTAAAAAAGTATAAATGAAGTCGGTAAAATATAGTTAAAACCTGTTTTTTTTAGCTAAAAAAAACTTAAGCTGCCCTTTTCAGGCAGCCCGTGCTTTTAGGTAAAAGGAGAATTATACCGATCCTACCAGTATTTAGTCCAAAGCCATTTGTTATCGGTATAATACCATCTAAGATTACCACGTGGTGCTTTCGACTACTTATTAAATCAAGATTGTATTAACTTGTAGACTATCCCAGTTTTTTCAAAAGCAAATCCACAACCGCCGTCCATTGGGTATCATTTGAGGGTTGGGCTATGGTTAGCAGTTTTTTATTATCTGCGGTGGGGTCAGTTGCCTGCTGATAATCTGCCAGTATTGTTTTATCCCAGCTGCAGGGCTGCAATTCTATAAAAAATAATTTGCTGCTTTGTGTTGTAAACTGTTTAAGGGCCTGTGGTATTTCCACATCAAAAATATAATCTGTTGCAATAAAATCGGGGCTTAGTAAAAAAATAACCATATCCGATAATTCCATTTCTTTTTTAATACTATCGTCCCATTTAGTACCGGGTTCTATTTTACGATCATGCCAATAATCAATATCACCCCTTCTTTTCAAAGGCTCCAGGTGCGTTACGAACCTTTTCATAAATTCGGTGTTTTTGGATGAGTAGGAAATAAATAATTTTTTCATGGCGTACTTCCTGGTTTCTGTACCCAGGAAATTTTTGTAATCTGCAACCCGTATCATTTGTTCATTAAAAACAAACTGGGCCAGTAAGGCATTTTGTTCTATTAATTTTACCGGGATAAATAATTTACCGTCATTACTTACTTCTTTGCTACATGCTCTTCCATCCAGTGCGGTCGAAATCGTGTCACTGACCTTATTTAAGGAAAGCATATTTAACGTATTCAGGTATTGAATTTCAATTACCCTTGAATTTTCATTGCTGCTGATATTTATTTTATACAACTCATTATCCAGTTTAATAACAAAACCGTTCTTCCAGATATAATTTTGGGTGTTATCCTGAATCAATTCCGTTTTGAATGCATAAAACAACTCCTGAACGATGTTTTTATGGATATAACCGGTAAACGAAAAACGGATCACCGGAGGTTTAAAAACCTCCATAAATAACATCAGGTCGGCATTGGCATTTTCCGGAAGTAATTGTGGAGCTACATATCCATTGCCTCCGGGATGTGGGATCAGTAATTTAAATTTTTCCATAATGCTTAATACGTCAGCATTTTCAGGATCAGCTTCTTCCCGGCTGATCATACCAACCCTTTTGTATTCTTTTTTTAGAACCGTGTAAATGTCTTCGGTAAGCTTATTGGGGTACAGGCATATTTTACTGTTATTGTAATAAATAATGTAACCACGGTTTGCCAGGAAACGACAAAGATCCTCCGCATTGGCGTTATCAAATTTGTATTTATAGCCAGCCTTATTAACTATTTTATTAAAGAGCTTTATGCAATCGCCAAGTTCTAATATCAGTCCATCGGCTTTTAGTGACTCCAATATGCTGGTATTTGCCGGTGTATCTATACTTTCAAAAAAATCTACCACAAGTTTATAATATCCCGACCACCTTTTCTCGTTCATAGTACTCACCAGGTTATCCAGGCTGTCGAACAGGGATGCCGTACCGGTATTGATAACGGTGTTGGTTGCATTATCCTTATAGAGTGCTATCGCCGACTGGCTATGAATTAGATTATTAAAGGATAAAATGGATGAGGTGTCGAGCAGGTAACTTCCTTTTTTGTCTCTTTTTGTTTCAACCAGTATGACCACCGGGTCTATGCCGGTTTTGGGAACCGCCACATTGCTGTCGGCAATTATATTAAGTGAGGCTGATTTTTTTTCGTTGTTACTTTTATTTATGAAATAGTTTATGGCATCGAGCCAATATGCAACCGGAAATACCGCGTTTGTTTCATCCTGGTCATTGCCGGTTATTGTGGAAAAGCGTTTTTCGGTTTTTAGCCCAAACCTGTTCGAATTTTTTTCCCAGAGCAAAAGGTAAATCGTGTCGAGGGTAAAAAACAGGTGGTGTGTATCATGATAGTATTCCTGTCCGCCAAAATCAAGTATCCGCATTTTTATGGGCGTAGCAGAAGATGCAGGGTAGTATTGCACAAAACTATTGGCCATGCCGTGTGTGCTGGCGTTGTTGGCTGGTAAGCCCTGTTTATTTGTTTTTATGTAATGCGCAATATGTGTTTTACCAACGTTTGCATTACCAACAAGTATAATTTTTATTTCATTGCTTTGGTACGATTCCAGTTTTTCGTCTAATCCTTTTTGTACCTGGGTAAAACTTCGCAGTATGGCATCTTTGCCCTGTAGCAGCACTTCCATTGGAGGATACTGAACAGGATTGTCTTTTACAAAAAAGCCTGTTTCGGCAGGGTTAAAACTGTATTCGTTTTTTACAGGAATATTATTTTCGATAAACGTTTTTATAGAAAAAAGGTCTGTTATTTTATTATTTGTTAAAACAGCCCGGGTAAGATTAGTTAGCACCTGAAGTTCGGTAATGTCTTCAATTTGATTGTGCGCCAGGTATATTGTTTTCAGTTCCGTGAGGTGATCGATATTGGTAAGTTCAGTAATACTGTTAGAGGACAGTCCCAGAGTTTTCAGATGAATATTTTTATCCAAACCTTCAATGACAGAAATTTTATTTCGGAACACATCGAATAACTCCAGGTTTTCCAGCGTTTCTAAACCTTCAATCTTCTCTACCAAATTTTGAACAAGCATCAATTCTTTCAATTCTTTTAAACCCGTTAATCCTGTAATTTTTGTTATTTTATTTTCCGACAGGTTAAGAATGGATAAGTGTTTTAGTTTTTCTAACCCCTCAATTTTTGAAATCCTGTTTGTAGACAGGTCAAGTTCCAGCAGGGTTTCTGATAATGCAGAGAGGTCGGCAATTGATTCGATATTATTCTGGTGCAGATAAAGGTAACTGAGCCGGAGATCTTTTATGGGGCTGATGTCGGCTACCGCATTGTTGTTCAGATCTAAAAATTTTAGACCGGCAAACAATCCCAACACGTCAATATCCCTTATTTGGTTTGATGACAGGTAAAGCGATTCCAGTTTTGGAAGCGCTTTCAATAAGGAAATATCTGAAATTTGGTTATTGGTCAGGATCATGGAATGCAACCAATCCATTTTGGCAATTACCGAAGGAATACCGGTTAAACCGAAGTTGCTTAAATTTAAGGTGCCGGTATGTTCTTTTAGTTCTTTATCAATAATAATTTCCCAGTTATTTCCTGCATCTTCTGCTATTTTATTAATGATATCGGTTAATTGATAGAAAACAGAAAGCCTTTCTTTTTCGTCAAGGCTATTGAGCGGTCGCCCTTTATCCGGAATGAAAGTTAATTCGGATAAAACCGAATCGTTCCAGTTACATGGTTGTAAAAGAACCGGAATAATTTTACTGTTGCCGCTCTTATACTGCGCGTAGGCGATTTCAATTTCTTTGTTTACAAACGAACTTGCTAAAGCCTCAGCACTTACCAAAAAAATGATAATATCAGCCTCACGAATAAATTTATTCAACATCTCGGCCCAGGCCTCACCGGGTTTTATCCTGCCATCATAATAGAGTTCTATTCTTCCAACGGATTCAAGCGTTGTTACATGTGGCAGTAACTCATTCAGATATTCCAAATCCCTGGATGAATAGGAAATGAAAACCTTTAATGCTCTAATATTTGATTTTACCATGGGGTGTTGATATTGATAAAAATTAAATGGCAGCAAAAAGTTTGCGAGGCAGAGGTATAGCTTTTGTTAACAACTGATATTTTCAATTCCATTTGAGTTGACACAACAGCGAAAACGAGCTACTATGTAAATTAAAGACGCTAATGTAATACCATCTTGATTTTATAAGTAGTCCAAAGCACTACGTGGTAATCTTAGAAGGTATTATACCGATAGCAAATGGCATTGCTCTACATACTGGTATAATCGGTATAAGCTCTCGCTTCTCACAGGCAATTGACCCCGAAATGATTGCAAAATACAGTTCTGCCAGCATTTATGCAAGCTTTGTCGCATGTATTGCTCCAAATTGTAAAAGCCATATAAATCATTGATTTATACGGCTGTTATATTCTTGCTATTTATATGGGTGGCGATGGAGATAGGGGTCCCACAACTTTACATATTATACGAAACAAAAAACCCCAACATTTCTGTCGGGGTTTTGTGGTGTGGCAAGGGCTGGTGTCTTCTTTCCAGACAGATATGGACATAATGGGACATTGGCTGGTTTTGTACTATTTGGGGGAGGCGTTTGAGCATTAAGGAAGCCGTTTTATTGTTTGCGATCTACTACGTTTTTAGTAGCAAATCGCAAATTAAAACTTAGCTCCCGTTTTATCCTTTATAAGAATTCAACCATTAATAGTGTAATTAGCAACTTAAAGGGACATTGATAGAAAATAAGACAAATTCTAGTTTTATCCTCTTTGCAAGCTTTGCTCTGTGGTTGATCGGGCAATACACTTATCAGTTTACTTAAATCTGGCCCAAGGCTAAATTATATCACCCCTTAAGTAAAATATTTCCAGTTAGTGTGCATTCATCAGCTATTATAAAGTCAACCACCTGTGATATAAGGGTATAAGGTTTTGAAAATGAGAGCATATGAAGTATTTTGAGGGTTGAACAAAAACGATCTTATACAGCCGATGAATTTGACTGCCTTTTTTGACCTTGAAATAAACCCTGAAAAGAAGAAAATTCTTGACATAGGGGCTATTAGGTCAGACGATGCCATTTTTCATAAGAATCATCCTGGCGAATTTCTTGAGTTTATAAGGGAAGCAGACTATTTATGTGGACACAATATCCTTGCTCACGATTTATTATACCTGCAAAAATATAAAGGCGAACCAAGTTTCGGGATGGATAAAGCAATTGATACCCTTTTACTATCACCTTTATTATTCCCTAAAAATCCATATCATCGTCTACTTAAGGATGATAAACTTCAAACAGAAGAACTCAATAATCCTATCAATGATGCCAAGAAGGCAAGGGATCTTTTTTATGATGAGGTAAATACATTTCACCAGCTTCCCGAGGAATTTAAAGAAATCTTATTTAGCCTATTACACCAACACATAGGCTTTTCTTGTTTTTTTAAATATCTGGGATATTCTAATTCAATAAAATCAGACTTATTAGAGAACAGAATAAGAGGATTATTTCTAGAAAAAATCTGTCAGCATTGTGATGTAACATCATTTATACAAGAGTATCCGATCCCTTTAGCTTACGCATTGGCTTTGTTGAATTGTAATGATAGGTATTCTATTACTCCCCCCTGGGTTTTGAGAAATCATCCAGAAGTAGAACGGATACTATTTTTAATGCGGAATAGACCTTGTATTCCGGGCTGTGGTTATTGCGATCAGGCTTTGAATCCAATCTTAGCCTTGAGGTGGTATTTTGGATTTCCAGCTTTCCGTTCATATGCTGATGAACCATTGCAGGAAAATGCTGTAAAAGCTGCAATTCAAACTAAATCAATACTAGCAATTTTCCCTACCGGAGGCGGTAAATCTATTACTTTCCAGGTTCCTGCCTTAATGAGCGGCGATAATGCAAAAGCCCTCACTGTTATTATATCTCCTTTGCAATCCCTGATGAAAGATCAGGTTGATAACCTGGAGAAGAAGGGAATAACCGAAGCGGTAACAATAAATGGGTTATTAGATCCGATAGAAAGGAGCAAGACCATTGAAAGAATTGAAAACGGCTATGCAAGTATGTTATATATTTCTCCGGAATCACTTCGTTCGGTTACTATTGAGCGATTATTGCTTAAAAGAAAAATTGCCCGCTTTGTAATTGATGAAGCCCACTGCTTTTCCTCTTGGGGCCAGGACTTTAGGGTAGACTATTTATACATCGGCGATTTTATTAAAGAATTACAAAAAAAGAAAAATCTTGAAGATCCCATTCCTGTTTCTTGTTTTACGGCTACTGCTAAACAGAAAGTCATTGAGGATATACGAATTTATTTTAAGGAAAAATTGAATCTTACTTTGGAAGTTTTTAGGTCAAATGCAACAAGAACCAATCTTCATTACCGGGTTTTTCAAAAAGATAACGAGGAAGATAAATATAATCAACTTAGAAGTATTCTTGAATCAAAAGATTGCCCCGCTATTGTATATGTGTCGAGAACCAGACGGGCATACAAGCTCGCTCAAAGGTTAAGTGATGATAGTTTTAATGCCAAGCCCTATCACGGCAAGATGGATAAGGATGAAAAAACTGCCAATCAAAATGCTTTCATGTCCGGTGACGTGAACATTATGGTTGCCACTTCCGCCTTTGGAATGGGGGTAGATAAAAGCGACGTTGGTGCCGTTATTCATTATGATATTTCAGATTCTTTAGAAAATTATATACAAGAAGCTGGCAGAGCAGGTCGGGATGAGAATATTGATGCGGAATGTTATGTTCTATTTAACGAGGAAGACTTAGATAAACATTTCATTTTACTCAATCAAACAAAAATAAGCAGCAAAGAAATAAACCAGGTGTGGAGAGCTATTAAGGATCTCACCAAAACAAGAGATAAAAGTTCTAATTCAGCCTTAGAAATCGCCAGGAAGGCAGGATGGGATGAGGGAATTAATGAAATAGAAACGAGAGTAACTACTGCGATCGCAGCCCTGGAAGATGCAGGGTATTTAAAAAGGGGTCAGAATATGCCCCGCATTTTTGCCAACAGTATTTTGAGTAAAACTGCTCAGGAAGCAATTAATAAAATTAACTGCTCAGAAAAATTCGATGATCCTCAAAAGCAAAAAGCTATTCGAATCATTAAAAAATTATTCTCCAGTAAAAGCAAAAGACTATCCACTGAAGAACAGGCTGAATCAAGAGTAGATTATATTTCAGATCAGTTAGGAATTGTAAAGGAAGAAGTAATCCGAATCATTGAACTACTTAGAGAAGAAAATATTTTGGCGCAAACCAAAGACTTAACTGCATTTATTAAAAAAGGAGAAAGTAGTAATCGGTCTTTAGCTATTGTAGAAAGCTATAGAAAACAGGAAGATTTTCTGTTGACAATCTTAAAGGAGGAAGAAGTTACCTATCATGTAAAGGAAATTAATGAACAATTTGCTGAATCCGGAATAATCGACTGTACGCCCAATAAACTGAAAACAATTATTAATTTCTGGGCCATTAAAAATTGGATAAAACGGCACAATCTTGAATACTCAAGAAACCATATCCAAATTGCTTTAATTATAGCAAAGAACGAGTTTAGAGATAAATTAAGCAAAAGACATTTTCTTGCAAAACTAGTCACAGAATATCTCTACAAGAAATCAAATGAATATAAACCGCAGGAAAAAATCTCAGAAGATGTGCTGATAGAATTTTCTGTACAGGAGTTAAAAGAAATTGTTGAAAAAGAACAAGGAATGTTCGCTATCCAAATATCTAATGATGATATAGAAGACACTTTATTTTATCTTTCCAGAATTGAAGCTATTAAAATTGAAGGCGGATTTTTAGTAGTTCATAACAGGCTTTCAATTGATAGGCTGGAAAAAAATAACCGGATTCAATATAAGGAAAGTGACTATGAGAAATTGAGCCAGTTTTATCAGCAAAAAGTGCAACAAATCCATATTGTTGGTGAATATGCAAAAAAAATGATTGGGAACTATAGTGAAGCATTGCAATTTGTAGAAGATTATTTCGGCTTGAACTATTCATCTTTTCTCTCCAAATATTTTCCAGGTAGCCGCCAAGATGAAATAAAGCGAACCCTAACTCCTGAAAAGTTTAAAAAGCTGTTTGGCACTTTGTCGCCTTCCCAACTGAAGATTATTACAGACTCTCAAAATCAGTATATAGTGGTTACTGCTGGCCCAGGTAGTGGTAAAACACGGGTGCTGGTTCATAAATTAGCATCCTTACTGCTGGCTGAGGATGTGAAACATGAACAACTATTGATGCTTACTTTTTCCAGGGCCGCAGCTACAGAATTCAAAAAAAAGTTATTAGAGTTGATTGGTAACGCTGCCAATTTTATCGAAATAAAAACCTTTCATTCATACTGTTTTGATTTACTTGGACGGGTTGGTAGTTTATCAAAATCCGACACTATATTAAAATCCGCCGTTGAGAAAATCCGTAACGGAGACATTGAAATCAACCGGATCACAAAAGCTGTTTTGGTGGTAGATGAAGCGCAGGATATGAATGTGGATGAATATGAACTGGTGAAAGCTTTAATGGAACAAAATGAATATATGCGAGTCATCCTGGTAGGAGATGATGACCAAAATATATATGGATTCAGAGGGGCAGATTCTCGTTTTATGCAGCAGTTAATTACTGAAAAATCGGCTGTAAAATATGACCTGATTGAAAATTACCGAAGCAAAAATAACATTGTTGTTTTTGCTAATCAATGGGTGGAGGGAATACAAAATCGTTTAAAAGATATTCCTGGGTTTTCCAAACAACAACGAGATGGGATCATTCAAATTGTGGAATATAAAAGCACTAAGCTGATTGTTCCTTTAGTAGATACTATCGTACAAACAGACCTGGTAGGTAGCTCCTGCATCTTAACTAAAACTAATGAAGAAGCTATTCAGCTAACGGGACTTCTGATTCAAAAGGGTTTACAGGCCAAGCTGATCCAAACCAATGACGGATTTAATTTGAGCAATCTTTTAGAGTTAAGATTTTTTTCTGACCAGGTGAATAATAATGCTGATTCGCCACTTATTGGGGATGAAGACTGGGCAATAGCTATTCGCCAACTTTCCACATATGCAAAACAAAGTGATAAACTTGAGCTGGCACTAAACATTATTAAACAATTCGAATTATCCAACCCGGTAAAAAAATATAAAAGTGACTGGAAGGCCTTTATGATGGAATCTCAAATGGAGGACTTTATTCATATCGATACTGAAACAATTTATGTATCCACTATCCATAAGGCTAAAGGCAAAGAGTTTGACAACATATTTGTGATGTTAAATGGATTTAAACCCGATAATGATGAAAGCAGGCGGCAATTTTACGTTGCCGTTACACGTGCCAAGACGAACCTAACTATCCATTACAATGGTAATTATCTTCGGTCACTGATAACAGACAATCTTTCTTACACGCACGACAACAATGAATACAGCGAACCACATCAAATGGCATTATATTTAACGCATAGGGATGTTCAGCTGGGCTATTTTGAATATGTACAACGAAGAATGAATAATCTCCAAAGTGGTAATACTTTGACTATTCTGGAAGATGGGCTGGGTAATGCCAACGGAGAATTGATTCTTAAATATTCACAGCAATTCAAACAGACAATACTCGAAAGACAACAAAAAGGGTTTCGCTTATCTGATGCCAAAGTAAATTTTATCGTGTATTGGAAAGATGAAAAAAAAGATATGGAAGTAAAAATTATATTACCCAAAATTACACTTACAAAATAGAGATTTCTAAAATTGCCTCCGGCTTAATACAGATTGGATAGCGATATTAATATATTAGAATATCAAATCTTAAAATAAAATATTTTCAATGTTTTTTGGTAATTTTTGGCCATTCAATTTCTTTTACTCCCAAATAAAGAACTTATGCAAAAAGAACTCCTTGCCGAAATAAAGGAATTAAAAACTGCTATTAGCATACTCATAGGAACCTCTGATTTACTTCCTGAAGAACAATTTTCAAAGGAAGCTTTAGACAAGGCAGCAAAACAGTTTCAAAAACTAAGTATTGAAAGAGGGGAATGGGTTAGCGATAGCGATATCACCAAATACATAAAGAATGCACACTATCGTGCCGGAGCTTTTATTATACGAGAATTTAATTTTACTAACTACTTTAAAAGTGGCCACACTTTCTTTTTTAATAAAAAGGATTTAATTGCTTTGGCCAAAGAATTAAAAGAACGAAATGTTAATCTAGGAAGATATATGGAGTATATAGATGACCAGGTAAGATTTAAAAAAAACCTTGCAAATGCTGCTGAAAATAATAAGGATAAAAAAAATAAAAAGAAGTCGTTTAAGATTCCCGCTGATTTAAAAGATTTTAATACTTCTCCTGTCAAAATGCCTTCGGCGGATATTATTCGGGAAGATATTAAACGGTTAAAAGAAGAGTTTTTTCAATACAAACTTTCTGATTACGTTGACATATACAAAGACAATTATGCCATGATGAAGCACATATATTGGTTTGAAAAATACCTCGAACCAGGGTTAAAGAAAAGATGCAGGAAATGGTGCGAGGACTTTAATTATGCAAACCATGCTATAGAAGAGGTCACAAAGAAAAAAGAAACCTTTATTCCAGTTCAGGAAGAGGATATGATCCAACTATGAACTTCTTCTCCTTTTTTCAATCTTTAAAACTTCTGATTCCAGGTACATTGCTTTTTTTCTGCCCTTTACAAGTTGAGGTTTTACAATTCCCTCGTTAATAGCTTTTATAAAGATAGCATTGCTGACACCGGTCATTTTTTAGCTCCTCCTTTATAATGGATCGTAGCTTTTCAAAAAATTCTTCTGGTTTGATGCCGTAAAGTAATAGAGATTCCATATTTTTTATTTAGATAGCAAAGGTCGTTGGTAAAAACGGTTTCTTTAATTACTAGCTCATTTAAGTATAAAATCGAATCAAATCGTATCATGTATTTGTAATTTTTGAATATTTATCGTATAATTGCGTCTCAAATCGTCTCATAATAATGTCAAATCTTATTTATACTTTTTTGTTTGCCCCAGATTGGATGCAATTAACCAATGAGATCAGCTTAATAGACAGGTTTGATGCTTCATGGGGAACTATTGAAAAAAGAGAAGGGCAAACGCTGAAGCAGTTAAAATCTATTGCTACAGTACGGAGTGTAGGCGCATCTACGCGAATTGAGGGCTCAAAAATGACAGATGATGAAGTAGCCGTACTAATAAAAAATCTTACTATCTCAAAATTAGAAGAGCGGGATCAGCAGGAAGTAGCAGGTTATTACGAAACACTGGAACAGGTCGCCGAATCTTTCAGGGATATAGAGCTTACCGAGAACAACCTGAAACATCTGCATAACCTGCTGATGAAATACAGCGAAAAGGATGCATGGCACAGGGGTAATTATAAACAACACAGCAATGTGGTTGAAGCACAAAATCCGGATGGCTCAAGGCATGTGATCTTTCAAACCACAGATCCCGGCTTTTCCACTGAAGATGCTATGAGTAAATTAGTAGCATGGTATAAGTCGGATAAACAAACGCACCCGTTGATAAAATCGGCTGTATTTATCTATGATTTCCTAAGCATTCATCCTTTCCAGGATGGCAATGGAAGATTGAGTCGTTTATTGGGAACCTTGTTACTTTTAAAGAGCGGGTATTCATGGATTCAATATATGAGTTTTGAACATGAAATTGAAAGCAGGAAATCGGAATATTACAGCATCCTCATGCAATGTCAAAGGCAAAGGCCTGGAGAAGATGTTTACCCCTGGGTAATGTTCTTTTTAGATTGCATGAAGAATATACAAAAGTTGTTGATGGACAAACTGGAAGTACAAACTAAATCTGAAAAGCTGTCGCAAAGAGAGAAAAAAATATATTCCTTCATTGAAAACCATCCAGGCTCCAAATCAGGTGAAATGGCTGAAAAGCTAAATATCCCCTTATCAACAGTAAAAAGAACACTGACAGATATGGTTAAAAATAAATTGCTGGTATTGAATGGGGCAGGCGCAGGAACCAGTTATAATATAGAGGGCACTGCTTCCTTAAAAAAAGATCTTGCTATGCGTTTCACAAATGCTGAAAGAAAAAAAGAATTCGTTATTAAAAATCAGAGCGCATTTATTCAAATAAAAAAGATCATTCTTACACCTTTGTTTGATTGGTCACATCCGGGTGAATGGGGAGGGCGGCTTGCAAGAACCGGTTTATACGTGCAGGTTACCTGTTCAAATAATAAAGGAACGATGGTTAAGTCTTCGCCTTATCCAATATCTCCAGGTCCACACCATTATCAGCCTGTATTTGTATTAAGTCAACCCATTGATATTCCCGGAAATTTTTGGGAGGATACACCTTATAAATCAGAATACCCCATCCAGGTTACAATAGAGCTGTTGAGTTCAACACCGGATTTTGATTTTGACGTGATGCTGGTGTATGATGAAGGATGATAAAAAATCCCGGTGCTTAACATTTTTATGCTTGATTAATAGTAACCTTTCTTCTTAAAAACTCACCAACATATTTTTAAAATTACTTTAGTTTCATTATTGGATGCAATTTTCAATAAACTATCATAGTGCATTTCTGGATTTGGCTCGATTTAATAAAAGCTAATTCCCCAATAATTTTACGATAAGGGTTAATATAGATTATGTTTGGATAGCCATTTTATCAAGAAATTACGACTCAAATATAGAAATCGTTCTAATAAGAGAAATAGTTCGCAAGCGAACTAACACCTAAGGGATATTGCTTGATTTGGGAGACTTATTCCACAGAAGAAGCCACTTATGTAAAGTGCTTTTGACTTGGAAAGGTTTAATTTTCTAAATTGTTGTACCTATGTTGTACCAGAAATAAAAAAGGCTTTCAGTTATTCGCTGAAAGCCTTGTCTGTTTTGTGGTGTGGGGCGGGATTGAACCGCCGACACAAGGATTTTCAGTCCTTTGCTCTACCAACTGAGCTACCGCACCATCCAAATATCGAACAAGGAACAAGGATTGTTGAAATTCGATTCGGGCTGCAAAAATAAGGGGATTCTTCCAAAATCTGCAATCTGCGTCCAAAAAATAAAGATCAATAATATATTGTAACCTGGTAAGTCTCTCTTTTGAGGTTCTTTGAAAGAGAAAGAAAAAAGTTCTTTAGAGGGGTCTTAATTGCCGTATTCACATAGAAACTTGATCCGCATCAGCTTCAACTGCTCCCAGTTAAAATTACTATCAGCCAGCTCTTCCAGTGCCACCTGCAGCGAAGAGGTTTCACAACTTTTAAAATAATCCAGTATTTCCTCCTGCTCATACTCATCAACCATTTCATCAATGGCATAATCTAAATTCAGTTTGGTGCCACTGGCAACAATGGTCTCCATTTCTTCCAAAAGTTCATCAATTCGCAGGTCGCGGGTTTTGGCAACCGTTTCCAACGGAATCTTCTTGTCTACGTTTTGAATGATAAAAATCTTATTATTATTCCTGTTTACCACGCTCTTCATTACAAAATCATCCGGACGTACCACATCATTTTCTCCTACATATTTTGTAATTAATTCCAGGAAAGGTTTTCCATAACGAATGGCTTTTCCCTTGCTTACGCCACTTATTTTTTCCAGTTCTTCCATCGAAGTGGGGTACATAGTGGCCATGTCTTCCAAACTGTTTTCTAAAAAGATCACGAACGGCGGCAGGTTTTTTTCTTTGGAAACCTGCTTACGCAGGTCTTTTAGTAAAGTCACCAGCTTTTCATCAACGGCAGCTGCTTCCGCTGCTGACTGTTCGCTTTCTTCATCATCTGCATTGGCCTCTTCAAATAAATTATTTAGTACGATCTTAAAAGAAGTGGGTTTCTTTAAAAATGCCGTACCCGCTTTTGTCAGTTTCAGCAAACCATATTCAACAATATCTTTTTCAATCAATCCACCCAATAACATCTGTCGTATCAGGCTGTTCCAGAAATGTGGCTCCTTATCTTTACCACTGGCAAAAACACTTAGCTCTTCATGCCGGTACATTTTAACCTGGGGAGTAGCTTTACCGGCGAGAATGAGTAAGGTGTATTCGACGGGGAACTGTTCGCCCAGTGCTTTGACTATTTTTAATACCGTTACCGCTTCATTTTTGGCTTCCATTCTTTCTTTGGGCTGTAAACAGTTGTCGCAATGACCACAACTTTTCTTATCATCGTAATGTTCTCCAAAATAATGTAACAGGGTTTTACGGCGACACACACTGCTTTCGGCATAAGCAACGGTTTCATGTATTAGCTGTGCCCCTACTTCTCTTTCGCTTAAAGGCTTATCTCTCATTAAATGTTCCAGCTTGGCAACATCTTTATGAGAGTAATAAAGCACACATTTTCCCTCAAGTCCATCCCTGCCGCCACGGCCGGTTTCCTGGTAATAATTTTCAATGGATTTGGGGATATTATAATGAATTACAAAACGGATATCGGGCTTATCAATGCCCATCCCAAAGGCAATGGTGGCAACAATTACATCCATATCTTCATTTAAAAACTGGTCCTGTCTCTGCGATCTTAATTTACTGTCAAGCCCTGCATGGTAGGCCACTGCTTTAATACCGTTTGCCATCAGCATTTTAGCCAGCTCTTCGGTTGTTTTACGGTTGAGGGTATAAATAATACCGCTTTTATTTTTGTGCAACTGAATAAAGCGAACAATACTTTTATTGGTTTGGTCCAGGTTTATTTTAGGCAGCACCTCATAATACAAATTGGGCCGGTTAAAGGAAGAAATAAAGATCTTTGCGTTGCGCAACCCCAGGTTCTTAACAATATCACTTTGTACTTTTGGCGTGGCGGTTGCTGTTAAAGCAATCACCGGAATTTTTTCATCAATCAAATCCATCATCTCTCTCAGCCTCCTGTATTCAGGCCTGAAATCGTGGCCCCACTCAGATATACAATGCGCTTCATCAACCGCAAAGAAAGAGATTTTGAGGCTTTTGAAAAAAGCGATATTCTCTTCTTTGGTCATGGTTTCGGGAGCCACATATAACATCTTGGTTTTACCCGTGGTCAGGTCATCTTTTACAATTTTTTGCTGCCCTTTATTTAAAGTGCTGTTTAAAAAATGGGCTACATCATCTTTGCTGCTATAACCACGAACCAGGTCTACCTGGTTTTTCATTAATGCGATCAACGGAGAAACAATAATGGCAACGCCTTCACTGATCATAGCCGGAAGTTGATAACATAAACTTTTGCCACCTCCTGTAGGCATAATTACAAAAGTGTCGTTGCCATTCAGCAGGCTTTCGATGATCTCTTCCTGTGGGCCCTTAAAGCCATTAAAACCAAATTGATGTTGTAGTTGGGTGCTTAAGTCTGGTTGGTTTTCCAGCAGCGCTTTAATTGCTACTTTAGGTTCTTTCGTAATGGATTTTGTCTTAGCCATAATTTTACCTGCCTGTTATTTTGATTATTTGTCCGTTTACAAAGTGAACAGGTTTTTTTTAAGGGAAATGAAGTTAATTCAAAATCGCCTCAAAATCAAACCCAATCTGCATAAACAGTATTCAATATACAGCCAATTGATTCACTTAAATTAGTCAAAATAAGTTAACTCACAAAAAATCATCTTGTAAAATTATAATGGGTATGTCTTTGGCCGAAGTTCTACATACACTGTTCTTTGCATTATGAATGATTTGAAGTAGGTTTGCGGCATTATTGATGAATAAGGACAAAATTATAACGGTTGCATTGCGTACTATTGAGTTAGAAACTAACTCAATAGAAGGCTTAAAAGCATTTATTGATGCTGATTTTGTAACAGCTGTTGAGCAAATTGCTAAAAGTAAAGGAAGATTGATCGTAAGTGGTATTGGAAAAAGTGCCGTAATAGCCCAAAAAATTGTTGCTACGTTAAACAGTACAGGAACGCCATCCATATTTATGCATGCAGCAGATGCCATTCATGGCGATTTGGGTATGATACAAATGGATGATATTGTTTTGGTGATCAGCAAAAGCGGTAACAGTCCCGAAATAAAAGTATTAGCACCCCTGGTAAAAAATTTTGGAAATATTTTAGTGGGTATGGTTGGTAACACCGGGTCGTTCCTGGCACTTAACTGCGATATCATTTTAAATACTACGGTAGAGCAGGAAGCCTGCCCGATCAATATGGCACCTACCAGCAGCACAACCGCCCAAATGGTCATGGGCGATGCGCTTGCTGTTTGTTTAATGGAACTGAAGGGATTTAACAGCAGTGATTTTGCCAAATTTCATCCCGGGGGAACATTGGGCAAAAAATTATATTTAAGGGTTGCTGAAATTGCCGCCCAAAATGCCAGGCCCCAAATTTTACCAGCAGCCAGTATCCGGGAAGTCATTGTTGAAATGACACAGAACAGGTTGGGCACCGCAGTTGTGGTTGATGCATCGCAACATATTTTAGGTATCATTACCGATGGCGACTTAAGAAGAATGCTGGAAAAAACAACAGTTTTCGACAACCTGCAAGCCCATGATATCATGAGCAGTAATCCCAAAACGATTGCTTCGGATGTTTTGGCCGTTAATGCATTAGAAGAAATGCGTAAATACAATATCAGCCAGTTGATTGTTGAAGACAATGGAACTTATGCCGGCGTAATTCATTTACATGACCTGGTACGAGAAGGCATCCTTTAAATGTATTTTAAAATGATCATGGATGAAGGCGATCAGCCCGGGTCAAAAGTGCAACGGGGTAAATGAGATGGGTAAGATAAAAATCAAATCAATAATTTTGTAATCATAAAAGCTAACATGAACAAAAATAATTACGTAGCGATCATGGCCGGGGGAATCGGAAGCAGGTTTTGGCCCATCAGCCGGGCAGATTACCCTAAACAATTTCTGGATATATTGAATACCGGCAGAACGCTGATTCAATCAACCTTTAACAGGTTTGCCAAATTTATACCTGTTGAAAATATCTATATCATTACTTTTGAAAATTATAAGGATATAGTAGCCGAACAATTGCCCGAACTGCCTGTTGAAAATATTTTGTGCGAACCCTCACGGAAAAATACAGCGCCCTGCGTTGCCTATATTTCCTATAAACTATATGAGCAGAACAAGGAAGCCAATTTAATCTGCGCACCTTCTGATCATATTATTACGGATGAGGCCGGCTTTGAAAAAATTTGCAATGATGCGCTGGAATTTACAGCCAATATTAAGGGATTAATAACGCTGGGTATAAAACCCACGCACCCCAATACGGGGTATGGTTATATCCAGTACGAACAGCAGGCCGTAAGCGAAAATGTGTATAAAGTAAAAACCTTTACAGAAAAACCCGACAAAGAACTGGCCAAAACCTTTATTGCCAGCGGCGATTTTTTGTGGAATGCCGGTATTTTTGTTTGGCAGGTAAAAAATATCATCAAAGCTTTTGAAAGTTATTTACCGGAAGTGGCAGAAGTTTTTGACGCAGAAAAAAACCATTTCAATACCATAAATGAAAAAGAAGCCATCGAGCGCATTTACCCCTTGTGTGTAAATATTTCTATTGATTACGGGGTGATGGAAAAAGCAGACAATGTATATATCATTCCTTCTTCTTTTGGATGGAGCGACCTGGGCACCTGGGCCAGTACGTACGATAACCTGGAGAAAGATTATTTAGGCAATGCTGTTGCGGGCGATCATGTGATGATCATTGACGCCACTAACAATATGGTTCATGCCAATGGCAAAAAATTAATTGTTTTACAGGGCCTCGATGAATTTGTGGTGGTAGATACCCGGGATGTATTACTCATTTGCAAAAAAGATAAAGAACAGGACATTAAGGAATATGTTGCTGAAATAAAAAGAAACAAGGGCGAAAAATACCTGTAAAAATACCTGCTATTGCAACCAACCATTCAAAGTAAGCTTCCACAGGTAAGCACAACTATTTTTACGGTAATGAGTGTATTGGCCAACCAATACAAAGCCATTAACCTGGGGCAGGGCTTTCCGGATTATGCCATGAATGAAGAGCTGGTTTCTTTGGTAAACAAAGCCATGCAAAGCGGGCATAATCAATATGTACATATGAATGGCCTGCCTGCCTTAAGGGAACAGCTGGCATCAAAAATGGAAGGACTCTATTACACCAATATTGATCCCGATACAGAGATCACCATTACACCCGGCGGAACCTATGCTATTTACACGGCACTTACAACCATTCTGCAACCCGGCGATGAGGTCATCGTTTTTGAACCCGCATACGATTGTTATATACCAACCGTTGAATTGAATGGGGCATTGCCGGTATTGATTCCGCTGGTTTACCCCGATTACAAAATTGACTGGGAGTTGGTAAAACAAAAGATCACTTCCAAAACCAAACTCATTATGCTGAACACACCGCATAACCCAACGGGTGCTGTTTTGGATGCGGATGATATTTTGCAATTACAATCCATTGTACAGGGTACGGGTATTTTTATATTAAGCGATGAAGTATACGAGCATTTGATCTTTGACGGTAAAAAACATGAAAGCATGTTACGTTACCCGGATCTGTTTGAAAGAAGTTTTGTTTGTTTTTCCTTTGGTAAGGTTTACCATTGCACCGGCTGGAAAATGGGTTACTGCGTTGCGCCGCCGGCTTTGATGAATGAGTTCAGAAAAGTACACCAGTTTAACTGCTTTACCAGCAACAGCCCGGTACAATTTGCACTGGCTGAATTTTTAAAGAAAAAGGATTATTATTTACAGGTGGGTACTTTTTTGCAACAAAAAAGAGATTATTTAAAAAAAGGAATGGAGCAAACAAAATTTAAAGTGCTTCCTTCATACGGCAGTTATTTTCAATTGTACAGTTACCGCGATATTTCTTCTGAAAATGAAAAAGACTTTGCCACCAGGTTAACAAAAGAATATGGAGTAGCTACCATACCCACGTCGGCCTTTTATAAAAACGGGGAAGATAATAAAGTATTACGTTTTTGTTTTTCCAAGAATGAAAATACCCTGGATGAAGCGGTTAACAGGTTGATGAAATTGTAACAGCTACACCCCAAACTGCATGAGATGATGATCCATGTGTTTGTACATAGCCTGTCCCCATTGTTCGGAGCTGAATGTGCCAAACATGGGATGCGGGTAAAGGCCCACCTTTTCGGCCCCGCCGTGATGAAAGCGGTTAACCAGCTCCAGCAACGCCTTTTTTTCTATTTCAAAATCACGTTCATCCTTAATGATAAAATTAGGGGCAGTGGGCAGGTTTTTTTTCCAGGGTTCGTTATTGTACAATTTTTTCTTAAACACCCAGCCAACCAACAACCCGATAAACATTCGGGGCAATTTTTTTTCGCTGAGCGGCACAGTAAATGCTTCCTTACAATGTGCCAGCATTTGAGCCACGTTCATTTTACCCCACTGGTGCTGCGTTTCGGGAGTAAGGGCATGAATACGATTCGTAATTTCTGTATAGGCGTCTTTCGTAAATAAATTTTTCATACATGCTGTTTTTATAAAGATAAAAAATGAAAGGCGGTATTTTCTCTATTTGCGGGCCAATAATTTAAAATTATAATGACCAGGGCCTGATCTTTCTGCCTGGCGGCTGATTCAACAAATGCAATACTTCACGGACGGGGCAATTGAAATCGCCCCGGCAGATTTTCCAGAAAACAGGAGATCAACCTGCAAACCGTGAACTATCTGAGATTTCAACGTAGTGCTTTGGATTATTTAGTAAATCAAGAGGGTATAATCCTATATTATTGCTAAACTGAAATGGCAGGATAAAGAGAAAGCCTTTACCAGCTTAAAAAAAGCTACATGCGCTGCGGATTTTATTTCACCCGTTTATAAGTCAAAGTATTCCCCCTTCCGATATAGGATAATGTTAAATTCTCTTTATCTATTCCTGCAATGTACCAACACATGTCTGATGCTGTGCAGGAAATGTATCTGTCCTTTTCAGGCCCGGTTCCATTGTCTTTATCAGTTTCATTTGAGCATTTATCAGACAGGATAAAAGTTTCCTCATCCCATTTATCCATGCCCCCTGCTATTTCCTTTCTAAGGTTACCCTCGAATAATAAATAGTTGGTTTTGTCATCAATATGTTGCCATTTGCCCAGCAACAATTCAATAGTTGAAGGAGAACTTTTCTCCCCGGTAGCAATTGAAGTATTTTCGGCACCCGTGTCTTTTTGAAGGTTGCCAACATTTTCTTTTGCTTCAAGCTGAGTTAGCGAATTGTCTTTTTTGTCAGGGCTGTTGCTGCAGCTAAACAGGAAGGTCATTAAAAAAGACACAAACGCCAGTTTAATTTTCATTTTTATCATAATAAGGTTGTTTTTGATGGTTTTAACTTACAAATAAAGTGTTGGCGGTAACCTTTCGTTATTCCTTATTAAAAATTTGAGGAGGTAATGCAGGTTCATGAACATTAATTATTTTCTATTTGCCGTCAAAAATTTTTAACACACTTGTGATTGAGTAATTGTTCATTTTCATGGTATCTCCATTATTAAACTGTGCCATGATGTTTCCGGCCCGGCCTGAAATAAAGCCCGTTGTCAACAACGTTTATTTTTTTGATTATGGTCGAAATCTTTTGTTGTTTAAGTGTATTATAAAAATCAACACCTGTTTTTTTGAACGCTTTATCATTTCTCATTTTGCCCTCACTACTGAGTTGATAAAAATCCGGGGAGTTATCATAGCAACTTATGAAGGAGTTAAACATAGCTTTTTCATAATTTTCAGTTAGCTTTTCATGACTTTTCTTTATGTCTTTTATTATATTGTTAGATTCAGCTTCAGTCATTTTGTTGAGATGGTAATTTGAACATGAGCCTGAAATTACGCTTTTGAAGATAAAAATTAATGCTTTACCGGAAATGTCGGAAGTCAAAAGTTGGCGATTTAACGTCACCGGGCAGGTATTGCAGCAAACGAGGAAATATACCGACAGCAACCGGGACGTTCACCCGGAACTGATGCCTGGTTTATTGGTATCCGGTTTCGGCTGATTTGTAGCCAACCTGTTTCAGGACGAAACTCTTTACCACCTAAGCCATTTTGTTGCCAGATAAGATGGATATGATTGGGCATGATCGAAATGCATTAACAGCTATCAACTCTTCGCCTGATTGTCTTTTCAAATATCTGCACACTAAATTTTAGTTTACAGTACAGCCTGGTACATGAAACCATTTACCAGGCTATACTGTTTGGAAATATATTTTATCAGTTATTGGATTTTCTTAGCTGAGTTTCCATTACTCAATTTAATACTTTTATAAGGTATCCTGGTTCCTGAGCCACGAATCAAAGCGATTTTTTAAATTACAGCTAACTCTACACTTATCTGCTCCGCATGCGCTTTAGCCTATTTAATCTGATAGATACTTTTAAATGAAGCGAGATATTGCTGCCGGTCGTTAAGACCATTGATACCCCCGTTTATTTTTTTGGTGATCATCACAATATCGTTGGCATCTGCGAAAGGATTGAGGTTCCGTTTTTTCCAAAACCAGCAGGCGGATGTAAGTGCCCATTCTGGTTCCAGCAGCATATCTGGTTTTTTAACACAATCGATACCATGGTCCTGGCCAAACTTTTGATAGTTTTCTTTTCCGGTAAGTTGAATCAATCCCCGCCCCCTATATTTCCAGCCATCGCCACTTGCCTCGTTCCCGTTGCCCATTCTATCGGCATACACCCTGTTTGCAATTTTTTCAGGTTTCCGGGCAAAAGCGTTGGCGATTTCAATAGTCGGGAAATATTTTCCAAAAACACTCCTCAAGCCCTGTGCCGAGTAGTTCAGATTTTCCTGCGAATACTGAAGGCCGCCACTTTCATGTGCCACTTGTGAGAGAAAGTGCGCCTTACGGAGCGGGGTATCGATACCGAATTTCGGTAATACGGTAGCGATAAAGGGAAGATACAATTGCGCTTTATCCCAGTTCAATCTGGGAAGGACTGTTTTCATTTGTGCTGATGATAACATGGTATTTTGTTTTAGGTTAAAAAATCTGGTTAGTTTCTGGCTAAAAAACATGCCCGAGTTTGTTTACAGTAATCAACCCTTACTGACAAAACTGGGGAATCCTAACCTTTAAATTCAGTAGGCATAACAAAAATCGTACATGCCAAACGGGAAGTTTTATAAAGGAATACACTAATATAAAGTAAGTATTTGGGAAATCAAAATGTATTTGATTTTTTCATAATAATCCAATGTAAAGTCTATTTTTTAGATTTTCTTAATTTCATCCAATTGTAACCGGGTACAGGATATAAATTTCCATTTGACCGAACGGTAGCAGGCTGCAACACATCATCTAATACCTATAACAAATTGGCTTTGGACTAGATACCGGTATAATCGGAATAAGATAGCGTTTCGCTTTTTAAAAGGTCAATAGCGTATACGCAAAGTATAAAATAGTTTAAACTTTTTATCTTCTCCATATCCGTTGCTGGTCTACTTTTTCTTCAACAATAACTTAGCGCCCACCCAGTCATTGGCTGCGTCGGTAAAGGCAACTATTTTATCCCAGTTTTTGGCGGGTTCAAAATTATGCAGGTACTGCTTTTTGATTTTGATGGTTATGACTTTATCGGTTGCGGTGGCTTCCACTTTAAATAACCCCGTTTCGTTCTCCACATTTTTATTTAAAGCCGCAACACCTTCGGCGGTATAACCATCGGGTATGGTCATTTCAATATTGTATTCAATGCTGCGGGCAAAAGGCATATAAATATCTATATCACGCCTGCGCTGCTCCTCTTTAATTACCAGGGGTTGGCCCTGAATTTTTCCGATCTCCACAATAATATTATTACCCGCCTTTTTTACCAGGCCACCTACATTAAATGAAGAGCTGTACACAAAGTTGGGAGCCGTATGCCGCACACCCAGGTTATCGGTTTTATAATCTTTCAGGTCGGTGATGTCCTGTTCTAACCAACCTTTGGCTTCTTTTACAAATGCATCTTTTTGTTTTTTCCGTGCTTCGGCAAAAGCTGCTTTAACTTCATCCACATATTTTTTACTGCGCTTTCCATCTTCCAGTTTCTCCAGTAAAGATTTTTCTTCGCCCAGGGCCTTTCTTTCAGCCTCATAAAAGTCTTCATACAGGATCAGGTTCTTTTGTTCATCACTTTTATAAAAACCTTTTAAGGTAGTGGATCTTTTTACAGCCAGGTTATTATTATCGGCGGCAACGGAGATCTTCAGGTTTTCAATATGGGCATTCTTATCAGCTGTAGTTACCGGAACATTGGGTCCCGGATCAATATTGGTAAGACTACTTCCCCTGAGCATGGCAGGATGCTTGAACGTAAAGCTTTTGGTATTGGTTTGGCCTTCCGTTTCAACCCGGGGAGTAAATGGAATATCATAAACAGATTCAATCTTCAGGAATTTGTTTGCACCGGGTAAATAAGTAGTTGCAATAAGATCGCTGGCACTCATCACTTCAGCCATACGCAGCCCGGTGCGGTTGCTGGTAACCAATATGGCCGGATCGAGACCGGATGCTTTTAATGTGGCAAAAATGGGAAAGGCTAATCCGTTATAATTACCATCGCCAATATTAATATTGTCTTCCAGCTGATTAATATTAAAATCCATCAATCTGGTAAATCGAAGGGTATAAAACAGATGTGCGGCTTTTTCTTCGTCGCTCATTTCCTTAAAGTTAAGCCCGGCCTGTTTGGCTTTTTTCTTAGCATCGCTTTCAATATCATCGTATTCTTTTTTAGCCACTTTCATCCAATAACCATTGGCGTACCTGCCGGAATAATTATCGCCGATGTCTTCAATAAACTCTTCGCTATCGGTGTTTTTGGATACCTCACCCGGTTTTTTGGTACCCATATATTTAGCTCCCAATCCACGATATCCTAAAGAAATATTCATGCGTATAAAAGGTAACTGCAGGCCCGGAGCCACCCAAAGCGATGTTTCAAATGCCGGGATATTGGTTTTTTTAACATCCACGATAATTTCCTTTTCATCGTTTTTATCAACTTGTAATTCGGGTGCTCCGTTATAGCTGCGGTATTCAATGGTGTATTTTTTTCCCAACTCAGCATGAAACGACAGGTTTAAAATGGGCGCATCATCAAACAACAGGATACGGTAAAGTTTGGTACTAATATCGTTGGTTATGGATTGCTCGGTGGCGATAAAATAATCGAGTACATCACCGGGTTGCAGATCGGGAATAGCCACTTTGGCTTTTTTCTCTGATTTGTCGTCCCTGGCAAGTACAATATCATCGGCATTAATTTCCTTGATGCTTCCGTTTGGTTTAATTACACGTACCCCAACATAAGTAGTGGTTTTGTCGGTGGTGTAAAAACCGCTGGATCTTTCAAACATGGTAAAACTTAATTCCGAATAATCGGTAACGGCATTTTTATCATTGATTTTAATGAGCTCTCTTACTACTTCCGTAAGGTTTTGTTCTTTTTTAAGTCCAAAACCCAAACCGTAATAGGCAAACTTGGATTTACTGTCGGCACTTAGTTCGGTATGATGTGCTATGATCACTTTGGATGCTTTGGCATACTGCTCCGGAATTTCTTTTATTTTAAACTGTGGAAGGTTCCAGGCCCATATAGAGCTGCGCATTTTCTCAGATTCATTGCGGTATTTAGCCTCGTCTTTCGACTGTGCCTTTACAATACCTGAAATGGCAGTAAAAAATACTGCAAACGTTAGTAAAATATGTTTCATGTTTAATTTTTTTGTGTGATCACGATCTGTTGGTTATAAAAATTGGTAAGCTGGTCAATATCCTTATTCCACTGTGAAAAATTTTCGGGATTAATTTCCGACTGGCTTAAAATGATCTCGTTTTTGTAAATCACTTTTCCACTTACACTGCTGTAAGAAGCATTAAAGCTGTAACCGGGTTGCCTGATGGATAATTTTTCGGGCATGGTGCTGATGGTTTTACCGGCAGGTAACAGAATTTCCGTTTCAAAAACCAGGTTATTTTTAAAATCGAACCAGTAAGGCAGTTTACGTTTTATAGTGTCTATCTTAAAATTATCCAGGTTACGGCGGTTATCAGCATCCAGGTAAGTGTCTTTATCAAAAGTGGTCAATATATCTTTCCAAATTACATCATACTCTACTTTAAGATCGGCATTATAATTTGACATGTTGTCAATTTTTAAATTGCTGATGTTGAAATTTGTTTTGCCTTCGGATAAAAACTGTTTTAATGCATTTTCCTGTTTGTCCTGTTTAATGCTGTTTAAGCCTACCAGCAACCATACTTTGTTTTCTCCCTTCCAGGTTTGGGTTACATGGCCCACCAGGTTGTTGCCATCGATGGTAAATTTCCTGCTTTCGGTTGCGGTATTTTGTTGAGCCGTGGCAGTTGGCACTTTTTCAAGTAAATACAGGTTGCCATTTTCAATGAGAGTTTGCCTGCCCTGGATACGTTCTGCTATTTCACCAAAGCCAATATATTTTTCCGTGGCATCTAAATAAATGGGTTTGCCCTTATTCATCCATGCACAAATCATGTGGTTATCTACCGATAATGATGGTGTACTGTAATCATAGGCGATATGTTTGGTGCCAATCCAGCATATGCGGGCATCTAAGCTGATGGATCGCAACATCACCGTTAATAAATTGGCCATGCCTTTACAGTCGCCGTATTTTTTTCTCAATACTTCCTGGGCTTTCTCGGGCTTAAATCCGGCAATACCATTTTCGAAAGCGATATAGCGAATATTATCCTGCACCCACTGAAACACTTTTTTTACTTTTTCTTCATCGGTTTTTAACCCGGTAATAATTTCCAGTGTTTTTTCTTTTACGGTTTTTTCTTCATTACCTATTTGTGCTACCAGGCTTTTATACCAGTCGTATTGCTCTTTTACGGTTTTAAAATAAACGATCTTTTCATCTTTTGGTTCAGCCGATTTGCACATGACCAGCACGTGGGGAGTATAATAACTCGGGCCGGGCGCATCGTGTTCGCTGCTCATAGCGGGGATATTCTTCATGGTATACGTGTACACAGTTTCGTCACCATCGCGGCTAACATTTTTTGTAATATTGAACTTTTCAAAATTATAACCTTTGATATCCAGATCTACCCAGGAAGGAACAATGATCTTCACTTCCTGCTCCAGGATTTCCTTATCATCCATAAAATAAATGCTGGTAAAATAGCGGGGATCCAGCGTTGTCTTTTTAAAGATTACTTCAGATGTGGAACCCTGTTTTAACAGGGGTAACATAAAATAACAGACATGCGCATCTGAATAAAAAATACCGTCTGAATTATAGTAATCATATTTTGGTGTAACGGAGTTTTTCCTGGAATTGTTAACATAAATATTGACGTCGTCCATGGTTTCAATATCATCGTAAAATTCAACAACCTGCACATCTGTGCGGTAGTTATTACAGGTATAAATACGGCTGCTTTCCTCTTTAATCTGTACCGGGTTTTCGGAATTGCCTTTTACAAATTTAAAAACCTTGGTGGATTTGCTGATGACCACGTTTTTGTCATCGTCTGCGTCTGATTGAGCGTTTACAAATAGGGTTGTAATGATCAGCAGAGACAGGATTAGTATTCTCTTCATATATGTATTTTATAAAAACCAGCCGTAAATGTAATAATAAAATGAACAAGGAGTAAAAAACTGGCCAATATACTACAAAAGTTCGTACAGGACCCGCAGCTTATCCCTTGTTATTTGTTTTTCCCAGTCTTTACCCAGTGCATTTTCCCATAAAGGCTTCATGCCCAATGATACATCGATCATCCTGTCAAAATCAGCATCAGTTAATCCGGCGCAAATACGTTGGGGAATATCTATATTGTTTTTTTCTACCATGTATTTGAATTCCTTAACACCCTCGGGGTAGTAATCATGCAGTTTATCAAACACAATACAATTACCAATACCATGTTTGGTTCCCAGTAAATAGCTTAATCCATAGCTTACAGCATGGGCCACTCCTACCTGGCTGTAGGCGATGCTCATACCACCGGCATAGGATGCCATCATTAATTTATCGTCACTATCAGCATCCCACTGGTCTTTGTTTACGTACACATCCCGGCAAAGTTGCAGAGCTTTATCTCCATAACTTTTGCTGAACTCATTTAAAAAGGTGCCGTTCAAACTTTCGATACAATGTATATAACAATCCATGCCGGTATAAAAACGCTGGTTAGCGGGGGCATTGGCTGTTAACTCCGGATCAAGAACGATCTGGTCAAATGGTGTAAAATCAGAGTTCATGCCCAGTTTTTTTGTGGGTCCTGTGAGCACAGTTGTGCGGCTGACTTCGGCACCCGTACCACTTAAAGTTGGGATACCTACTTTATATACACCGGCATTCTTTACGAGGTCCCATCCCTGGTAATCGGCACTGCTGCCGGGGTTGTTTATCATTAAGGAAACTGCTTTGGCCAGGTCCAGGGTTGATCCGCCGCCAATACCTATTATGCCGCTTACAGTTCCAAACTCCTCTTTTAACTGATTGGCCAAACTATCCACATAGGTGGTTTTGGGTTCGTAGGTTACATCAACAAAAATCAACTTGTCGTTACCGCGAAGGGAAATGCGTTCGGCGAGCCTGTTTCCTTCCCCAAGGCCTGCATGGCTCTGCGGGGATCCTGTGGCAAAGAAATGATCCACTAAAAAAACCATGGGTGCTCCTGCCTTTCTGTGCGGAGCAATGATCTCATCCAGTTGGTTAAAAGAACCACGGCCATAAATAACATAGCCAACCATTTTAAAATTTCTGAAACTCATAAGATTTTATTTTTACCAAAAAATTTACCGCAGCAGGCACAACGTTTTTTCACAAAGGACACAAAGTTATAATACCAATCGCTTAATACCGCCTTTTACAAGTTTAACATGGAAATTTATTAAAAGTTCCAACCGGCTTGCTGAGCACGTAAGGTATGTGAGAACCTGTGCGTTGTGCATGCTGTACTTTTATTGCCATGCCAATTTTTTCACGCAAAAGTTCATTAAATCCATTGGCTATGTTTTTATACATCATATACTGCATGTTTTAACGCTGTGGTTAAACAGTTTTCAGCAGCAAAGCCGCCCTTTCCAGGTCCTCAGGGGTATCAATCTCAATACCCATGTACCGGGTTAACACCATTTTCAGCGGTACACCGTTTTCGAGGTAACGCAGGCATTCAATTTTTTCTGCAGCTTCAAGCGGCGTAATGGGCCAGTGTGTAAAATTCAGCAAAGCCTGTTTACGAAAAGCGTACACGCCAATATGTTCATAATAAACGGGCGTTGTGTTTTTATCCCGGTGATAGGGAATAGGGCTGCGGCTGAACATTAAGGAATTCATGTTTTTATCTACCGCTACTTTTACATAGTTGGGGTCGTCAATAAAACGTTGTTCCGAAAGTACCTGCATTAATGAGGCAACCTGCACATTCGCATCGGCGAAAACCTCCAGTAATTTTTGTAACGGTTCTTGCTGCACAAAGGGTTCATCACCCTGTACATTTACCACAATATCAACGGCTATACCGGCGATGACTTCCGCAATGCGGTCGCTGCCACTTTCATGTTCTTTACGGCTCATCAAAGCTTTGCCGCCGTTGTTTACAATTTCGTTGTAAATGATTTCGCTGTCGGTAACCACCATCACTTCATCAAATAAACGGGTGGCCACGGTATTCTGGTAAGTATGAAGAATAACCGTTTTGTCGCCCAGCAGCTGCATCAGCTTAGCCGGAAAACGGGTGGCAGCATAACGTGCCGGTATCATGGCAATCTTTTTCATGGATCAGTAAATTCACTTTTTTAAAATGAATGGGGTATTTCTGTAAATGTTTTGTTACAACTTGTACAGCGGTAATTTTTGCTGTAGGTAGATGTTTGTCCGTATAAGACCTGGTTCTTTAGCCTGCCCCAAAAATCGGATGGGTTGCTTATTTTTTCCACTACACTTAATGAAAGGTTATTACATGCAGGGCAGGGAATATCTTTCAAAAAAGCATATTCTGCTTCTTTGATTAATGATAAAGCCCTGTCATATTCTTTTTCTTCCACCAATAATTTAATACCGCCAACTGCGGCATTGAGTAACGGGTCCATGGTTACTATATGTTCATCTTTTAGCTGGCATTTAATTTCATGGTCAGTCATCAGTCCCAAGGTCATATTGGCCAGCATATAATTATCGTAAGAAGCGATCTGTTTAAAATTCATAGTGCTTATTCTTTTGTATCAATAATAATGGGTGCATTTCCTTTGCCCATTACAATTACTTTTGCGTTCTGGCTCAGGGCCAGTTCTTTCATGGCTTTGATTTGTTCGTATTGTAATTGCTGGCTGGTTAGCCCGGTGTTGATGATGCGCTGGTAATCGGCAATACCCTGTGCTTCCACCCTTTTTCGCTCCGCTTCCTGCTTTTCTTTGAGTAACACAAACTCCATTTTTTTAGCATCCTGCTCTGCATTTATTTTTGATTCGATAGATGCTTTTACAGAATTGGGCAAAGTAATGTTACGTACCAGTAACTGCTCCAGCATCAATCCACGTTTTTTAAAATCTTCCTCAATGCTTTTATAAATGCGTTGCTGAAAAACATCTCTTTTACTTCCAAACAGATCTACTGCCTGGTAATACACAGCATTGTCACGAATTTTTGTTCGTGTAATGGGGCGTACAATTTTATCACGGTAATCATCACCGGTTTCCCTTAACAGCCTGGGCGCATCGCCGGCTACAACACGGTATAAAACTGTAAGGTCAATAGTTACTTCCAGTCCGTCGCTGGTTAACACACGAATGGCATCGTCACCTGCCTGGTTACCTTCGTCATGCACACCGCTCATGGTATAATTCTGGGTTTTTACGTCGAGTTTTTTTACATCCAGCAGTGGATTAATAAAATGCAGCCCGCTGCCCATCACATCGTTTTGTATGCTGCCGAACAAAATTTTTACACCCACTTGGCCGGCATCAATTTGCTTAACACAGGCATTAAAAATGCCCAGTAAAATAAAAATAAAACCTGTAATGCGGCCAATAGGTTTAAATTTTGCCAGGGCAGGGTTACCTTTTAACGCAATTACCGAAGCAACTAAAATGATTATTCCAATTATGATTAGAAACATGATTATTGTTTTAGATTGAAAAAGTGCATTAAAAATACTTAATAAAAAGGTAATAGATCAGAACAATAAAAAACCGAAGCAATTGCTTCGGTTATAATCAGTGTAATTTGTGTAATCAAAATAATCGGTGATCAATTATTCAACATCAACGGCATCACCAGCATCAGCAGTTCTTCTCCATCACCCTGTTCTGTTGGTTTTATAATACCCGCCTTGGTTGGTGTGCTCAGTTCCATATTGATTTCGTTGGTATCGGCACCGCCCAACATTTCAATTAAAAATTTAGCGTTAAAAGCAATTTGCAGATCCTCGCCATCATATTGGCAGGCCATACGTTCGTTTCCCTCAAAACTAAAATCAACATCCTGTGCAGCCAATTGTAATTCGCTGCCGCTGATACTTAAGGCAACCTGGTTGGTACTTTTGTTACTGAATACGCTAACCCGGCGTAATGCATTTTGAAAATCATGTTTGTTAACGGTCATTTTATAAGGGTTATCAACCGGTATCACCACTTTATAATCCGGGAAACGGGCATCAATCAAACGGCAAACAAGTTCGGTTCCGCCATGCGTAACAAATAAATGATTGCTGTTGTAAGAGATATTTAATTCGTCATCATTATCCGGCAAAGCATTTTTTAACAGGTTCAATGGTTTTTTTGGAACGATGAAGGAATCTTTATTGGGGCAGCTTACATCTGTACGTGTGTAACGTACCAACCGGTGTGCATCTGTTGCCACAAAAGTGATCGATTTTTTATCCAGTTCAAAATAAACACCGGTCATGGCAGGGCGCAAATCATCGTTACTTACCGCAAACAAAGCTTTATTGATGGCCGTAACCAAACCTGATGAGGTCATCGTAAATGCATTGGCATCATCAGCCGCAGGTTCCTTGGGGAAATTATCCGGCGTTTCGCCCATCACCTTATACTTACCGTTATCGCTGGTAATTTCAACTGCAAAATTCTTGTCAATATTAAAAGTAAGTGGTTGCTCGGCAATATTCTTTAATGAATCAAGCAGGATCTTGGCCGGGATACATACTTTACCGCTGTCTTTTGCCTCAATATCCAGGTGAACCTTCATCACGGTTTCCAGGTCGGTTGCCACCACGGTCAGTTTGTTCTTTTCAATTTCAAACAAAAAATCTTCCAGTATGGGTAAAACGGTATTGGCATTAATAACACCACTGATCTGTTGCAACTGTTTTAGCAATGCTGATGAGGAAACGATAAACTTCATAAATATATCTTTAGTTGGCAAATATAAAATTAACTGCTCTAAATGTACCGTCAATTTTCAAACTATTTTCGGATGGGCTTCTTTAAAAGGCTTTGGGATATAAAAGATAAATTAAGCAGGCATGGCGTAAAAGCTTTACCTGGTTTATGAAATATAGCTGGTGATGTGCACGTCATGTACAGCATAACCTGAAAATTAAGCTTGCAGTCGTATTAAAATAGGGTTATATTGTATAGTCAAAACTATCTGTTATTGACCAGGTGTTCCAAAATAATTCAATTATGAAAAAACTGATACTACTCCTGCTGACTGCATTTATTTGCCCGGTATTGTATAGCCAGCAACAGATAAAAATTGTAAACTTTACGGTAAAACAACAATTACCTGCGGTAATAGATAACTGGAATAATGTACCCGGCTCATTAATACTGGTAGCACAGTTGCCGCCGGGAACACAGGTAAAGGGAATCCGGTTAATGATACAGATTAAATCGGCCGGATCTGTAATTTGTGCTAATAATGCTGCGGGTGGTCTGCAGGTTGATGAGTTTACAACGCGGTCCTTTTCGGCCAATGAACTTACCGGTTCTTTGCAAGGCTGCCGGGATTTGAAAGACGGTAACTATTCCATATGCGTGCAGTTTTATAATGCGGACCGGGTAGCCATCAGCAACGAAGTGTGCAAGGACTTTACCGTGGAAACACCCAAAGAAACGGATTTTGCTCCGCCTACATTAATAACCCCCGACAACGATAAGTCATTTACAGCTGCGGAAATGCTGAAGCCGGTCATGTTCCGATGGACACCCCTGGTACCCAAACCCCAAGAGCCGGTTACCTACCGTTTAAAGGTGTGGCAGCTAATGCAAGGGCAAAATCCGATGGCTGCCATGCGAACCAACCAACCCATTGTTACCAAAGATGTTGACAATATTACCCAGGCCATGGCAACCGGCATATATACAGGCCCTTGCAGGCCACCCATGCTCTGCAGTTTTGTATGGCAGGTTCAGGCTTTAAACAGAAAAGGTAAACCAATGGGTAGAAATGAGGGAAAAAGTGAACCTTTTAATTTTAAAGTAGAAGAGAAAGCCACGCAGGGAACTTTAAAAAACAGCTTCCCGGAGGATCAAAAACAATTTAGCCCTGAAGTAGCCCTTAAGCCGATAACATTTAAGTGGACGCTTTTAACCCCGAAACCACAAGAGCCGGTTAGCTACCGTTTAAGGGTGTGGCAGTTGATGCGGGGACAAAATCCTACGCAAGCTCTGCGAACTAACCAACCCATCGTTACCAAAGAGGTTTATAATATTACAGAGGCTTCGGTAACTGGTATTTACACCGGACCCTGCCGTCCTCCTTATCTCTGCGAATTTGTTTGGGTAGTGGAAGCAACCACCAGGAACGCAACTGGAGCTTCACAGGTAATTGCTACCAGCAACCCTACGATGTTTTTTGTAACACAGTATATTATTCAGATTGATTCAATAAGAATCAGCTGCACCAGTAAGCCGGGTGTGTATGCTTTTTCATATACCATCACCAATCCCAACCCCGGCCCGGCCACATTAAACCTGTTTACCGTAACATCCAGTGTGCCGGCGGGGGCAACCATCGCCGGATTTACTCCACCCATTGGCACGGTTATCGCTGCAGGCAACCAACTAACTGTTACGGGCACCGTTAATGCGGCTCCTAATTTATCAAATATTTGTATTGGCGCTGAAATACGTGATCAGGCCAACCTTTTCTGGAAAGCATCAAAAGACACCTGTATCAAAGTTGATCCCTGTAAATGTGAAATCTGCGAAACCGTTAAGATCAACGTAGTTCAAAAAGACCTGAAATTTGATGTAAACGGCAACATGGTATTAAGTACAAATATTACGGCTTCGCCCCGGCCGGTTAAAAATATAAAAGCTGAACTGGTTTATTTTGAATACAAACCCGAAAACGCCGACTGCATGCTTTGTAATAAAGACAGCAGAACCTATGGTAATTTCAATACGGGTAACCATACCATGGAATGGAATTTTTTGCCTCCTAAAAATTTACAAAGCGGCACAGATGCCATTATGATCATCCACGTACCGCCAACCGTAAGTTGTTGTAGCGCCAATATCCGGTGGTGCATCCGGTATATCATCACATTTGATGACTGTACGGTTTGTAACAAATTGGTTTGTTATGAAAAGAAAAAAGAAGGATGTGAGAAATCAACGGCGGGAACCGGTAACCAAAACAACCCCAAATAATCAGCCATGAAAAAAATATTATTTATACTCGCTGCACTTTTTATAACAGTTCATTCATTTTCGCAGGTTAGTACCTGTTGCCCTGAGTTTGCATTGAAACAACTGGGCGATACTCGGGCTTGCGAAGGAGACAGCGCCTGTAGTAAAGATCCTAATACGGGGGGTGGAAATCCTAATCAGGGTGGACAGGGCAGAGGATTGGTGTCTTGTAAAAATACCGCCCAAACCTATTATGTAGTTCCTAATTTGCCTGGGTTTACGTTTACCTGGACGGTTATAGGCGGAGCCATCGGTTCCATAACGGGTAACCCAAAGATAATAACCTGGGGTAGCGGTGCCGAAGGGTTTATCCAGGTGATCATTACAAATCCAAGTGGCAATTGCCGGGATACTATAACAGCCAAAGTATGTTTGCTTAATTCGCCTGTGGCAGCATTTACCGCTTCCATGGATACGGTTTGTGCAAACAGTACTCCCATTATTTTCACCAATACTTCAGCAGGTGCAAGCAGTTATAGCTGGGATTTTGGTGATGGGTCAGGTTCCAACCTGCCCAACCCGCTTCCGCATATTTATTCAACCCCGGGAACATACACCGTGCTCCTTACGGTCTTTAACAGTACCGGCGGCACCGGCGGTCCTGTTGGAGAAACGCATTGCGGTTGTAGTGATACGGCCAGTATGGTTGTTACTGTTTTGGCCGGAACAGGGCCCGAAATTATATCGAGTTGTAAAAAAATGTTATGCCCGAATGATACGACCACTTATTGTGTAACCCCAGGCTGTGCACCTTTTAACTGGATAGTAAACGGAGGAACGATCATTAATACAAGTGGAAATTGTATCACCGTGCAGTGGAATGCAACGCCGCCCATCACGTTTCCTGCCTCCGTTTCAGTTACAACAGGATGTGGTGGCCTTTGTGGAAATGCGGCAACTTTAACTGTACCGGTAATATGGAATAATATGCCGATCAATGGACCCAGCCCGGTTTGTGTGGGTTCAACAACAACTTATTCATTGCCGGTTATGCCGGGAACCTTTTATACCTGGGCGGTTAGCGGCGGCGGCGGTTCTATTGTGGGGCCCAATCAAAACACAGCTTCTATAAATGTGCAATGGGCCGGCCCGGCAGGTACGGCAACGATTACCTGCAGTTACAATAACCCGTATTCGGGCTGCAGCGGGTCATCAACCATAACGGTTAATGTAAGAAACAAGTTTAAGGTGACAGGTCCCGGCGTTGTATGTACCGGTATTCCTGCCGCCTATAATTCAAACGGTGCTGCCAATTGGGTGATAATCCCGGGAACCGGCTTTACTTCCGGTTCGTTAACCAGTGTATCTACTATTAATGTGAACTGGACAACAGCAGGTGCATATACCATAACAGCAACGGCAACAAACCCCGCGGGTTTCTGCAACCCTAATGCAGTGATCAACGTGGTTGTAAACCCTACACCGGTGTTGACGTCCATAGTGGGCCCAACGTCAGTATGTCCGGGTTCGTATTATACATACAGGGTCACCAGCAGTTTAGCCGGTCCATTTGTATGGACACCGTCGGTTAACGGCACAATAATATCCCCGATGGGTACCAATAATGATTCGGTGATTGTTCAATGGATGGGTGCCGGCCCACACACCATAACAGCATCCCAAACTGTCTTTGGATGCACGGGTACCAAAACCCTGTCGCCTATAAACAATGTGCCGGCAGTGACCATCACCGGCCCGGCCGCTGTATGCCGTGATCAGTCGCCAAACCCGTTATATACAGCCAGCGGCGCTTTACCTGCCGGCAGTTATACCTGGACAATTTCTCCGGCGGCAGCAGGAACTATTATGACCGGGCAGGGAACCAACCAGATCGGAGTTTTATGGAGCGGAGCTGTAACGCCGGGTACCAATACAGCTACGGTAAGTGTGGTGGTGTGTAATTATGCTCCGGTTAATTTTCCTGTTTCCGTTACCACGCCACCAAATGTTACGGTAACAAAAACGGGCAGCCTTTGTACGCTACCGGGAGTAACGCTTTCTGTTAGCCCTTCGCTGCTTTGTTACCAATGGTATTTAAATGGAGTGGCAATCGGTGGTGCAACCTCGGCAACATATGTTGCTACCACATTTGGCTATTATGAAGTTAAATGTCCTACGCAATGTAGTGGCTATGGCGGTATCTATGTGCCAAAAGAATATATTCCAAACGTAACTATTTCTGCGAATAATAAGACAATTTTTTGCACAACTGAAACAATCAATGTTACCCTGTTTTCTGCCGCTTCCGGTGGATGTACTTATCAATGGTTTAAGAACGGGTTGCCGCTCGGTAGCCCTTCGGGAACCAATTCGCCACTTCCTGTTACAACTGTCGGAATTTATTACCAGGTAGTAAGTTGCGGAAACTGTAAGGATACTTCTAATGCGAAAGTTGTTTCCGTAATTACCTGTGGCCCGGGCCCGGGTTGCGATCTGTCAGTGCTGCCCGCGTTGCTTCCAGATAATATGGATATTGGCGGGCCCGTTATCCATGAAAAAATATTTGATGCGAATGCTTTGGCAGCAACGTTGACCATCGGGCCTCCATCGAATCTATGCAATAATCCACAGTTTTCTGCGGTTACAACATTTACATCTCCCCACACATTAAATGCCGGAATAAACTGGTTCTTTGGGGACGGAGGAACTTATTCCACAACAATAAGCGGTGGCTTTACTCCCGCCCATACCTACACATCGGTTGGGATATATGTAGTAACAGCACAGGTATTTGTAAACTGTCCGCCGCCTCCAAACCCACACATTTGCGAACTCACCGATACGATTCATTACGTGGTACCGGTTGCAGCAAAATTCAGTGCCAGCGTGAACTGCGAAAAAGTTTACCTAACCAGCCTGGCAACAGTCTTGTCTCCCTGTACGATCACGGCACATGCCTGGAGTGCAACAGGGCCGGGCGGCGTAACTTTTTCCAACTCTTCGGCTGCTAACCCGTTGATGACGGTAACGGCATCGGGTACCTATAGCGTAACACTCACTGTTACCTCCAGTTGCAATGGCTGTACGGCAACCATTACCTTACCGATTACGGTCAGCGTACCTTCGGCAGGTTTTACCGTACCTACACCGGTATGTGCCGGAACACCCATCTCATTTAACGCATCAGGCGGCATGATGAATTATCTATGGAATTTTGGTGATACGTTTACCTCTACCTTGCAGAGTCCAACCCATACTTTTGGGTTAACTCCCGCCTCTCCAACTATAACTTTAACCGTTAGTAACGCGCTGGGTTGTACCGCAACGACATCGAATACTATTTCTGTTGTAGCTCCACCTGTGTTGAGTATAACACCCTTGCAGAAAATTTGTCCGGGCGCTACCACCACTATTACGGCAACAGGAGCAGGCTTTACGACCTTCGATTTTTATCATAACGGAACCCTGGTGCAAAGTGGCCCTTCTAATACGTACAGTACCGGAGCCATTGGATCTTATTATGTAATTGCCAATAACGCAGGTGGAGTTTGTGCTGTTAAGTCGGCATGGACTTATATATTTAACTATCCCAAGCCTATAGCAGATATCCGGGGAAGTTCGGTTGCCTGCTTAAGTGCTGGTATAGCGTATATTAATTTATATAATTCGGTTAATGATCCAACGTCGGCTTATTCCTGGAACCTGCAGGGAAATGCAACCGTTCTTTCCACATTGTATACCCTCAATACAACTGTAAATGTAACAGGGAACTACAGCTATATCATAACGGTTACCGACTCCAGTGGTTGCATCGCCCGGGATACCCTATGTGTAGTAGTAGCCAACACACCGGCAGTTTCTGTAATAACACCCGGCGGTACACTGTGCTCGGGCGTGTCGCATATCTTCCAGGCAACACCTTATAATCCTGCATATTCGTATTCATGGAGTAACGGAGCCAGCGGACAATATATGAGTACATCCCTGCCCGGCATGTATATGGTTACCGTTACCGATCTGGCAAATGGTTGCTTTAGTTCTGCCTTTGCAGGGGTTATTCAACCAAGGCCGTCAACCATATTATTCCCGATTGGTTGTGATACGCTATGTGACTATGATTCAATTATTCCACCACTGGCGCTTGGCGGACCCTATTCACCGGGCAGTTATACGGTTGAGTGGATATTGAACGGAAATTTCGGAAGTCCGATATTTATTGGTCCGGTATTAAACCTGCTGGTCAATATTCCACCGTTGGTTTATGGGATGAATAATATTTCAATCATTGTTACTTACAATGGTTGTAAGGATACATCCAACGCTTATAATCTCTTTATTAAAAAATGTGATTCCTGCGATTGTAAAGAAAGTTATTTTGGAGAAACGGTGATTACAGCGGGGGAAAGTCCCACTGCCGCCAACCCAATTCCGCTGCTTTGCGGCGGTAACCAAAAACTGGATTGCAATAAAACCTATACCATAAGTTCATTTTATAACTGTTCAGACACGGCCTGTGCAGGTAAAGTAACTTATTCGTTGCAACCACCAACCGGCCCGGCAATAACCGGCACCGGCAGCATCAGTTTTACCACCAACCTTCCCGGTACCTATATACTTACCATGTATGGCTGGTGCGGTGATATTAAATGCGACAGCTGTATCATTAAGTTTGATGTAAAATGCTGCGATTGTAAAAACAGCAAATGGGATAAAATAACGCTGGCTCCCGGCAATCCGCAGCCTGTTGATGATCCGGTGGAAGCGAAAGCCAATATACCCAACCCGAATATACCCAACCCGGTTGTGATCGGTTTAAACTGCAACAAAACTTACAATCCCGAATGTAACAAGCCGTACACTTTAAATGCCGGGTTTATTTGTGGCGACCCTGCCTGCCCGGGTAAAGTAACCTATAGCCTGCAGCCGCCAACCGGTTTGCCGATAACAGGATCGCTGCCACCAGCATTTAATTTTACAGCGACGCAAAGTGGTACTTATGTGTTAACGATGTATGGCTGGTGTGGCAATAAGATCTGTGACAGTTGTGTTGTTAAATTTGTGGTGAAATGCGATTGCGACTGTGGAGGGAGCAAATGGGTGGAGCAATCTTATACCATCAACAATACGAGCAAGCCCATTAATTGCAATAACAACAAACCCGAAGAGGTAAAAGTAAAATGTAATATACCCGTAACCGTAAATGCCATGTATAATTGCGTGGGTGCAAATTGTCCGGGTACGGTTACCTATAGCATGCAACCACCAACGGGTTTGCCACAAACAGGGAATATGCCTCCGTCCTATACCTTCACGCCCGGTCAAACCGGCACTTATACGTTAACAATGTATGGCTGGTGTGGCGGTAAGATCTGCGACAGCTGTGTAATTAAGTTTACTACGGATTGTGTTAAGGACAGTTCCTGCTGCCCATACAACATTACCGCTAAGCCGCCATCGGTTCAAACATCAACTATTACCAACCCGGCAGCCACGGTAGCCAGTGGCAGCTTTAGCTTTACCGGCCCGGCGGGAAACCTGTTTACCGAGGTAAGGGCCGAAGTGGTAAGTTATACGCTAACTGATAATTACGACCAGGCCTGTTTGAGTTGTAAGAGCTATCCGTTCAGCTGGGCAAGTATTTATCAACCCGGTACCATTGGCAGTATGCTGCCACAGATAACCATGTACAATGCAGTTGTAAATGCGTTTAATCCTGCAGGTAATGGTATGTATCAGAACCCCAGGGAAGTGACCTGGTCCTCGGCAACACCGTTTGCCCTGCCGCCGAATATCAATATCTCATTCCTGTTGCCGCCGGCCTCCATCATTGATTGTTGTGAGCTTAAGGCAAGGATCTGTGTAAAATTCACGTTCCGGAATAACGATTGTAAGGAGTGTGAGGTGCTGGTATGTTTTTCGGTACCCATAAAAAAGCGGTAAACCGTATGCTAACCAAATGAAAATCGATTTTATATGATGATTAAAAAGATAATGCCGTTTACGATCCTGCTTGTACTATGGGGCATATCCGGCGTTGCCCAGGATGTAAAAGTAAAAGCAAAAGAAAAAGTAAACGTCAGCGGTACCATGGGCATCAGCTACGAAGGCTATGGCCTTAGCCGCAGCCCGTCTGGTTGGACCGGTTATAAAGCCCGCCGGCCATGGAACCAGGTACGGTTTAATTTTATGCCCACTTTTAAATTCAGTAAGAATTTCAGCCTGCCTTTCAATATTAACTTTGCCGCCATACCCACCAATTTTGCTGGTCCCTATGCCGGAATTAAAAAGCCAGGTTTTAGCCAGTTCATCACCAACCCCATGAATAGTTTTGGGATCAATCCAACCTATAAATGGGCCGAGCTGCAACTGGGAACACAGTATTTAAAGTACTCAGAGCTGTCTACAGGAGATATTGGTGTTTTTGGAGCAGGCTTCGACCTGAAACCAAAAACATTTCTTTTTAAATTTTTTACCGGCATTTCACAGCAGGGTATAAATTACCTGGCAGGCCCTCCAACGATTACGGGCGCCTATAAACGAAGAAACTGGATGGCGCAGATTGGAACCCAAAAAGAAGGGCAATATTTATTTGCATTAAACCTGGCGAAAGGAAAGGATGTACCAACCTCGTCAGCGCCACCACCACTTACTATCCGGCCACAGGAGGGGGTGGTCATCAGCCTGGTGTCGGATGTATATATGGAGAATGGATTTTACTTTAAAGCAGAAGGAGCGCAGTCTACCTTTACCAAAGACCTGGTAACACCATTAAGCCCTTATTTAAGGAGCCTGAAACCATTAATAGAAGCACATACCTCTACATTAACGGATTATGCGGGCCAGGCTGCCATTGGAAAAAAATCGACCAATTTTGATATTGGTTTAAAGATCAAATACCTGGGAGCGGGGTTCCAAACCATTGGTTATCCTTTTTTGCAGAACGACAGAGTCGACTACACGCTCAATACCCGTATTAACGCCTGGAAAAATAAAATGAATATCGTGGCCAGTTTGGGCCAACGGGTTAATAATGTTAGCAATACCGCACTCAAGGCAAAGCAGTTTATAGGTAACGTGAACTGGTACACACAGTTTACGGATCAATTTAACCTGAATGTTAATTATAACAATTTTGGTTTCCAGGCTGCCAGCGGTATAAATCCATTTGGGATAAAAAATGTAAGTAACGATTTGGGTATTAACCCAACCATCACCTGGACAGCCAAAAAGATTATTCACCTGCTGAGCATGAGCTATAATTACAGTAAGTACGATGAACGTGATGTGATAACCGGCAATACCACGTCGAATAACACACACACGGCTTTGATTACTTATGTGCCCACCTATCTCGAAAAAGAGATATCACCAGACTTTAGTGTGTTGTATTTTTATAATGATGTGCCCGGTGCAAAGATTACACTGGCCACCATCAGCAGTGCATTGAGTATGCAGGCAGCTAAAAAGAAACTGAGGTTACGCGGACAATTGCAATACACGTTGGGCAAACTAAACAGTTTCAGCAACAGCAATAATTTTATTGCTTCCTGTAATATTGATTTTAAGATTAACCCTAAACTAACCTGGAACACTTTTTTAACAACCAACTATTTTAAATACGGAAATGAAATTGTGCCCAACGGTGCCCGGTATGTGGAGACGACAAGCCGCACAGGATTTCAATACCGGTTCGAGAAAAAAAAATAAAGACATGAAGAAAATTTTATTTGCCGCAATGGCCCTGTTCGTTTCATCCGCTGCAACAGCACAACAGCTAACCTCTAATTTAATTGTACAGGCGCAGCCACCTGCACAACTTTCGGAGTGGGGTAACCGGCGTGAAGTACTGTTATTAATTGTACGATCCCAGGGTACAATTGGGACATCATTTAAATTAAAAACCGAGATTAAATTAACCGATGGTACATTAATAGGCTCAGCCGATCTGGCGAAAACGCCCATATTTATATTAAACTCAACAGGCACCACGATTTTGGTTGCCAACGATGTTATGCCTTTGGAGTACATGGTGTTTACCGGTAAGTACAAAACGTCTTTACAAAGAACCGGTAAACTTCCTGCAGATAATTACACCATTTGTGTACAGCCTGTAAGGCCAACAGATTATGTTCCGTTGGGCGAGATGCAATGCAAAAACTTTTACCTGGCAACCACCCAGTTGCCCATTTTAATGAAACCTTATCATGAAGAAATTCTGAACGCTAAAAAAGCGCAAACAGCCATTATATTCCGGTGGACCCCGGTAGTGCCCCGGCAAACATCCCCGGTAAATTACCGATTGCAGGTGTTTGAGGTTTTACCCAATCAAAACCCAGTGCAGGCATTGCGGAGCAACCAGCCGGTGCTGGACAAAGAGATATTGGCAGCCACCCAGTTTATTTGGCAACCGCAGTTGTCCTTTGCTCCATTGGATACAGAAACAGAAAAACTACCTACGTTTGTATGGACCATACAATCGCTGGATAAGGATAATAACCCGGTTACGCAAACTGATGGTAGTGGAGAAGGAAGAAGTGAACCCATTGTCTTTTTTGTAGATGCGGACAAGAATAAGAAATCTAAAAAAGAGAACTGATCTGTGTTTAATTTTATTTATCGCAAAGAAATACCTGCTTGATTTATTAAGTAGTCTGAAGCACTGCATTGAAATCTTAGTTGGTATAATACCGTAAGCAAATGGCTTTGGACTACATACTGGTATAATCGGTATAAATTATTCATAGCGTGTTACGTGGCTTTGCCTGTTTTTTTACTTTTACCCCAATGAACGATAAATATTACTCAAAAGAGGAAGCACTGCAAAAAGCAAAACAGTATTGTGCCTACCAGGAGCGTTGCCACAGCGAAGTAAAGGAAAAACTATACAGTTTTGGTTTGAATAAAAATGATGTTGATGAGTTGCTGAGCGAACTGATCAGTGAAAATTATTTGAATGAAGAACGTTTTACCATACTTTTTGCCGGTGGAAAATTCAGGATAAAACAATGGGGCAGGGTTAAAATTAAATATGCGCTCAAACAAAAACAGGTTTCTGATTACTGCATTAGAAAAGCGCTGGCAGCTATAGATGAAAATGATTATGATAAAACGCTGGACAAACTGTTTAAACAGAAATTAAAAACACTGAAGTCCGAAAAGAATATTTATATCAAAAAAAGAAAACTACTGGATCATTTAATGCAAAAGGGTTTTGAAAAGGATCTGGTCACGAAACGGATCGCATCAGTTTGATGGAACACGGATGCCGGTTGATAGAACACGGATACTATGGTTTGGACGGATTTGCACTGATCTGTGTAGATCCGTATCATCAATCCAATCCGTGTGCTAATTCAAAAATTTAAACAGGTAACGCAAAGACCTCATTTTATTAGAGACTGTATCCATATCACAAACCAGGTCTTTCCTGGTATAAGTATTCAGTTTAAAAATACCACCAGATCTTTTTTCAATTGTACGCAATTGGTCAAGGCAAACATAGCACCTGCTGAAAATACCAATATGGAGTAACCCTAAAAATTTCCTGGTATTTTTTTTACTATAACCCGATTTGTAAGCCGCCTCTGTTGCTACCTGTAGTAAAGCGGTGTATTGAAAACGCAGGTCTTTTATTTTTGTAGCATTGGTCACTAACGTGCTTACACCAGCCTGGCGATCATTATACACATCAAAAATATTGTTGCTCAATTGCATAAGGCCTCCGATGCAGTACAACATTTTTTCCTCTCCTTTTCTAAGCGGATGTTCAAAAGCGGTTCGGTAAAACAACAAGGATTCGGCGCCTTTGCGAATCGTAATGTCTTTTAACAGATCGGAGGGTAAACCAGGGTTGTCCTGCTGTTTACTTAATAGCTTTGCCTGGCATACTGTAGAGATCTGTGCCTGCATTTGTTCCCGTTTTGGCGCATTGGCCAAAGCTGTTTTATAAAAATTCAGGAACAGTTTCTCACTGGCAGTGCTACCGGTAAACTGTTCGGGCTTTTCAATAAAATCTTTTAATCCCTGTGCTGATAATCTTTGTTTGTCAAAAAAATCATTGCCCAAACCCGTCATGGCTCCCTGGCAGGTGCTGGAAAGCCTTTCCTTTTCTGTCATGCCTTCTCCCCGCAGGGTACAAAAAGCTTCTCCTAAAATGCCGGGAACGGCCAGTCCATAATAACCGGTTATTTTTTCAAGATCATTTTCATCCAGGCTTCCATCTGCCGGTTTTTGCGCAGCGATCAACTGTGGGTTGATATTGTTCCTGATAAATTTTTTCTGCCGGTTTATATTGGATACAGTTGTGCAGGGTATTTGCAAGGTTTGTACAAACCTGGATATACTTTGAATGATGGGCATATGTATTTACGATCTGCTTTAATTGAAGTGAAAATAATAAACAATACCGATTATACCAGTATGAAGTCTAAAGCCATTTGCCATTGGTATGATACCATATCAGATTTCAACGTAGTGCTTTGGACTACTTAGTAAATCAAATTGGTATAAATGCCAGGGCAGCCGAAGGCATTCAATAAATATATGATTGCCAGCAAGGGTATTTACAAGATCCGGAAAAATAAAACCCTCCTGAATAAAGAGGGTTTTAAAATATATATACTGTTTTTATTTTTTTGGCTCCAGTAATTTAAAGAACTGGTCAAGTTGTGGTAAGATCACAATTCTTGTTCTCCGGTTGGCTGCCCGGTTGTTGGCATTGCTGTTGTCCATAATTGGATTGTATTCTCCACGTCCTGCTGCTACCATCTTTGCCGGATCCAGGCCATATTGTTTTTGTAAAACCCGCACTACTTCCGTGGCTCTTTTTACACTCAGGTCCCAGTTGTCAATCAGCACATCACCATTATACGGTATATTGTCTGTATGACCTTCCACCATAAATTCTATATCGGACTGATTTTTTAATACCATTGCTACCTTGCCCAACACGGTTTTTGCCTGTGCTGTTATTTCATACCTGCCGCTTTTAAAAAGTAATTTGTCTGATATATCAATGTACACCACACCTTTTTCAACTTTAATATTGATGTCTTCATCATCCAAATTGCCAATGGCTCCTTTCAGGTTCATTACCAGGGCCATATTCAGCGAATCTTTACGGGCAATGCTTGATTGCAGCGTTTGTATATAGTCGTCTTTACTGCCAATATTCTCCAGCGATTTTTTGATGCTTTCTGCCTGTGTGGAAGAAACAACCGACAAACTTTGCAACTGGTTTAATACTGTTGTATTGTTCTCTTTTAAGAAATCGATCTGTTTAGTCAGGTCGGCAATTTGTTTGTTTAGCCCGGTATTGTCTACCTCTAATGCCGATTTCTGGCGCATTAATTCAGCTTTTGCTTCGTTGCAATTGTTTATTTCGCTCTGCACCTGAACATATTTGGTTTGTAATTGGTCGTATTGGGCCTGGGCGGCTTTAAATTTTTTAGAACTTACGCAGGATGCAAGTAATACCGGTATGGCAATTACTGCGATCAATAATTTCTTCATGAGATTAATATTTAGCATTTGAATATTAGTTTGTGATAAAAAAGCGCAAGTTAATATATAATCGTTTCACTACATAGCAGCTTATGTTAAAGTAAGGATAAACAAACTGCGTCCTTTTCAAATTGGGCAAACAATTAAAAACTAACTTCGCAACAGATAATTCAAATATGACTTTTAGTGATTTAAATTTAAGCGGCCCCTTGCTCAATGCCCTGGAAGAAAGCGGCTATACCAACCCCACCACCATTCAACACCGTGTTTTTCCAATTGTGATGAGTGGACGGGATGTGTGTGGTATTGCACAAACAGGTACCGGTAAAACCTTTGCATACCTGCTGCCCCTCCTGAGGTTATGGAAGTTCAGCAAGGATAAAAATCCACAGATATTGATCATTGTTCCTACCAGGGAACTGGTGGCACAGGTTGTTGAATCGGTGAATGAATTAACAACCTATATGAGTGTTGCTGCTGTGGGTGTTTATGGCGGCGTTAATATTAATACACAGTGGAAGGATTTGCAACGTGGTACCGATGTGCTGGTGGCCACCCCCGGCAGGTTGTACGACCTGATTGTAAACGGAGCCTTTAAAACAAAATCCATCAAAAAACTGGTGATTGATGAAATGGATGAAATGCTCAACCTGGGTTTTAGAACGCAGATAAAAAATATTCTTGATCTTATTCCTGCCAAAAGGCAAAACCTTTTATTTTCTGCCACCATAACAGATGAAGTGGAGAAATTAATGGATACTTTCTTTAATAATCCCGAAAGAGTGGAAGCTGCGCCAACGGGTACACCATTGGAAAATATTGAACAAACCTACTACGCGGTCCCAAATTTTTATACCAAGGTAAACCTGCTGCACCTGTTGTTAACTGAAAATGAAAGCATGACCAAGGTGTTGGTTTTTGTGGCCACCAAAAAATTAGCCGATAACCTGTATGAGCAGCTGGAAGCTAAGTTTCCGGGCGCTGCGGGTGTAATACACAGCAACAAGGAACAGAACCACCGCTTTAATACCGTTAAGCAATTTCATGAAGGCGTTTACCGGTTTATCATTGCCACGGATATTGTGGCCAGGGGAATTGACATTTCTGAGGTAACGCACGTGATCAATTTTGACGTACCCGAAGTACCCGAAAACTATATCCACCGCATTGGTCGTACGGGCCGGGCAGATAAAAAAGGAATTGCCATTAGTTTTATTACGGAAAATGAAAAACCTTTGCAGGAAGCCATTGAAGCATTGATGAAGCAGCCCATACCGGTATCTGCATTGCCCGAAAACCTGGTAATCTCTGATGAACTAACCGAAGATGAAAAGCCAAAGGTATTTATGAAAACCATCCAGTTAAAAACTCCTAAAAAAGAAGAGCGGGGTCCGGCGTTTCATCCCAAATCGGCTAAGAACAGTAAAGTTAATTTTATTGTTAAGAAGAAAGACCGGATGATGAAGAAATATGGTAAGCCTATAAAAAGAGCACCTAAGAAATAGCAGAAAGCTGAATGGTGTGAGCAGCAGAAGAGAAATTACAACACTTGAATATCGGAAAACTATTCGCAGTTCGGCCCTGTTCAATAACCGTGATTACCGCTAATACTTTTTAGTTTGAATTTACAACTACTCATACTGATCATTTTTGTTTTGGCCATTTTGTATGCTGTAAAATTTTTGCGAAAAAGGAAAGTCACCGTAACAGACCCTGTACCCGTGCTGCTTGGACAAACACTGGAAGACATGGTTCCCTTTTATCAGCAATTATCAGCAAGTAAAAAACGGTCATTTGAGGAGCGTGTCGCCATTTTTTTAACCCAGGTTAAAATTACCGGCGTTAAAACCATTGTTGAAGATATAGACAGGGTATTAATAGCAGCCAGTGCCATCATCCCCATTTTTAATTTCCCCGGCTGGGAATACCATAACCTGCACGAAGTATTGCTTTACCCCGATTCCTTTGATCACGAATATAGACAGGAAGGCCAGGGCCGGTATATATTGGGGATGGTAGGCAGCGGCGCCATGAATCATGTGATGGTCCTTTCGCAGTTTGAATTGAGACAGGCTTTTACCAATATAACCGGCAAAAACAATACAGCTATTCATGAGTTTGTGCACCTGCTTGATAAAACCGATGGCGATATTGACGGTATTCCGGAAGTGTTGATGAATAAAAAATATATTATTCCCTGGCTGCAACTGATGCAGCAGGGTATCCAGGATATTTATGATGAGCGATCAGATATCAATCCCTACGGAGCAACCAACCAGGCGGAATTTTTTGCGGTGGTATCCGAATATTTTTTTGAACGGCCCGCGTTACTGAAAGAAAATCAGCCCGAACTATATGCCTTGTTGTTGAAAATATTTAACCCCGAAACAATAGACTCCTGATCATTACAAAGGAATATTTCCATGTTTTTTTCGGGGTCTTTTGGCCACTTTGTTTTCCAGCATGGCAAATGCCTTGATCAGTTTTTTCCTGGTTTCTTTAGGTTCAATTACTTCATCTATAAAACCCCTTTCCGCAGCCAGGTAGGGTGTGGCGAATTTTTCGGCATATTCCTTTTCTTTTTCGGCCAGTTTTTTTACGGGATCTTCAGCCGCAGCAATTTCTTTCTTAAAAATAATTTCACTGGCTCCCTTGGCTCCCATCACGGCGATCTCAGCTGTGGGCCATGCAAAATTCATATCTGCACCAATATGTTTCGAGTTCATCACATCATAAGCGCCACCATAGGCTTTTCGGGTTATTACCGTAACACGTGGCACGGTGGCTTCGCTAAAAGCATACAACAGTTTTGCGCCATTGGTGATAATGCCGTTCCATTCCTGGTCGGTACCGGGCAGGAACCCCGGCACATCTACCAATACCAGCAAGGGAATATTAAAGCAATCGCAAAAACGGGTAAACCGGGCGCCCTTTTTTGAACTGTTGATATCCAAAACCCCGGCGAGGCTCATGGGCTGGTTGGCAACAATACCAATACTCCTGCCGGCAAGCCTGGCAAAACCAACTACAATATTTTCTGCATAGTCTTTGTGTATCTCAAAAAAACTACCGCCGTCGCAAATACCCCTGATCACGTCACGGATATCGTAAGGCTGATTGATGCTTTCGGGGATGATCTGCTCCAGTTCTTCCCTGGTCTCATCTGCTAAAGGATAGGGATTTTTTGGAACCACATCCTCACAGTTTTGTGGCATATAACTCAATAATATTTTCAACCGGTTGATGGCATCTATATCATTTTCGGCAGTTAAATGGGTTACACCCGATTTGGTGGAATGGGTACCTGCACCACCCAGGTCTTCGAAACTTACATCTTCATTGGTAACTGTTTTAACCACATTGGGACCGGTTACAAACATATAACTGGATTGCTCTACCATAATGGTAAAATCGGTAATGGCCGGAGAGTAAACCGCACCTCCGGCACAGGGCCCCATGATCACAGAAATTTGTGGAATCACGCCCGAACAAAGGGTGTTCCTGTAAAAAATATCGGCATAACCGCCCAGGGACCTAACGCCCTCCTGTATACGGGCACCACCCGAATCATTCAACCCGATGATCGGTGCGCCGGTCTTCATGGCCAGGTCCATGATCCTACAGATCTTTTCAGCATGTGTTTCTGAAAGGGCACCGCCAAAAACGGTAAAGTCCTGCGCATAAACATACACCAAACGGCCGTTAACGGTACCGTAACCGGTGATCACCCCATCACCATAAAACTGCTGATCTTCCATGCCAAAATCTTTGGTGCGGTGCAATACCAGTGCACCAATTTCTTCAAAGGAGCCCGGGTCCATTAATAGAGTTATGCGTTCCCTGGCGGTTAGTTTTCCTTTCTTATGTTGCACTGCATTTCGCGCTTCACCGCCGCCTTCCTTTCCTGCCGCCAGTTTTTTTCTCAGTATATCAACTTTCGATTTCATTGTTTTTTATTAGTGATGATGGTGAATTTATGACAACCTGCGTTTCCAGCTGGTAGATCTGTTTTCAACAGCCTTCAGTATTTTTTGCTGATCGAGCCAAAACCGTAAAGCCACGATGCCGGCAACCGCAGCTGTGGCTTTTTGGTTTTCCAGGAGCTTTTCGGGAGTATAATGATCTCTTACAAAATGGGTGTCGAATTTCCCGGAAAGAAAGGCCTCGTGTTCCATCACAAAACTCCCGAAAGGAAGCGTAGTTTTTAATCCTTGAATTTTATAGTCTTTAATGGCCGTGCGCATTTTTTGAATGGCTTCGGTTCTGTTTTTGCCATGCGTAACCAGTTTGGAGATCATGGGATCATAATAAATCGGGATGGCCATACCTTCCTCATAACCGTCATCAATCCTTATTCCATCACCCGTTGGTTTTTTATATGTTGATAGCGTTCCGATAGAGGGAAGAAAATTATTTAACGGGTCTTCGGCATACACCCTCAGCTCCACGGCATGTCCGTTGATCGGTATGTCATCCTGGGTAAAGGGCAGCACTTCTCCCCTGGCGATATTGATCTGTTGTTCCACCAGGTCAATACCCGTGATCATCTCGGTAACGGGATGCTCTACCTGCAGCCTGGTATTCATTTCCAGGAAATAAAAATTCAGGTCCGCGTCCATTAAAAATTCAACTGTACCCGTACTGGTATAGTTACAGGATCTGGCAACCAGTACAGCAGCTTCGCCCATTTTTTTGCGTAGTTCGGGCGTAAGTATTGATGAAGGAGATTCTTCCACCACTTTCTGGTGCCTGCGCTGGATGCTGCATTCCCTTTCAAATAAATGCACCGTGTTGCCAAACTTATCGGCCAATACCTGTATTTCAATATGACGGGGTGAAGCCACGTATTTTTCAATAAACACGGAGCCGTCACCAAAAGATGATTTCGCTTCGCTGATAGCTCTTTCCATTTGTTCGGCCAGGTTTGATTCCTGGTCAACCACCCGCATGCCCTTACCACCACCACCTGCCGAAGCCTTGATCAGTACCGGGTACCCGATCTTTTTGGCAATGCCGATGGCCATATCAACATCATCGATGGCTTCATCAATGCCCGGCACCATCGGAATATCGTATTTTTTTACACAGGCTTTTGCAGCCAGTTTAGATCCCATGATGCGCATGGCATCCGGTCCGGGACCTATGAAAATAATACCTGCGTCTTCAACTTTTTGGGCAAACTCCGCATTCTCGCTCAAAAACCCATAACCCGGGTGAATGCCATCCACACCGAGTTCTTTGGCAAAGGCTATTATTTTATCTGCATGAAGATAAGATTGACTGGACTGCGGTGCTCCTAAACAAACGGCTTCATCGGCATATAAAACATGCGGTGCATTTCGGTCGGCCTCCGAATACACGGCTACCGATCGTATCCCCATTTTACGGATGGTTTTCATAATGCGAAGTGCAATTTCTCCACGGTTAGCCACTAATATTTTTTGCATGCTTTTGTTTTTCTGATTTCGTTTTTACCGGTTGTTTAATTGTTATTCCAGTTCTGCCAACACCTGCCCTTTTTCTACAGCCTGCCCGGTTTTAACAACAATCTTTTTGATCCTGGCATCTGTATGCATCATAATACTGTTCTCCATTTTCATGGCTTCCAGTATTAAAACCTTATCACCTTCTTTAAGTTCCTGACCTTCGGATACCGATATTTCCAATACCAGTCCGGGCATGGGGGCTTTTATTTCTTTGATCTGTTTTTTGAAGACGGTATTAAATCCCATCTGGTCAATCACCTGGTCCAGCTCATCCTTGATGCTGACCTGGAAAATTTCGCCATCCACTTCAGTAACCAGATGCTTAGTCAATTGATCATGTTCCAGGATGGTCGCATGTACAGAATGGTTATTGATGATGAGGTTATAAGAAGCGTCCGGGTTTTTTATAAGATCAGCTGATGCTGATTCTTCGGCGTTAAAAGAAAATTCAAATTCATTCACTTGTACGATATAGTTGGTGTTGCCTGGGGACATAAAGCAAGATTTTATTGTAAGTTACCGGATTTTGAAAAAAATATGCTGTTCATTAAGCAGGTAATTTAATAGCTTTTATATAAGTTGGTATTGGTGAAGCATTTATTTTTTTAAATGTCTCAGATCTTTGTCGGGCAGTCTTCCGTGTATACCGGCATAAAATGCCATGATCTTTTCCATGTCATCGGCCTCGTTATCACCTGCAAAAAAAGCTTCGCCGATGACCAGTTTTTTATTTCCATAGTCGAGGCCAATGGGCACGATGGGTACGCCGGCTTTCTTTGCTATATGGTAGAAACCGCTCTTTAATTTATCCACCCGCTTACGCGTACCCTCCGGCGAAAGGCCCAGCATAAAGTTATCATTTGCATTGAATAATGCAACGACCTGGTCAACCATACCCAGTTTTGCAGAACGGTCTACCGGCGTACCACCCAGTTTACGAAGCAGCCAGCCCTGCGGCCCAACAAATAATTCTTTCTTCCCTAAAAACCTGGCATGATTGATGTTCATGGCATTACGCGCAGCGAAGCCGATCAGGATATCAAACCAATGGGTATGCGGTGCCACCGCCAATACCAGTTTTTTATGTTGTTCAGGAAGTTTGCCGGATAATTTCCAACCAATCATTTTCCAATATAATGTTAACAGGAGGCGAAGCATACAGGTAATATAGTGGATTTATGATTATAAAAAATCTGGTAGCCAATAATTTATACAACAATTGTGCAGCATAAAAGACCAAAAGAACCCCGGGCTTCATGGAATTCCCATTACGTACTGCCATCTTTATTTAATAAGCAGTTCAAAGCACTACGTGGTAATCTTATATGGTATTATACCGATAGCAAATGGTGATGGACTACCTACCTGTATAATCGGTATAATTTCTGTGAAGGGAATTATTTTTATAAAAATTTTATACTCCCCCAAAAATATAGTCAGGTAACCAACACAGGTATTTTAAGGGTGTTAATTGTCACCAGCACTTACCACTTTGTGGTATAGGAAATCCATATCATACATTGTATTTTGACAGGAATTATTTGGTACTTTAAGTAAGAATAGTTGAATTTAAATGATTACAAACGGATGATTACGAAACTTTAGGAAGAGCGGTGTAGTTGGGTATTAGTGATTTAGAAATGTGGTTTCGGCAAAACAAACGTTAGCGGTCATTGCAAGACGACCCTATGAAAAGCAGAAAATTGATTGATATGACAAAACCAGAAATAGCAAAAGCTTTCTCAAATGGAGAATTTGAAAAAACAAACAAGTTCATTTCGGACACAGCAATTTGGACTGTTGTAGAAGAAGATACTTTCATAGGTAAACAGGCAATTATTGACAATTGTGAGCAAGTTGGCAGTTACTTTCAATCCGTAACAACAGACTTCAAAACACTGAACATAATTGCTGAAGGAAATAAAGTAGTAATTAATGGAACTGCTGAATTTCAGAGAGACAACAAAAGAGTTTCATTTGTTTCAGCTTGCGATGTATATGAGTTTGACGATAACAATCAAATTCAAAATATAACCTCTTATTGTATTCAAAAAGCTAAAAATGACTAACCGAAATAATAACGACTAACCGCTAACAACTACAGACAAAACCTTCGAACAAACTGTAACTAAACCTAAGGATATGAATTTTACAAAATTAGTACCCGGTATCTTTTATACAGACATTTCAGACGGACTGAAATTATTTGTCGATTGTCTACATTTTACAATTGAACACAAAGATTTAAATACATCACAACCATACTGTGTTTTAGAAAAAGATGGAATAAGAATTATGGTTTTTCAAGATGAGCAATTAGCCAAAGAACATTACCCGGAGTTAAGACTTGAGACAAGTAATATTGAGGAGGTTTATGCAAAAGTATCTGCATCTCATCCTCATCTACTTCATCCAAATCTTAACAAGGTTACAACAAGACCTTGGGGTGCAAAGGAATTTGCAATTAAAGACAATCAAATAGGTATTAGATTTCAACAATGGTAAAATTATTGGCAATGGAAAAACAACGAACCGCTAACAAAAGGTTTTGTGCAATTGAGGCATGACGTTGAAGCAATCCTCGGCATTGCATTCCAAGCTTTGGTTTCGGTGGACGTAATTCTACCAGGCAGTAGTTCTTAACTTCGGCTTTTAGTTATAAATTTAGCTTCAGTTCCGGGCGGACAGTTGGTCAATTCCCCAATTGCCTCGAACGTTGTGTGTAAACTTTTATGAAACTCTGACAATATTTGTTACTCTATCTTTACTGTATTCAACCGGAATTTCCCATGCAGAATAATCGCTCATCATAAATTGATCAATTCCTTTCGAATTGACTGAGACTAACGGTTTAAATAATAATTTAATCAATTAATATGGAAACAATTAATGGCTATATTAGAGTGACTCTTAAAAAAATCCATTTAATGATGCTGGAATTTGATGTGTCAAATATTGACTGGATAAGATTTGCACGTAACTGTAAAGAGTTCAGCCTGTTGGAAGAAAAACTCAATAACAATTTTAACCAGCTCTCCAGCTTTGATATAAATCATGATAGTTTTGATACATTAAATCGTTTAACCGAAGCATTGCACCAACATATTGCCATTATACATGACCTTCAAAGAAAGGCAAAGGAAGAAAATCAAACCGCCCATGCTGAAAGTTGTGCTAAAGCGAGCAAATTATATACAGAAATTTTAGCGTTGCTCACTCCTCTCGCTCCTGCATTACAGGATGAATTGCGCAAGGCACCCGAAAGCCCTGCAAGAGATCTCAGGCGTCCTGCCGCCAAGTGCGCATTCAAAGACCTTTTCATTGTTCATTCAAAAAATGAAGAAATTGAACTGGCATTGTTTGATTTTCTTGCGGAAAAAATAAAAAAATCAGGCATTAGTTACTGGGAATACGAGGATTGGAAATGGACTCATATAGTAAACAAGAAAACAGGAGGGATTGCATTCTCCAGGAATCCCAATAATGTCATCGGGCAGGATAAGGAAGGAAGATACCTGTTCAATGAAGTGAAAAGAACTGATGAAGTAAATAAAGACGAGCTGTTCGATATGCTTTGTTCCTCCCTGGTTGTTGTTATTATAGAATCTCCTTCATCTATTTCAGAGGGAAAACAGCTCGAATATGACCTGATGAAAAAAAATCCCTACTCTTTACACCTTTCGATTCGTTGGTCGGGTGACAATGATAAAAGAAATCACCAGGCTTTTCTCACAGCTTCTTACCAGTTACAAAGCAATCAAAAAGACGAAACAGAATTCGAACAAGTATTCCAGCTAATCATGCTGACACAAATACTGAGTTTTATGATGGAGAGATACGGCCGCTATAAGAAACTATTGCTGGAACTTGAGCAGGAAGACAATATGTGCAGTCGCCTAATTGCAGCGCATTATAAGCGTCAATGCCTCTACGAAAAGGAAGATGATTGGATTAATTCGATTTTTGCAAACGGGACAAATACAGGAGTGTCTCAGGTAATTGAAATCCACAAAAAAAAACAAATCAGGGAAGATATCATACAGTTTGAAAAGATCAGAACACAAATAAACAGTAACCCAGTAAAAAGTGTTTATCTTGACACACTTGAAACGATTTTTTCGAAACTCGCTTCATACGGTTAATCCTGACGGGGGGCAAACGAATCTCAGATTAATCAGCTACTAAGTCTGCACACAACAAGCGGTTGCTTGGCAAAATGGGGGCAGACGGAAGCATTGTCTCAACATTTGTTTTTCAATTTAGCGTCATATCGGGCTGACGGAACAACTATTAAACTAAGTACTAATCATCAACATTTATTTATAAATTCAACTTTGGTTTGCCGGGCTTTCGGAACAACTATTCCCCCACTTCGCCAAGTCCTGTACGTTGCTTTTTTTCCATAAACACCGCTTTAACCATATTATTGTATCTCTTGAAAGCAACTTGTTTTGAACAGTATGCGACATAGTTTAAATTCCGTTTTATCCTCGTGGAGGAAAGTTGTCGTTTCCGTGTGAATCCTTATCTCTAATCTGACCGTTTGGTCTATGAATAACCAATTCAGATTTTTGATTAATTGCAATATCTCATGCAATTTTGATTGCTTCCGTTTGCGTATCTACAATTTTGGTAGCTCTTTCATTTCTTTCGCCTTTCACAGCCCATTGGTTTCCGTGAGGCACTACATGCTGATTTTTCCTGCTCATGATATTTGTTATTTAAAGTTGTTTATAATTCTTTGTTTGTCTTCATTCTCTTTATCGTTCTTATGATACAATTCAATAAATGTTATTTTTTGTTCCGCTTCAAAGTGAGCATAAATTAATCTCAACCCTGAATTTACTCCACGACCTTTTAATGCTTTACAGGCAATCTTTTTTACTTTAATGACACAGGTTTCCAAACCCAAATTATCAATACGAAAACTAAACGGTGGTCTTTCTTGTGGTGTTACTTCCAATACCTTTTTCACCACTTCCAGATCTTCGTTCAGTGTTCTGTATTTTTTCAAAAGGTTTTTCAAGTCCTTATTAAATTCTACAAGTTCATCAAAGGTCATTGTTGTTCAATTTCGTCACCATAGTTTCTCACCGAGAAAGGAGCATCTCTGTAAAAAGCTAATTCGTAATTTATTACTTCTCCTTCTTTTGAAGCTAACCAAGGCATATCCATATGAGAATAGTTGCTTATGGCAGCGGCACTCCAATCACTTAGTTGTTGAATCACTCTATCAATTACTTCTTTCTCACTTGCTTTCAATTCAGTCAAATCGGCTTTTACCAAAGGCAGGTAACGGGTTTGAGGAAAGCCATGATATTCCGTTTTCACTCTTTGCAACTGACCTTTATCAATCATTTGCAAAACGATACTATCTAATTTTTGTGGAACCGGTCCATATGGCAGCTTGCGATATTTTGCACCAGTTAAATGTTCTTCATACAATTCATAATAATTGAAGTCGGAAAAATAAAGCAGCTTGTAAAGCACCGTTTCACCAACATTCGGTTTGCCGGCACAGCGTTCAAGAATATACAACAACACATTTTTAAACTTGCTGACTTGCAATGACGGAACTGAAATTCGTTCATCTGCCTTCTTTGATTTTGTTTCGGCTTTGGCTTCCAAATCTTGATTAGCAGAAAAATCTTTAGATACAAAATCATCTAAAGAAAACCCTAACACCATAGACAATCTTTGAAATTCAAGAACATCAACAGTTCTGTTTCCCAACTCTATTTGAGCCAAAGACGGTCTTGAAATCTTGACACTTTTCGCCAAATCTTCTTGAGACAACCCCTTCATTTTACGAAGTTCAGTTATCCTTTGACCTATTTGCTTTTGTGACAGTTTTATGTTCATATCAATTTTTTATTACAGACAAAAATAAGCATTGTTTTAAAACAAAACAAATATTTGTTCTAATTTCAGAAACATGCTGAAATGACGCACCAAGTCAGGCACATTGGTAGGCACACAAAACCTACAGCACAGAAGCCAACCTGCCAAAGAGCTTGCCTTCTTGCTCGGTTTGGGTAACAGTCTTTAGGTTTACACAGTTAAAAATACAACACTCTACTAACGGACAGAGGAAAGGGCGAACGTACAACAGGGGGTTTGCCAAAAATACGGGCTGACGGAAGTTATCTTCAGCTTTTTGTAATTCAATTGTGCCTCATATTGGGCTGGACATTATCTATTTAGCTTTTTGTTGTTAACTTCATCATCAGTTTTTCAATCATCATAGGTACCGGGCTGGACATTCAATGAATACCAGCACAGCACCAAGTCGTTTCCGTTGTTTTTTTCCATAAACACCGCTTTAACCATATTATTGTATCTCTTGAAAGCAACTTGTTTTGAACAGTATGCGACATAGAAAGCCATGTCATCTTTTGGCCTCATTCACCATGGTATTTTTATCAATTCTTTTCTTTATTTTTAATTCTAAAAAAAATTTTTATGAAGCTTCTGATTACTCTTGCTTATACAATGCTGTGTACAATGGTATTGGGTCAGCCTTACCTGGCAGGCGATAGGGTAGATATATATACCAATGATGGAAAGTATTATCCTGCTACCGTATTAGAGTCGGATAAAGCACAGCTAAAGGTGCGGTACATTGGCTTTGGTGCTGATCGTGATACCTGGTTGAAAGAAGACAACGTTGTACGTGGTGGCGCCAAAGGAGATAAGGTAGTGGTGATGGCTACCTCAGGAACTTTTCAGGGAACAATTGAGGAAGTGATCGCCAACGGGTACAAAGTAAAGTACGATGGCTACCCCGAAAGCTATACGCTCACTCGCAGCCAGTTCAGTTTTATGAGTTCGCCTGAAGAAAGCAGGAAAAATAATGCACGAAATTTGACAGCCCCTGCCACCCAAACGAATTCCTTGCCTGTGCAAACGACACAAACTGCCATTACAAAGGCTAATGGAACTTATCCTCCCGGTACCAAGCTAATGGGCCTGGAAGGTACCTACTGGTATGCTGCTACCGTCAAGGAATTTGTCAACGGTAAATACCTGGTGAAGTGGGATAACTATAATTATGAAGCCTGGCTTACACCTGCCCAGGTTAAATTAAAACCTACGCTGCCTGCGGATAAAGCCCGGGCAACAAATGGTAAGATGTACCTGCGAAGCATGAGATGGATAGCCACCGGCAATACAGAATTAACCTGGTTCTTTTTGGGAGACAATGGCGTGATCGTTGTAGATCCAAAGTTTGGCACCAACCCTGTGCATTCGGATCTTGAACAGGCTGCTAACGATATTAACGTGGGGTTGTACACTTTTGGAAACGGTACACTGGATGTGAAATGGCTCAACGGCAAGAGCACATCTTACGGAATGAAAACAAGGAACGGAGAAATTATTGAACTGGATGCAGGGGGCATTATGGTACGTCAGAAAGGGCTTCCGGAAAATTATAAACTGAATGGAACATACAAAGGAAGCATATCATTCGACGAAGTTAGCAGCAGCGCTAATTATACCTTTCTACCCGACGGAACGGTGAATGTAAATTATACGGGTACAGCCGCACAGGGGCGTGCAGAAAACAGTAAGCAAGGTAAATACTACATTAAAGGAACCAACCTGTTAATGTCGTTTGTTGATGGCACAAAAATAAACGCAAATGTGGGTACAACCGATGGAATCGGCAACAGTAATATAGTGATTAACAAAACCTGGCTAACAAAGATGTAAGGGATGCCTTTTTTATCGGCCAGCGGCATCAGGCACTGTTTGCTGGCGGGCAATGTTATTCCCTGCAATATCCTGCATCTTCCTTCCTCCAATCTAAAAATTATTAGTTTCGTAGCAACGTTTCTCTCAACGATCAATGAGCAGGGCAGAAATTTTATTAGAGCATTCATTTCCATATTTATGACCCTATTTGTTCTGTCTGCTTTTGGACAGACTTGTCAACAGGTTTGTTATGGCAACTTGCACAATTGGTTAAAATGCTTTGAGATAACATTTCATGCTTAAAACTGCTTATAAGCATTCCGGGTTTTATGCCTTTATGGTCAGTATGACAGGAAGAACATTCCTGATTTGAGAGAAACTGATGGAATATGATTTTCGCTTTATTGCCAGTTCTGTCCATTCCCTGCAAAGTATCTTTGCCTATTTCTGACAATCTATGGCACGAAATACATTTGTCGTTTGAAATTCCCGAAAATGCTGTGTGGCATGAAAGGCATTTACTATACAAATTCTGATGTCCTTCCATCCATTCCCCGGGGTTGGCATTGTATGAGGAAACAGGTAACTAAGGCCAACGCAAAAAACTATTATCGCCAGAATGATTGCCTTTTTCATATACTAAACATTAAAATGGTGATTATATGCAACAGTGCCAAAATCCCCAATAATATAGTAATGGGCAAATGAACTATCCGCCACTTTTTCATTAAATCAACTGTAATGGAATCAAAGAATAATTTTCTATCTGCATCCTCTTTACTGCTGCCTGTATTAATTAACTCTAACCTTCTTTCTTTTAATGATTCATTTGCTTTGTTTAAATAAATTTACCAACTAAACCACTCCCTACAGTAATTAATAACATTACAATAGCAAGCCATGGCAGCCATGCATTGAAATGAATGACTGCATGAACGAGCAGCATTATTGAACCTAACTTGGTTTCCCATTGAAAAAAGGCAAGGTGTTTCATAAATAAATAGATAACCGGCCGGCTTCGGCTGTTGATATATTTTAAAGCCTGTTTTATTTATCTACATTGATTATATTCGATATAGTTTCTTTAATTAAATATTTTATTATGAAATCAGATTACGAAATAGCTCAGGAAAACAGCATGCAGCCAATAGTTGCCATCGCTGCCGAATTGGGAATATCTGCAGAGATGCTGATACCTTACGGACATTATAAAGCTAAAATAAATATGAACGCCTTTGATGAAAAAAAGATCGCCGCGTCAAAACTGATTTTAGTTACTGCTATAACACCCACTAAAGCAGGTATTGGTAAAACTACAACCTCGGTTGGCCTGAGCGACGGATTGAAAAAACTACATAAGAAAGTAGTATTGACTTTACGTGAACCGTCTCTGGGCCCATGTTTTGGAATGAAGGGTGGTGCAGCCGGCGGCGGTTACAGCCAGGTAGTTCCCATGGAAGAGATCAACCTGCATTTTACCGGCGATTTTCATGCCATCACTGCTGCTAATAATACACTGGCTGCTTTAATGGACAATTACCGTTTTTATAACCGCGGCAAACCCGAAGGAATTAAAACTGTTTTGTGGAAACGTTGCCTTGATGTAAATGACCGTGTGCTTCGTAAAATTGTTACGGCACTGGATACACCTAATAATGGAATTCCGTCTGAAACAGGATTTGTGATCACGCCGGCAAGTGAAATCATGGCTGTGCTTTGCCTCTCAGAAGGACTGGAAGAGCTGCGGAAAAAAATAGACAATATTTTGCTCGGGTTTACTTTTGCCGGGAACCCCTTTACCTGTAAGGACCTGGGAGTTACCGGTGCCATTACTGCTTTACTGAAAGATGCTATTCAGCCCAACCTGGTGCAAACGCTCGAAGGCACACCTGCCATGATACATGGTGGTCCTTTTGCCAACATTGCCCATGGTTGTAATTCCCTGATGGCGACCAAGACCGCCATGCAATTTGGCGATTATGTGGTTACCGAAGCGGGTTTTGCAACCGACCTGGGTGCTGAAAAGTTTTTCAATATCAAATGCCGCAATGCTGGTTTGCAGCCCGCCATGAGTGTGCTTGTTGCCACTTCGCAGGCATTGAAGTTGCGCGGAGGTGCCAATGAAAAAACCATGATGCTGCCAGATTTAAAGATACTCAGCAAAGGAGTTAGCAATCTTGAAAAACACATTGATATACTTAAAACATTTAAACAAAAAGTATTGGTTGTACTTAACCGTTATGGATTTGATACGGCAGAAGAAATTGACTGGTTACGAAACTGGTGTGCAAATAAACAGGTTTCGTTTGCAGTGAATGACGGATTTGCACATGGTGGCGAAGGGGCTTTGGAAATGGCACAGGCTGTGGTTGAACTCTGTGAACAACCATCGCCAACCCTGCAACACACTTACGAATTAAGCGATGACATAGAAACAAAGATCAGAAAAATAGCAACGACCATTTATGGCGCAAAAGATGTGGTATTGTATAAAAAGGCGCAGGAGATGATCAAAAAAATAAAACAGCTTGGGTTGGAACATCTGCCCGTTTGTATGGCCAAAACACAGTACTCGTTTACACATGATGCTTCAATACAAGCTAATGATGGTGACTTTAAGATTGATGTTGACGACCTGTTGATCAACCAGGGAGCAGGTTTTATTGTAGCGGTATGCGGTGAAATGATGCGTATGCCCGGACTGCCTAAAGTGCCTCAGGCAATTCATATTGATGTTTTGGATGGAAAGATCATTGGTGTCAGTTAAAGCGGGGATTAAAATTTTATATTTGTAGCATGCAAGATCTAGAAAAATATTTCCTGTTAAGAGACGATATCACCTTTCTCAATTTTGGTTCATTTGGATCCTGTGTAAAGCCCGTGTTTGAAAAGTACCAGCAGTTTCAACTGGAACTGGAGCAGGAGCCTGTTTTTTTTATAACGCAAAGTGGGGTAAAATACCTCGAAGATGCCCGTGCGTCTCTTGGTAATTTTGTACATGCTGATAAAGATGACCTGGTTTATGTAACCAACCCTTCGTATGCTGTTAACATCGTAGCCAAAAGTTTGAACCTGCAGCCCGGCGACGAAATTTTAACTACCAACCTGGAATACGGCGCCTGCGATAAAGCATGGGAGTATTATTGCCATAAGGCTGGCGCCAGGTATATAAGGCAGGCCATGTCGCTGCCCATTCAATCGAAAGAACAATTTATCGCCGGGTTTTTTAAAGGACTTGGCCCTAAAACAAAGCTGGTCTTCATCAGTTATATAACCAGCAGCACGGGTTTGCAATTACCCGTTGAGGAGATCTGTGCAATTGCTAAAGAAAAAGGACTGGTGACTTTTGTAGATGGTGCACATGCACCCGGACAGGTGCCATTAAATTTGCAGGATTCGTCTTTTGATATGTTTTGCGGTGCCTGCCACAAATGGATGATGACACCCAAAGGCAGCTCGTTTTTGTACGTAAAAAAAGAATACCAGCATTTGCTTGATCCACTGGTAATCAGTTGGGGTTACCAGGCTTTGTTTCCGTCGGTTTCAACTTTTTTGGATTATCACCAGTTCAATAGCACACGCGATTTTTCGGCTTTTTTAACCATTCCCACTGCCATTGCGTTTATGAAAGAACACAACTGGGAACAGGTTGCCGCAAATTGCCGTGAGTTGGTACAGGCCAATGCACCCGCTTTTTGTAAACTCCTGAACGCTGAACCACTTTCACCCATTACGGATGATTTTATTGTTCAGTTGTATAGCGCCCGGGTAAAAACAAATGAACCGGAAAAACTGCACCGGTATTTTTATGACCAGTATAAAATTCAAATTCCGGTAATGCGCCATGGCGAACAGGTATACCTGCGTTATTCTATAAATGCTTTTAACAGTCAGCGGGATATGGATACCTTGTTTGATGCTATCCAGGAAATAAAGAGGAAAACAAACCTGATAGTTGATTAGAAACAACTAAACATAAAAAAACAGGTTTGATCGGGGACTAAAACCTTCCAGCTATATTTGGCCCTCATGGTTCACCTAAAATTATTTACCACCCGGTTTCGATGGCCGAACTTCTATTTTACTGGGTAAGGTACGCGGGTTCATTTTCAACAGGTCGGCAACCAATTCTCCGATATCTTCCGGTTGTATCTTCCATGTATCGGCATCGTTGGGGACATGGTTATTAAAATAGGTAGCCACTGAACCAGGCATAATCGTGGAGACTTTGATGCCATATTTTCTCAAGTCGAGCATTACTGCTTGTGTAAAGCCAACCAGGCCAAATTTACTGGCATTATAAGCTGCCCCGGCTTCAAAAAAATTAGTGCCGGCCAGGCTGGCGATCGTAATGATATAACCTTCGGAAAGTTTTAAAGGATCAATACAGGCTTTTACGCTATTGAAAACACCGGTTAGGTTGGTGTCAATCGTTTCCTGCCAATGCTCAGCGGTGAGAGTATCAATTGGTGCAAAATGACCAACACCCGCATTGGCAACCAATACATCCAGTTGCCCGAAATGATCCATGATCTTTTTAACGGCATCTATCTCCATAGCCAGGGAACTCACATCAGATGCTATCGCTAAAACCATATTGGCATCTTTACTTAAAGAAGCTGCCGCTTTTATAGCAGCATCGATATTTCTGCTGCTGATAGCTACTTTCATACCCTGGTCCAGCAAATTTTTTGCAATACCAAAACCTATTCCTTTGCTGCCGCCAGTTATGTAGGCTACCTGGTTGTTGAGTTTATTTGTCATGATTTACATATTTTAATAGTGATAAATTATTGATCAAGAAATTGCAGGCTGGCATCCACCACGCGCTGCATATTTACAGGTAACTTATTTTCGGTCCAGGGATGTTTACGGCCAAAAACATGATCGCCATTGGTTATAAATAATTGAGCAGATGGTTGCCAACCCTTTAATGTATGCGCTTTTTCTACCGGTACTGCATTGTCTTCCTGTCCGTGACAAATTAGTATGGGAATTGTTAATTGGGTAATTGCTTTTTTTATGTCCAGTCTTTCCCGGTTATGATCATAATCTTCGTATAACTGGTAATACATCGGCATCTGCTGATTGGTGCGGCTGTTGTTGTACCAGGCAACGCCGGTTTCTTTCCATTCCTGTATTTTGTCGGGAGACCAGCTTCCCCAGGGCGTTTTGCATTCGCTGATGGAAGCCCAGGTTATTATTATTTTTATCCGTTTATCAGCGGCGGCATGCAATAGGATCACGCCTCCGCCCATGCTGTGGCCTATCAAATAAATATGATCACAGTCTGTTACCTTCCGGTAAGGATGTGCTGCATCACAAACCCAATCAATAACCAGTTTAAGGTCATCCAGTTGTTTGGTATAATTGTTATTTCCAAAGGCCTCCAGGTTAGTAAAATCTTCGGGGCTTTCCGGGCTGGTACCGTTATGAGAAAAATTAAATTTTACGAAGACATATCCGGCCGCGGCAAACTGTTCAGCGATCAGGTCAAAATGGCCCCAGTCTTTGAAGCCATTAAATCCATGGGCATAAATGACAACCGGTTTCTTTGCGGCTTCATCATTAAAAAAAATATCCAGTGCTATGGGCAGTTTATGGGCACCGGGGATGATGATATTTTTTTTGGAAGGCATCGGTTTAAAATTACGTCTTTTATGGAGGATGGCATACCGAAAAAATAAGTATTTGGTATTCCATGCTAATAATTGAAAACAATGCAGAATTCGGCAAATTCACCTTCGACGGAATCTACCCGCAAAATTCCCCGGTGTGCTTTCATGATCGCTTTAAGAGATGACATCTTTTTGGAAAGATGTCATCTCTTAAAGCAGTTCCACCGAATAGGATCAGTTAATGTTTTGTGGTATATCCAACGGCCGTTCCCGCTTCAACTTCTCAAATGCTTTCAATACCTTTTTTATCCTGCCTTTGTTAAAAACGAGTGCGGCTTTGCCTTGTGGGCTGAGACCATTGATGCCCGAAAGGCCCTGTATCATCCATTTACGGTTCTGGCGGTTCCTGCGGTTCCAGTTGTTTTGCGTAATTACCTTATCTGAAAAAATATACCAGTCTGCTTCTTTTATAAGTTGGTAACTATGCGGATAATCAGTGATGTTAACTGCCCAGTCGTTCAGTGTTTGCAGGCCATCTGATGTAGCCGGGTCAATAATATAGTAAACCGGTTTCTCATCTTCCATAACCTGGAGCATGGGAGCTACATGAAAATTCCAATTCTTTTTTAGTCCGCCTACATGTTTTTTTAAATAGTAACCACTGAACAACCAGGCCTTGTAATTGGGGATGCTCCATTCCTGCAGTAACACACAAATAGCGTCGGCCCTGGCTTCGCAACCATTGTGGCTGTTGGCCCACGTAAACAGCGGGTTTGTAGCAAAGAATGTCATGATGGCTTCTGCCTGCTGCCTGGTTAAGGTTTTGCTGCTGTCTATATCATCAGAAAGCAGGTAATCGAAAAGCGTTGGAAAAATTTCAATATCAGCCATTTGGTTGAAGTTAGGATGATTCTGCTGATTGATGTGCGAAGTTGACAGCAATTGTGGAAGAACCATACCTGAAAATATTGTTCCTGAATATTCTTTATTTTTACACTTTCATTTTAACAATTGCTTGTAATACCATCTTGATTTGCCAGGTCCCGCGGACCCGGTAAATCCCAGATGGTATTATGCCGACAGTAAATAATTGGAATAATTACCAGGTATGGTCGGTGTTATAAAATCGGGAATAATATGGGCACGTAAAATGCGATAGACCGCTATTCACCCATTAAACAATGATCATGACAGCAGAACAACAGCGACTAACAGTCAACAATAAAAAAGAAACGGCTCTTGAACAGTGGGGACCTTATTTAAGCGAAAGACAATGGGGAACGGTAAGGGAAGACTACGGTATGCATGGCGACGCCTGGGGATATCTTCCTTTTGATCAATCGCATTTCCGGGCATACCGCTGGGGCGAAGACGGGCTGGGCGGTATATCGGACTACTTTCAAAATCTTTGTTTTGCAGTAGCGCTGTGGAATGGAAAAGATCATATACTGAAAGAGCGGCTGTTTGGTGTGGGCAATTATGATGGCAACCATGGAGAAGATGTGAAGGAACTTTATTACTACCAGGATAATATTCCTACTCATTATTACATGGAATACCTGTATAAATACCCGCAAAATGAATTTCCTTATGCCGATCTTTTGAAGACCAATAAGGAGCGTACCAAACTGCAACCGGAATACGAAATACTGGATACCGGTGTTTTTGATAAGGATGAATACTTCGATATAAACCTCACTTATGCAAAAGAAAACAGCACCGATATCTTTATTAAGATTGATATTACCAACCGCAATACCCTTGCAGCCCCCATTACCGTATTACCAACACTCTGGTTTTACAACCGGTGGGTGTATACGCCCAATAAGACAAAACCGTCAATCCATTTACTAAATAAAAATTCCGTAGCGGTGAACCATTACCGGCTGGGTAATTATTATTTTTATTTTCAAACACCCGATGACAGGTTGTTTACCGAAAATGAAACCAATTACCATAAAGTAAATGGCAGCAAAAACAAAACGCCATTTACAAAAGATGCTTTTCACGATGCCGTAAAGAATGGCACAAACCGGGGCAAACTCCGTAACAGGAAACAAGGTACCAAGTTTTCGCCGGTGTATGAATTTATGTTGGAAGGGGGCGAAACAAAAACGATCTATTGCAGGCTTTCCGACGTGGAAACTGCAGATCCTTTTTTACCTGGATTTGAGCACATTTTTATCCAACGCAAACTGGAGGCCGATGATTTTTATAATGACATTTTACCTTCCGGTATTTCGACAGACCTTAAAAATATACAACGTAAGGCCATGGCCGGTCTGCTTTGGAGTAAACAGTATTATCACCTGGATGTTGAGCGATGGCTTAGCTCCAGTGATGGTATTACAGAAGTGAATACAGGCAAACAAACCGGCCGCAATAGCAACTGGACCCATTTAAAAAACCAGGATGTTATTGCCATGCCCGATAAATGGGAATACCCCTGGTATGCTGCCTGGGACCTTGCCTTTCATTGTATTTCACTGGCCATGGTAGATGTGAATTTTGCCAAACACCAGTTGCAGCTCGTCATGCGGGAATGGTATATGAAACCAGATGGCCAGCTGCCGGCGTATGAATGGAATTTCAGTGATGTAAATCCCCCGGTACAGGCATGGGCCGCCATGGAGATTTACCGGATAGAAAAAGAAAGATTTGGCGAAGGCGATCTTATCTTTTTAAAAAAAGTTTTCCAGAAATTGCTCATCAATTTTACCTGGTGGATAAACCGTAAAGACCGTAACGGCAATAATATTTTTGAAGGAGGTTTCCTTGGGCTGGATAATATTGGTGTGTTTAACCGCAGCCATCATTTTGATGATAACATGAACCTGGAGCAGGCAGACGGCACGGCCTGGATGGGTATGTATGCATTGAATATGATGGATATTGCTCAGGAGATATCTACCCACGACCGCGGCTTTGAAGACATCGCCACAAAATTCTTTGAGCATTTTGTACTCATTGCCGAATCGCTCAACAATCATGTGATGTGGAACGAAGAAGACAAATTCTTTTATGATACTTTGTGTATCGCCGGTAAACCTCCGCTTCCCCTGCGCATCCAGAGTGCGGTAGGGTTAACCAGCCTGTACGCTGTTAGCACCATCAGTAAATCTACATTTGATAAACTACCCGATTTTAAAAAACGAGTAAACTGGTTTGAAAATTACCGCAGGAAAAATAACTTATTCTGGCCCAATGAAGAACGGGGGGATGGTGAAGAAATATTGATCTCACTGGTAAAAAAAGACCGGCTCATTTTTTTGCTCAACCGTTTATTGAACGAAACTGAGTTCTTGTCGGACGGCGGTATCCGGGCCCTGTCAAAATACCACGAAGCCAATCCTTACACGGTAAGTATTGATGGGGTAGATTATACCATTCAATACGATCCGGGCGATTCTACCAGCAATCTTTTTGGCGGCAACAGTAACTGGCGCGGCCCGGTTTGGATGCCCATCAATTACCTCATCATACGCGCCATCAAAAAATACGGTGCGTTTTACGGCAACCATTTAAAAGTTGAATGCCCGGTAGGTTCGGGTAATATGATGAACCTGGAAGATGTATCAAAAGTTTTGAGTAACCGTATCATCAGCCTGTTTACAAAAACAGATGAAGGGGACCGGAAACTAAATGGCGATTACAACTGGTTTTACAAAAAGCCGGGAAATGAAGACCTGGTATTGTTCTTCGAGTATTTTCATGGGGATACCGGCGCAGGGCTGGGCGCCAGCCATCAAACGGGCTGGACATCGCTGGTGGCGGATCTGATTGCAAGTAATGGATTGGAGATGACATCTTTTTAAAAAGATGTCATCTCTTGAACGTTAAGGAAGTCAAGCTGTTAAATATTGGCTTCCTTTGTCAAATATCATTTCTAAATCAAAAAGGAATTTTTTTCATGTACAGTTAGTCAGATCTATTTTGGAAAGAACTTCCGTATCCCAACTACAATATCCGATCCGTTCTCTTTTTGCTTCTCATCGGTATCCTTGTTTTTGATAGTATACCACTCATATTGGTAGTTTAGGGAAAGTGCCAGTTTATCGGAGAAAAACCAATTATATCCTAATCCCAGGGAAGGGCCAGTGATGGTAAATTTATCTGTATTGGTATTGCCATTGTTGATCTTGCTTTTGAAAGTTGCTCCGCCCAATTCAATGCTTCCACGTACATAAAAACTATTGAGACTGAGGTTAGTGAATGGCAGGTTATATTCCAGCATAGGTGCTATACTGTATTGAGCGGTTGTAAATTTATTGTTGCTGGCCTTGTCTTTATTAACACTGCCGCCGTAACTAAGGGATGCACCGATATTGAAATTTTTGGCCACATAATACATATATTCTGCCGACAGGTTAACGTTGTTATAATCGTCTTTATCAGTTGGAATATTAGAATCGTCGAATTTGGTTTTTGTGTTTCCAATTTGCACGCCGCCCATAGTTGAAATGCCCAGGTAGCTGTTGCCCTGCTCATACATATTTTTGGCAAGCGATTGACCATTACGGCAACCACAGGAAACCTGGCGGCAGAAAAGATAGGATTCCAGCCGCAGGCCAAGCCCGAAACTGTTGTCCGTTTCAGTATATCCGTCTGCATGGTACCGGGTACTTCCATAGCTTAGTTCCGGCGTAAAAAAAGCCGGGCTGTTATCACCCAGCCTGATGGGCAAACCAACCTGTCCCCTCAAGCCGGTTAAATTGTTATGGTCCTTATCGGTCATGCCCGGGTAAACCCTTTTAAAACCGGCCCTGCCTATACCGGCGCCGGCACGTACATAGTAAAATACATTGCCGGTAATCCTGTTGCCATACACCAGGTTAAAATAAGCCATTGTAAAACTGTTGGTTTGCTCGATCGCGTTATCCGTTTTGGAAGAGCTGGCCTGCAGATCGAGCCCCAGGCCAATGCCTTTACCAACAAAATAGTTGGTGCTCCAGTTAAAATTAAAATTGCTGACGTGCCCCCGGCTATTGTTGTTAAACTCAACTTTTTTCCTGGAGTAACCCAGGTTTTGTGTTGTTAAATAAGTCTGCCATTTTCCTTTGGCAAAAGGATTTATGTTGGGATTTGCCTCTTCAGAATTTTTTTGCGAAAAAACTGAAATACTGAAGCAAAGGAATACACTGCTAAAAAAAATGATCGTCTTTTTCATAAAAAATAATTTTGTGAAGAATAGAATTTCTGTAAGGCTTTCATGGTGGTTTCAAAGCTGAAAACGGAGTAACTGAAAATAGTTTGGTAATGCTCAGAAAAAATACAAATTATTTTTTAAAATCGGAATCTATTTGAATTGTTTTTGAGATCCTGATTAACCGGCGGAATACACAAAGGGCAGGGTCGATATTGATTATAAGCAACTGGTATAGGGCTTTGGCATGTTACTACAGCATCATAGCTATGGATACCCATGTTTATCAATGTACAATATATTGTATACATTTTTAGTCCTCTTCAAACTTCCATCCATGGTAAACCCGGTGTTTGTTTAAGGGTAACGAAAGCAAATAATTACCGCTGTCCTGCAGCTCCATTACGATCATGTCGCAATTATGTGGGTTGGCAATTAGTTCAAATTCTTCTACCGTATAATTAAACCAGCGCATTAAAAAAAGCCGTATGCTCATACCATGGGTAACCATTACGGCATTGGGTGGATAATCGTTCCGGTCAAAATCACGGTAAAGGGTATTAAAAAAATCACTTACCCGGTCGTACACGTCAGCGGCACTTTCGCCATCGGGAATGCGGAAATAAAAAGTGCCGAATTCGTTTCTTTGATTTTCGATCGCTATACACTCTTCCATCGATCGCAGGTGCCCCCATTCCTGCTCACGCAGGCGTGGTTCTTCCCTGCACTGAAATTGTGATTCGGAAAAACAGGTACTGATCTGATTAAACGTTTGGCGGGTTCTGTACAATGGCGACACATAAAACTTTATTTTCTCATCCTGCACCAGTTCTTTCAATAAAGTTCCAGCCGCAACGGCCTGTTTTTTTCCTTTATCAGTAAGCAATAGGGCATAATCGGGTTTTTGGCCATACATGCGCTTGTCGGCATTGCCTTCCGATTCTCCATGGCGTATAAGTATGATGCGTTTTGGTTTCATTGCGGTAGCTTATTTATTGTTTTAATCCTGGAAACCGGGTTAAAACGAAATTAAATTTTTATTGCTTATTTTTTACTGCAAATAAAAAGCTGACCAAAAAAGGACATATCTGTTTTTCCTTTTTTTCATACGGGATATTAAAAACTTCCCGGGCTTCTGCAACACCGGCGTGGCTGTGCTTTTATTTTAAACCCGCTCCTGGTTGGCGACGGGTTCCGGCCTTGCTCAGCCCGGGTTTAAAGATTTGCCTGGTAACAGGAACGGTATTGCAGATCTAAAATTGTATCTTCCTTAAAACTTTTACTATGCGCGTAATTTCTTTTTGTTTATTGCTGATGTATTTACATACCGCCACGGCACAGGTGCTTATAAAAAACACCAATGTTATTGATGTGGAAAATAAGAAAATATGGGAAGGTTATCAGGTAGTAGCGCTGGATGGAAAGATCGTATCCGTTGACAAGGACAAAACCTTTAAGCTTCCACCCGGAACCACAGTGATTGATGGCAGCGGCAAATATCTAGTGCCCGGCCTCAGTGATGCCCATGTGCATTTTTTTCAAAGCGGCGGTTTATATGCTCGCCCGGATGTGATCGATCTGCGTGGTTATCAGCCCTATGAAAAAGAACTTAACTGGGTACATAACAACATGGAAGATTTCTTACATCGCTATAGCAGTATCGGTATTACTTCGGTCATAGACGTGGGCGCTTCGTATAATTTTCTATCACAACGGGATTCGTTCACCAATAAAACAAATGTTCCACTTATCAGTATGACCGGCCCCTTGCTCACCACCTATGTACCGGAGCCCTATAAAACTTTAGGGAATGAGTCGCCTTTTGAAATGATGCTTACCGGGGAGGGAGTTCGCCAATCGGTGCGTAACCAGTTACCGCTGCATAGCGATTTTATCAAGATCTGGTACATTGTGGAGGATGATGATATTGAAAGGGGAGCCAGGAAAAATTTAGCATTGGTAAAAGCGGCTATTGACGAAGCCCATAAAAATAAATTGCGCGTGGCAGTTCATGCCACCCAGCATATAACTGCACAACTTGCGGTGGAAGCAGGTGCCGATTTTTTGGTGCATAGTGTGGATGATAAAATTGTTAGCGATGAGTTTGTACAACTGCTAAAGAAAAATAGAACAGTGCTTTGTCCTACCCTGGTGGTGATGGGTAATTATGGAAAAGTACTGGGCGATCATTATCATTTTACAACGGAAGAATTATCCATAGCTAACCCAACAACGGTGGCCACTGTACTTGACTATCCTTTACCTGATACAACCATTGCCGCCATGTATATACATGGTATGGGTTCCGGGCTGCAAAAAAAAGCAGGACAAAGATCAGATTCCATCATGCGGACCAATCTTAAAAAATTAGTGGATGCTGGTGTACTCATTGCCACGGGTACCGATGCCGGTAATATTGGAACACAACATGCAGGCTCCTATTTTGATGAATTGAAAGCGATGCAGTCGGCCGGTATGACTAACTGGCAATTACTGCAGGCATCCACCATTAATGGCGCCAGGGCGGTTGGTCAAGAAAACGAATGGGGAAGCATCAGCAAAAACAAATGGGCGAATATGCTGGTACTGTCTGCCAACCCGTTGGATGATATAAATAACTTAAAAAAGATTGAACTGGTTATTAATAAAGGCGTTTCTTTTGATCCGGCTTCATTTGTTGAAGCAACGCCGGCCATGCTGGCACAACAACAACTGAATGCCTACAATGCACATGACCTGGAAGCTTTCCTGGCTCCTTATGCTGATGATGTAGAAATTTACCTTTTCCCGGATAAACTGCAGATGAAAGGAAAATCAGCCATGCGATCTGCATACCAGTTCATTACCAAAACGCCCGGCATGTATTGCCGTTTGGTAAATCGTATGGTAGAAGGTAATATGGTATTTGACCAGGAAGAGGTTTGGGGTTTTGGCGATAAACCGGTTTTTGCGGTTGCCATGTACGTCATTGAAGATGGAAAGATCCGAAAGGTTTATTTTAAACAATAAAATATTAGTGAAAAAAGGATGACTACTTATTAAATCAAGATGGTATTACTAACAGGAATTAATCATGATGTTTCCTGCCCTTGTTTCCCGATGGCTATCGGGATGTTTATCAACATGACAACTATTTTATTTTTTACTGATCCGGTATAATTTTCCGCCATCGGTTACCGCATACAGCTTATTGTTATGATAAGCTACATCACGAAAGCGCTCACCTTCGTCTGCTAAAAGCCTTTCTTCACCAACTACCTTGTTATTTTCAATGACCAGCCGGGCAATATGTGTGCTGCTGAGCCCGCAAATAAACAGGTTATTTTTCCACTCGGGTATGGCATTACCTTTAAAAAAAGCCATGCCACTGGGCGACAGTACCGGGTCCCAATAATATACGGGTTGTTCCATACCATCTTTTTGCTGTATTGCATCTCCTATTTTTCTTCCCTGGTATTCAATACCATAGGTGATAACCGGCCATCCATAATTTTTTCCGGGCTTGATGATGTTGACCTCATCGCCTCCACGAGGTCCAAATTCTGCTTCCCATAGTTCGCCGGTTTCGGGATGAATGTCGAGGCCTTGCGCATTGCGAATGCCATAGGCATAAATCTCCGGCATGGCATTGGGTTGACCAATAAATGGATTGCCGGGAGCGGGTTTTCCGTCTTTGGTAATTTTAAAAATCTTACCCAAACCCGAATTTAATAATTGAGCCTGTGGCCTGCCCGCCATAATGGAACGTTCGCCGGTTGCCACAAAAAGATTCCCGTCTTTATCAAAAATTATCCGCGATCCAAAATGCAGCTGACTGCTCAATGCCGGCGTTGCTCTGAAAATAACAACCGGATTCTGAATGGTTGATGAAGCTTCATCCAAACGGCCCCTGGCCACTGCCATCAAATTTCCGGGTTCATAGGATTCGGCAAATGACCAGTAAATCATGTTGTTTTGGTTATAATCCGGGTCCAATGCTATATCCAGCAACCCTCCCTGCCCGCCATCATCCACTTTAGGAAACCCGGTTATTTTTTTTTCAATCTTCCCATCAGCACTGAGGATGTGCATGTACCCCTTTTTTTCGGTTATCAACAAACGGTTATCAGGCAGCACAATAATGGCCCAGGGCCTTCCCAGGTCGTTATTGATTTTTTCAACTTTGTACGCGGTGATGGTTTTTACACCTGCGATTCTGGTCTGTCCGGCAAATGCCGGTTCATAATCTGTATTTGGTCTTTTTGATTCAACGGGAGGTAATGTAGAAGTATCACTTTTGTTATCGGTATTTTCATTATTTCCACATCCTGTTGCATACACTGAAAAAAGAATTCCGGCCAGGCATAATATTATTTTTGATTGCATGATATTTTATTTTTAAACCGTTTTTTTGAAAAAGAAAGGCTTTGCAGTTTGTATGATGAATACACTGCACGCTTAAATATAAATAATTTTTGAGGAAGGGCGAAAATTTTTAAATTAAGCTTAATAAAGGGGGTGTTCCTATTTTCCCGGTTCTTAAAAAACGCTACCTTTCGTTCATGAAAAAAGTATGGCTTTCTTTTTGCGTTTTATTTTTTCTTTCCGCCAATGCACAGCAGCCTTATAAAATTATCGCATACTATACAGGCAGTGGCGACGTTATCAAACAATGGCCTTTGGAAAAGCTCACACATATCATTTTCAGTTTTCTTAAAATTCAAAACGATACCCTCACCTTTCGTAACGAAAAGCAGGAAAAAGATTTGCGGCAGCTGGTGGATTTGAAAAAAGAATTTCCGCGATTGAAAATTATGGTATCTATTGGTGGTTGGGGAGGTTGTGCGCCTTGCAGTAACCTGTTTGCTGACCCTGAGCACAGGAGCGTTTTTGCTAAAACAACAGTTGCACTTTTTAATCAATATGGAATTGACGGACTTGACCTGGATTGGGAATACCCGGCCATAGCCGGTTATCCGGGCCATACCTATGCTGCAGCGGACAAAAATAATTTTACCGAATTGGTTAAGGCGTTAAGGCAGGAGATGGGTAATGATTATCTTTTAACCTTTGCTGCCGGCGGTTTTATAAAATATGTAGAAGCGTCGGTTGACTGGGATACGGTTATGCCGCTTGTTGATTTCGTGAACCTGATGACCTACGACCTGGTGGGGGGTTATGCAACAGTAACAGGGCATCATACAGCATTACATGATTATATGCCCGACCAGGAGTCAACCAGCAAATGTGTAAACTGGCTTTTGAATAAAAAGGTAGCGGCAGGTAAACTCATCATTGGTGCCGCTATGTATGCCCGTGTTTGGGAAGACTTGCCGGACACCAAACATCCTTTGTACCAGTTTGGAAAATTTAAACGGGGTGTGGCCTATGCTGATTTTGCAAATTATTTCAGCGATACGTCAGGATTTAAATATTATTGGGACCGAAAGGCAAAAGCTCCTTATCAATACAATGCCGTAAAAAGACTATTTGCCACTTTTGATGATAAGCGTTCCGTCAAAGAAAAAACAAAATTTATTCGCCGTAAAAAATTAGGCGGCATCATGTTTTGGGAGTTGGGGCAGGATTTAAAAAGGGATGGGCTGGTAGATGAGATGGAAAAAAGATTAAACTGAATACCAAATAAAAGTATAACGGTTTTAAAAGGATAACCAGTAAACCCCTGCAAATTTTGAAGGGGTTTATTTTAAAATAAACAGATAAGGACTATTTATACCCGATCCATTTCCTGTTCGTAACATCAAATAACCAATATATGCTGTTTGTATAAGCAAAATTGAACATGCTTTCTACCGGAGCAGTTGGCGGCAGTTTAAGGCTTTGTTGCAGGTATCCTTCCTGAACATCATACAGTTCAATTTTTTTATCGAGGGTATTTAATAATCCCAATTCAGCTCCTTTGATGCCGGTGGCAACCACGGTGGAATAATTATAATCTTCATTTCTTTCAAACTCATCTTCCTCAGTACCGGGCCCCTGAGATTTTGTACGTCCCCAATGTATTTGAACCGAATCGTTGACCCGGGCAAACATATCGGAAAAATTTTCGTATATCATGACCCTGCTGTTGTCCAGGAAGAAAACATATTTTAAACGGCTGTCGTAGGCGCCAACAGCTTGTTCACCGGGTTGGTTCATTCCCGAAAATTTGGTATTGATCTCATCGGGTATACCCTTATCGTTTAACGAATAAACCATCCATCCTGCATCATTGTAACCATTTGCGTTTAGCTTTTTTGAAATGGGGTCATACCAGATACTTCTGATATCGCCCATGGTTGCCAGGTCTTCGTTTGAAACACGCTTGCCCGACACATTAAATACGGCCATTGGGTATGCGCTGTTACCTGCAAACGCCGCGTAATACAATTTGGTATCGGGGTTCCAGCATACAGCGGCACCACGGGTACCGCAATTCAGGTCTTCGGATGTTTTGGGCATTTGCAATTCCGCTACCTGTTTTAGCGTACGGTTTTGTGCTTGCATGTTGTAAGCTGTTGCTAACAAAAGCACGATAACAAAAACGAAATATTTTCTCATGATCTTTTATTTCAAATGAATAAATAAATAAAGGCTGTTAAAATATCCGGATAACGGTATTCCAAGTCCTCTGTTAAATCCGTTTAAGAATGCTAAAGTATAGTAATAAATGATATGGAAGAATAAAAAAGTTTAAAATTACTAAACTGATATTCAGATATTTTATGGTATCAGGAAACAAAAATGGTACATTTTATACCGATAAAAACTGGCTTTGGACTACATACTGGTTTAATCGGTATTATTTCGGTTTTATGCCTGGTCTTTTAAACGACTCTTATTTATTATTGATCTGTGCTTAGATCAGCGATCAGAACTCTGCGCTCTTCGGATACCTCGGAAAAGGAATAACGTCCCGGATATTTCCCATCCCGGTCACAAACTGAACCAGCCGCTCAAAACCAAGCCCAAAGCCGGCATGCGGACAGGCACCGAACTTCCGGGTTTCCAGGTACCACCATAACTCATCGGCAGGTACATGCATTTCCTCCATGCGTTGTAAAAGTTTATCCATGCGTTCCTCTCTTTGCGAACCACCCACAATTTCTCCAATTCCCGGTGCCAGGATGTCCATAGCCGCTACTGTTTTTCCGTCCTCATTCTGGCGCATGTAAAAAGATTTTATTTCTTTTGGATAATCCGTCAGGATGACCGGTTTTTTAAAATGTTTTTCAACCAAATAACGTTCGTGTTCACTTTGCAGATCTGTTCCCCAACCTTCGATCAAATATTGAAATTTCTTTTTCTTATTGTGATTGCTCTCTTTCAATATGTCAATGGCTTCGGTATAAGTCAATCTTTCAAAATCGTTGTCAACTACAAAAGCTAATTTTTCCAGCAGTCCCATTTCGGCTCTTTCGTTCTGCGGTTTTTGTTTTTCTTCATCTGCCAAACGCTGTGCTAAAAACTCCAGGTCGTCTTTATTGTTATCCAAAGCATATTTAATAATATACTTGATAAAAGCTTCAGCCAGGTTTGCATTGTCTTCCAGGTCATTAAAAGCAACTTCCGGTTCAATCATCCAGAATTCAGCAAGGTGTCTTGTAGTGTTGCTGTTCTCTGCACGGAAAGTGGGTCCAAAAGTATAGATATCACTTAAAGCCATTGCGGCCAGTTCGCCTTCCAATTGTCCGCTTACGGTCAGGTTGGTGCTACGTCCAAAAAAATCCTCCTTATAGTTAACAACGCCATCTACATTTTTTGCAGCAGTTCCATCCAGCGGCAATGTAGTTACTTTAAACATTTCTCCTGCACCTTCTGCATCACTTGCGGTAATGATGGGGGTATGCAGGTATATAAATCCTTTATCATTAAAAAATTTATGAATGGCAAATGCCAATGCATGCCGTATACGAAATACCGAACCGAAAGTATTTGTCCTGAAACGCATATGTGCATGCTCTCTTAAAAATTCCAGGCTGTGTTTTTTAGGTTGCATGGGAAAAGTTTCCGCATCACTATCGCCCAGTATTTCAATGGAAGTTGCTTTAAGTTCTACTTTTTGTCCCTTCCCCAATGAAGGAATCACTTCGCCGGCTGCCATAATACAGGCACCGGTGGTTAGGCGTTTTAACAAGGTTTCATCAAATTCACCCAAAGTTGCTACGATCTGTACGTTATTATTGGTACTGCCATCGTTAAGGGCAATAAACTGGTTGTTTCGAAATGTACGTACCCATCCCATAACGGTGGCTTCGTAGTTGGTTTTTTCACTCGCCAACAGGTCTTTAATTCTGATTCTTTTGTTAAACATATACATGATAAATTGGGGGCAAAGATAAGAATAGAACACGGATGACATGGATTAAACGGCTTTTCAGAGAATTTAGGCCGTTTTTGCCGGTTCAAATCTTTGTAATCTGTATCCTACCCTAAAAAAATTACTTTTTTTTAAAAAAACCCCGTAATATTGCAACTGAATCGGGCTGAGAGGAAACTTCAAGCTAAAACTTCATCAGCGATTTAGATCCATCAATATTAATTCTCAATCACCATTTCAGACTTAAGACGGGATTTTTAAGAAGATCATTTTTCATTATTTATGTACGACATTTTACAACTGAACGACCTGCTCGTTCCTGAGTTGCAAGACATTGCTGAGCAATATCACATCTCCAACGCGAAAAAACTTGTTAAACAGGATTTGATTGCTAAGATCCTGGAAAACCAATCTATTATGGCCACCGAAAAAAAGAAAGAAGGCGAAAAGCCAAAACGTAAGCGGATTTTAAAATCTGCAGAACCGGATTTGTCTGCAAAAACAAAAAAAACAGACGCGGAAAAAAAGCCTGTTAAAAAACTACTTGAAGTGGAAGCGTTGGAAGAAGGGGTTGATGACTTAGAAGACGTAGAAGAAGAGGTACAACCGATCACAGATCAGGAAAGTACCATTCCGGCGGCTATTGCACAAATGCTCGCTGAAAGCGATGACCGCGACCAGGAAGCGGAGACAGATTTAGAAGAGGAAGAGGATGATGAAGAGGAATATAAGACTCCAACAAAACAGCATGGTCAAAAACAAGCTGCTTTTAATATAGAATTCGATGGTGTGATATTGGGCGAAGGCGTATTGGAAATGATGGCCGATGGATATGGTTTTTTAAGAAGCAGTGATTATAATTATTTATCATCACCCGATGATATTTATGTTTCTCCAAGCCAGATAAAATTATTTGGGTTAAAAACAGGGGATACGGTTTATGGCAGTGTTCGTCCGCCAAAAGAAGGTGAAAAATATTTTGCCCTGTTAAAAGTAGAAACCATCAATGGTAAATCTCCCGAGGAAGTAAGAGACCGGGTACCATTTGATTATTTAACGCCATTGTTTCCCTTCGAAAAACTAAACCTCACCACCAGGCCAGATAATTACAGTACCCGTATCATGGACCTGTTTACACCCATTGGTAAGGGGCAGCGTGGATTAATTGTTGCCCAGCCCAAAACGGGTAAAACCATGTTACTGAAGGAACTGGCTAATGCCATTGCAGAAAACCATCCGGATTGTTACCTGATGATAGTGTTGGTTGATGAAAGGCCGGAAGAGGTTACAGACATGGAACGTAGTGTTAAGGCAGAGGTAATTGCATCAACATTTGATGAGCCTGCCGAAAAGCATGTACGGGTTAGTACGATGGCTTTACAAAAGGCAAAACGTTTGGTTGAGTGTGGTCATGATGTGGTGATACTGCTTGATTCTATTACGCGTTTGGCCAGGGCACATAACACGGTGGCCCCGTCAAGTGGTAAAGTTTTAAGTGGCGGTGTGGAAGCCAATGCCATGCAAAAGCCAAAACAGTTTTTTGGTGCGGCACGAAAGATTGAAAACGGCGGATCGTTAACCATTATCGCTACTGCATTGGTTGATACCGGCAGTAAAATGGATGAAGTAATCTTTGAAGAATTTAAAGGAACAGGTAATATGGAATTGCAGCTGGAGCGTAAATTATCGAACCGCAGAATTTATCCGGCTATTGATATTGTTGCTTCATCTACCAGGCGCGATGATCTGTTATTGGATAAAGATACTTTCCAGCGTATGTGGATATTGCGTAAGCATATGGCCGATATGAACCCGGAAGAAGCCATCAACACACTTTTGAAAAACATGAGGGGAACAAAAGACAATGCGGAGTTTTTAACGAGTATGAATGGATAAGGTAGAATGTATAATTTTATAATTGATAATGAGCCGCTGAAATTTTCGACGGCTTTTTACTTTAAGTAACTTAGCTTCTCTGAGCAATAACTTAAATGCCGGTACAAAAAATAAACATAAAGGAATTTTTAACATTGGCAAAGCTGCACCCTGTTTTGGATGTTCGCAGCCCCGGTGAATATAGCCATGCGCATATGCCATCCGCATGCAGTTTGCCATTGTTTACCGATGAAGAACGAAAACAGGTGGGTACGGCATACAAACAACAAAGCCGCGAAGCAGCCATTAAAATCGGGCTCGATTATTTTGGAGTGAAGATGAGGAAGATGGTGGAAGAGGTGGAGTCAATAGTTATGAGCCGTAAGGCAGGAGTAGTGGATATGCTGGCTCCCGACTCCCAACTCCCGACTCCCGATTCATTTCTTATTCACTGCTGGCGCGGCGGTATGCGCAGTGCAGCCGTAGCCTGGCTTTTAGATATGTATGGTTTTAAAGTTTATTTATTAACCGGCGGTTATAAGGCATATCGCAAATGGGTGTTGGCGCAATTCGAAAAAGAGTACAACTTTAATATTATTGGCGGTTACACCGGAAGTGGGAAAACCCTGTTGCTGCAGGAGTTGGAAAAACACGGTAAAACAATCATTGATCTCGAAGGCCTGGCTAAACACAAAGGCTCGGCATTTGGGTCGTTAGAAAATATTCCCCAGCCAACGCAGGAAATGTTTGAAAATCTTTTAGCAGAAAAACTGCGAGCTGTGCGATTTAAGCTGCAGGAAGACGCGGGCTTCAATTCACCCGGAATTTATCCTGGTAAAACCGGGAGGGGGTTAGGGGTTATCTTTCTGGAAGACGAAAGCCAACGCATTGGCAACCTGCAGATACCCATGCCGCTTTGGTATGGTATGCGTAAAGCGCCTGTGTTTTTTATGGATATTCCGTTTGCAGAAAGGCTTGCCTATATTACGGAAGATTATGGCCAACAACAGAAACAAACTTTACAGGATGCCATCATTCGCATCCAAAAAAGATTGGGTGGTTTGGAAACAAAAAACGCCCTGCGGTTTTTAGAAGAGAATAATTATAAGGAATGTTTCCGCATTTTACTCAGCTATTACGATAAATGGTATTATAAAGGATTACATAACCGCGAAAATATTTCAGTGTTACTAAATAAAATACCTTGTAACCACGTTGATACAAAAACAAATACTATAAAGCTGTTGTCATGCCAAATTGTAAGCGCTTAATTATTCTTTGCTGTGTATGGATATTTAACGGGCAGTTGTTTGCACAAACTGAACCTGATATTACCGGGCTGTGGAAAGGAACGATGTATAATGATACCACGAAGCAATTCCTGAAATACGAAATTGCGATCAGTGAAAATAAAGGAAAACTAAGCGGGTATACCCACACTTATTTTATAGTTGATGATAAAGAGTTTCATGGTTTAAAAAAAGCGAAGATAAAAAAGAAGGATGGAAAAATAATTGTTGAAGACCTGGAGCTGATTGCCAATAATTATCCTATACCGCCCGCAAAAGGAATAAGACAGCTGGATGTACTGACGCTGGAAATAAAAGATGGCGTTATGATCTTAAGCGGTCCTTTCTCCACCAACAGAACCAGGATGTACAGTTCCCTTACCGGCACTGTTCAGGTAACGCGTAAAACGAATTTCAAACAATCGGCATTGGTGCCACATTTGGAAGAGCTGGGACTGGCCGATGAACTTTCATTTGTACAGGAAGAAAAATTACAGGCAACCATCGCAAAAGCAAATATTGAAAACGCCCGGGAATTGCCTGTTGTAAAAAATGAACCAAAACCAACGGAACCGGCAAAACCTGTTGCCGTAACAACAAAACCCGCTGTTAAAAAAGAAGAAGTGAAAACAGTCGCCATAAATAAGCCGGCTGTTAAACCTGTTGAACCCCGGTCAACTACTGTAATAGAAAAAAAGAAAGCAACAACGGTTAAAACAAATACTGTAGCTCCCGCAAAAGTAAAACCTTTGGACCCGGAGGTTGTTGAAATATCAATTCAGTCATCGGCGGGTGCTGCTGTAAAACCAGTTCAGGAAAAATCAACTGCCATGGTACAGGCAGCAGTAGATTTACAAAACAGGACCATTGAAACGATCCAGTCTGTTAATTATCAATCAGACAGCCTGGTACTCACGTTATACGATAATGGAGAAGTGGATGGAGATACAGTAAGTGTTTTAATGAACGGGGAGGTCATTATGCCAGGAGTTGGCTTAACGACCAACGCAGTTCGTAAAACAATTTATACCAGGGATTTGCCGGATAGTGTACAAATTGTTATGTATGCCGAAACACTGGGAAGCCTTCCGCCCAATACCGGCCTGTTGATTGTGAATGATGGTACAGACCGGTATGAAATTCGTTTTAGCGGAGATCTAAAAAAGAATGCGGCCATCGTGTTCAGAAGAAGGAACAGCTTCCGCTAAAGTTTCGCCAGGTGGCGGGAGCAATTGTTGCGGGATATTTGCAAATAAAAAAAATTTACTGAACCATGCAGAAAACTGAATCAGATCACCAGGGCCAACAAGTCTACTCTGCGGGGGGAGACATAGCGTTGGTCCGGCTTACCGGGTTTTCCCGTGGTGCCGGCTGTGGTTGCAAGATCGCACCAAAAGTATTAGATGAAATTTTAAAGACGAATATTAGTTTTCCTTCGGATGGCAGGTTACTGGTAGGCAACAGCAGTAACGATGATGCGGCTGTTTATGATCTGGGCAATGGAACGGCACTGATCTCCACCACCGATTTTTTTATGCCTGTTGTTGACGATGCATTTGATTTTGGCCGTATAGCCAGCGCCAATGCGATCAGCGATGTGTATGCGATGGGTGGTAAACCCGTTTTGGCAATTGCTGTTTTGGGATGGCCGGTTGAAAAACTTTCGGCCACACTTGCACAACAGGTTTTAGATGGAAGCCGTAAAATTTGTGAAGAAGCAGGGATCCCTTTGGCGGGCGGGCACAGCATTGATTCTGCTGAACCCATTTTCGGATTAGCGGTAACCGGGCTTGTGGATATTAAAAACCTGAAAAAAAATAATACAGCCAAAGCCGGGAACCTGGTCTTTATTACCAAACCACTGGGCGTTGGTGTTTTATCAACCGCACAAAAAAGAGGATTGATCAAAGAAGAACATGTGCCGGTTATGATCAATCAAATGGCTACACTCAATAACATTGGTGAAGCATTGGGTAAGATTAAAGGTGTAACTGCTATGACCGATGTAACTGGTTTTGGTTTGCTTGGGCATTTAATTGAAATGGCTGAAGGGAGCAACTGTTCTGCCGTAATAAATTATGGTACACTACCTGTTGCTGCAGGTGTAAAAGAATATTTGGCCCAAAGAATAGTACCCGATGCCACCTATCGCAACTGGAACAGCTACAGCGCTAAAACCGCATTTGAAAAAGGTGTAAATGTGATGGAGGCATTTAATTTATTACCCGATCCCCAAACCAACGGAGGTTTATTATTTGCAGTGGATAAACATGCTGTTGATGAGGTAAAGCAGTTATTAATACATAACGGGTTGGAAGATTTTGCTGAACCAATCGGGCAGATGACTGCCGCAGGAGAAAAAACAATATTGGTTAAAAACTAACGATGAAATTAATGCTCAGCGACTGGATTGGTTTTATTGGCGTAACCATTTTGCTGGTTGCTTTTTTACTGAACCTGCTGAATAAATTGGAAAAAAACAGCCTGATCTATATTTTGTTGAATATAGTTGGTGCCGGAATGGCCTGCCTGGCTTCCTGGATGATTGATTATACCGATTATACCAGTATGTAGTCCAAAGCCATTTGCTATCGGTATAATACCATCTAAGATTTCAACGTAGTGCTTTGGACTACTTATTAAATCAAGATGGTATTATATTCCATTTGTTATTTTGGAAGACACCTGGATGGTTGTTTCTGTATTTGCATTGATAGGTTATGCAAGAGAACTGGCACGCAGATAGCCCCGGATACGCAGGGCAAAAATGATTTTCCGCAATTTTTGGCAAAAGCTGCGGGTATGAAAAATATCAATTGCTGAGTTTATCAATTTTATCAGCAAGGCTACGGTCTTTTTCCGTTACGATATCTCCGGCATCATGTGTACTTAACCAGATCTCCACTTTATTGTAAACATTGGTCCAAAGCGGATGGTGATCCATTTTTTCAGCTTCCAGGGCAACCCGGGTCATAAACGCAAAAGCTGCTGAAAAGTTTTTGAATTCAAATTTCTGATATAAGGTATTGTTTTTTTCTTCCCACATAGTTATTAATTGATAATTTAGTAATGGATAATTGATAATTTAGTAATGGATAATGGATAGTTTATTAATGGATAATTGATCATGCAACCCGGGCCGCAGTCAATTATTTGAATGTTGAATCATTTATAAAAAAGCAGATCAACATTTTTTTAATTGATAATTTAGTAATGGATAATGGATAATTATGCTGGAGTGGTCACCATTTATTTTCAATTTGAGTCTGTTGTATAAAATGCAGTAAGTCTTTATATGAAAACATTATCAATTATCCAATTATCAATTATCCATTATCCATTATCCATTATCAACTAAAAAATAAGATGTTGCTTATGTTTTATTTTCTCCTGTGCCATTTCCGTTACCAATTGTACGCCGGGTAACGTCCTGATGGATTGCACCAGTATTTTCAATTCTTCGGCTGCAAAGGGGTCTCCTTTGATCATCCACAAAAAATCCAGATGCTTAAACTCGGGCAATAAATACTCGCCGTCGTGCCGGTTGTTATATAAATAATGAGTTATGGAAACAGCAGGTATTGCAAATTCGTAAATACTGAAAAAATAGGAACGCGCCTTTTTGTTTAGCTGTATCTCAATTTCATTGTTAACCCTGAAATCAAGTCCCAATAACTGGTTCAGCTGCCAGCTGAACTGGTAATCCTTTATCGGCGCAACAATACCCAGTAGCAGCGCGTCTTCAAAGAATTCTTCGGCCAGTTCTTCGTTATCAATTTTTAATTTTTGACTTATTGCCATTAATAATAGATAATCAGATTAAAATACAATATCAAACACCATTTCGCCGGAACCTCTTTTTACGGTAACTTTTGTGGCATCTCCTTTTTTGAATTTACCCAATACCTGCATATATTCCTGTACATCAGGGGTTTTAAATTCCCCGATCTGTAAGATCACATCGCCGGTTTTTAAGCCTGCTTTTTCTGCCGGCTTACCTTCGCTGATACCATCTGTTTTAACACCGTTGCCGCTAAAGGTATAATCCGGCATGATACCCATACTTACGCTGAAACTTCTTTTACCCATTTGTTGGGTTTCCCTGGTTTTGGTAAAAGCCAGTCTGCCCTTATTATTTGTTTTTTCAATAACCGTATAAATATATTTTAGCAATTCCAATTGACCGGCATAGTTTATTTTACCGGCATCATCGGTAGGTTTATGGTAGTCGCTGTGCGAACCTGTGAAAAAGAACAGAACCGGGATATTTTTTCTGTAAAAAGAAGTATGATCGCTGGGGCCGCTGCCACTGCTGTCGAAACTGATCTTTAAAAATTCGTCATCTGCCGCAAGTTCCGTTCCCCATAGCGGTGAAGTACCATAGCCGCCAATGGTTAATCCACGGGTGGTTTCATTAAGCCTGCCCACCATATCCATATTAATCATATAATTGACCCGGCTTAAATCAAGAGTTGGATGTTGCGTGAAATATTTACTGCCATATAATCCCAGCTCTTCACCGGAGAAAGCAATAAAGAGGTAGTTATTTTTGCGGAGATCTGAGCTTTTCAGTTGTTTGGCTAATTCAATCAAAGCTGCGGTGCCACTGGCGTTGTCATCGGCACCGTTGTGAATCTGTAATTCGCTGCCGGTGTATAACGAATTGTGATCTTCTCCATAACCCAAATGATCGTAATGTGCACCAAGGACAACGGTATTGGCAGCACCATTATCTACATAGCCAATAATATTATGGCCAATTCTTTTTTTATCGGCGATCGAAACTTCCAGGTTTATTTCCACCTGTTTGGTTTCATCCAATAAAAATTTATTTTTAATATCCTTTCTGATAAACAGCACGGGGATCTTAACCATTTCAATTTTTGATGTAGGATCAAATTTCAGATCTTCCCTGATGGTTGAACTGTTGTTGATGATTAATGCCAGAGCTCCTTTTGCTGCCACATTATCTGCTTTCTTTACAATGGCATCTTCCAGGTCAAAATGCGGATTTTTTTTATTTACTTCCAGTATTTCCTTCAGATCCCAAAACCATACCGATCCACTTTGTGGTAACGCTACAGCGCTACTCGCTATAACTCTGGTATTGGAACTAAAAGCAAAAGGGAAAAAGTCTCTATCCAGTTTAAGTATAAAACCGCCGATATGCAGGCGGGTTATTGGATTGATCTCTACACCATCAAATACTTCAAATTTTTGTTTAAACGTTCCATTCTCTCCCCCGGGCAATAAACCCGCCTCTTCAAACTTTTTAGTGATGTATTCACCGGCCAGTTTTTCACCGGCTGTTCCGGTTCTTCTGCCCTCCAGTTTATCATCTGCCAAATAGCCAATATGGCTTTGCAAAGCAGTTAAAACAAGATTGTCCGTTTTTGTGTTCGTCTTCTTATTTTTCTGTGCTGAACCAACTGTTGAAATAAGCAGTAGCAAATAAAGCATGCGTTTCATGTAAATGGTTTTGATGAAGAATAGCAAAGGTAACCCAGAGATGGGCTAAAAATAGAAACAGGCTGTAAAATTTAACCACATATTTTATTATGGATATTCCGCATTACGGCCTCATCTTTCTCAATTCGTAACTGGTTAAAGGCGTTTAACACTATTTTTGCACCCATTCAACAGCTTGCAAAAACAGATAAACATAGCATTGGTCGGTAATCCCAACAGTGGGAAAAGCTCGTTATTTAATTATTTAACCGGGTTAAATCAACAGGTAGGTAATTTCCCGGGAGTAACGGTTGACAAAAAGATGGGTCAAAGTAGAATTGCAGCCGATCTTTCTGCTACCATAATTGATTTGCCGGGCTCGTATAGTTTGTATCCTAAAAGAGAAGATGAATGGGTGGCTTATAAGGTCTTATTAAACCAGGATGACACGATAAAACCGGGTATGGTTTTATTGGTTGCCGATGCCAGCAACCTGAAGCGAAATCTGTTGTTCTGTTCCCAGATCATCGACCTGAATATCCCCGTAGTGGTGGCGCTAACCATGATGGATATTGCCAAACGTAAAGGTACCCAGGTAGATATTTCCGGACTGGAAAGGGAACTGGGCGTACCTATTGTACAAATAAACCCGCGAAAAAATAAAGGACTCGAACAGTTAAAAAAAGTAATTCAGCAATCTGCCGAAAATTTATACCAGCCGCCTGCACGTGATTTTATCGACAATCATGCATTGGCTAACGATGCCATTGATAAGGTAAAACAGCATTTCCCGGATATCAGCAACTATACTGCCATTCATTATCTGATTAACCACGAGCATTTTTTACTTGAAGAGGGGATGCAGGATACGATTGAACAAATTGAGATCGACAATAAATTTAATCCTACCAAAACACAGGCCGAAGAAATAATGCAACGATATGGACGCATTAAGCATATCATGAATCAAACGGTTGTTGAAGCAGATCCGCTGCAGAAAGCGATGTTCAATGAGCGGCTGGATAATCTGTTGCTGCACCGGAGATGGGGATATATTATCTTAATGGCGGTTTTGTTTCTGCTGTTTCAAAGTATTTTTTGGGTTGCCAAATATCCGATGGATGGTATTGAATGGGCCTTCAGTAAAATTGGTGGAATACTCGGCAATGTATTGCCAGTTACCTGGTGGAGCGATCTACTGGTTAACGGGGTGGTGGCCGGGCTCAGCGGTATCCTTATTTTTATTCCGCAGATCATGATCCTGTTTGGATTAATAACCATACTGGAAGATACAGGTTATATGGCGCGTATCAGTTTTCTCACAGATAAATTAATGCGTAAGGTTGGATTGAACGGTAAAAGTGTAATGCCCATGATCAGCGGCTTTGCCTGTGCGGTACCCGCAATCATGAGTGCCCGGAATATCGAGAACAAAAAAGAAAGACTGCTTACCATCATGATCACCCCGTTGATGAGTTGCAGTGCCAGGTTACCAGTTTACATCATCTTAATTGCTTTGGTGATCCCTTCTAAATTATATTTTGGATTTTTGAGTTTACAGGGATTGGTCATGATGGGTTTGTACTTATTAGGAACGGTTATGGCTTTAGTGGTTGCCTGGGTAATGAAGTGGTTTATCAAGAGTACCGAACGTAGTTTTTTTATCCTGGAGTTGCCAACCTACCGTGCTCCCAGGTGGAAGAATGCATTGACGACCATGATCGAAAAGGCTAAAATATTTGTTTTTGATGCAGGTAAAGTAATTATGATCATCAGCCTGTTGTTGTGGGGCTTAAGTACTTACGGTCCAAAAGAAAAAATGGCGGGTGTTTCTGCGAAATATGAACAATTGATAAAAGATGATCCGCAACAGTCAGCCGAATTACATAAGCAACGTAAAACAGAACTGCTGCAAAGTTCTTTTGCCGGTATTTTGGGTAAAACTATTGAGCCGGCCATTCGCCCGTTGGGATACGATTGGAAAATTGGCATCGCTTTAATTACTTCCTTTGCAGCCAGGGAAGTTTTTGTGGGCACCATGGCTACGTTATACAGCGTAGGCGAAGATGCCGGCGGAAATAATTATACATTAAGACAAAAAATGGCAATGGCCCAACGACCCGATGGAACTAAAGTGTACGATCTGGCTACCGGTATCTCCTTATTAATTTTTTATGTGTTGGCTATGCAGTGCATGAGTACCATGGTAATTGTAAAAAGAGAAACACGCTCCTGGAAATGGCCAATCATTCAGTTGATTTATATGACCGGGCTGGCATATGTAATGAGCTGGTTGGCATACCGGATCTTTATCTAAGCGACTTTTTAACAAAGAGCCCAAAAGAGTAAAGGAGCTGAAGGAGAGATGCCTATTGCCTCTTCTCTTTATTCCTTTTTTTCTCCTTTAACCTCTTAGCCCAACCTATTAACCATAATGAAATGAACTGGTTTATTTTATGTGTTGAAGAACTTAGTTAACCGGGTACTCTTGCAAGCCCCTGCACCGAAGGGGGTTTGGGGAGGCTTTTTTACCAATCAACCGCATAAATGATCTTGTTTTTTACCTGCGGATATAATTTCTGGTACAGTTCATTCAATATATCCTCTTTACGGGGTTCGTTAAAACCCGAATTATTTATCAACGCCCAGTCATTGGGCCCCAGCGCACGGCTGTCGCCGCTATATGTAGCATGTTCTTCTTCCCACCTGTAATCTTCCCTGTAGGTATTGTAAGCTATATTTTTGCGGGTGCTTAAATTAGTAATATTTATTTCCATATCGGCATTTGCCGTAAACGATTGTCTGGCAACATTAACCGTTGCATACACTGTTCTGTAAATGACCTTACCGCTGGTATCGCGGCCTGTTTCAACCTGCTTGTTCACATTTCGGCTATAGGTATTCGTTATGGGCCTTGGAATATTCATATTTCTCAAAGTAAGGTTTACTTCCCAATCGGGTTGTATGTTTTCACGCCTGATTTCCCAATCGTTGTAAAAACGGGCAGGGTAGCGGGTGCCGTTTTTTCCACCCAGGTCCCTGATTAATGATTGCTGAAAATATTCGTTGCTGTAATTGGTACCATAATTACCCCAGCCGGTATTGGAAAAATAAGAATTGTCCTGTACCGGGTTAATGACCACAACCACAATTGCCTGTTGATACGCTTCATCCATTTTCAATTTGGCATCCAGGTAATTGGGAACCAGGTTGTCTGCTTTCTTAAAATAGGTCCAGGCTTTTTTTGCATCATCCCTGCCCGGCTTATTTAAAAATCCGGATGCCGCTGTATAATAATCAGCTGCAGCCTGCTGCTTAAGATCATAAATGGTTTCCTGATAATTAACGGGGGTTACCAAACGGCTGGCAGCATCGTTTTCAACAATGGCATCATGCATTTGCTGTAATGTATGGTAACTGCTGATCATTTTATCCCATCGGCTTAACTCCCGGGAGCTTTTGTAACTGTCTATCTTACGCAGGTTTCTTTGCTGTGCCAGGCTGTATAAAACCGGTAAAGCCTTAACCGCGTTTGCATCGTTGCTGTTCTTTTTCAGGGTTTTAACTGCATCAAAAAGGGTTTTATCATTATCGCTGCGCAACAGGTAGTCCTTATTGGTTTTACAGCCCGCCAGTATAAGTAAAGAAAATAGTATATAGTATAATTGCTTCATAATAAACCTCCTCCTTTTATCTTTGACTGCGAACCTGGTACCAAAGTTACCGGGATCCTGTTTGTTATAAAAAGATTAACAGGTTTGGGATTGATGGGAGAAACCCAACCGGCAAGTAAATTTTTAATTAATCCCTTACACAACGAACGGAAAAAGCGTTTTGCTTTTTGTATCCATCCCGGCCAAAAAGTACGCCAAAATAGTACAGGTTACGACCCCAGGCAAAATTTGAATAGAAATCACTGGAACTCCACCAATAACCGTAATTTTTTATAAAATAGAAAGTACCGTTAAAATCACGGAAACCTCCGGGAAGACCACTAAAACCACTGATATTAGAAGCACCGCTGTTAGGGCTCGACCAATTAATGGTGCCGCTTTGTTTTAATGCACTTCCAACCCCGGAAGGACCGGTCAAACAGGTCTCCAAACTTACCCATTCATCTATATTGGGTATATGCCAGCCCGGGGGCGCTAACCCCCTGGGATCATTTACTGCATACCAGTTATAAAGTTTACCATAAACAGCGGCATATTTTGAAGAGTCGTTATTGTAAAAACAGTAAGCCCCGATGGTCAGTTGTGCCCATTGATCCGGGTCGCTTACCATCGGTATTGGGTCTCCGTTTCTGTATTTGGCTACATCCAGGTTTTTGCTCATCCACAATTGATCACAAATGGTAATACCTGTTATCTCCGATTTAATATTGTCTGTTTTTTTCTTAATAAGCGCAACCTTTGCAGGTTCAATCTTCGCGGGTTCAATCTTCGCGGGTTCAACTTTTGCGGGTTCAACCTTTGCGATTTTAACCTCTTCAGGTTCTTTTTTTATTTGCTTGACCCGCGTGTCAACACACATAAATACCTGTTCATTTTCCGATGCGGATAATGCTGCCAACCGGGCAACGGTAATACGTTTAGGTAAAAAGCTTCTTAAGTTGCTACTTGTATCAAGCTGTGCCTTCGTACTAAAAGAGGTAAACAATAAAACTGAAAAAAAGAGGCGTTTCATAATATATTAATAGAGGATACCTATACTGCTAATAGTTATAGTTCTTATATCGAAAGTACAATTTTAAAATATAATTACTGTTTTAAATACTTTTAAGGAACTTTTTTCTGTAATTTATACTAAAATAACTGCCACTCAAGCCCCTTTTTTTACCTTTCATCAAAACGGGGCTAATTTAAAAGAATAAATTTTTATCCCGAAAACCAATACTGTCAAGGCTTTTAAATAAAATATGCTAATATTCAGCGCCTACTACTATTAAAAAAATGGTATTATGTGTTGCATAGTACTATAATTATACTATCTTTGAATCAGTAACTGTGGAAAATGGGTGAAAAAAAGTTAAACCGGTCAATAGCTAAATTAAAAAACCCATGACATTCAGTTTCTAAAAAAGTATAGCCATGAAAAAATTATTATTTGAAAAAATTTTTGATTTCAACTCTTCGGCCGAGGAATTGGAAACAAGGGTTAAAAACTTCAAGCCATGAACATTGATAACACAGCCAGCCAAATGCGAAAGGGGGTTCTTGAGTTCTGCATCCTTTCTATAATAAAAGAGGGGGAAGCCTATCCATCAGATATCATTGAAAAAATGAAGGCGGCTAACCTGAATATCCTGGAGGGTACTTTATATCCCCTGCTAACCAGGCTCAAAAATGCAGAACTTTTATCGTACCGGTGGGAAGAAAGTACCAGCGGCCCGCCACGTAAATATTTTACCCTAACAGAAAAGGGTGCCGGATTTTACACGGAACTTGAAACAACCTGGTTTGAATTGGCCAATGCCGTAAGGGCACTAACCAAAACCGAACAGAAAATGTACACCGAACAGATACCTATTATTAACAAAGATCCCGACGGTCCCGATAGCTATCCGGAGGGATAACAACTTCAACGACTCGAAATTAGAAAGTATAGCCATGCTTTTTGTTTGACAAAATCAACTAACGAAACAAAAAAATTAAAGCCATGAAACAAGTAATAAATATCAACTTCCAGGGACGGGTTGTTCCGATAGAAGTAACAGCATTTGATCTGCTGAAAAATTATACCGAAAGTCTGAGCCGACATTTTGCCAATGAAGAAGGTAAAGATGAGATCATCAACGACATTGAAAGCCGTATAGGTGAACTTTTCCAGGAAAGGCTGACCAAGGGAGCTACCTGTATTACCGATGATGACGTGAATGCCATTATTAAAAATATGGGCAGGCCCGAAGAGTTTGAAGCTATGGATGATACGCAGGCGCAATCATTTGCTGCATCTGCCAACCAGGAACAATCAACCGGCAGCACTGCATCAACCGGCAGTAAAAGATTATTCAGAGATGAAAATGATAAAGTTTTGGGTGGTGTGTGTAGCGGTTTGGCCAACTATTTTAATATAGATGTAGTAATAGCCAGGATCATTTTTGTTGTGCTGTTTTTTTCAGGCATCGGATTTTTAACCTACATTATTATGTGGATAGCAGTACCCAGTACTGCTACCACCCAGATTGGTGGTTCCAGGAGAAAACTATTTCGTAATCCGGATCAAAAATTAATCGCAGGTGTGTGCAGCGGAATAGGAAATTATTTCGGCGTCAATGCCTGGATACCAAGAGTTTTATTCCTGCTGCCGTTTCTTTCCTTTGTATCGCGTTGGGGCCATTGGGGCGGTATCTGGAATTTTGGCGACATCATGCGTTTCACGTTCAGTCCAACATCACTAATCGTTTATATTATCCTTTGGATTGTAATTCCCGAAGCGTTAACCACTTCTGAAAAACTGGTTATGAAGGGAGAAAAAGTAGATTTGAATTCCATTAAGGCTTCCGTTATAGGCGAAATGAAAGGGGTTGGTAAAAGTGCACAAAAATTTGGCCAGGAGGCATCAGAGGTGATATCCGAAAAAGCAAATATGGTAGCCGGAGATGTAAAAACCTTTGCCAAACGTAACCGGGGCGGATTGGGAAACGTAATTGCGATGATATTTAAAATATTCGCCTATTTCATTATTGGTTGTGTAGGTTTTGCTTTGGTTATGGGTTTATTTGCCCTGGCTGTTTTTTCGATTGGTGTCTTTCCTTTAAAAGATTTTATTATACATAACGACTATCAAAACCTGTTTGCCCTGGGAACGCTGGTTTTCTTTATTGCGGTTCCCATCATCGCCATCATCACCTGGATAATCCGGAAAATCGCCAGGTCAAAAAGTAACAGTAAAATACTTGCATTTTCCTTTAGTGCGATGTGGGTCATTGGTTGGGTATGTTTTATTCTCTTGATATCATCAATCAGCAGGGACTTTAGTTACAACAGCAAAAACATGGCGGAACAGGAGTTGGCATTAACCAATCCAACTGTAGACAAACTGGAGATCACTTCTAAATCGCCCTTATCCAGGTACAGCAGTAGCAGGTTTCTAAGGTTTGAACCCTTTGAAGGTATACAGGAAGATACAGCCTATGTAAATAATATTGACATTCGTATTGTAAAATCAACGACCGACAGCTTTAAAGTTACGCTGATAAAAATGGCTACCGGCCGGTCAAGATCAATAGCCGAAAACAATGCATCTTATATTCAATACAGTGGAGTACAAACCGACAGTATTTTGTTGATGGATAAGGGACTTGCTATTAATAAAACTGACAAATTCCGTAACCAGCGGGTTGTACTTACCATATATGTTCCGGTTGGAAAAAGAATAAAAGTAGATAAAAGTGTTGGCTGGAACAATAATGTTCATTTTGGTTCTGACTGGAATAATGAGGAGTGGTATTATGATTCAGATGACGATGCACATGACTGGAAGACGGGCGTTGAGTATATTATGAAGGCCGATGGCCGCTTATATAACCTGAAAGGAGTGCCATCAGGAAGAGCAGGACGCACGAAAGTAACTATTAACGGGGATGGAATAGAAGTGATCACGGATGATAATAATGATAGCTATCGGTACAATAAAAATGAGCCAATGAGTAAACTGGACTCCATGCAATTGAAAATGGAGAAAGAGAAGGAAAAAATAAAAGACTCTTTGGAAAAAGCCAAACAAAAAATTGAACAGCAGCTGGAAAAGATCGGAGACAATATTGAACCAACACCTGTAAGCTACCAAATGCCCGTTTTAAACCCGATGATGAGTATCGATTAATTATTATTTATATTTTAAAATAAGTTGTATGAAAAAGTATTTTATTTCGGTATTGCTTGGATCGATTTTACTGACGGGCTTATCATCCTGTTTTCATCATCATGACGTAGCTGTTTCTATATCGGATGATACAGATGAATATGAAATAAACGCACCCTATAAAAAAGGTCAAACACATCATGTTCAGGTTTTCGTTGACGAACGTTTGGCAGCAAGCAGCATGGTATCTGTTGAGAAGCGATCAAAGGACAAACGAATTATCCTTGATCATGAATCAAAATTTTATTTAAACACAAACCCCCGGGAAATAAGAATACATATTGGTGATATCGAAAACGCCGAAGAATTAAGGGAAATAGTGAAAGATATACGTAACAATATACGTGAAGAAATAGACGAAAATTTTGAAGATAATTAAACTCGTTTCAATAGTTGAGTTGAAGTTGAAACCAACAGGGTCCTGTCAGCAATGGCAGGACTTTTTTTAGTTTTCACGGGTATATCAAATACATAGGCTTATGTTAACATCAGCTTTTTATTTTACATTTGCAGCAATACAAATTATCTATCTCAAAATTGATCAATGAAAAATACACCTTTTACAAAAAAGCATATTGAGTTGGGCGCTAAAATGGCTGAATTTGCAGGGTATAATATGCCCATCAGTTATTCAGGTATTAATGATGAGCATGCCGCGGTGCGTAACTCGGCTGGTGTATTTGATGTTAGTCATATGGGTGAATTTGTTTTAAAAGGAGATCATGCGCTGGATCTTATTCAACGGATCACCAGCAACGACGCTTCAAAATTAACGGCTGGTCAGGCACAGTACAGTTGTTTCCCCAACCTCGATGGCGGTATTGTAGATGATTTGATCGTGTACTGCCTGGAAGAGAACAAGGCTTATATGCTGGTGGTAAATGCCAGTAATATTGAAAAAGACTGGAACTGGATCCAACAGTTTAATGATAAAGCGGTGGAGATGCATAATATTTCAGATAAGACCGCATTGCTGGCCATACAGGGTCCCAATGCAACCAGGATGTTACAGCCGCTTACCGAAATGGACATCATGAATTTAAAATATTACACATTTACCAAAGGAACCTTTGCCGGTGTGGAAAATGTGTTGATCAGTGCAACCGGTTATACCGGTGCAGGTGGTGTGGAGATCTATTTTTCCACAGGAACGGGTGGAGAAGATAAAGGAGACGATGCGGATAAAATATGGGATGCTGTTTTCGCTGCCGGTAAAAAGGGTGGTATTAAGCCCATTGGCCTGGGCGCCAGGGATACCTTACGGCTTGAAATGGGGTATTGCTTATATGGTAATGATATTGATGATACCACATCGCCACTGGAAGCCGGCCTTGGCTGGATCACCAAATTCAGCAAACCTTTTACCAACTCGGTTTATTTTGAAAAACAAAAAGCAGATGGGATTACTAAAAAATTGGTAGGTTTTGAAATGCAGGATAAAGGAATTGCCCGGCATCATTATGAAATCAAAGATGCTGGAGACCATATTATTGGTGTGGTTACTTCGGGTACACAATCTCCTACATTGGGCAAAGCCATTGGAATGGGTTATGTGGATACAAAATTTGCCAAACCAGGTAGCGAAATTTATATAAACATCCGAAATACTTCTGTTAAAGCAAAAGTGGTGAAAGTGCCGTTTGTTTAATTGATAATTTATTAATTGATAATGGATAATTTTTTCGAATTGTACCATTTACTATTTTGGCAAAAGCGTTTTAGATTATTCCATTATCCATTATTCATTATCTCGTTATCCATTATCTCCTTATCCATTTAATAACGATGCCAAAAATTCATGTAACCACATTTATCGCGGCGCCGGCCGAAAGGGTTTTTGATCTTAGCCGGAGTATCAACCTGCATATGATCTCAACTGCATCAACCCATGAAAAAGCAATAGGCGGAACCATTAACGGGTTGATCAATAAAAACGAAACGGTAACCTGGCAGGCCAGGCACCTGCTTAAGAAAAGGCTGTTTAGCTCAAAAATTACGGAGATGAAAAGCCCCCTTTTTTTTATGGATGAAATGATAAAAGGTGATTTTAAAAGTTTTGAACACGAACATCATTTTAAAGCGGTGCAAAACGGTACCATCATGATTGACCTGGTACAATTTGAAATACCTTATGGAAACCTGGGTAAAATAGTTAACCTGCTGTTTCTGAAATCATACATCGAAAAATTTTTAGTGAACAGGAACAAAGTGATCAAAGAATATGCTGAAACACAAAAATGGAAAACTATTTTGACTTAAATTTAATAAACAATGCAAACCGGCAAACCCCGCTTATATACCTCCCTTTCTCCTGCACTTTTAGATTTATATGAGGTGGACAAAAGCATTGTTGTCATTATTGATGTTTTAAGAGCCACTTCCACCATTGCCACGGCCTTACATAACGGAGCAAAAGCCATTATACCGGTAGACAGTGTTACCGAATGCATCCGTATTGGAAAGCAGATTGACAGTATTACCGCTGGCGAAAGAGATGGACAAATAGCCGAAGGACTGGAATATGGAAACTCTCCGTTTGAATACCCCCGCGAATTTATCAATGGTAAAACGCTGGTTTTAACTACCACCAACGGAACCAGGTTATTGCAAATGGCTTTAAATAAAAATGCAAAAGGAATCATCACCGGGTCTTTCCCAAACCTGTCGGCGGTTTGTGACCATTTATTGCATCTGAATCAAAACGTAATTTTGGGATGTGCCGCCTGGAAGAACAGGGTTAATATTGAAGACAGTCTTTTTGCAGGAGCAGTGATCAGCAGAATCGGAAAACATTTTTCTATCAACTGTGATTCATCACAAATGGTTGTATCCATGTATAACGATGCAAAAGACAACCTGTTTGAATTCATGAAAGCAAAGAATGCATCTCATTACCTGCGACTCTCCGGTTTTGGTTTGGAAAAAGACATACAATACTGTTTAACAGAAGATGTGGCAAATACAACAGTAATTTATGAAGAGGGTAAACTACTTGCAAAATAATACGGAAACGCTGTTGATTTAATGCCCGGCATTTATTTTCAGGCCCCCTGTTTATTATTTTTTTATCAATCGAATCCATCTCCGGGGTTTAATGATCAACCTTTACATAAATTTCCGTCAAATCTTTCCAATTGACTTCCGGGCTCCGTTATTTTTCGTTACTTTTGCAAATTGCCTTTTTCAGTAAAAAAAGTTCTATCAAAAAATAACAAATCGGCAAGCTAAAACCAAGAATGGCATTACCGCACCTTATCAAATATGTTTACAACAATGGTTCCGACGAAGTAATCCGGCGTGGGAAGAAAATTCATGCAATGGGATTTGTTGAGCTGGTGGAGCATGATCAGCTAATGGCTAGCGTTGTGTTCAGGGTAAAAGATGACAGTTACGCTACCTTCTATAAAGTGTATATTCAAAAATATACTGATGCAAAATCCATAGCTGTTCGTTGTTCGTGCCCTTATAATTTAGGGGATATATGCCGGCACGAAGCTGCTGCATTGATCCGTATGCAGGATATGGTTGACAAAAACATACTGGGTAACACCAGCATACAGTATAACCAGCGCCATACGGTTGCCAAGATGAAGCATATCGAACTCAAAATGATCAAGATGCTCTCGTCTCCTGGTATTTACGCCGAGGCCGAAAATATTTTACGCAGTACAAAAGCAAATATTTTAAATGCCGCAGAAGAACGGGTAGAGGCAGAATTGGCCATAGATGGCGAGATCTTTCCCCTGGTTATTCAGAAAAACGATGAAAGAAATTTTGACACATCCTGCAAATGCGGCGAAACGGAGCATCCGTTATGCGAACATAAAATAGTTTTATTTCTGCAGTTAATGGATGCTTATGGTACTCATTATTTTGACAGCATCCGTAACTGGGACAAAGAAAAAAACAAACTCCTCCAGATCTATGGTTATAACCTCGACGACGACCTGACTGACAAATTTGAGTTTACTTATAAAGAGGGGAAACCATTTTTGAAAGTATTGGACAGTTCTATTAAAAGAGTTTTGGCAGGAACCGTTGCGGCCAGGCCTGCGGCCTCTTTTATTGTACCCGACTTGCCGGTCAAAGAAGTGGTTATTGCTGAAGAGCCGGTAAAGAAACTGGGTATCGTTTTCAATTTCAACGCTTCCATGTATCCCTACTTTGAGGTAGATGTTGTGCAGGGTGAGCCTGATGAAGAACTGGTAAACTACCTGGGTAAAGTTGAAAAACTTGACTTAAGTAAATTTGTAGAAACTGAGTTATTTAGTGAAGCGGATAAACAGCTGCTTCAGCAAATACGTAAGTTACAATCTGCCGAAATAAATAAATACCTCGACCGCAATTCACCTTTTGCCGGGATATGGGAAAATATTATTCATGCCAGCGGAGAAGATTTACCGGAAGATACCAAAGCACTGATCGCAGAATACCTGCAACCAAAGCTTAAAAAAATATTTGAAGAACAGGCTGATAATAATTTTGTTTTTTATCTGCCCAAAGCAAAACCTTTTGCGACAGGCAACCTCGTTGAAATTGAATTGAGTAATCATTTTATTGCACCCATATTTAAAGTGCAGGCCAACAATAAACATTTTGAAATTGCCTGTACGGTTAAATTAATGGGCGATACCATTCCGTTTACAGAAAACGAGTGTGACAGCAGTTTGATTTATTTAAAAGATCAAGTGATTTATCTCTGGCAAAAAGCCGAAGATGTTTTACAGGCCGAAAAGTTTTTAAAAGAAGGAAATATTCAGCTCAGTAAAGATAACTGGGCCGAAAAGATGAAGACGGTCATTCTGCCGCTTACCAAAGATTACCAGGTAGAATTTGATAAGGCCCTGGTAAGAGAAATTAAAAGCGGCGAACCCGACGTAAAGCTACAATTGCAGGAAAGAGGCGACTACCTGCTCTTTCTGCCCATATTCAACTATAAAGGTTTTGAAACCAAACCCACAGACAAAGAGCATATCACCATACCTGACGGAGATAAAATACTCCTCATAGAACGCAACCTGGAAGCAGAGGAAAATTTTCTTAAAAAACTGGAAAGCCTGCACTCTTTATTTGTAAGGCCCGATGACAATAAAAACACCCTGGTATTAAAAGGGGCAGATGTATTGCGTAATAACTGGTTTTTTTTATTTGTGGATGCCATGCAGGACATGAAAGTGCCGGTTTTTGGTTTTGAAGCATTACGTAATTTCAGGTTTAATACAGCCAGGCCAAACACGCATATACATGTCAGCAGCGGATTGGATTGGTTTGACGCCAAAGTGGAAATTGAATTTGGTACACAACGGGTTGGTATAGATGCCATAAAATCGGCGCTGGTAAATAAACAGTCATTTGTACAGTTAAACGATGGCACCCTGGGTATTTTACCCGACGAATGGCTAAAGCGGTATTCCTTGCTTTTTAAGGTTGGTGATGGCAGAAGCGACCAGTTACGGTTATCAAAATACCACATGGGTGTAATTGATGAACTGTATGAGAACCGGGATGAAAAAGAATTGAGTTTTGAACTGGATGAAAAATACGAACGTTTGAAAGCGTTTAAAAATATCCCGCAAACACCAGCCCCGGCGCATTTACAGGAAATCCTCCGGCCCTACCAAACTTCGGGTTTTCAATGGTTGAATTATCTGAATGATGTAGGCTGGGGAGGTATCTTAGCCGATGATATGGGTTTGGGTAAAACCATACAGGCATTAAGCATGCTGCACCATTACAAAGAGATCAATAAATCGGTAACGGCTATCGTGGTTTGCCCAACAACGCTGATTTATAACTGGAGAAATGAAGTTCAAAAATTTGCACCCTCACTGGGTTTTCATATTCATCATGGCAGTATACGCAGCCGTAATATTGAAGAATTAAAAATACACGATGTCATCATTACCACCTATGGTACATTAAGAAGTGACATACAGGTACTGTTAAAAATAAATTTTGACTATGTGATACTGGACGAGAGCCAGGCGATTAAAAACCCGGCTTCCAAAGTTACCAAAGCCGCAAGCTTACTCCATGCAAAAAACAGGCTTTGTATGAGCGGTACGCCCTTGCAAAACAATACGTTTGATATTTTTGCACAAATGAATTTCCTGAATCCAGGCCTGTTGGGTAATATGGAATATTTCAGAAATGAATTTGCCACACCCATTGATAAATTTGGTGAGCAGGAGCAAAAAGATCATTTACGAAAATTATTGTTCCCGTTTATTTTACGCCGTACAAAAGAACAGGTGGCGAAAGATCTTCCGGATAAAACAGAAACCATTTTGTTTTGTGAAATGGAAAAAGAACAACGAAAGGTTTATGAAGCCTACCGAAACAGTTACCGGGATAAAATTTTGGGTACCATTGATCAGCAGGGTATCGGCAAATCGCAGTTAACCATTTTGCAGGGCCTGATGAAGCTTCGCCAGATATGCGACAGCCCGGCAATCCTGAATGAAGAAGAAAAATATCCAAACCACTCTATTAAACTGGATGAACTGGCCCGCGAGATAGAAGAAAACATAGGCGATCATAAAGCACTTATCTTCTCCCAGTTCTTAGGGATGCTTGCCCTGATCAAAAAGAAACTGATCAAAGATAATATTCCGTTTGAGTATTTTGATGGAAGTACATCTGCGCCGGACAGGGAAAAAGCTATCCAGAATTTTCAGAACAATGATGCATGCAGGGTATTTCTTATATCGCTGAAAGCAGGTGGTGTGGGTTTAAATTTAACCGCTGCCGATTATGTATACATCGTTGATCCATGGTGGAACCCCGCAGTTGAACAACAGGCTATCGACCGCACACACCGTATCGGCCAAACCAAGAATATTTTCGCTTACCGGATGATATGTGTAGATACAATTGAAGATAAGATCCTGGAACTGCAGGAACGCAAGCGCAAATTAGCCAGTGAATTAATTACAGATGATTCCAGCTTTGTAAAAGCCCTTTCTAAAGCAGATGTGGAATATTTATTCAGTTAAACTGTTTTTAAGCAGGTTAAACCTGCATTTTATCCATTAAGAGGATAAATAGTTTTTCAAACGTTTAAAATCTCTGTTGTCATTTGATTGAAACAGGCTTTTGATGGCTTGGCCAACAAATTTTAGAACATCGTACATGGTAAAGCCAAGGGTAGGCGTATTTTTTTTCATATATTGGATTTTAATATCAAAAATACAAATTCATATATAACGCACAAGCGCAGATGTACCTGATCTTAACCAACGTAAATTCCGAACCGGGTTAAGTTATTTTACGACTGCCCGTTTACATCGTTGCGATATCTCCGGTTCTTTTTATAGTAACGAATCGGGTATATATCAGGGTTTTGCCTGATCTTGGCAATAAAATTTTTAAAAGCCTGTACCACAATATGGCCGGACTTTGCTGAGTATGGTTTTTTAGTCATAGGGTATTCGTTGTAATTGTTTTAACGGCATACATGTAAATTTATTGTAGGGTAAGAAGTAATTTTAGTAAACCCTAAAACCTTACTGGTAAAATGACTGACCTGCCCGGCGAACTTACTTCGGATAAAGAAAACAGGCAGGAGTCAATGATCCAGCAAATAATAATGATAAAAGTAATCGCTTCCATTCGGGAAATTTCGAGGCGTAGACATTTTTTCATAATAGAAGGGTTTATATGTTTATACAACATAGACCCCAACCAACATAAACGGTTTAAGAAATAGAGGGCTTTATATAAATATTAATGAAAGGTTTTAGAGTAAAAAAATACCAATGAACAATACGGCCGTTATTAAAAACATAACCATTTACCCGGTTAAATCGCTGGATGGTATTTCTTTACAAAAGGCCCGGTTTGGCCCCGGCGGATGTTTGCTGCACGACAGAGAATATGCCATTGTAGATGCCAATGGAAAAAAGGTTAAAGGCAAATCCAATGTCATGGTGCACCTGTTGAGATCCAGGATTGACTTTGAAAATGAGATGGTCTCCCTGAAACATGAAACGGAAACCGCATGGAATCATTTTCATTTGATAAAAGATAAAACGCTTATTGATGGCTTTCTTTCTACATTTTTTAAAATACCGGTCACGTTGCAAAGAGATACAGCGGGGAGGTTTTTGGATGAACCTGTAAAAAGCGGGGTTACCATTTTATCAACCGCCAGTCTTGAAAGGGTAAGCTCCTGGTTTGATAACTTATCCTTGGAGGAAACCCGAAAACGTTTCAGGGCAAATATTGAAATAACGGATGTACCTGCTTTTTGGGAAGATCAACTTTTTTATAAAGAAGGGACGGCCGTTGAATTTAAAATTGGAGATGCCTTATTATACGGACTAAGCCCACGTGCCAGGTGCGTTGTGCCTGCACGGCATCCGCAAACCGGGGAGACCATTCAGGGATTTCAAAAATCATTTGCGTTACAAAGAGCCGCCGGCATACCTGCCTGGTCATTATTGAATGTATACGGGCACAGCTACTATTTAGCTGTTGATTGTTATATACCGTCATCCGAATTTGGAAAATGGATTGAAGTGGGTGATGAAATGAAGATCATCGGTAAAAAAGATCTCAACGAGATTAGTATTCCTTTGTAAAAAATCATTTTAGTTGTAATTTTTTCCGGCACCCTATTTGAAATTCACAGGGTGTAACAAAAATTATATGATGAAAAAGGACATGTTTAGTATGCTGTTTGCAATGGCTGCACTTGCATTCGTAAATACGTCCAAAGTACAGGTACGTGTTGGGGTAAATATTAATATTGGTGTTACGGGCATTACAAATATAAAAGTATGGGAAACCATACAGCCAAGGGCTCTGGTAAGGGCCACCATTAGAATTTCTGACAGGTAAGCAAAAGCTACTTTCGGGAGGCTTGTGTATTATAACCGGTTCAAAGATTTAATGTTAAATTTGGAAAAGGATTTCACTATTTGCACAAGAATAAAAAAATGGACATACTCTTAGATATATTGAATGAAATGGTGAAAACTCACCCAACCTCTAATTTTATAAACAGTTTGCATCAACAATATTGTAACCAGGGCGGATTGAGTAAAAAACAACTGGAGGGTTTGTACAGTAAAGCAGCTAAAAGCAACAGTATTTCCCAGGGTAAACTCGCTACATTGGATGCCATCATCAAAAAAAAGCTCACGCGGGAGCGGGCCGCTGCATCCGTACCGGCACCCCAACCGGCAAAAGACGAAACCGCAGGTAAGATGATCAATGCCATATTGGATAAATATCCCCACCACAAAAGACTGTTATTTTTAAAATCGAAATTCGATAACAATGAAAATATGCCTGTACAGGAAATGGAAGAAATAGAAAAGTTTAGAAAGTTATTACTGAAATAATTTTTTATTCCTTCACAAATACCTGCGCCGCTGCATCATTCTTTAAAAATATCAAGGTTGATTTACCTTTATTCCTGATATAAACCATCTTACGCGACTCACCCCTTACCGTTAATCCACTTTCTGCCGGAGGCACGGCGCTAAAAGTTCCCCGGCCGGTTCCTTTCAAAAGCAAGGCTGATGTAGCGTCGTACACACCCACCATTACGGCCGCGTCATTGGAGTTACCACATGCTACAATATCTTTTAGTCCGTCGTTATCCATATCATCAACAATAAAATCATTTATGGTTGAGAACTGTGCTTTTTCAGGAAAGGGGATAAAACGGAACGTGTTATTGCCTTCATTCATTAAAACCCCCGATTCAAAAAAGTTGGTTTTAAAAACCTCCATGTCCTTTTTTTCTGATTCGGTAAAAATTGCATCCAGGGTTTTACCTGAATAATCCCTGTAGCGGACAAACTTTTTCCGCATGGAAGGAACCTGGTCAATCAACTGGTCGCGACTGTATAAGGGATAACAACTGCCTTGCATATAATAACCAAGCACAGCATCATAGCTGCCGTTATTATCAAAGTCCTTTGCATAAATGGTGCAAGGCTCATTTATATTTCCTTTGATGGTTGAATTTAAACCACGATTACCCAAAACAAGATCCATACGGCCATCACTGTTCAGATCTGCGGCTTTCATATTATACCACCAGCCGCTTAATGCATCCATGCTGATCAACGTATCTTTTTTTGAAGGTAAAATAATATGAACTGATTTTTGTTTTTTGATGAATTGCCCGTTTTCAAAACTATACATTTCAGGAGCCATCCATTCGCCGGTAATGGTTAGTTCATTTTTGCCATCCCCGTCCATATCGGCCCATTCGGCCTGGTTAACAATTCCGGGACTGCGTAATGCCCCGGCATATTGGCTGGTAACATCCGTAAAAATGCCTTTGCTGTTTTGTAAAAGCATACTTCTGTCGGGCCTGGGAAATTTGCCCGGTATTACATGGCCGCCAATAAACAGGTCCGTGTCACCATCATTGTCAAAATCCAAAGCCGTAACGCTGGATCCGTTAAAGCCCGCTGCAGGTAAAGCCTGTGCCTTGCTTGTAAAATTCCCTTTGCCATCATTCATATATAACCGGTCCTGGTATAAAGTACTGCCGGCTTTAAATTCGGCACCGCCGCTAACCACGTATAGATCCATATCTCCATCGCCATCTGCGTCAAAGAAAAGGGAGCCCATGTCCTCATAATTTTTATCAGCCACAAAAGCAGTTTGCCTTCTTTCTGTAAAATATCCGTTTGTATTTTGAATCATTAACTTCCCTTCACTTACGGAAGAACCGCCGATGTACAGATCTTCCAAACCATCTCCATTCACATCAGCCCTGGCAAAATAGGGCCCTTTACGGCTGCATTTATACGGTATTAAGGGTTCTCTTTTAAAATCAATAAAATCATTTTCTGTTTGTTTGTATTTTATTTTCCCGGCTTTGGTAATATCGGTGAAATTGATTTTTGGTTTTACAACAGCAGTTGTGTTTATGGTTTTAGCGTCAGACTCATACAGGGTTAACAGCTGGTCAACAGGTACATTTTTGAGTATTATTTTCTTTAACGGGGGAAACAGAATTTCCACTTCAGGAATAATGGTCTCACTGCCGGAACCAAAATGCAACACATGCTCTACAGAAGATAAAAATCCTCTCTGCGGATTGTAATGCTGCATTTGAATTTGACCCCTGGAATTGGTTAATTTAACCACCGTTCCATAAACTTCTTCAAAAGAGCCGGGGTGTTTATAAAATGTAAACCTCAGGTAATGTGCCGCATTTGCATTTTCCCTGGCATTATTCTTTAAAATAAAAGCAGGTGCATCAATATTGTTAACCACCAGGTCCAGGTCGCCGTCGTTATCCAGGTCGGCATAAGCAGAACCATTTGAAAAAGACGGCGGAGCGTCACTCCAGCTATCGGTGGTATTTTCAAATTGCAGGGTTCCGGTATTTCGGTAAAAATAATTTTTTACCGGTACTTCGGGCATGCTTTTCAGCCAGGTATTCAGGTCTACCGCTTTTCCCTGTTGCATGGTATTGATGATGGAGTCGAGTATAAAAACTTTATAATCCCAATCTGTCATATCGCGTTTAAGGCCATTGGTGATATATATATCTTTCCAGCTGTCGTTGTCAAAATCCGCAACAAGCACACTCCAGCTCCAGTCTGTTTCTGCAATTCCTGCATAGTTGGCTATTTCGCTAAATGTGCCATTGGCATTATTCAGTTGAAAACTGTTTCGGGGATATTGGTAATACAGGCCATACTTTAACAGCAGCTGAAACTTGTCGTAGTTTTGATTCAATGCAAACAACTGTTTTTGCCTTACCGGGTCTTCCACCGCCATATCCATGACGAGGATATCTTCATGTCCGTCGTTATTCATATCGCTGATCTCGGAACCCATGGCAGAAAAACTGACATGGTTTATATAGGCACTGAGTTTATTGGTGAATGTGCCGTTCTTATTATTGATATATAAAAAATCGGGTTTATTAAAATCGTTGGCCACATACATGTCGGGCCACCCGTCACCGTTAATATCAGCAATGGAAACACTTAAACCGAAAGCATGATTAATAAGACCGGCTTTTTTTGTAATGTCAATAAATTTCCCGTTCCGGTTTTCAAAAAGTCTGTCGCTTACATATACCGTATTGGTATCCTGTGCGTAAATAATTTTTCCGTTTTCCATGGTGGCCGGAATGGTCATGGATTTACTAAAATCAATCGGGTGGTTCAAAAAATAGACGTCCTTATCGCCGTCATTATCGTAATCAAAAAAGTACGCCTGCATGCTGTAACTGGCGTCATCCAATCCAAATGCAGCAGCCTGGTTGGTGAAGCTGTTGTTCTTATTATTGATGTACAATATTTTTTTTCGCAGGTTAGGATCTTTATATCCCGATTTGCATACAAAGATATCGAGATACCCGTCTCTGTTAATATCAACCATGGTAACACCGGTTTTAATTCCGTCGCCACCGGTAACACCTGCAGCTTCTGTTATATCCCGGAATTTAAAATTGCCGAGGTTCAGGTACAGTTTATTGCTGCCCAGTGCCGAAGCAAAATAAAGATCAGGTAATCCGTCGTTATTAATATCACCAATGCTAACGCCAGCACCCACATACAGGTATTCGTATACATACAGGAACATGGTGGATGTTTCAACAATGTCGTTTCTAAATCCAACCCCGGTAAGGCTTTCGGGCATTAACGTAAACTGTTTATTGGTAACGGGCGTTTGGGCAGATGCAGAAAAAGTACATAAGCAACTAAACAAAAAACAAAAAAAAGCAGATTTTATTATCGACATAATTTGATTTATTTGATGGCAGCCGGGTATAGTGTTTTCAAAACATGTGTTCCAACTTCTTTGCCCTGTATTATACTGATCCGTGCGGTAGCGGGATAATGTATTCCGCCGTAAACCCTGCTCCAGCTTACTTCTTCCGATGCCTCGTAGAAAGATTTAAAATGACGGGATGTATTTCCAAATGGTATCTCTGTTTCATCAGTAAATTCATAGTTGTCGCCAAACAAAGCGGTAAGTATGGTGGCGGCCGAATTGGAAACCACAGCATGCCCACTGGTAAATTCAGGAAACGGTGGTGTTTGAATATAGGGTTGCCAGTTTTTATCAACATGATCATTGATTACGGTTATGGGCCTGATCAGGTCGCTTTTGTATTTTTCATCCCAGCAACTAATAAAGGCATCAAACAAGGCAATGGATGTAAGTGTGTAGGCAAGCGAAGAACGGCTAACCGATTCATTTTTTTCCTCACAGGCATGTTTGGTGATCATGAGCCAGTGCCCGCCCGGGGAAATTTTATGAATAAAATAATTCAGGTGACCCAGGTTAACCGATACATTTGGATTATCGTCCCAATATTTGGCGATGGCTTTTTTGGTGGTATCCAGGTTCTTTACGATTTGGTATACCTCCATCATGGATTTATAAAAAGGAGATTTTTTATGGAGGTTAAAAACCAATTTTTCTTTCGGTGAAAACTGCGATGGAGACTGTAATGTGTAAGGCCTGATCGTGTTCCAATAAGGTTCTATTGCCTGGGCATAATCTGCCGGCGTAGGTTGCCAGGAACCCAATTTTCCGCTTAATGAAAATCTTGGAAAACCCCTGGATTGGTTGTAATTATCATTTTTAGCCCAGCGTAAAATACTATCCGAAACATGCTGTCCATATCGTATGGCGTTATGGATATGTATGGAATCTCCTTTTTGTAAAAGAGAATCAACAAACGCCTTACGCCAGTTGGCGAGTTTATATTCGGAGCCAACCAGGTTTTGTGCCACCAAAGAAAAAGATACCGCAGCAGCGATAAAATTATCGACGCTGCTGTTTTTTTCGGGAGATGGAATAAAACCCAATCCATTTAATTTACCCGATAACGTGGAGAGCGAAGGGTCATCATGCCTGATACATTCGTAAAAGGCAATATTGGGATAGGCATAAATACGGGCTGCCACCGGCGGCGTAAAAAAATCAACCATTACTGTATTGATCAGGAGCGAATTCAGCTGGTGTAAAATTGCAGCATCCTGCTGTTGCTGCGCTTTAGCCGGTTCAAAATTAATGCCAATCAGGATTAAGGTTGACAGCAGTATCCTTTTAAATTGCATTATTCTATTCATATTAAATAACTGTTGATCACACTGATCACCAAATTTAAAATAAATAGGGGTCTTATTCAACTTATAAAAGAAATGTTCCATAAAATAAAAGTTACCAGGTAATTGCAGGGTAGAGGGCAGCAACTTGCGCGGTTTAGCAAAACTTAAAGTTGTGCTTCTTCCCGTTTTAGCTGCCTGTCAAAAATAAAAGTACCACAGGGGATGAGGGCGGCTGCAAAAGCTTTGATGAACCACGTAATTTTTTTCTTTAAGCTACCCATTACTTCAATGGCAAAATAAATGAATGCAATAAAAAGTGCGCCGTGAATCCATCCGGTAATTTTTACCGCTTCCGGAATTTCCATGAAGTATTTCATTGGCATGGCAACCAGTAGTAAAACTAAAAATGAAATACCTTCTGCGATCCCAATCATCCTGAAACGATGCAGTAATTTTTTTGTGTTGGTAGTTGTCATGTATATTTTCTCCCTGTAGGGGGTTAGCGGGTGACTAGTAATCTACAACCTGTTCCACAATAGACTCGGGTATAACCCTCCATTCGTATTGCTGGTTTCTTAATTGAGGTTCAAAGCCTGCTTCTTTAATGGCAGCTTGTATGGTGGTACTGGTAAAGCGATGTGGTGCACCGGCGGCACTCACCACATTTTCTTCAATCATGATACTTCCAAAATCGTTGGCTCCGCCGTTTAAACAAATTTGTGCTACCTGTTTGCCCACCGTTAACCAACTGGCCTGTATGTTTAATACATTGGGTAACATAACGCGGCAAATGGCAATCATGCGGATGTATTCTTCTGCAGTGGTTAAATTATGAACACCGCGTATTTTGGCTAACAGCGTATCTACATCCTGGAAGGTCCAGGGGATAAATGCAAGAAAACCCTTTGCCTCGGCAGGTTTAAGGCTTTGCACTTCTCTTATTTTCACTAAATGTTCAAATCGTTCCTGTACCGTTTCCACGTGGCCAAACATCATTGTTGCTGATGTAGTAATGTTCAGTTTATGCGCTTCATGCATAATATCAAGCCATTCCTGTGCACCACATTTCCCTTTGCTGATCAGGCGCCTGACTCTGTCCGTTAAAATTTCGGCTCCGGCTCCGGGTAAGCTGTCCATGCCTGCTTTTTTTAATGCCATCAAAACCTCCCGGTGTGTGCTTTTTTCCAGTTTGGTAATATGGGCAATTTCCGGGGGTCCCAGGGTATGCAGTTTAATACCGGGGTAAAGCGATTTCAACTCGCTGAAAAGATCAACATAAAAACGCAAACCCAGTTCCGGGTGGTGGCCACCCTGTAACAACAGTTGGTCGCCCCCGTATTTTATGGTTTCCTCAATCTTAGTTTTGTAGGTTTCCATATCTGTAATATAGGCTTCGGCGTGTCCGGGTATGCGGTAAAAGTTACAAAACTTGCAATTGGCTATACAAACGTTGGTGGTATTCACATTTCGGTCAATCTGCCAGGTAACTTTTCCATGAGGTACCTGTTTCTTTCTTAACTCATCAGCCACAAACATCAATTCAGTTAAAGCAGCATTTTCAAACATAAACATGCCTTCTTCTACGGTAAGAAATTCAAATCGTAATGCTTTTTGATAAAGATCAACTAATTCCATACGCACTCCTTTTGTGTAATAAACAACAAAAATACATCCAATAGGTTGTAAATTCGAATAGCCATTATATGAAAAGCATTTTTTTCATCATATTATTTTTATTTACACTGCCCCATTTGCGTGCCCAGGAAATATTGCCCCAGGAAGAAGCCAGGTTTATCACCCGTTTTCCATTTAGGCAGTTTAGTGGGGGTGTGATGGTATTGCGTGCCCAATTTGGTAATATACCGGATACATTAAATTTTATACTGGATACCGGAAGTGGAGGCATTTCATTAGACTCCAATACCTGTGATGAATTTAAAATACCACTAAGGCCAAGCGATACCACCATTACCGGTATCGGCGGTATACGTAAGGTTTCATTTGCCTTTGATCAATCGTTATCCCTGCCAGGCCTTAAAATAGAGCATCTTAATTTTCATGTAAACAATTATGAAGTATTGAGTAGTGTTTATGGCGAAAAAGTTGATGGCATAATTGGCTATAGTTTTTTCAGCCGCTATATCGTTAAAATAGATTTTGATAGCAATTTCATTGAAGTGTACAGCCCCGGTAAATTAGACTATCCCAGGCGGGGTCATTTATTACATCCCGCATTTACCAATTTGCCGATTCAATGGCTTAACATAAAAGATAAAAACAAACTGGGCTTTAATTTTTATTTTGATACAGGCGCAGGGCTGTGTTTATTACTGAGCGAAAAATTTGTCCGCGACAGTTCGATTCTGCTGAAAAAAAGAAGGCCGGTAGTTACACAGGCAGAAGGGATGGTGGGTAAATTACAGATGCGGCTAACCCTTATTAGGGAAGTAAAAATAGGGCCTTATAAATTCAGGTCTGTACCAACTTACATATACAAGGATGATTATAATGTAACATCTTATCCCTTTACCGGCGGCCTTTTGGGCAATGATCTGTTACGGAGGTTTAATATGATCTTCAATTATCCGAATCGGGAAATTCATTTATTACCCAATACCCATTTCAACGAAAACTTTGACTATGCCTATACCGGACTGGGCATCTATTATATAAATGGTAAAATTATTGTGGAAGATGTAATTGCCGGCTCGCCAGCTGCCAAAGCACAATTTAAAGTGAATGACGAAGTGATTGCTGTAAACAGGGATTTTACCCGGAATATGCAGGCCTACAAAAATATCTTACAAAAGCCCTTTGAGCGGATCAAGGTTTTGATCAACCGCGACGGGATTTTAAAGGAGCTTACGCTGAATACAGCCAGTATCCGTTAAAAATGCTGCCAATTTTAATCTCATCCGTACATTTGCAAATGATTCAGTTTGAAAAATTTGAAATAGCCAACGGATTAAAAGTGTTGGTTCACCAGGATGTAAGCACGCCTATGGCTGTTGTTAACGTGTTGTATGATGTGGGTGCCAGGGATGAAGATCCTGCCAAAACAGGTTTTGCTCATTTATTTGAGCACCTGATGTTTGGTGGCAGTATTCATGTGCCCGTATATGATGAACCACTTCAGCTTGCAGGTGGCGAGAACAATGCTTTTACCACCAACGACCTGACTAATTATTATTGTCAGCTTCCTTCCGAAAACCTGGAAACTGCTTTTTGGCTCGAGAGTGACCGAATGCTATCGCTGGCGTTTAGCAAAAAAAGCCTGGAAGTACAACGTAAGGTTGTTAGTGAAGAGTTTAAAGAACATTATATCAACAAACCCTATGGTGACGTGTGGCATAAGATCAGGGCACTCACCTACACCGTTCATCCCTACAAATGGATGACCATCGGGGCAGAACTCAGTCATATAAAAAATGCAACACTGGATGATGTAAAAGCATTTTTTAAAAAACATTATAATCCAAGCAATGCCATTTTGGTGGTTGCCGGTAATGTAACTGTGGAAGAAGTAAAACGGCTTACCGAAAAATGGTTTGCACCAATTCCTGCGGGAGAAAAATACATTCGGAACCTGCCTGCTGAACCAAAACAAACAGCGGCCAGGTCAAACTCGGTGAGGGCAAACGTACCGCTTGATGCTTTGTATAAATGCTGGCATATTTACCCACGTACCGATCCCCGTTATTATACAGCCGATCTGATAACAGAAATTTTGAGCGGGGGTGGATCATCCCGTTTGTTTCAATCGCTGGTAAAAGAAAAGCAACTGTTCAGCAATATCGAGTGTTATCACCTGGGCAGTACCGACCCGGGTTTGCTGGTCATAGAAGGGAAACTGGTGAAGGGTATGAAAATGGAAGACGCCGAAGCCGCCATCAATGAGGAACTGGTTAAACTCCAGAACGAGGGTATTAGCCAGCGGGAACTGGAAAAAGTAAAAAACAAAACAGAGAGCATGATTGCTTTTGAAGACATGGAGATCACCAACAGGGCTGCCAGTTTAGCCATGTATGAATTGATGGGTGATGCAGACCTGATCAATAAAGAACTGGAAAGATACCGGGCGGTAACTGCAGAAGAAATACAAACAGAAAGTAAAATAATTTTTGATGAAAGGAATTCCAATACCCTGTATTATTATTCCAATAACTAAACATACATGAACAGACTTGTAGCGCCCCGGATAAAAGATGCCATCGAATTTGATTTACAGCTTAAACCCTGCCAACGTTTTACATTACATAACGGCGTTCCGGTATATGCCATTGATGCAGGCGCCCAGGAAGTAGTGCAGGCTGAACTGGTTTTTTACGCAGGCAATTGGTTTGAACAACAGAAAAACATTGCACCTGCCACCAATTACCTGTTAAAGAACGGCACGTCAAAAAAAACGGCTTTTCAGTTAAGCGAAGAGTTCGACTATTACGGGGCTTATTGCAACCGGGCCTGTTACAGTGAAACCGCCGTTGTTTCACTCTCCACATTGGCCAAGCATGTACCGGAAACTTTGCCGGTTATCAGGGAGATGATCACCGATTCTGTTTTTAGTGAATCAGAGCTGGATATTTTTAAACAAAATTCGAAGCAACGGTTACAGGTTAATTTACAGAAAAGCGATTTTGTTGCCACCCGTTTAATAGAAGCCTGTTTATATGGCGATCAACATCCTTATGGCAAATACACCAATCCAGAAGACCTGGATGTGTTGGAAAGCGGTTCATTGAAAAATTTTTTTAAACAATATTACCTCAACGGGCAATGCGTGATCTTTGTGAGCGGCAAATTACCGGTTAATATAGAAGCCCAGCTGAACATGGCTTTCGGCGATCTGTCGTTAAAACCTTTCAACAACCAACTGGCTACCATCAGCCAGCAACCCGCAGCGGAAAAAAAATACCGGGTTCAAAATGATGTACATGGTGTGCAGGGTTCCATCCGCATTGCCAGGCCTTTTTATACCCGCCGTCATCCCGATTTTATGAAGGTGATGGTACTGAATACTTTGTTTGGCGGCTTTTTTGGCTCCAGGTTGATGAGTAATATTCGGGAAGATAAAGGCTATACCTATGGTATACACAGTTATGTACAAAATCATATTCATGACTCAGCCTGGATAATCAGCACCGAGGCCGGTAAAGATGTAACCGAAGCAACGATCGAAGAAGTGTATAAAGAAATGAAAAGGTTACGGGAAGACCTGGTTGATGAAGAAGAATTACTGTTGGTTCGTAATTTTTTAATTGGAACAATTTTAGGCGACCTGGATGGCCCTTTTCATATTATGGGGCGGTGGAAAAACCTGGCCCTGAATAATTTAACCGACGATTTTTTTTACAAATCAATAGAAACCATAAAAACAGTATCAGCAGAAGAACTGAGGGACCTGGCAAAAAAATACTTAAATCCTGAGGATTTTTACGAATTAGTTGTAATTTGATCTCATGCAAAAATGGTTTTTTAAAGTACTGGTTTGTTCAGTAAATGTTTTTATCCTGGCCTACATCTTACCCGGTATAACGATCGTGGATTTTTTTACAGCCATTTTAGTCGCCGTGGTATTGTCGGTGTTGGATGCCATAGTAAAACCCCTGCTTATATTACTTACGTTACCCGCCACCATATTAACCCTGGGCCTTTTTCTTTTTGTGATTAATGCCAGTATCATTTTGCTTGATGCTTATTTTGTACACGGTTTTAAAGTAGAAAGTTTCTGGCATGCTTTGTTGTTTGGCGCATTACTTTCATTCTTCAATTCCCTGGTTCATAAAAGAGCCTTTCCGGAAGAGAAAAAAAATGTTGAAGGTTAGCTAAGCGGCTAAAAGAAAGGGGAAATATTTTCCAATCAAAAAAATAATGAGCAAAGAGGACAAAAGAGAAAAAGAGCCGAAAGAGTTTGGGCGCATTCAGCTTTAAACAAATTTAAACAGGGGGTATACTTAATACCTACTCCTTTCCCTCTTTTTCTTCTTTGACCTCTTAGCAAAAAAATAAATGCATTCTCTGTTACTGAATAATCATATTATACCTCTTAGCCTGTTGTTTAATTATTCTTTCAACCTCTGTTTCCAGGGTAGCCGTATTGCTTTTTATGGCAAACTTTTCTTTTTCTGCTTTAATAAATAATGTTCTCTTGGTATTTGCTTCGCTGATCTGGTTTTGAATATCAGAGCGCTGTGTTGACTTTTCTTTTACAATTACTTTTAATTCTTCGGTTGTTTTGTTTTTCAAGCTGTCGGGCAAAGTTTTTTTATCCAGGTTTTCAACAAACTTTTTATCATCCTTTGCTGCGTCTATTATATCCCAGCTGCTATTTTCGTATAGCGCGGAATTACCTTTAACCGCTGTCCTCTTTATGGCCTGTGTTTTACTGGCTGCATAATTCATTTTGTCAACACGGGCCTGCATTTCCATTTTTTTAGCACCGGCATAGCCGTAGGCAATATAAGTGCTATTCAATTGATTGTTCAACGAAAAAATAATGCTGTCATACGGTGTTGGGATATCTTCCATTTTTTCATTTTGGTTGATAACGGTAAAATTGCCATCACCACACTCGCTGTTCAGATTCCAGTGTTCTTTAATGCCCTGCATCCTGTCGCCGCAATAAATGGTGTTTACAATAACTCCCTTGTTTTTGGCTTCATTACACGCTTTGGTATATAATAAATTGCCCTGTAAAAAATCTTCATTACCTGCAATAAAGATCACTTTATAATTTTCAGGCGAAGCATCCCATTGCAGTTCCTTTAATGATGTATAAATTACCTGGCCACAATATTCATCACCACCATTGGTTGTTAAGCCGAAAAGTTTTTGCGATAAAAGATCCAGGTCGCTGGTGAATGAAGATATCTGTTTAACATATCCTGCACCTGCATCATTTGTTGATCTTCCATATTCGTATAAGGCAATTTCAATCTTTGGAATACCATCGTTATCACATTTGGCTTTGCCCATGGTGTTTACCATATTCCATAGTTGTGCCTTGGCCTGCTCAATCAGGCCATCCATACTTCCGCTTACATCCAGTAAAATGGCAGCCTGTATTTTAGGTTGTTTGGATGCTTGTTTTTTCTTTTCATCAGATGAGGGGGTATTGAAGGCGCTGAAAATAATTGTGAGTAACAGCAGTAAGCCGGCAGCAGGTAATATGGTTCGTTGTTTCATAACTGATAGTTTCCAGCTAAGATGCATTCTTTGCGGGCTATACACAAACTTTACCTGTTAAAGAAAGATCAAAGAATAATTTCACCATGTGAAAAGACCATTTCACCGGTTATATAGTAAAAACCGGTTTAACTGGTTATATTCTTATCCGGTTTCCATATGACTGTAACAAATTCAATTACTTTTGTATCAACAAATTAGAACTATGCAATTCCATAGAAATGAATTAACCAATAGCGAGCTGATATCCTTGTACAAAAGCATCTTATTACCCCGAATGATTGAGGAAAAAATGCTTGTGCTCCTTCGGCAGGGAAAAATAAGTAAATGGTTCAGTGGAATCGGGCAGGAAGCCATTTCCGTTGGTGCCACTATGGCCCTGCAGCCCGATGAGTGGATCATGCCGCTGCATCGCAACCTGGGTGTATTCACCTCCCGAAAAATGCCGCTGAGTAAATTATTTATGCAGTGGCAGGGAAATAAAGAGGGGTACAGTAAGGGACGGGAAAGAAGTTTTCACTTTGGTACCAGGGAGCATCATATCTGCGGGATGATATCGCACCTGGGACCACAAATGGCGATCGCAGATGGCGTGGCCCTGGCTTATAAATTACGGAATGATCAAAAAGTTTCACTGGCTTTTACAGGCGATGGCGGAACCAGCGAAGGCGATTTTCATGAAGCCTTGAATCTTGCTGCCGTTTGGGACCTGCCGGTTATTTTTATTATCGAAAATAATGGTTACGGTTTAAGTACGCCGGTGCGTGAACAATACCGATGCAAAAATTTAGTTGATAAAGCCATTGGTTATGGTATGGAGGGTATTCAGATCGACGGGAATAATATTTTATCTGTTTACGATACCATTACAGGCGTGCGGGATTATTGTATTAAAAATCAAAAGCCTTATTTAATTGAGTGCATGACGTTTCGTATGCGTGGACACGAAGAAGCGAGTGGTGTTAAATATGTACCACCTGAGTTGTTTGAAGAGTGGGGGAAGAAAGACCCGGTGATAAACTTTGAGCAATATCTTACCGGTGAAAATATTTTAACAGCAGCACAGGTGGTAACAATAAAAAGTGAAACCAGGTCATACATCGAAACTGAGTTGAAGATCGGGTCGCAGGCGAAGGCATTTGAAGTAATTATGGAAGATGAGATAAAGGATGTGTATGCTCCGCCGGTAAAGCAGCTCAAGGTCTCCGGCTCTTCTCCCGGCTCCCGACTCCCAACTCCCGACCGGCGTTTCATCGATGCCATCAAAGAAGCCCTTCACCAAAGCATGCACAAGCACCCCAACCTTGTTATCATGGGGCAGGATATTGCTGAGTACGGCGGAGCTTTTAAGATCACCGAAGGTTTTGCAGCAGAATTTGGCAAAGCAAGAATACGTAATACACCTATTTGCGAAAGTGCCGTAGTTGGTGCCGCTTTAGGTTTAAGTTTAGAAGGTTACAAAGCGATCATGGAAATGCAGTTTGCCGATTTTGCCACAGTAGGATTTAACCAGATCATCAATAACCTGGCAAAGATCCATTACCGCTGGGGACAAAACGCTGATGTGGTGATTCGTATGCCAACAGGTGGAGGAGTAGGTGCAGGGCCATTTCATTCTCAAAGTAATGAAGCCTGGTTTGCACATACGCCCGGGTTAAAAGTTGTTTACCCAAGCACCGCAGCAGATGCAAAAGGTTTAATGATCGCTGCCATAAACGACCCCAACCCGGTGATGTATTTTGAACACAAGGCATTGTACCGATCAGTTAGTGGACCGGTACCGGAGGAATATTATGAAGTGGAAATTGGTAAAGCAAGATTGGTTACCAGTGGCGATGATATCAGTATTATCACCTATGGTGCCGGTGTGCACTGGGCGATGGACTATGCAAAAAACCAATCCGATATATCCTTTCATATTTTAGATCTGAGAACATTGCTGCCGCTGGATTACAAAGCAATTAAAGAAGCGGTTACTGCCACCGGAAAGATTTTATTACTGCATGAAGACACATTGATCGGGGGTATTGGTGCAGAGGTTGCAGCCTGGATCGGTGAAAATTGTTTTGATGCGTTGGATGCACCGGTGATGCGTTGTGCATCTTTGGATACGCCCATTCCTTTTAATATGGAATTGGAAAAGAATTTTATGGCTTATTCAAGACTTGATCAATTCATAAAGAAATTACTGAACTATTAATAGAGAATTCGGTCCAATTAAATTTTGGTTGTTTGATGTTTCAATAACAGAACTTGCTATTTGAATAAAGAAAATTTATATTCACATTACAAAACTGTTTAATTCACTCAAATACCAGGCCATGTCAACGTCTTCTGTTACACTCATCATTATTGCTGTTATTGCTTTCTTATTCCTTCTTTTTATCATTAAAATTTATAATGAGCTGATTAAGGAACGAATCCTGGTGCAGGAAGGGGAAAGTGGTGTAGGTACCTGCTTACAGCAGCGTAATGACCTGATACCTAACCTGGTTGAAACCGTAAAAGGCTATGCCGGGCACGAGAACAAAACCCTGGTAGAGGTGATCAAATGGCGCAACCAAAGCGCCGCTGCAAAAACCATTGATGAACAAAATGAAGCATCTAAAGGATTGAACCAGGCCCTGATCAATTTTATGGCCCTTACAGAAAACTATCCCGACCTGAAAGCCAATGTAAATTTTCAGCAGCTGATGCAGGAGCTGGCCAGGCTTGAAGAAAAAATCAATGATGCCCGTCGTTATTATAATGGTACGGTTAGGGAATACAATCAAAGTCTTGCTGTATTCCCCAAAAACCTGGTTGGCAACAGCTTTGGTTTTAAACCTGCTGTTTTCTTTGCCGAAGAAGCTGAAGCCAGGCAGGTTCCTAAAGTAAATTTTCAATAGTAGATTTCCAGTGTATCTTGATTTAACCGTTTTTATTCATCGTAAGATCTGCCATGCAAAAAAGCGTCATCATCATTCTATTTCTTGTGTCAAATTTATTTGCAGCGGCCCAAAAGCCTGGCAAGTCTTCTTATAACCATACCGAGATCAGTGGGCATTATTTTACCGATGCAGAAATTGATAAACTTGTCTATGAAGAAACTGCGCTTCTTTTAAGGCAGCATGGTATCCCGGAACAATTAATCAAAAAAAATTACGCGGATATCAGGTACCTGTTGCTGTCATTGAGCCAGGAAAACATCAACCAATCATTTAAAGCCCTGGAAAAAGAACGGTATATAAATGATATGGCAAATAAAAGATCAACCCGGTATAAAGAAGCCCGGCAGGAATACACTATTGTATTTCGAAAGCAGATCCGAAACATATTTCTTACAAATTCAACCCTGTTACAGTATTTATCAGTTGATAACAACGACCGGATCACGTATTTCAACAGCACAGTGAGGATAGGTACCGATGGTAAGCTGCTGGTGGAGGAAAATATTACCGTATACAATGGCAATGGTGAACAATATCCGGTTTATAGAAATGATGGGTCTTTGCCCGGAACGGGAGATTTCAATGACGAGATCAAAAGGGGTATTGTGCGCACATTCCCGCTTTATTATGTAAACAGGAATAAACTTTTTCAAAACACCAGCTTCGATCTTAAAGAAGTTTGGCGTGACGGCGAACGGGAGGATTATCATACGGAGAAGCAGGAAAATGGCATTGCCCTTTACCTGGGCAACAGCGACGTTTTTTTAAAACCGGGAACCTATCGTTACCGCATAATCTACGAAACAGATCACCAGTTAAAAATGTTGAAAGATTTTGATGAACTGTATTGGAATGTTACCGGAAACGGATGGTCGTTCAGGATCGATTCTGCCAGCTGTACCGTTATTTTGCCTAAAGACGCCCATATGTTATCCGGTAAATGTTACACCGGTTCCCGGGGCGCTACTGATGCGCATTGTAATATGACCAGCACTGCATTTGGCGACAGCAGTGTAATTATTTTTAAAACAACAAAGCCATTGCCATCCTACCAGGGAATTACCATTGCTGTTTCCTGGCAAAAAGGGATAGTTAGTGGCCCATCTGCCTGGCAAAAAATGAGATCATATTTTTGGGATAACAAAGCGGTTTTCCTGTTGCCCTTCGCCGCCTTGTTCTCTGCCGTCTTTTGTTTTATTTTTTGGTATCGCTATGGCCGTGATCCAAAGAAAGGCGTTATATATCCACAGTTTGCACCACCTGCGGGGTTTTCACCGGCAGCGTTGGGTTATATCATTAGTCAACATTTTAACCAGCAATTGACTGCGGCAACCATTGTGGATGCGGCAGTCAACAATAAAATTAAGATCGACGTTAAAAGAGAGGGTTTAATTATTAAGCATAATGCCTATGTTATCAGCAAAAGCAACGAACCTGCCAAACCCGGTAATTATGAAGCGTTTGAAAATGAAGTAGAAAAACTGATAGGCACCAGGATTGAAAAAGGAAAATATAACAGCGAGCTGGGAACCCTGAATACAAAAGTGAAGGACTACTGCTATAAAAATTATAAAAATAAAGATGGCACGGTTAAAAAGAATTATACCGGTTTTTTTGCGTTAAACAACAGCTACACCATTTTGCCAATCCTGGTTTGTTTGGCAGCAGCAGTTTGGGGTTTCATAGACGGCGTATTACTGGCGCTTCAGCTTTCAAACTTTTGGCAATTGGGTTATTTTATTGCCGGCTTTATTTTATGCGCAATCGTTTTAAGATTTTTTGCAAAGCTGTTAACCGCGTACAGTCCCGAGGGGCGGTTACTGGCGGATAAGATCGAAGGCTTTCGTATGTTTCTTTCCACAACAGACGAACAAAGATTTGACCAGATGAATCCTGCTGAAAGATCACTTGAACTGTATGAAAAGTATTTGCCTTTTGCCATAGCCCTGGATTGCGAAATTGAATGGGGTAAAAAATTTGAGGACATCATCAATACAGCTATCGTTTCCGGTTCCGCAGCTTCTTCATTTTCGAAAAGCTACCAATCCGGTAATCAAAACTTCAGTTGGGGTTTTGCATCTTCATTTAGCGGAGCCATCTCTTCCGCCAGCTCACCTCCATCCAGTTCATCAGGAGGTGGTTCGTCTTTTGGTGGCGGCAGTAGTGGTGGTGGTGGTGGCGGCGGAGAAGGGGGTGGTTGGTAGTTTTAATACTTCTATTTTCAAAGGTCTTTTTTATACATCTGAAATTAATTACCAAATGCGAAAACTTCTCCTATTCATAGCCATATTCACCGTTTTTATCTCCTGCAAACAAAAAGATAATACAGAAATCCTGGCGGCCTCTTTGTACGATTCATCATACATACCGGCAGTTTTTACGGATGCCAACCGCATAAAAAAAATAAAAACAGCTTTTGCAGTGATTGACAGTTTGTATAAAAAACATGCTGTTGACAATCATTTTCCGGCCATTTCTTTTGGGCTGGTAGTAGATGGACAAATGATCTATAAAAACAGTTATGGCTTTACCGATGTTGAAAAGAAAATACCGGCCAGTTCATCTTCCCTGTTCCGCATTGCCAGCATGAGTAAAAGTTTTACCTGCATGGCTATTTTAAAACTGCGTGACGAAGGAAAACTGAATTTAGATGATCCGGCTTATTTATACATTCCTGAATTAAAAAATGTAAAATATCCAACTGCCGATGCACCTGCGATTACTATCCGCCATTTAATGACGCATGGTGCAGGTTTTCCCGAAGATAATCCCTGGGGCGACAGGCAGCTTGCTGATAGTGAAAAAGACCTGATGGAATTTATTGGTAAACAAATTAGTTTTTCAAATCCGCCGGGCATTGCTTTTGAATACAGTAACCTGGGCTTTGCTTTGCAGGGAAGAATGATTACAAAGGTCAGTGGTATGCGTTACCAGGACTATATCAAGAAAAATATTTTAGAACCGCTGGGGATGAAAACAACAACTTATGAATATGGAGATGTGGCTGCAGATAAACTGGCACACGGTTACCGATGGCTGAATGAAAAATGGAATGAAGAGGTTTTGCTGCATGATACACCCGATGGAAGCTGGGGAGCCATGGGAGCCATGATCAGCAGCATTGATGAGTTTGCAAACTATATGGCTTTTCATATGAGTGCCTGGCCACCCAACAATGCCAAAGATGATGGGCCTATTAAAAGAAGTTCGGTAAGAGAGATGCATCACCCATGGCGATGGAATGGATTTAACCCGCAGTTTAAATTTCCTGACGGTAGAGCCTGTGCTGTTACAGCAGCCTATTGCTATGGTTTAGGCTGGGTGAAAGACTGTGATGGAAAAACTTATATTTCCCACAGCGGCGGCCTGCCCGGTTTTGGAAGCCAGTGGCGCATCATGCCCGATTATGGTATTGGCGTGGTTGCCTTTGCCAACCGTACCTATGCACCAATGGGTACAATAAACTTAAGCGTGCTGGATACCTTAATTAAAATAGCCGGTCTGCAACCCAGGGAAATTGTTCCATCAAAAATTTTAGAACAACGGAAAAATGAATTGCTGAAAATTTTACCAGACTGGAACAATGCGCAACAGAGCGGCATTTTTGCCGAAAACTTTTTTCCTGATTACCCGGTAGATAGTTTAAAAAAACAGGCAAAAGATCTATACGCTAAAGCTGGAAAAATAATTGCTGTAAAAGCAATGATACCCGAGAATCAATTGCGTGGCAGTTTTATCATGGAGGGCGAAAAAATAAATATGGAAGTGTATTTTACGCTATCGCCGGAGAACCCTGCGTTGATACAGGAGTATCATATTAAGGAACTGGTAAGACCCAAACAATAATTTTTTACCGCTGAGGCGCGGAGACGCTGAGAATACACCTCTGCGCCTCCCCGCCTCTGCGGTTTATTTTCCGCCGCCGCCGCTTGGTCTCCGACCAGCGGCATTGCCAAGTTGCTACAATTGCACGTTACCGAAAAGCAGCTATAATTTACATAAATTAGTGTGATGAATGCAACTTATGCCGAACATTGGCCACAGTTTTATACAGCCACCATTTATAAGTGGCAGCACCTGCTTGCAGATGATAAGCACAAAGATATTATTGTTGACAGCCTGAAATTTTTGGTAGCTGAAAAAAGAATTGAGTTGAACGCCTTTGTCATTATGAGCAATCATATTCATTTGATATGGCAGCCACAATTTGGATTTACCCCTACAGATATTCAGTCTTCTTTTATGAAATACACGGCTCAACAATTAAAACGTTCTCTAACTAAAAATAATATTGAAGAACTGGCTTTATTTAAAGTAAATAAATACGACCGGGAGTATCTCCCGATAGCTATCGGGACTGGAAAAGAGAGCCACAGGGTATTGAATTGATTTCTCCTGCGGTATTTGAACAAAAACTAAATTACATTCATTACAATCCTGTAATAGCAGGTTTGTGTATTAATCCTGAAGAGTATTATTATTCATCTGCAAAATTTTATTATGATGGAGTAGATAGCTTCGGAATGCTGACACATTATTCGGGTAATTAGCAGTCCATAGGATCATGCGGATGGGCTGGTGCTGCGCCGCTGGTCGGAGACCAAGCGGCGGCGGCTCACGGGTTGGTAAACACCCACAACGGCGGAAAGCGGCACTTGTTTTAAACTGCGAAAATCTTTTTGATTACCGGCAAACCCGTAAAGAGAGCATTGTAAATTGCTCCATAAGCAACCCATCCTTCAAACAACTTTGGGCGCCTGTTGATGGCAGGGTGGTTAATTTATCGGCGAGGTTAAATTTTTAACCAAAACAATTCATTGAAAAGCCAGGATTTACTGAAAAAATTAAAAAACAAATGTAATTTTATTATCCTTAAAACTTACATATGTCGGGCAAAGACATATTGATAATTGAGAACCTGGCTGATTTTGAAAAAAAGATCAACCGTGATGACCGTGCTTACGACATCAACATGATGGTAATGCCCGGAACACTGGAAGATAAACATAAAGATGTTGATCCGGAGAAAGGTATTCAGGCACTAAGGCGGAAGTTTAATCTTATTTATATTTTAACCGAAGGGGTTCATGATGTACACCTGGGTGTAGATTATCGATGGCTTAAACCCAACGACCTGGTAATAGTTCCCGAAAATGTTTTATACGCTTCGTCCAATGTTCGCAACTGTAAGGGTTACTGCATGCATTTTAAAACGGAGTTCATTCAACCCCTGTTAAAAAATCCGCTTGCCCGGGAATTCCCTTACCTGGATTTGGAAGCCGAACATATTATTAATGTTACGGAAGAAGAAGCAGAACTTGTTAAAGGATCTTTTCGGGATATTATTAAAGAGTATGAAAAATTTTCGCCGGAGAAAGAGTACCTGCTCAGGAATTATATTCATATCCTGTTGCTCCGCATTCGTGAGATCTACCGGCCTCATGCAAAAAAGATAAACGAATCGGCTACCCGGTCCATGAAGATTGCTGCGCAGTTTAAACGGTTGGTTGAACAGCATTTTATTGAAATGCGGGAAGTGAATCAATATGCTGATTTATTACATATTACGCCCAAACATTTGTCTTGGGTAATAAAAGAGCATACCGGTAAAACGCCCAAAGAATTGATAAATGATATGTTGCTGCTGGAGGCAAAAGTTTTATTGGGTTCAACAGATTTAACGGTTACCGAAATCGCCCATCGGCTTCATTTTAACGACCAGGCTCATTTTTGCCACTTTGTAAAACAGCATACGGGATGCCCTCCGCTTGTTTTACGCAAAAAACTCTGAGAAGTACATAATTTTACGAAATTTTTACAAGGAAACAGCCTCCCCTGGATAGTATCTTTACAACTCTTCAACTGCTGTTAAAGTGCAGTACAGCTTCTAATGGCAGGTACAAAAAATTATTCATTTAAAAATGTAAACAATGGAAACAGCAATCTTTCAGGCCGAAAAAGCAGCATTAAAAAATTTTACCCAACCCGATGAAGTAAGGGAATTTCCCAAAGGTAAACTGGAACTCATTAAGATCGGCAATGCCGTTATTGGCCGGGGAATTTTTGAGCCGGGTTGGAAATGGTCCGAATCGGTACAGCCACTGGCTAAGACGCACAGTTGTGAAGCTCCGCATTTTCAATATCATGTATCAGGCATACTGATGGTGAAAATGGACGACGGGACTTTACTGGAATGTAAACCGGGAGATGTTTCCCTACTGCCCATGGGGCATGATGCCTGGGTAGTTGGCAATGAAGCAGCCGTAGTTGTAGATTTCCAGGGCATGCTGGATTATGCAAAAACAGCAAAATAAATTGTTCATCTTATAAATCTGCAGTCATGTTTATTGTACGTGATATTTTCCAATTGCGTTTTGGTGCTTACAAAGAAGCCAAAGCATTATTGGATGAAGCCTACAGCAAGGGATTATTGCCCGATGCCAAATCGGCCAGGATCTTATCCGACTTCACCGGTGACTCTTACCGGCTTATTTTTGAAGAAGGACATGATTCGCTTTCGGATTATGAAAAATATTTGTCAACCAGTATGGGAACAAAGGAATGGAAAGCCTGGTACGAAAAATTCAAATCGAATATTACCGGTAGCCAACGGGAAATATTAAAACAGGTAATGTAAAAACCTTAAGAGATGACATCTTTTGAAAAGATGTCATCTCTTAAGGGATCTCTAAGGGATGTCCCCCGGATGATACTTCCGCTCCACATGCTTCAACACATCCTCCTTATAAAACAGTACATCCTTAAACTTTCCTTTACTATACATCAATCCCTGGTCAAAAAAATGTTTTGAATTTATATCACCACTTTCGCCACCGGCAAGTAAGGATTTTGCTTTAATTTTTTTGCCGAATTCAACCACTGCAATAAAACTGTTACCATGTACACCATATCTTTTTTTAGTGCCCGGAAAATACCGGCTGGTATAAGAAGGCAACATGCCCCAGGTAGATGATACAAACCCAACAGGGATGCTTGGCTTGTTGTCGTCGAATTTATTATCAATGTCTGAAGAGATTCTTTGAAAGCGATTGATCTCTCCCCAGGGTATTTGCCAACTGCCAAATTTGTTTTGTAACTCATTGATTGTTGCAAGCAAGGGGACTATTAAAGAATTGAATGAAGCGGTATCTGCAAATTGCTGGGTTTTACTTACGTCATCGCCGTCAGGTAATTTTACCTGGCTAATGGAGGGCAATATTTTTTCTCCCCATTGTACAGCAAGTGTAGTGGCGATTGAATTTTCGCCGCAACGGTAATCCCATTTTTCTAAAATATCCATAGCCTCCTTCAGCTTTTTAAATTCTTCAGTCGGGTAATTGGTAAAATCTTTTTTATGAAATGCATTTGTCAATGCCGGAACTAAAATTTCAAAGGCAGATAACCGGGCATCATAACCTGCTTTAATAACTTTATCAAGATTGTATTTCTTTTCTTCATCCAATACCCGCACCGCATTAATGCCCCGGAAATTTTCTCCATCCGGCGCCAGGTAAGTTGCATAATCTTTATTCTTCGGGCTGTATTTTCCGGCTACGGTAAAAGGTGTTGAGTTGCAATTCTGCAGCCAGCCGTTTTCGGGATTATAAATGTGTACGCTTTCATTCACCGGGTGGTAACCTTTCCATTCTGTTGCTGATATGCTGCCATCAACTGGTTTACTCCAATCATATTTGGGGTCTCTTTTTGGTAAAAAATTTCCATGCCAGTAAGCAATATTTCCTTCTGCATCGGCATACACCGTATTATTAGATGGATTGGCACCCATGTCCATTGTTTTTTTAAAGTCGGCAAAACTTTTGGTTTTGTTACGCAGCCAGCTTTGCATAAACCCTTTGGTGTCGCGGTTGTTGTGGCGCAGGCTCAGGTATTCGCCATTTCGTTTTGTCAAAATGGGTCCATGATGGGTAAACAGGGCATCAAAATTTTTTGTTTCAAAACCTGTTGCTGTTTTATATTTTATAGAGATCGTCCTGGTGATGACCGGTCTTTCCTGTCCGTCATATTCATAAAATAAACCGTTGTTCCTGGTAGAGATCTTTTCAATATAAGCATCCGAAATATCGGCCTGGCTGCTGGTATGCATCCAGCCGCAGTGCTCATTAAATCCCTGGTATACGAACGGCTGTCCCCAGGTAACAGCGCCATAGGTATTCAGGCCTTCTTCACTATTCATATGTACTTCGGGACGAAAATAAAAAGTTACATGCGGATTAATATATAAGATGGCATTGCCGCTTTCCGTGATCTTTGGTGAAAAGGCAAAACCATTGGAACCCGTCAATTCCTCTTCCTGGTAATCAATTGAAGAAACACCTTCCTCTTCTTTTCCCGAATAAAAATATTTTACTTCATTAAGGGAAATACCTCCGGTGCTGATGGCACCTATACTGCCATCGGTCCAAAGTAAAGGATACCAGGGTTGAAAGCGGGTTAACAAAACAGGGTTTGTTTTTGGATTTTTATATAAATAATAATTGATGCCATCGGCAAATCCATTTAATATTTTTTTTAACCAGGCAGGAGCAGTTGTATAATCTTTAATGGCATCTGCCGTATCAATCACCAGGCGAATCAACAGGTCATTATACAAGTCTTTTTCCCCGTTAACTTCCGACAAACGGCCAAGCTTTTCAATATAGTTCATCTCCACCCGTTTAAAATCATCTTCGCATTGTGCATACAGCAAACCAAATACAGCATCTGCATCTGACTTACCATAAATATGTGGAACACCAAAGTTGTCACGGATGATTGTGATATTGTTTGCCTGGCTTTTCAAGCGGGATATTTCTGATTGTGAGAAAGGCTGGGCAAAAATGTTACAGCTGATTATGGCGAGAGCTAATAAGCAAATTATTTTTTTCATATAACCATCATTTGATACTATAAACTTAGTTTTCTTTTTCCAGCTGCTCAATTGTTTTATTCCTCAGTAGTGTCCCGGTTTGTTTTGTCATGCTGAGGAACGAAGCATCTCCACAGAGATTCCTTCGCAGCCTGTACTGAGGCTCGAAGTATCGGAATAACAAACCGGGACACAACTTCTTCATCCTGCCATTCATGAAAAACTATTTCAGCGATGCAGATTTAGCCAAGCCGGCAAAGGCATTTAAATATTCTATGGATTACTTATCTTCAATGATCAAAAAATATTCCACATCAAATACTGCGAAATGAAAAATGTAATAAAACTCCTGTTGATCATTTGCCTGGTGCCGGCATCTGTTTGTTTTGCACAAACCAAAGATTCCCTGATGGTAGCGGCTATTATTAAAGAAGCCAGTGAAAACTCCCAACTGGAAAACATGGCTAATGAATTATTGAACGGAATAGGCCCGAGGCTGGTAGGCTCGCCTAAAATGCAACAGGCGCATGATTGGGCAGTAGCAAAATATACAGGTTGGGGAATTACAGCCCGTAATGAAAAATGGGGCGAATGGCGTGGATGGGAAAGAGGCATATCCCATATCGACATGGTTCAGCCATGGGTGAAAACGCTGGAAGGAACCCAGCTTGCCTGGAGCCCGAATACGGGAGGGAAAACGATCACAGCAGAATTGATCATCATTCCTGACCTGGCTGATTCAATGGCTTTTGTACAATGGTTACCCAATACCAAAGGCAAGTATGTTATGATTTCTATGAACCAGCCTACCGGCAGACCGGATTACAACTGGAAAGAGTTTGGAACAACTGAGTCATTTGAAAAAATGAAAAAAAGCAGGACAGAACAAACTACGGCATGGAGCAAGCGGTTACGTAAAACCGGTTTAAGTAATAAGGATCTTGCGTTGGCGCTGGAGAAAGCAGGCGCTGTTGGTATCGTTGGTTCTAATTGGTCATCTGGCTTTGGGGTAAATAAGATATTTGGTGCCAGTACAAAAAAGATCCCAACGGTGGATATAGCCTTGGAAGATTACGGCCTCTTGTACCGGCTGGTTGAATCGGGTAAAAATCCAAAGATCAGCGTGATGGCCGACTCAAAAGAAATGGGGACGGTGCCTACTTTTAATACGGTTGCTGAAATAAAAGGTACAGAAAACCCTGACGAATATGTCATGTTATCTGCACATTTTGACTCCTGGGATGGAGCAACCGGTGCAACCGATAATGGAACGGGAACCATGGTAATGATGGAGGCGATGCGGATCCTGAATAAATTATACCCCAATCCAAAACGCACGATTCTTGTGGGGCATTGGGGAAGTGAGGAACAGGGATTGAATGGTTCCAGGGCATTTGTAGAAGACCACCCCGAAATTGTAAAAAATATACAGGCATTATTTAACCAGGATAACGGAACGGGCCGCGTTGTAAATGTTTCGGGCGCCGGTTTTTTACATTCCTACGAATATATCAGCCGGTGGCTTTCCAAAGTTCCCGAAGAATTTAAACAGGAGCTAAAAACAACTTTTCCCGGCTCACCCTCCGGGGGAGGATCAGATAATGCATCGTTTGTTGCTGCAGGTGTGCCTGCATTTGGTTTAGGTTCGCTCAACTGGTCGTATTTTAATTATACCTGGCATACCAACAGGGATACTTACGATAAGATCGTTTTTGATGACGTTCGAAATAATGCCATGCTCGCAGCGATATTGGTTTATATGGCTTGTGAAGATCCCGCTAAAACTTCACGCGAAAAGATCGTAATGCCGGTAGATGAACGTACTGGTAAACAGCGCGATTGGCCGGCACAAAGATTAGCAACCAGGAAGGGTGGGATGGAATAAGGCTTCAAGCGTGTATTAAAAGACGTGATGCTGAGCGTTTGATACAGCTGCGTACAAAATGATGATCACCTAACTGCCTGGCTGTTTTGGAAACAAGTTTAAAAGATTGCAGAAATGGCTGTTAAAATAAATTAATCATTAAATCAGTGTTATTTTTTTTCGATAATTGTTTTGATTATTTTCTGTAATCCGGCGTTTTTATGCCAGGCATTGAATTTGTTTTGTAGTTTTTGGTTATTTGAAATGGTATTGTTTATCGAAAGAAGCTCGAGGTAAAGTTCCAGTAATTTTTTTAAATTATTAACAGGCAGGTCCGATAAATGGGCGAGCATGGTTTCAGTAAGCTCAAGCAGGTTTTTGTTATGAACAGCAGATATCCTGAACATGCTCTGGCTCATTAAATCGGTAAGCCGTTTTAATGGGGCAAACTCAATGCTTTCATGTTTGCCAATAACGGCCCCCAGTTTTTCGTTATTCATTTTGTGTTCACTTACCGCTTTTAACCAGATCTCTCCCGAAATATTTCTGATCGTTTTATCAGAAGAAATCATACACGTGCCTAAAAATAAATAAGCCATGTCACCAAAATCATCCCATATTTCATAGATGGCCTGCAGACAGGCAGTCACCGCTCTTTTTTCTGATTCGCCCGAAAAAGTGGGATCCGGCAGGAAGCGCCTGGTAATTTCAGCTAAGAAAGGCTCGGGGTTTGCAGGCGTGAGCATCAGAATGCGTCGCACATCATTTTCCAAACTAATCCATTGCGCTTTTACAATGAATGAATCATAGATACAAAAAGGACTTTCTTTAGGTTTGCTTAAAATGCCTGATAGTATCTTTTTGAAGCCGGCACTTTCTTTAACCGGTGTTCTGTCGGTAATAACCCGTAATATTTTTCTTCTTGCTTTTTTGGTTATGCTTTTTCTGAGCTGGTAGTCATATTCGCTTTTTTCATACTCTTCATCTTTTGAATACCAGGGAAACCCGCCCGTATAACAGGCAAAGGGATTTTTATAATAGGAAAATCCGGCAAAAGCATCATAACGTTTTTTTTCTTTTTTCGCCAGGGAGCAACACATCCACACGGCTGGATTTTCAAACGGGGGCTGTGGTAATTCATGCCTGCCAAATAAGAACAACAACAGGTTTTTATATTCTCCTTCCAGTTGTTCTTCGGTAATTTTTATGGCTGTGGCTGTATCAAGCTGCAAACAACGGGATACGGCAATCTGAGCATCGATATTAAAAGGTGGCTTACCTGACTGTTGGTAACGTAAAATTCTTTGTGCTAATATTTCCGGTAAAATATAGCCTGGTTCATGGGTTGGTGTAGATAACAAAGGCTGATTATCACCATGAATTAACTTTTGCAAAACACAGAGCAATAAATTTTTATGGGGCAGGTAAAAACTGTCTTTTGAATGGCTGTCCCATCCTGCCATGTAAACCTCACCTTCTGCTATGGCCAGCCAGCTGGATTGATTGGCTCCGTCTTTTTGGTCAAACTTGCTGAATAGCAGGTTAAGTTTATTTGAGTAGGCCGGAAATTTGCGAACGAACAAAATACAAACGTCAATAAAAAATATGGCCAGCATATGATCCAGCGTACCTTGTCCGGCCCTGAATTCACTCCTGGTCATTTGCAATGCCCGTTGAAGGGCTGGTTCCAATCGGGCAATATTTTCTCCCTGTAATTCATGCTGCCATTTTACAAGGGCAGCCGGTAAAATATCTATATGCCAGGATTGATTATTATCAAAGGCCTGGCTGGCTAAAAAAATAAAGTCATCTATACTTTCCGGAAGCGGGATCCCGGGCAACCTGTCGGCAACTGTCGCAGTTTCGGCATCCGGTAGTTTGATGTCGGTTTCCTGATATGGATAAGTTTCAGCAGAAAGAAGATCCTGCAGTAAATTTTTTGACGACATCATTAATGAACTATGATACGGCTGCAGCATTTCCTTAAATTCTTCACCGCAAATATCCTGATAGGCTGCAATTAATTTAGCAGCTCTTAACTGTATTTCATCGTTTGCATGAATAAATGCCGGTAATACCGCCTTGCAAACCGGTAACTGCCAATCCTTTTTCTTTTTAGCCAGTTTATCCAGTATGCTGATGGTTGATACCAGTGTATTTTTTTTATCAGAAGAAAGTAAAACAGAAACGTTTTCCAGGAAGGAGTTGCCATCAAAAGATTGGTGCGAAACTAGTTTTTTAAAATACTGCAATACGGTATTTACCGGCTTACTTTGTGGGGAGCTTAAAACGCTGAAGAGTTCTTTCTGCAGGTTGAGTAATTCTGTACTGTCCGGTTCCAGCTCTGTAAAAAGTTCAATGAACCAGCCCGAAAGCTGGTTGTTGAAATTTTTATTGCTTGCCAGTAAAGATTCCCGCAGAAGCCTGCTTCTTTCAATTTTACCCGCTGCCGAGTATTGTTTAAAAAGTTCAATCCAGCCTGTTTTCTTTTCCCCCGGGCTGCCAAAATTAAGATATCGGCTGCTGTAGTGTATGGCCGATTCAAGCTCAAATAAATACCAGATATGCTCCTGTAAGGTTGCCGGGTTTTCTAAAGTTTTCTCCGGCTTATAAACCGTTATCCTCCCTTCATTCTCAAAAATTATCTGGGGCAGCAACCTTACTATTATTTCATTACTGAGATTAAGGAAACCCTTTTCAGCCAGTTCCAGGGCCCACCTGTAGTTTAGGGTGTAAGGCAGAAAGTCTGATTGGGCCAGTTTATTTACAAAATCATTGAACCAGGAAGGAATATACCAATCCATCACTTTTCTAAAATGTTTTTCATCCAGGATCCAGCCTGGAAAAGTGGTTCTTTCAAAATCCTGCCGGTTGTAACAAACAAAAGAAGTGATCAATAAAATAGTCTTTTGTTTTTCATTTCCTTTTGCTGTCCATGATCGGTTTCCCAACAGATCTGTAGTTTCTTTAAAGTCTGTGTATTCCTTAAACAGTTTTTTTATTTCAGGAACAAGTTTTTTCTTTTCTTCACCAGTTAAAGATTTTAAAAAGGGAATTAAGTCATGCTCCCTTGACTTTTCCAGAATGCCAATGAATTGTTGTAGCACAGATTAAGTTTTAAACGGTTAATTTTTTCTTTACAGCCAGCACATGTTTGCAGGGTCCACGTTCGCCCTGGTGCCGGCTGTACCAGGTACAGGTGCATCTTTCCTTTTCATTTTCCAGTATCACAGAATGGTTTACGCCGCTTCCGGCAACACGTGCTTCTACCCGGTTATCCGTTTTGGAAAGGATCTCCACTTTATCTTCGGCCAACAGTTTTTCCGCGTCTTTCATCCTGGGGTTTAAACTCAAAATTCTGCTTAGTTTAAATGGCAGGCGCCTGTAAAAAAAATGGTTCTCATCCAGGTCGTATCCCAATAAACCCATTGCCGACAAGCGGCCGGTTATATTATCAAGCATTTGCAGATCCAGTCCTTCATGCATCGCCAGCATGGTTGGGTTAAAAACCTGGTTTGCATAACTGTATTTGTCCAGTGCATCTATCCAGTTATCCGGCACGTCTTCAATCAGAGATTCCAGGGCTGCACCTTCGCCCGAGAAACCACGCCAGGTATCTCTTGACAAAGAAAGGCTGAACCGGATATTTCCGAAGTATAATTGCCAGGTAGTAGATTGCATCGTTGGATGCGGAAATACTTTTAACGCATCTGCAATAGCCAGCAGCGGCTCAATTAATTTTAACCGTTGAACACCGCCAATACAAATTGCATTCACCGATTTAACCGGTGAAAATATGGGTTTGTTTCCACGCATTACCAGGTAATAATCTGTTTTTGGTTTGCCCGACGGAATACTTTGAAAAAGTTGCAGGGCCTGGATACGGTTAAATGAAAATTGCTGCTCGGCTTCTGCCAGGAAAAGCTGCACCGTTGTAAGCCCCTTTATCCATTTTACAGGTAAGGGCACTTTCCGCTCCACAACTTTTTGATTTTCCGATTGAATGGCTACTTCTTTTTTGCCAACGGACAGGACCACTTTTTCGCTTTTATTTATCCGGCTCAGCGCAGAGATCATGGGTTGATTAAAGTCCACATTCGTGGTGCCGTTCTCCGGAAATTCACCATCATATCCCCCCGGTAAAATATCTACCCTTGCATACACGCCTGCACAATGTGAGAATCCTTCAAACCGGATCTTTTCATTACCGGCTGTTACAATCGGGTCCTTAAGTTTAGCCATTTCAAAGGGAGAAAGATTGAAACTGGATTGTACCACGTTTGACAAACTGATCAGGCACCGGGCAACCGTATAAGGATCAGAAAGACTTCCCCAGAAAAAACAAGGAGCGTCTTTTTTTTGTACCTCGCTATACTTTGAAAGAAACAGATGATCACCATTTTCGGCCGGGAGTAGCGCCGAAGGGAAAGCGTATTGATATGCAATAATATCAGACATAGAAGTATTTAATCTAAAAATAGGAATAAGTACCAAATAAAAAGCAATTTCCCCGATCAGAAATTATGCTATAGATATACCGGGATAGAAAAAATTACCCGATCAACTCCTTTGCTTTATCCATATCAATCTCCTTCTCCCATTTGGCAACCACAATGGTGGCAACCGTATTGCCAATGATATTGGTAAGCGCTCTTCCTTCGCTCATAAAACGGTCGATACCAAAAATTAAGGCAATGGCGGCAACAGGTATATGGCCTACCGTTGGCAAGGTTGCAGCCAATACAATAAATCCACTGCCGGTAACACCCGCTGCTCCTTTTGAAATGAGTAATAAAACAAGCAGCAATGTAATTTGATGACCAATATCCAATGCTGTGTTTGTTGCCTGCGCCAGGAAAACGGCGGCCATCGTTAAATAAATAGACGTACCATCCAGGTTAAAAGAATATCCCGTGGGCACAACCAGCCCAACTACCGGCTCCGAACAGCCGACTTTTTCCAGTTTATTGATGAGGCTTGGCAGAGCGGCTTCGGAAGAGGAAGTACCCAGCACCACCATCAACTCTTCCTTAATATAACCCAGTAACCGAAATAAATTAAACCCGACATATTTTAAAATGCCACCCAAAACAACGACGATAAAAATAATGCAGGTAATGTAAAATGAAGCCATCAACTGACCAAGTTGTGTGAGTGACCCCACGCCATATTTACCAATGGTAAATGCCATGGCGCCCAATGCGCCAAGCGGGGCAAGTTTCATGATGAATTTGATGATCATAAACTATCCATCTTCCAGTGATTGAATTCCTTTTAACAGCGGCGCAGCTTTTTCACCGATCTTCGATAAGGCAAATCCAAGTAACACGGAGAAAAACAAAACCTGCAAAATATTACTGGTAGATAAGGCATTCACAATATTCTCCGGGATGAAATGCAATAAAAAATCTCCTGCCGTCTGGCTCTTACTTTCGGTAATAAAATTTTCAACAGCTTTAATATCTAAACTGGCAGGGTCCACGTTCATACCTGCTCCGGGCTTGAGTATATTAATGACGACCAGGCCTATGATCAATGCAAAGGTTGTAACTACCTCAAAATAAAGGATGGCTTTTAAACCAACGCGCCCAACTTTTTTTGTGTTTTGCATTCCTGCTATTCCGGTAACGATCGTACAGAAAATGATCGGGGCGGCCATCATTTTTATCAATTTGATAAAACCATCACCCAGTGGTTTCAATTCAATGGCCATGGATGGATATAGATGACCTAAAGCAATACCAATAAGTATGGCAACAACAACCTGGAAATAAAGGCTTTTAAAATTTTTGGCATATTTCTTAATGAGTTGGTTTATGGTAAAATAATTAAAAGCAATAACTATTAAAGACCAGTGGGATGCCAAAGAATATAGATCTTTATTTAAAAAAGTTTATATTTGGTTTCACTTCTGTTAAAGCATGAATACTAAAACAGGGGTGATGTTTACAAAATATCAAACTGCCTATTACCAAAATGAACGCAAGCATAAATATAGATGATAAATCTTCCTTTGTTAAGCTTAATACGGCTTCGCCTGTTAAGTCATATTTTGAATTAAGTTTCGTTGGTAAAAGAAGCTTTTATAAGCATAGATCAGGAATTTTTTTTAAAACAGGAATTAAAAGAAAACAATAAACCCAACAGATTTTTTTAGGTTTTCGCCCAAATTATTATCCCAAACCCGCCTGTCGATTACGTCGGTTAATTGACTATTGAAAAATTGTAACAATCAATTTATTAACCAAAAATCTAAAGTCATGAGTTTAAAAAGTTACCAAACCATGGTTTCCGGGTGCCATCAATTTGGTGCCGTCCGGCAATTATTTTCAAAACGAACAAAGCTGTTCATGAACATGCTTTGTGCTGCTTTGCTGGCGGTTTGTTTGCAGGTAAATGCCAACGGCCTGGATGGACCGGGTAACCTGCCATTGAAAAATGCATCGCTTAAAGAAATTAGTTTATCCCCGCCTGTTGAGATAAAAGGCGTTGTAAAAGACGAAAATGGCAACCCGCTTGCAGGCGTATCGGTAACCGTCAGGGGCACAAAAACCGGAACGCAGACCAATGCCAGCGGCGAATACAGCCTGGATGTACCCAACAGTAAAACCGTTTTGGTTTTTTCTTTTGTGGGATATGAGCAGGTTGAAATGACAGTTGGCAACCGAAGCCAGGTCAGCATCAATATGAAACAAGCCAGTGCAGAAATGGAAGCGGTGGTTGTGAGTGTATTGGGTTTTCAGCAAAGAGCCGATAAACTCGGTTCATCCAATTCAAGAATTAATGCAACAGACGTATTAAGTTCAGGCGAAACAGGCTTATTGCAGGGCATGGCGGGTAAAGCATCCGGTGTTTCTATTACCCGTTCCACGGGTGATCCCGGTGCCGGTTCCAATATCAGGATCAGGGGTGCCAATACCATTACCGGTTCATCAGAACCCCTGGTTATTGTTGACGGAATACCCATCAGTAATACTGAGATTCACGGTAATGGTTCCAGTTCAGTAGGCACCGGTGTGGTGCAGCAGTCCAGGTTAAATGATATCAATCCGAACGATATTGAATCCATACAAATATTAAAAGGTGCTTCGGCTGCAGCCTTATGGGGTTCACGTGCAGCCAATGGCGTATTGGTGATCACCACCAAAAAAGGGAAGGCCGGAAAGCTGAAGATCACCTATACCTCCACTTATTCTTTTGATGAAATAAACAGGAAACATCCCCTGCAAAAAAATTACGGGCAGGGCGCCGCCGGAAGATATAGTGCTACGGCTTCCACTTCCTGGGGTGATAAAATTGCTGACAGGGCCGGTGGCGATGATGTGACCACTGGTGCTGCTTATTTCCTGGGCTATATCACCGGTAAAAAATATGCGACCCTGGCCAGTGGATCTGCGTCTAATCCACACGGTGGAAAAAACAGTACAGCCAATTATGTTGACCAAAATTTTGACGGTATTTTCGGAAAAGGGCATTACTGGCAAAATGCAGTTTCACTGAGTGGAGGAAATGATAATTCACGCTTTTTTCTGAGTTTGGAAAACCTGAACCAACAGGGAATTATCAGGGATAACAGTGATTATATTCGTAATTCTGTCCGGTTGAATTCGGATCATAGCCTGGGGAAATATATCAAATTCAGCAACAAAGCGGCTTATATCAATATAAGTTCAGATCGTATTCAGAACAACTCCAATACCGCAGGGCTTTACCTGGGATTATTAAGAACTTCTCCTGATTTTGACAATACAGATTATATCGGCAGCTATTTTGATGCAAATGGTGTGGAATTCAGGAACAGGCATCGGAGTTACCGCAGGTATCGTGGTGATAATGTGCAACCCATTTATAATAATCCTTACTGGACCATATTCAGACAGAATGCGACTTCTAAAGTTGATCGGTTCCTGGTTTCTTCAGAACTATCTTCTAACCCGATCCCCTGGCTCGAGTTAATTTTAAGAGCCGGAATTGATGCGAATTATGACAAGCGGATCTACTTTTTCCCGGTTGGGTCTGCCGGTGAAAGGTCGCCGGGAAGTTACCGGAATGAAAAGATATCTGAAGTGGAAAAGAACCTCGATCTTATCGGTAAGGCTTCTAAAAATATTACCAGTGATCTGCGGGGTACCTTTATTTTGGGTGGTAATATCAATGACAGGCAGCGCGAAATACTATACGCTGAAGCAGGTAACTTTCTTGATGACATCACCCTTCAGAATTTTGTATTATCAGCTGATGCCAATACCCATGTGATCAACAGCATCCGTCATGTAAGCTCCAACCGGGGCTATTCAACACTTGGCCTGGAGTTTAAAGACCAGCTTTTTGTAAACCTTACCGGAGCCCTGGAAGCGGCTTCTACCATTCCTAAAAGCTTTTTTTATCCATCTATTGACGGAGCATGGCAGTTTAGTAAAATTCCCGCTCTGCAAAATTCCAAATTTTTAGATTTTGGAAAGATCAGGGCTTCCTGGGGTAAAGTAGGTATACAACCATTGCCTTATAATTCAAGAACCACGTATGAAACAGCCATTTACAATGCCTATGATGACGGACTGGCATTGACAAATTTTGGCGGTGGATACCGGTTGGATAATGCTAAGGGTAACGACGACCTGAATCCTGAAATTAAAACGGAGTGGGAAGTTGGTGCAGACCTTCGTTTTTGGAGAAACAAGATCGGATTGACACTTTCCTACTATCAAAATAAAGTAAAGGATATTCTGTTGAATGTATCTCTCCCTCCTTCCAGTGGTTTTACCAGTCAGTATACAAATGCCGCATCCCTTGAAAATAGAGGATTTGAGGCAGATCTGAAATATGAGATTTTTAAAAAGAAAGACTGGAATGTTCAGCTCTTTGGTAATTTCAATACCAATAAAAATACAGTTACCAGCCTTAGCGGAACCGGTACGGTTGACCTGACCACGCAATCTGTAAGTTCGCGTGCGGTGGAAGGCTATCCGCTTGGTGTACTATGGGGCCCCCGTGCATTAAGAAATGCTAAAGGTGGTTTTGCGTTAGACGCCAACGGGTTTCCTCAACTTGACAACGAACAGGGCGTAGTAGGTGACCCCAATCCGGATTGGAGGGGAGGTGCCGGTATTTCTGCTTCATATAAAGGCTTTGATTTTAATATTTTGTTTGAAACATTCCAGGGTGGAGATATTTCACAGGGAACCAAATCGGTGTTATATAATTTCGGTACACATGCCGATGTGGGTAACGAAATTAGCTTAACAGAGCCACTCAAAAATTCTGCAGGCGTTACTTTTCCTGCGGGTACTGTCGTGCGGGGAAATGTTGGAAATTTTGGTGCCGGCAATGTATTGCTCGATGAGAGTTGGTATACCACACTGGGTGGCGGATTGGGCTCCACCTCCATTCGTGAATTTTTTGTGGAAGATGCCAGCTGGACCAGGCTTCGGGAAGTATCATTGGGTTATACTTTAAAAACTCCTGGTTTTAAGAATGCCACTAAATTAAGTTCTGTGCGGTTTTCCATTACAGGAAGAAACCTGGCGATCTGGACCGGTATCGTTGGATTTGATCCGGAAACAAATCAATCGGGGGTTAACAACGGATTTGGTACCGAGTATTTTACCAATCCAAGCACCCGCAGCTGGTTGTTTACCCTTAACGTAAATTTTTAATCACCTAAAGAAACGATCATGAAAAAATTAATAATAATAATCAGTCTGATCTTCATTGGCACTTCGTGTACGAAAGTTTATGAGGGTCAAAATGTGGATCCCAACAACCCAACTGAAGTGAACGCAGAGACCTTGTTAAAAGGGATTCAATTGGCAAATATCTCTGTACAGGCGAGCCATATACAACGCATCACCGGCATGTGGATGAACCAGTACAAAGGCGTGATATTGCTTTACCAGGGATTGGGCAATTACAGTATTTCCGGGGAAGAATCAAACGGTACCTGGCAATTTGTATACCAGAGTATCGCCAAGCAGGCAAGCATCATCAGGGAAAAATTACCAACCAATAGATCGTACTCAGGTATATCAAAGATCATTGAAGCAAATGCATTGGGCACAGCAGCTGCCATTTATGGTGATGTTCCTTTTTCCGAAAGGGCCAATAATAATTTCCCGGTTCCTAAATTTGATAAGCAGCTGGATGTATATGCGGGTGTTCAAACCTTACTGGATGAGGCGATCGCGGATCTAACACCTGTGTCTGCATCGGCAGTGATCGCAAATGATATTTTCTTTGCCGGCAAAAGTACCACCTGGATAAAGGTAGCCTATACCTTAAAAGCCCGGTATTATATGGAAACCAGAGAATATCAAAAAGCATATGACGCAGCAAAACTGGGTATTTCCGCCACCACACTTTCCTGGAAATTTAATCCGCCGGCACTGGTGGCAGATGGCGACTTTAATTTACTGAATACATTTATAGACCAACGGGGCGGTTATATGTCTACAACAGGCTCCTGGTTGAATGACGTACTTTTAAAGAGCGGCCAGGCAGGTAACAGAAACAATGCTAAAACAAATGAAGATGCCCGGTTAAAATATTATAAAATAACGGGTACTTCCGCAAATACAGAATTGGGTGTTGCCCGAAAAGATGCACCCATGCCTTTGGTTACTTACGAAGAGAATTTGTTGATCCTTGCTGAAGCCGGGCTACGGGTTGTAAGCTTTACTGAAGGCTTAACCCAGCTAAATAAACTACGCGGGGTTTTAAGAACCAATCTTGGTTTGCCTGCAATGCCCCCAACCGGTGGAACCATTTTATACACAGATTATGTTGCCGCCGATTTTAATCCGGGTGGTATAGAAAACCCGGGTACGTTGACTCCGGATAAAGCATTAATGAAAGAGATCGTTGAGGAACGGTATGTTAGTTTATATGGAACGATAATTCCTTTTAACGATGCCAGGAGATTACGTAAGTCGGACAATGATGTTAATGTGCCCATACCGTTTACAACGTCAACCGCAACACAACATCCCGAGCGTGTGATCTATGCACAGAATGAGATCAATGCCAATCCAAATGTGCCAAATCCTGTGCCGAATATTTATGTGAAGACACAGGTAAACCAATAAAAAACATGTATTTTAAAGCTCCTCAATTTTGAGGAGCTTTTTTAATCTTATAAATTATAACTCAATTATTTTAATGAGCATGATACATCAAAAAATTGCTTTTGCCCTCATTTTGTTATTAATGGGGCCCGTTCATTTATTCGCACAGAAAAATAAAATGCCTGATAAACTGAATCAGCAAAAAGAAACATCCATTAAGGATCTGGACAAACAGTATAACTATTATAAAGAACGTGCTTTACAGATCTGGAATTTTGCAGAAGTGGGTTTCCAGGAAGTTAAAAGCTCGGCGCTGTTACAGGAAACTTTACAGGAAAATGGCTTCAGCATTGAAGCCGGTGTTGCCGGAATTCCTACAGCATTTGTAGCAACCTACGGCAGTGGCTCACCGGTGATCGGCATTTTGGCCGAGTATGATGCGCTGCCGGGTTTATCACAGCAGGCAGCTCCCGAACAGGAATCGGCAAAAGGAAGGGCCGGGCATGGCTGCGGCCATCATTTGTTTGGGGTGGCCTCGGCAGCAGCAGGTATCGAATTAAAAAATTATATCGAAAAAAATAAAATCCCAGGCACGATAAAAGTTTTTGGCACACCGGCCGAAGAAGGAGGTTCCGGTAAAGTGTACATGGTTCGTGAAGGTTTGTTCGCAGGCGTGGATATTGTGATGCATTGGCATCCCGATAGTAAGAACGAAGCTAATCCATATACATCATTGGCGAATAAAACAGCCAAGTTTCGTTTTAAAGGAATATCTGCACATGCTTCGGGCTTTCCCGAAAAAGGCCGCTCTGCCTTAGATGGCGTGGAAGCCATGGATTTTATGGCCAATATGATGCGGGAGCATATGCCTTCAGACGCAAGAATGCATTATGTGATCACCGACGGCGGAAAAGCTCCAAACGTAGTTCCGGATTTTGCCGAAGTATATTATTATATGCGACATCCCCGCAGGGATATATTGATGGGATTGTTCGACAGGCTGGTAAAAACAGCCGAAGGTGCGGCAACAGGCACCGGTACAAAAATGGAGTACGAAGTTATTGGTGGTGTGTATGAAGTTTTACCCAACAATGTATTGTCCCGGGCTATGCACAGCAATATGATGAAGGTAGGTGGTGTGCAATACACGCCTGACGAAATCGCTTTTGGAAAAAAATTACAGGAATCTTTTATCGGAACAAAACCAGCTATTGAATCCGCAACAACGGTTGGAGCGTATGAGCCTATGAGTGATGATAACAGGTCCGGCGGCTCTACTGATGTGGCCGATGTAAGCTGGGTAGTACCAACTGTAGGATTAAGGGTGGCAACCTGGATACCCGGTACACCCTCGCATAGCTGGCAGGCCGTTGCCTGTGGCGGTACCGAAATAGGAACAAAGGGCATGATGGTGGCGGCAAAAACATTATCACTAACCGGGATTGATCTGCTTAATAACCCGGTAATGATCGAGCAGGCCAAAGCCGAGTGGACAAAAGCACGCGGCGAAAATTTTAAATACACGCCGTTGATCGGAAACAGAAAACCGGCATTGGATTATAGGGATTAATTTTAAATTTTTTTTATGCAGCGGTTAATAAAAACAACGATTGTTTTTTTTCTTTTTGTAAACATATCATTTGCCCAGCAGGTAAACCGGGATGATCTGATAAAACCTTTGTATTGGAGAAATATCGGTCCTGCCAACCAGGGCGGCCGTATTGTGGATATTGAATCGCTGGATAATGACTACCGCAAAGTTTGGCTGGCAACAGGCAGCGGTGGCGTTTGGTATAGTGATAATGCAGGCACCACCTGGTCATCTATTTTTGATAACTACGAAACGGCATCCATTGGTGACATCGCTGTTTTTCAACCCAACCCAAAAATTATCTGGGTGGGCACGGGTGAAGTAAACGGCCGCAACAGCGTGTCATGGGGTAATGGTGTTTATAAATCGGAAGACGGAGGAAAGACATTTAAAAATGTGGGACTGCAAAATACGCAGCAGGTTGCAAGAATTATCCTGCATCCAACCAATCCGGATATTGCCTATGCTGCCACCATGGGTCATTTATGGGGGCTTAATGATGAACGCGGTTTATACATGACATCTGATGGCGGAAAAAACTGGACAAAACTTGTTAACGGTTTACCCAATAATAATAAGGAAGGATGCATTGACCTGGTAATGCACCCAACAGATCCATCGGTACTTTATGCGGCTTTTTATTACCGCTTAAGGTCTGCTTTTCATTTTCATGGAGGAAGTAATAACAGCGGCATTTTTAAAAGCACTGATGGGGGACAAAGCTGGAAAAAATTAGTAAACGGGTTACCGGCAGATTCAACCGGAAGAATTGGTTTAGCCATTTGTAAAACGCAACCCAATGTGTTGATGGCTATTGTTGAAGCAAAAAAAACGGATACATTAACTGAGCCGGGGTCAGGTGTTTACCGAACTGAAGATGGCGGTGAAAAATGGACCTATGTAAATACCTATAACAACCGCCCGTTTTATTACAGTCAAATACGGATCAATCCAAAAGATGCCAACAAAGTGTATGTGCTGGCAACCCCGTTCATGGTTTCAAAAGATGGCGGAAAAAAGTTTGTAAACGGAAGTGCCGACGAAGAGATCCATGGCGACTTTCATGCCATGTGGCTTGACCCAATCAATCCCGACAGGTATTATATTGGTGCCGATAAGGGCGCCTCACTAACACAGGATGGGGGAAAGAAGTTTATACTGTTTGATAATCTTCCCATTGCTCAATATTACCGCATCAGTTATGATATGAATACGCCATACCGCATCTATGGCGGGTTACAGGACAATGGTTTTTACAGCACCGAAGGTTTTACCCGGGATGCCAGGGGTATTTTAAATGATGCCAACTGGAAAGTGCATTGGGGCGATGGGCAATATTCGGAAGTGAACCCGTTGAACAAAAATGAGGTTTATACGTCATCCGAAAACGGCAGTTTGCAAAAATTAAATCCCACAACACATGATTTGAAAAGCATTGTACCGAATATGTTTAATACCGTTAATGCAAAAAAAGTACTGGTTAAAAATTCAAATCAGCCTTTTTTTCGTTTTAACTGGTCGGCACCTTTTTTATTGTCCACGCATGATCATAAAACCCTGTACATGGGTGCCCAGTATGTTTTAAAAAGTACCGATGCCGGGAAAAGCTGGAATATCATCAGCAGTGACCTGGGCAGTGGCGACATGCGTAAAGTTAAAACCGGTGTCAGCGGTGGGTTAACTCCCGATAATACCGGGGCCGAAAATTATGGAACCGTTTATGCGTTGGCACAGTCACCGCTTGATAAGAACATATTGTACGCCGGAACAGACGAAGGCAATTTATTTGTTACAGTAAACGACGGAAAAGCATGGAGCCAGATAAATAAAAACTGGCCGAAGGAACTGGAAGGATTATGGATCGACAGGGTCGTTGCTTCTGCACACCATAAACGAAGGGTTTATGTAACCATTGACGGGCACCGCAGTGATGTTTTTAAACCTTTTATTATAGTTTCTGAAGATGATGGAAAAACCTGGCAATCCATTTCAGGTAATATTTCTTCCGGCGAAGTTTTACGTTCGTTTGCAGAAGACCCTGTTAATGAAAACTTGTTATTTGCCGGTACCGAAACAGGTGTCTGGTTTACCATTAACCGGGGAAAAGACTGGAGTCGGTTAAATAAGAACCTGCCAACTGTTTCAGTTCAGGATCTGAAAATTCATCCCCGCGAAAAAGATTTGATAGCAGGTACGCATGGCCGCAGTTTATGGATCATGGATGATATTGGGTATCTGCAACAATTCACACCCGTTGTGCAAAACAGCAGGGCCTGGTTATTTGATCATAGGCCTGTTGTATTATGGGAAAATACCAGTCGCGGCGGACAGCGGGGGCACTTTCTGTTTGCCGGAGAAAATCCTCCCGGTATAAATAATACCTCAACTGTACCGAGAGCGTCAACAAGTCAATCAACTTTTATTACCTGTTATGTAAATGCTGAAGCAATTCAAAAGGTTCAAATTACCATTACCGATCCTGCCAAAAAAATAAAGCGATCAATTGACACAAGCCTGGCAAAGGGTATTCATCGTATTGAATGGGACATGCTGTTTGAGGCGCCCATGCTTACGGCTGCTGAAATAAATTTAGTCGACAGCCTGGTATCTGCGATACCCGGCGCTGAGCGGGCAGCCTTAACGGCCTTACGCAGGATTGGCCAGGCAAAAAATGCTTTTGTACAGCGGCAGCAAATAGAAAGGCTGGTAGATGCAAACCCGGGTATACCCATACCCGAAAGGTTATTGCCGCTAAAAGCCCGGCCCGGAGTTTACAGCATCGAAATGAAAGCCGGGGCAGTAACGCAAACAAAACAACTTACCCTGAAGAAAGATCCATTGAATAATTAATACCAACGCATGAACTGGACTGATGAATTGCCTGCCATATTTTTAACACTGGCTATTACCGGTTTCGTTATCTGGTCATCAAAAAAGGAAAAAGGATTTTTTTCAAAACTTTATCAATGGGTTCCTCCCATTCTCTTATTATATTTATTACCTACTATCGCAACCAACACCGGTTTGGTAAAGCCGGGCAACAGTATCCGTATCCTGGCCATGAATACCGTTTTGCCCCTGAGTTTGATCATGCTCACCGCTATCATTCATATCCCCGACCTGTTAAGAGTTACCCGGAAAGGGCTATTGGTTTTTTTGATAGGTACCATCGGTATTGTCATTGGTGGTCCGCTGGCACTAAAAGCAGTTGGTTTTTTTAATCCCGATCTGTTGTTACAGCAAGGCGCCGATGCACCCTGGCGGGGGTTGGTTTGCATCACCGGGTCCTGGATCAACGGCACACCCGGCCAGTTGAGTATGAAGGAGGTCTACGGCAGCAGCGAAGCATTATTTTTAACCTCGTTGGCAGCGGATGTTATCCTGCAGAATATCTGGCTGTTCTTTTTATTGTACTCCGTAAAGTTTCATAAAAAAATAAACCGCTGGTTAACGGGCGGAGAAACCATCGACTATGATATGGTTGATAACGAAGAACTGGCCAGGGAGAAAATGGAGAAAAAAAACAAACTACCACCCTTAAAATTATGGATCGTTTTGGGCGTTACTTATTTTTTGGTGATCGTACTTTCTGGTCTTTGTTCGGGCTTATTTGCCGAAAGTATCGGCACTGATGAAGCCGATCCCTGGTCGTTTTTGGCTAAAAAATCTTTATGGCTGATACTGTTTTCCACTTCCTTTGGTGTGGTACTTTCCTTTACCAATATTTTTAAAAAGTCAATTTTGGTGTGGACGGGTTTGGGTAACGGTATGCTGTTTTTTGTAATTGCCACCATCGGCCTGCAGTTAGATCTGCAAAACGTTAAAATAAATTCATCCTTTTTTATCATCGGGGCTGTATGGCTGTTGATTCATTTAACGGTACTGCTTATTGGAGCAAAATTATTAAAAGCCCCCTGGCATTATATTGCCATTGGCAGCCAGGCTAATATTGGCGGGCCGGCATCAGCGTCGGTTGTCGCCTCAGCCTTTCATCCCAGTTTGGTTTCGCTGGGGATATTATTGGGGGTGTTGAGTAACCTGATCGGGAACTATGCGAATTTGATTGCGGGGTTTTTGTTTCAATGGGTGACGGGGTAAAGTAAAGCAGGATCTAAGCGAAATTTAAACTAAGTGGAGAAAGGAAAAAAGGAGGAAGAAAGCGAAGAGATCAAGAATTCAGTCTACTCGATTTTAATTAAAACTCCGCGCATTTAACCTCTTTTGTCTCTTTTCCTCTTTGCAGCTCTTAGTCAAAAATTTAGTATTGATCTTTTGAACCACATAGATACATAGGTACATAGATATAACACAGGACTATGTTTTTTTCTACTGTTATCTATGTTCTATGTGGTTCAATCTGCCATTTTACTTTCGGGATTCAAATGAATAGACAACTGCAGGATCAAAGCGAATTTTTTGGCTAAGAGGACGAAGGAGAAAAGGAGGGGAAAGAGAAGGGCTTAAATAATTAGACAATTCGAATTTATTTTAAAAGCTAAGCATCCAACCTCTTTCGTCTCTTTTCCTCTTTGCAGCTCTTAGTCAAAAATTTAGTATTGATTTTTTGAACCACATAGATACATAGGGATATAGATAAAATATAGGGCTATGTTTTTTTCTATTGTTATCTATGTGCCTCAATATAATCCCTGCATGAAACCCCGCCGGAATACAAACATTTTTATTTAAGTAATTTTTTGATGTCAGCTAACTGAACCAATAATTCGGCATATCTTTTCTCAACTTCTTTACCGGGTGTTTGGTCTGCATCATTGGTTACATTGTACAGATAACTGATCTGCTCTGCAAGCATCGGTTGCGGATAAGCCCCGGATTCTGATTTTAAAAGTTTGAGCGCTGCTTTTATCTGTTTTGTTCTTTCAGAATTTTCATCTTTGCCACTTAAGGTTTTTTCCTCTTTCTCAAGTTTATCTAAAAGTTGCTGGGATTCGCTGATGAGTGCACTTATATTTCGTTGCATCAAAACCTGGGCATCAATATCTGCTTCCGTAGTGCCTGACTCTTTTACCCTGGGATCAATTAACAATTCAAAACTTTTTTCAATGATGTCTTTTTCAGTGGTAAGTCTAACAGTATAACGGCCGGGCGCAGCAATTGGGCCGTTTTGATACCTTCTTCTTGCCTCTTTGGTCCATGGTCCTGTGATCTTCATATTCCAGCTAAACCGGTTCAAGCCCTGTTTAATGCCCAAAGATTTATCAACCAGGTAAGTTATTTTATTAGTTTGCATATCATTAATCATAGAAGCAGGCAGTTTTAATTTACTGCTATCACTGATATAGGTGGCGACAACGATTTTATTTAGATCCAGTATTTCTAATTTAACGCCTGTTTTATTTTCTTTAGGAATATAATAATCAATAATAACACCTGCTTGCGGGAATACCGGATGGGTATTATCCTCGTTACGAATTTTTTGATACCTGTACCTGATCGTATTAGCAGGTTGAAATAATAATGGAGAAGTACCCATTTCATTTATTTCTTTTTGGGCAAGGGAAGTAATATTATCCAGGATCCAAAATGACCTTCCCATGGTACTTAGTACAAGATCGTTACGGAATATTTTAATGTCGGTTACCGGTGTTATTGGTAAATTTTGTTGAAAGGATCTCCAGTTTTTACCATCATCAAAAGAGATGAATAATCCATGCTCGGTACCTGCATATAAAAGCCCTTCTCTTTTAGGATCTTCCCGCAATACCCTTGTAGGGTTATCTTTTGAAATGCCATTATTTCCTGTTGTTAATAATTCCCAGGTTTGGCCGTAGTCGTTTGTTTTGTAAATATAAGGCTGATCATCACCCAGCTGGTACCGCAGAACAGATATATATGCTTTGGCGGGATTATGTGGCGAGGGTTCAACGTCATCTACCCTTCCGCCTTTTGGAAGTTTTGACGGCGTTACATGATTCCATTTTTTTCCTCCATCTTTTGTTACATAGACCAATCCATCATTTGATCCGGTCCATATTAAACCTTCTTTCAAAGTAGATTCTCTAATGGAATATAATGTGCTGTAAAATTCTTCACCGGTAATATCCCTGGTGATTGGGCTGCCCGAAATAACCTGCTTATCAGGTTCGTTTGCTGTAAGGTCAGGAGATATCGTTTCCCATGTTTGTCCTTCGTTTGTTGTTTTATGTACAAATTGCGAACCGTGATACACCACATTGGGATTATGTGGCGAAACATGAACAGGTGCAACTCTTTGAAAACGATAGACCAGGTCTTTTGGATTATGTCCGTACAGATTTGATGCACCAACAGGATATCCTTTTTCTGTTCCCGTTTTTTTATTGAAGACACCAAAAACGCCTTTACAATTAACGTAAACGATATTATGATCACCTGGTTTTGGTACGGCGGGCCCGGTTTCACACCCGCCGGTATTGATGATCCAACCCACACCTATATGTTGTATAGCTGATGGCGCAAAACTTGGAACAGCAATGGTAGTGTAGTTATCCTGTTGCCCGGCATAAAGCCAATATGGATATTGGTCATCCACTTCAACCTGGTAGAGCTCTGCAGTTGGTTGATTAAATTGGGTAGACCATGTTTTTCCTCCGTTATGGGTTACATTGGCGCCTCCATCATTACTTTGAATAAATAGATCCGGATTATCGGGATTGATCCACATATCATGATTGTCGCCATGTGGAGGCTCCAGGTTTGACCAGGTTTTTCCACCATCCGGTGATTTCAGCATTGGGTTGGCCATGGAGTAAATTATGTTTGCGTTCTTAGGATCAACAGCAACATTACAATAGTAAAAAGGCCTGTTCACCAGTCTTTCATCACTTGATACTTGTTTAAAATTGGCACCCTGGTCTTCCGAAATGTATAAGCCACCTTCTTTACCCGGTGCTTCTATTATGGCATATAGCATGCCCGAGTTGGCGGGTGTAACTGCCAGGTCAATTTTCCCAATCAGCCCTTTTGGTAAACCGTTTGTTAGCTTTTCCCACGTTTTTCCTCCATCAACAGTTTTGTAGATGCCTCCTTCTTCGTTTGTGCCACCCGAAATGATCGTCCATGGTTTGCGATCGGCTTTCCATGCAGCTGCATAAGCCACATTGGGGTTACCGGGCAATAGTTCAATATCTGCTATGCCTGCCTTATCCGAGATGAAAAGGATCTTGGTCCATGTTTTTCCGCCATCAGAAGTTTTAAAAACACCTCTTTCTTCATTGGGTTTAAAGGCATTGCCAATAGCGGCAACCCAAACAATATTATTGTTTGTCGGGTCTATTTCAACAGCTCCGATATGTCCCGTCTTTTCAAGGCCAATATGCTCCCAGGTTTTTCCGGCGTTAACAGATCTGTACATTCCCTTACCCGCAATTACATTACTCCGGATGCCGTCAGAACCAGTACCTACATAAACAATATTGGCATCATTTTTAGCAATGGCAATAGCGCCAATGGATGGTGTTGCGAAAAAGCCATCTGATACATTATTCCAGGAAGTGCCATAATCTTCAGACTTCCAAACGCCGCCACCTGAAGCTCCTAAATAAAAAGTGGATGGAGCAATGGGGGTACCGGCGACAGTAGTAACCCGCCCACCCCGGGATGGTCCTACTGTGCGGAATTGTAGCGCTTCAAATTCCTGGGCTACCAAAACGCCGGGGATAAATAATAAGGTTAGCAGGGCTGTTTTGTAAAAAGGAGTTATTCGCATAACAATCGTTTGTTTGTAAAAAAAGGTAATTTAAGCAATTATAGTTTAGCGTATTGTTGTCAAAGTGGGATTTTCACATTTTGCCGGTTAATCATTGAGTTCCCCGCGTGAAACCCTGAAGCGTAATGATCTTAACCCCTTTCCTGTTATTTTTCAACCACATAGATACATAGAAGACACAGGTCTGTTTTTTTTCTATTGTTCTCTATGTTTTATGTGGTTCAGGAAAGATCGAAGCGGGTATTTTAGCAAAGAGGAGGAAAGAAAAAAGGAGTTGGGTTCAAAAATTCAGCCTCTTTTATTTTACTTATAACTCCGGGCATCCCACCTCTTACATCTCTTTTACTCTTTGCAGCTCTTAGCCCACAACTTCGCTTCATTCTTTACCACCCTTATCCCCCACAAACCACTGTTCTTTATTTTTAAACAGCACATTAAAAGTAGTAAGCGATCCATAACAACGGGTAATGTATTGATGTAGGGGTAAGGTCATAAACCTCTTTAAAACACTGGCCAAAACAGGAGGGCTTTCGAAGCCGGTACTGTAAGCGGTATGAGCCATGTAGCGTGAATTCAATTATTAATGCAGTGTTGTTTCTTTTTCATTAATCTTCTTTGTTAATTGAGGCAGGTTTTCCTGAAACCAATTTGGCAATAATGCTGCGGGAATTGCAGGCCCTGCTTCTCCATTCATAAAAACACACAGCACTTTATGTTCTGCTTCTGAAGTATCTATTATCTGTAAACTATTAAACATCACATAATATTGATTTAGTTTTTCCAGGTTGCCATAAAAATTTGATGCCACTGTAAGCGGGTCAACATAATGGCCACCTTCTTTTGTTCTGTCAACAACTCTTAATTCGGAAAGGCTTGTATTGGTTAATCCAAAAAAGATCATATTAATCTGATACCCGTTTGCCTTAAATCTTTTAGGGATCTCCCAAGTTGCATCGTTGGTAAAATGTCCTTCATACGCAAAATCACTATTGGTAGAAATAGCAGCTTCCACTAAAGCATCAAAAGTTTCTTCAACAAAAGCAAATGCCAGTTTCTTTGCTTCCTTGTATGCTGTTATGCCACTCTACCATAGGTCACGTTGCTTTTCCATAAAAAGCTTATCCCCATCAAACACCTGGCAACTTTGTTGAATTGATAAGGGTAAATAATCAGCCCCCACGGTAGATTTTCCTGCACCATTAGAACCTGTTATTATGTATAATGCGGGCATTTTAATAAGGCAACTTATACTTTGCCCGAAGGCTGTTTCCTTCGCCGGGAGAGAGTTTCCGGATCACTGTAAAATCTCTTGCTGAGTTAACTATCGTAACTAAGGTTATGGAACCATCAGGGTATTCAAGATAACATTGATTACCTGGCAGATCTATAGAATTAATCATAAAAGGATGGCCACTCCGTAATTTTCTTATCCGAAGCCTTTTAACTGCTGCCGTTCCTGACTTTTCTATTTCCTGGATTTGTGTCATAGTCAAATTTAGTAAAAAAATGCTGTTATAACTAAAATATGAAAGCATTGAATTAATATGAACTGGAAGAGCTTTTTTCGTAAACTTCACATCCTTCTTTTTAAATCAATCCTTACTCCCCTTATCCCCCACAAACCACTGTTCCTTATTTTTAAACAAAACATTGAACGTGGTAAGTGATCCATAGCAACGGGTTATGTAATGCTGTATGTTCACTTTTTCTTCGGCGCTTAGTTTTTTGTTGCTGTTGCTGTTTTGTTCCAGCACTCCCACAAGCGTAAATAAAAAGAAACCGGCCAATAAAAAAAGCCCTGACCTGTTGTCAGAGCTTTATCTGTATCTAATAAAAAATCAACCCTCTTTTGTGCAGTTAACAAATTCCAAGCGCCACGATGGTATAGGCAAAATTGGTGGTAACAACATTGCTGCCTAAGCAAAGGGTAACACTTTCTCCCATGTTTAAAACCATACTATGCACTAAATTATTCTGATCTGTAAAGGTTAACCTGTATTCTTCCACACCCCAATTGGTTTCATTATTGGTAATTGTAAAGCGTCTTGGTCCAGGCACAATCTTGGCTATTGTGTTTGACTGTGAAATGGTACTGCTTTGCAGAGCCGGTGTTGGTTCAACTTTAGAACAACTGGTGAAAGTAACGAAAGATGCAACGGCGATGATGATTAACTTTTTCATGATTTTTTCTGCCCGTTTGTTTTCGGTGAGCAACCGTTTTGGTTAATTTTTTTATTTGTTTCAAAAAAGAAAAGAACTTATAAATCATTTTGATAACACAAACCTATAAAACCTTACAGGCCCTTAAAACAAGGTATTGGCAAGTGTAATGGAACTGTTGATATGTGATGTGTGAGGGGAATAACTGATTCAGTGCGGCAAATAAAAAAACAATTTTGAACCTGTTGACCGGTTTATGAAACAGGAAGAATATTTTTTTCAATTTGACCTGTCATTTCTAATTTGGTCTGTCATGCTGAGGAACGAAGCATCTCTTTTTTTAGTTACGTTGAGATGCTTCGTTCCTCAGCATGACAAAAAACATGTAGTCTATGCCCAGGTTCGTGTGCCACAAACCAAGGTATAGAGCTGTTACCTTTCGTTACACGCTTTAAAGTATAAAACACCTGTAAAAAGCTGACAGCTCTATAGTAACAAACGACAATTTTATATTCACCGTTTTGGAATAGTTGAAAACCAACAAAGTATATGTTGGTTTTTTGCAGAGCCGTAGGCTCGATTTTGTTTTGTAGCAGCGGATTTTAATCCGTTGCTACAAATGTTATTTGTTGGAGTGCTGTGGGCACGATTCATTTTAAAAAGTCCATTTTAAAATATGCACCGGGCCACTGGCTCTCTGTTTAACTTTATAGCATATAACAACGGACTGGAGTCCGTTGTTACAAAATGCGCCGTTCCTCCGGAACTATAACTATATAACCTCTTTTCTATAATTCAAAATGAATAAAGTATATGTTGGCTTTTTTGCAGCCACACTGCGTTGCTAATTTGAAATGCCCCAACAGGGATCAGCAGCATTCAATATATTTTTGTAGATTTAGAAAAGAATACCTCCTGCCTGCCAACGACGTCACTTATCGTTGAAAGACTGCAGTTATTCGCTAAAGGGTATCAGTTACCAAAAGGATGCCCTCATTGGTCCCCCCTCATTTTAATTTACAGGAAAATCAATCTATGCTGAAACGGTTTATACGATATGCTTTCCTGCTTTGTTGCCTTTACCCTGTCGGTTTAAAAGCCCAATATCCCAACCTGGTATTTAACAAACTGACCATACAGGAAGGATTGCCGGAAGAAAGTATTTATTGCCTTTTGCAGGATAAACAGGGTTATATATGGATGGGTACACAGGCGGGTATTGTTCGCTATGATGGTTACAAAACCAGGGTTTACAATTTTGGATTTGAAAGTTCTTCATTGGCTTGGACAGCAATATTATTCGAAGATAATTCGGGCAGGATCTGGGCCGGAACCAGATCGGGTTTGTTCTATTATGACAGGGCCACTGATAATTTTAAACCCTTTGAACCTGCAAAAGGAAATAAGTTCAGCATGGAGTTTATTTATGATATTTTTAAAGTCGGCGAACAAGACCTTTGGGTGATTTCCGATGAGGGGGCCAACAATGTTAATTATATAGACAGGGTTAACCTTGCTTCAGGAGAGATCTCCCATTACAGTTCTTTAGAAAAAGGAAGCCACTATATCAATGCAACTGTTTTCATTGACATGATCGCTACCAAGGATGGAAAACTATGGGTGGGGAGCAACAATGGTATATATGAATATGATCGGGTTAAAGATAAATTTACCGGGCATCTTACCTCGGATGACCCGGCAAAAAAACGGGGATATTTTTCACTGTTGGAAGACCCCCTGCAACCCGGTGTGCTTTGGATGTGCAGAAAGGGGGGCACTACATTCATTTTTGATTTTTCTAAATGTTATGGTAATGAAGGGGTAATTCAATATAACAGCAAAACTGATATTGCAACAGCATTTACGCATACCAAAAACAGCAGCTCTATTGGTAACGACACTTTGTTATCTATAAAAAAGGACCGGAAAAATAATATATGGTTTGCATCACCCGTTGGATTATCAGTTTACGATCCGGTTAAAAAAGCATTTGTCAATTATAATATTCAAAGCCAGTTTTATTCTGGTAGGTATCTAGTGGATTTTCAACCCGATGATAAGGGAAATGTATGGTATGCAGGTGGTAAGGGGTTACAATATTTTGATGCAGGGACGAAAAGCTTCACAGACCTTGGCAAAAGGAATAATTTCCCATCTGTTTTAAATTCGAACGGTCGTGCCTCAAAAATATTAATTGATAGAAATAACACGGTATGGGTGGGTACTTACTTTGGCGGATTGTATTGGATAAACAAAAAAGCCAGTCAGTTTAATTTATTAAAAAAAGATATAGCCAGTCCTGCGGGGTATGCCGGTGGCGTAACCTGGGCGTTTTCTGATAATAAGGATGGTTCTTGCTGGATAGCGAATACAAACGGGTTCTACCACTGGTTTCCGAAAAACGATTCCTTTGCATTATTGCCGATAGATCCATCAACTGATAAAATCGAAGGGCGTTCAATATTACTTGACAGTAAGGGTAGGCTATGGTGTGGATCAGCAAGAAATGGTTTGTACCAGTATTACCCAGCATCAAAAAAAACAGTTCATTATGTTTTTGATGGTAAAGACAGCTCTTCTCTTAGTCATAATAATGTTCAAAAGATCTTTGAGGACAGCAGGGGCCGGATCTGGATCGGCACGAATGGTGGTGGCCTTTGTCTGTGGCGGCCGGAAACAAATGATTTCAAACGATATCCGTATATTTCAAACGATGGCATTACAATTCCAAATAACGGGGCGCTTGATGACGACCAGACAACTTTGATCTATGAGGATAAAAAAGGAACCATCTGGGTAGGGACAAACAATGGCGGCTTAAACAGCCTCGATGAGATCACCGGCCGCTTTACTTCTTATCGTAACCAGCCAGCCGGCTTTCATAGTGTTTTGTCTGCTGTGTCGACCGATTCCGGCAAATATTATATAGGCACTTTTATGGACGGGCTTTTTTTATTTGATACCAAAACAAAGAAAGCAAAAAAGATAACGGAAAAAGACGGCCTCTTATACAAAGGAGCCTGGCAATTGTTTGAAGACAATGATCATAATGTATGGGTAGCTAGCAGGCGGGGGTTTAGCATTATTGATGCAAAAACCAAACAATTCAGGAATATCAGCCGGCTTAATGGTTTGCCCGAGACAGATATTTTTTATAATGGAATAAAAAACAGGGAAGGCAAATTTATGATCGGCTGTGATAATGGTATTTTAGTTTTTGACCCTGCCGATTTTAAACCCGATAGCATTGCGCCACTGCTGCATATTGAACAACTGTCTTTTTCCAATCCGCAGGATAAAAAGAAAAGTATAGATTCTGTAGTGATCCTATACGGCAAAAAAGAAGTACACTTAAGTTATGATGAGAACAAGCTGAGTTTTTATTACACAGCGTTGAGTTACCAGGATGCCGCTTTTAACCAGTACAGCGTATGGCTGGATGGGTATGAAAAAAATTGGGTAGATATGGGAACACAACGGGTGGCTACCTACAATAATCTTGCCCCAGGCACTTATACCTTTCATGTAAAAGCTTCCAACAGCGATGGGGTATGGACAACAACCGATGAAACCATTACCATAATAATTTCCCCGCCCTGGTGGCGCACGGGGTGGGCTTATTTATTGTATTTCGTTGCTTTTGTACTTGCCATCTGGGCATACAATCGCTACAGGATGGCCGGCATTAAAAAAGAAAAAGAAGTACTTGAAAATAAGGTAACAGACCGCACCACCCGGCTAAAGCAATCCAATGAAGAACTAAAATCCATCCAGGCCCACCTGGAAATGCAAAGCCTGCGGGCACAACTAAACCCGCATTTTATGTTCAACTCGTTGAATGCCATACAGGAGCTGATACTGATGGAAGAAAATGATAAATCACATTCCTACCTGGCCCGTTTTTCCAAATTGCTGCGCCTGTTGCTGGAAAATACAGAGAAGCCATTCATTCCTTTGCAAAGGGAGATTGATTTTATTCAACTCTATCTTTCACTGGAGAACCTGCGCATCCCCGAATTACAATTTTCAATAACGGTTGACCCCGCCATTGACACTGAGCAAACATCTATACCCAACATGATCCTGCAGCCCTATATTGAAAACGCCATCTGGCATGGGCTCTCTCATAAACCAACCGATAAAAAATTACAGATTCGGATAACAAAAACAAACGGAGCTATTCAATATGAAATAGAAGATAATGGTGTGGGCAGAAAAAAGTCGGCCGAACTGAAAAGTCTTTTCAGAAAAGAACATAAATCAAAAGGAATGGAGTTGTTGTCAAAACGGTTCAAGTTATTATCAAAAGAGTTAGGCGTTGATATTGTAACCAGTTATGAAGATGTGATAAACAACGGTGAAGTGGCGGGCACATTGGTAATTATTAAAGTGCCGAACAATTTTTCGGAAGAAATAAAAAAACCAATAGCATGATACGCACCATCATTGTAGACGACGAGCCATCGGCCGTAAATGTATTGTCCATACTGCTGAAGAAAAAGTGTAAGGAGGATGTGGAGATCATTGCAACGTCTAATTCACCGGTTGAAGGCAAAGCCTTAATAGGGCAGCATAAGCCCGACCTTGTTTTCCTCGATATAGAAATGCCGGGCATGACAGGCGTAGACCTGTTGCGGTCATTTACCAACCCAACTTTCCGGGTGATATTTGTCACCGCCTTTGATGCCTATGCAGTGGAGGCATTCCGCCTGAGTGCACTGGATTATTTATTAAAGCCGGTTGAAGGAGATGACGTGGTAAGGGCCGTGAATAAAATAAAAAAGGATATCAACCGGAATGAGAATACCATCAGCTCGCAATTACAGCAATTGGAAAAGATACTGATGCACAATACCAGCGCCGCAGAAACCAAGATCGGTATCGGCATGGCAGAAAAGATTGTTTTTGTAAATATTTCAGATATCATGTACTGCGAGGCAAATGGCTCCTATACCACTGTTTTTTTACAGGACGGAACAAAACTCGTAGCCTCTAAATCACTCGGCGATTTTGAACTGCAGTTGGGGGAGCATAAATTCTTCCGCATTCACCATCATTATTTAATTTGCCTGAACCGTGTAAAAGAGTTTCAGCGGTATGATGGGGGTTACGTGATCATGGAGAATAATAAACAACTGGAAGTATCGCAGCGGAAACGGAAGGATTTTTTGGATGCGATACAGGGGATTGTGGTTTAAAGGCAAACTAACAGATTGTCTACTATTAATCTTTATTCCCCTTATCCCCCACAAACCACTGCTCTTTATTTTTAAACAGCACATTGAACGTGGTAAGCGATCCATAGCAACGGGTAATGTATTGCTGTATGTTTACCTTTTCTTCGTCGGTTAGTTTTTTGTGGCTGTTGATGTTTTGTTCCAGCACACGCAGGCGGTCACGCAACATAACTATTTTATGAAAAAAATCATCAATAGGAATTTCTTTTGGCTTCAGTGTTTTGTCTGCTGCCTGCAAACTCATGGTGCCACCTATCCACTTATCACCAATGGGTACTATTTCGGTAACCTCGGCCCACTGCCGTAAAATTTTTAATAAAGATCTTTCTACTGCCGAAACAGTTTCTACTTCTGCAGTTACATTTTCGGCAATGATCTCATCCAGGTGTTCATCTGTTTTATCGATCTCTTTTATACCATGATGGATAAAGGAAATAAGATAACCGGCATATCTTACGCCAACAATTACCCCCGGTCCAAACTGGGTATGTTGTAAACGGGTGCCAATGCCCAGCGTTAGTTGTTGATCTTCCATAAGTTTAATTTTCTTTTTTTGCGTCAGCAGATTGCTGTCTTAATGATCCAATTTTGAATGTATAGGATGAATGTAAGATATACTTATTAAAAGTTACTTCATCAGCCATACTCGCAAATTCGTAACTGGGTATATATCTTATCATAAAGCTGTCCAGTTCGGCTCCTTTCAACTGGGTGATTCGGCCCACAAACTTTTTGTTAAACCGGTAACTCACATACCGGTCCTGCTCCTGCTGCTCCAGCCTGGCCTGGAAAGCCTTGATCTGCCGGTTTCTTTTAAACCTGAACATGTTGATGAGTTCGTTTACATCGGCGCCAACGATGCCGCCGGGCGAAATGCTGGAGCGTAAGGTTGGTTTTTGGTAGTTATAAATATCGCCATACAGGTTCCTGTTTTCAGCAGAGTCCTGTTGATAGGATTTGGAAAAAACAACCACTTCTTTTAAAGTTTTGATACCATCTTTAATATGTACGTGTAACGAAATATCAAACCGCCTGGGGTCCACAATATCTTTTACAATAAATTTCTGTGTGGGCTTATTTCGATAGATGAATGTGAGCGAATCTTTTTCGGTAACCTGTATTTTATAATGCCCCATCGAATCCGTGATGACCACGTTACCCCCGGTACTTTCCACAAGTACATTTTTAACATAACTTCTTTTAGAAGAATCGAATACAGTACCGGTAACGGTTAACTGGGCATGCAGTTGGCCTGTTATCCCGGAAAAACAAAACAGTAAACATATTTTTAGAAATAATTGCAACAGGCGTAGAAATTAGTAGGGGTAAAAATACAGGAACAATTTAATACCTTTTAGTAACCCGGTTGTTTTAACTACGATTTTGCTTTTTTATGGTTTCGGCAATAACGGCAGGGTAATGTACATGTTCCAATGCATGAATTTTTTGGGCCAGGGTTTCAGCGGTGTCATGGTCTTCAACCGGGCAGGCAGCCTGGAAAATGATTTCGCCATGATCATATATTTCATCAACAAAATGAATGCTGATACCGCTTTCCTTTTCCTTTGCAGCCATTACGGTTTCATGCACTTTATGGCCATACATACCTTTGCCGCCGTATTTGGGCAATAGCGCCGGGTGAATATTAATGATCTTTTTAGGGTAGGCCTGTATTAATGCTGTCGGGATCTTCCATAAAAATCCGGCCAGTACCAGAAAGTTGATACCATGTTTTTGTAATTCAGGTAAATAATGGTCGCCGTTATAAAACCTTTCCCTTTCAATTAATATAGAAGGGATGCCGGCTTGTTCTGCGATCCTCAACACACCAGCACCTGGTTTATTACAAACAACCAAACCAACCTCATATGCTCCTATATTCGCTTCGGTCTTCGCGTCACCCCTCTCCATTTGGAGAGGGGATGGGGGTGAGGTTGCTTCGTTCTTCGCGTCACCCCTCTCCATTTGGAGAGGGGATTGGGGTGAGGTCGCTTCGTTCTTCGCGTCACCCTTCTTCATTTGGAGAGTGCCTGTCCCGATACTTCGGGAGGATTGGGGTGCGGTTATTATTTTTTCAGCATTTGTTCCCATCCCGCTGGCAAAAATCGCAATCCGGGTTACCCCCTGCTTGTTTTTCCTTTTTACACGCCTGCCGGTCATTTTATTCCAAACCTTAGAAATATACTTCCTGAAAAAGCTAAACTGACCCAACGGAATACTTATTAATAAAACACATACCGGCCATAGTAGCGTAACTAAAATAATGTATAAAATGATCCAGGTAAACCCTTTCTCTAAATTGGTAAACACTAAAATCTTACGCCCGGCAAAACCACAAAGGCTTCCGCCCAAAGCAAATGTTGTTATAATCAGCACCAGGTTTAGTCCGTTTACCTTCCATCTTTTCTTAAGCTTTTCAAACATGGGGCAAAAGTGGGTTAAAAATTTGTGATTTTGCAGACTTGTTGCAAAAAAAATCAACCTGCAATAACTACTTACAAATACATGACAATTACCAGTCAGGTATTTCAACAATTTGCTGAAAACCACGGCGAATGAAGAAAAAAAAATTCTGTAATGTTGATATATTGTCAGCATCCTGCCTTATTTTTGCTGCCGAATCAGGATATTTTTCCACATTAGCCCCGATATAACTGTATGAGTCGCTATAGAAAAATCTTTAACAGAATCTTTACAAGTATTTTTTTAGTTGTTTTACTGTCCATTAATATACAAGCTTTAGCCGCCGATGGTCAGGCACTTTTTAAAGCAAACTGCGCCAGTTGCCATAAAGTAGACAAAGATTTTACCGGACCGGCCTTAAAAGGCTGGAAAGACAGGCAGCCTGAAGGTTGGATTTACAAATGGGTAGCTAATCCGGCTGAAGTAATTGCCTCTGGGGATGCTTATGCTGCAAAACTATATGCAGCCTGGAAGAGTAACGGGGTAATGTCTAATTTTCCTCAATTAAAAAAAGAAGACATTGATGGAATAATGAAATATGTAGATGATTGGGCTCCACCACTGCCAACTACAGGAGTAACCGGAGCAGGGGATCCAAAAGGTTCTGATGACTCTCTTCTTTTTGGAATTTTAACCCTTGTTTTAGCGCTCATTGCGTTTATCTTACTACAGGTTAACAGCAACCTTCGCAAATTATCAGATGAAAAAGAAGGCGTACTGCGCCCTGAACCTGTGCCGGCCTATAAAAACAAAACTTATTTAATGGCAGGCATTTTACTGCTGTTTTCCGTTGGGGGGTATTTTACCATTAATGGCGCAGTGGGTATGGGCCGTATGAAAAATTACCAGCCGGAGCAACCTATATATTACTCTCACCAGGTACATGCGGGCACCAACCAGATCAGCTGTTTGTATTGCCATGGCGGTGCACAGGATAGTAAGGTGGCAAGTATTCCATCAGTAAATACCTGTATGAATTGCCATAAATCAATCAATAAATATGAAGGGCCGGATAAGTTGGTAAGAGAAAACGGAACAGCTGTTGATGGAACAGCCGAAATACAAAAACTTTATGAATATGCCGGTTGGAACGAAAATACAAAAACGTATAACCCGGATAAAAATAACGATGGTACACCCGATGGGGCAAAACCAATTGAATGGGTAAAAATACATAACCTGCCCGACCATGTTTATTTTAACCATAGCCAGCACATTAAAGTAGGTAAACAAAATTGCCAAACCTGTCATGGTAACATTCAGCAAATGCCGGAGGTTTACCAGTTTTCTGACTTAAGTATGGGCTGGTGTATTAATTGCCACAGAGAATCCAAGGTTGATTTTTACGATAAAGAAAAAGGAACCGGCAATAAATATTACAGCATTTACGAGAAATTCCACAAAGACATGAAGGATCATAAAATGGACAGTGTAACTGTTGAAGCCATTGGAGGAACGGAATGTCAGAAATGTCACTATTAATAAGTTAGCTGCCTGAAATGTCGGGTGGACTGAATTACCGAATAAAAAATAGCATAAAGAACAGGCTCTTGATGGCCAACTGTCAATCGCCAACTGTCAACTGATAATTATGAGTAAGAAAAAATACTGGCAAAGTTTTGGAGAACTGAATCAAACAGAAAATTTTCAGGAATCTGCCAAAAACGAGTTTAAGGAAGAATTGCTTCCTTTAGCAGATCTTGATGATAAAGGTATTTTAGATGCAAAAACTCCACGCAGGGATTTTCTTAAATACCTGGGCTTTAGTACAGCCGCAGCCGCAGTTGCAGCAAGCTGCGAAGTGCCTGTACGCAAGGTTGTACCTTATTTAAACAAGCCGCAAAGTGTTATACCGGGTGTTGCCAATTATTATGCCTCTACATACATTAATGCTGGCGATGCCATTTCAGTTGTTGTTAAACAAAGAGACGGAAGGCCCATAAAAATAGAAGGGAACGAATTATCAACCATCACCAACGGCGGAACCAATGCACAGGCACAGGCTTCTGTGCTGGACTTGTATGATAACACCAGACTTCGTTACCCCATGCAAAAAGACGGCAATGGCTTTAAAGAAGTTACCGGTTTTGATGCGTTTGATAAAATGGTTGGAGCTGCCATTACCGGTAAAACTGTTGCCCTGCTTACCTCAACAGTAAACTCGCCATCTACGCTGGCAATAATAAACGAATTTTTAGCAAAATATCCCGGCAGCCGCCACGTACAATACGATGCAGTAAGTTACAGCGGGATGCTACAGGCTAACGAAGCCTGTTATGGAAAAAAAGCAATCCCTTCTTACCATTTTGATAAAGCAAAAGTAATTGTAAGCCTGGGTGCCGATTTTTTGGGAACCTGGCTGAGCCCGACAGAATTCAGCAATCAATATGGTAAAAACAGGAAAATAGAGGGAGATAAACCTGAACTGAGTAAGCACTTTCACTTTGAAAGTATGATAAGCCTTACCGGTAGTAACGCAGATGACCGCTATACCCACAAGCCATCAGAAACCGGTGCTGTAGCATTGGCCTTACTGGCTAAACTGGGAGGTGCTGTAACTGCACCATCCATGGCAGATGCAAAACTGGCCAAAGGAATTGAAACTGCCGTTGCTGCTTTAAAAGCAAGTAATGGAGCAGCATTGGTTGTTTGCGGAAGCAATGATGTGAACATTCAGATAATTGTAAATGCCATTAATGAGGCAATTGGCGCCAATGGTACAACCATCAACTGGGCCATTACATCAAACTATAAAAATGGTATTGATGCAGATATGGTGAAGTTGATTGATGAGTTGAATTCTGGTGTAATTGGTGCTGTCTTAATTAACGACGTTAACCCTGCTTATTCATACAGCGACAGCAAAAAATTTAAAGATGCACTGGCAAAAGTTGTGTCTGTTTCCTTTAACGGAACCATGGATGAAACAACGGAGCTTTGTAAATATATTCTTCCTTCGCACCATTGGTTAGAAAGTTGGGGTGATGCCGAGCCAAAAACAGGTTACTTCAGTTTATTGCAACCAACCATCAATCCATTATTTAAAACCAGGCCCTTTCAAACGTCTCTTATTAAATGGAGTTCGGCTGCAGGCAGCTTGATAAATGATTACGAAACGTATTTTAAAACCTACTGGAATGCCAAACTGGGCAGTACAGATCTGTATAATAAAGCCTTGCAGGATGGCGTGGTAGAATCTGCAACAATGCCTGTTGGCGGAGGATCTTACAGTGGTGCAAAATTAGCTGAAGCTGCTGCTGCTGTTGCATCTGCCAAAGGCGGTGCGGTTGAAGTAGTGCTTTATCAAAAAGTATCTGTTGGTAATGGCAGCCAGGCAAACAACCCATGGTTGCAGGAATTACCTGACCCGGTTTCTAAAGTAACCTGGGATAACTATGCGATGATGAGCCCTGCAATGGCTAAGTCGTTGTTAGGCCTGGATGTGATGAACCAGGAAGGCGGCAATCAAAGCGATTACGAAGTGCATCCCGAAAAACCGGTTGTAAAAATTACAGTAAATGGTAAGTCGGTTGAATTACCGGTTATTGTTCTTCCGGGTATGAATGCAGCTACCATTGCCCTGGCTGTTGGATACGGAAGAGAAAGTGCAGTTAAAGAAAATACAGCTGCAAATATTGGTAAATCGGCAAATGGGGCCGGTAAAAATGTTTATCCTTTTGTAGCCTTTAACGGAACCAATTCATATACTGCGGTAGCAACTGTTGAAAAGACAGGTAAATTATATCCGTTGGCACAAACACAGGTGCATGGTTTTACCGAAAGCCGCCCGGTTATTTATGAAACCAATCTTAAAAGTTTTGTAGCTAATCCGGCATCTGTTTTAGAAGAGATAACTAAAGAAAGAGAATCAATAACGATAGAGGGTAGCAAAGATTTTGTAAAGGATGCTACCATGTATCCGGACTTTGATAAGCCGGGTATTAAATGGGGAATGAGCATTGATCTGAATACCTGTACCGGTTGTAGCGCCTGCGTTGTAGCCTGTACTGCCGAAAATAATGTGAGTGTGGTTGGTAAAATGCAGGTGCAGCGTGCACATGAAATGCACTGGTTGCGTATTGACCGTTATTTCACCGGTGATCTGGAAAATCCGGATGTGGTGTTTCAACCGATGCTTTGCCAGCATTGCGATAATGCACCCTGCGAAAACGTTTGCCCGGTTGCCGCTACAAATCACAGCTCCGAAGGTTTAAACCAAATGACATATAACCGTTGTATCGGTACAAGATATTGTGCTAACAACTGTCCGTATAAAGTACGTCGCTTTAACTGGCTTGACTATACCGGAGCCGACAGCTTCCCGGATAATCAAAACCCGATGGTAGGCACTTATATGGATGAGTCTGTTTTGCAGATGAACGATGACCTGACAAGGATGGTTTTAAATCCTGATGTTACAGTACGTAGCAGAGGTGTTATTGAAAAATGTTCTTTCTGTGTGCAGCGTTTGCAGGAAACAAAACTGGAAGCTAAAAAACAACAGGACCCGAAACTGGTGCGTAATATAAAGGTAGCCTGTATGCAGGCTTGCCCTACGCACGCCATCAGCTTTGGTAATGTTAACGATAAACAAAGTGATGTGTACAAGATCAGACATACAGAACAACAACACCGTTCTTTTTATGTGATGGAGCAGTTACACGCTTTGCCCAATGTAAATTACCTGGCAAAAGTGAGAAATACCGAAAGGCATATTGGGGTAGAGGAAGAACATCATGAAGAGAAAAAAGGGGAGACAAAAGCACACGTATAAGGCCCCTTCTTTAACTTCGTTCCCTTACCAGGGAACACCGAAGGGGAGGAAATTGGGAAGAGCAGTGAAAAGAACGAAGATTGCTGTTTTGTTCGCTTAGATAAAAGTTTAATAAAGATAGAAAGCAGAAATGCTGAATTACTATTGTTGAAATAATAAACAAATGCCTGGCCTCCCTCTCCCCTGGAGAGGGATAGAGGGTGAGGCTTTAAACACGATATGTCATTACTGAAATACGAATCGCAACTAAGGGAACCGCTGGTAGATGGTAATAAAGATTACCACCAGGTAACGGAAGATATCATTCGTCCCATTGAGATGAAACCGAGCCGTCTCTGGTATATTGGATTTTATATCAGCGTAGCTTTGTTATTATTTGGGGTGTACAGTGTTTATCGGGAGGTTACTTATGGTATTGGTCAGTGGAATGTGAACAAAACCATCGGCTGGGGTTGGGATATTACCAACTTTGTGTGGTGGGTAGGTATTGGTCACGCAGGTACATTGATTTCCGCGATCTTATTATTATTTCGTCAGGGCTGGAGAACCGGTGTAAACCGTGCAGCAGAAGCGATGACAATTTTTGCGGTAATGTGCGCCGGTCAGTTCCCAATTTGGCACATGGGCCGTGTGTGGATGGCATTCTTTGTATTACCTTATCCAAACAGTCGTGGTCCTTTGTGGGTTAACTTTAACTCGCCACTTTTGTGGGACGTATTTGCGATATCCACTTATTTTACTGTGTCATTATTATTTTGGTACTCGGGGTTATTACCCGACCTGGCTACTGTAAGAGACCGTGCAAAAACAAAATTCCGAAAAATGTTTTATGGTGTTGCATCTTTTGGCTGGAGCGGAAGCACCAAGCACTGGCAACGGCATGAATCTTTATCACTGGTACTGGCAGGTTTAAGTACACCACTTGTATTATCAGTACACACCATCGTATCATTTGACTTTGCCACTTCCATCGTTCCGGGTTGGCATACCACCATCTTTCCTCCATACTTTGTGGCAGGTGCCATCTTCAGTGGATTTGCCATGGTGCAAACATTGATGATTGTTTTACGTAAAGTATTTAGCCTGCAGGACTATATTACCGTTGGCCATATTGAAGCCATGAACAAAGTAATTGTGCTGACGGGCAGTATCGTGGGTTGCGCTTATCTTACCGAGTTATTCATTGCCTGGTACGGACAAAATCCTTACGAGTGGTATGCATTTAAAGAGAACCGGGCCAATTTGTTCAGCCCTTATGGCTGGGCATATTACCTGATGATGTTTTGTAACGTGGTTTCACCACAGCTATTCTGGAGCCGTAAACTGAGAAGAAATATCACGGTTACTTTCTTCATGAGTATCATCGTAAACATCGGTATGTGGTTCGAGCGTTTTGTAATTATTGTAACATCCGTGTACAGGGATTATCTGCCTTCATCATGGAGTACCTATTACAGTCCTTCAATTTGGGAGATAGGATTTTACCTCGGTACATTCGGATTATTTTTTACCTGCTTTTTCCTGTTTGCAAAATACTTCCCGGTTATTGCGGTAGCCGAGATCAAAGCCGTTTTAAAAACCAGTGGAGAAAATTATAAAGTAAAGATGACTGATCTGGAAAAAATAGATGCGGAGAAGTTTTATATTGATGAAGTGGAACATGCACACACTCATCAGAATCTTAAATTTTGAATTTAATATTATGGCTGGAGGAATTAAAAAATTTGTTGTAGGATCATTTGATGATGAAAAGGTATTGTTTCCTGCGGTGAAAAATGTTCGCAAGGCAGGATACAAAATACACGATGTGTACACCCCTTTTCCAGTGCATGGTTTAGATCATGCTATGGGCATCCGTGAAACAAGTCTGCATACTGCAGGATTTATTTATGCCATTACCGGTACCACCACAGCACTTACTTTTATGAGCTGGGTTTTTACCAAAGACTGGCCTTTAAATATTGGCGGAAAACCAAATTTTGCTTTGCCCGCCTGGATACCAATAACCTTTGAGTTAACGGTATTGTTTTCGGCAGTAGGTATGGTGCTTACATTTTGTTACCTGTGTAACCTGGCTCCATTTGTTAAAAAACATCATTTTCATCCAAGGGCTACCGATGATCTTTTTGTTATGGCCATTGAGTGTACGGATAAAACCAATGATGCCGAAGTACAGGCTTTTTTACAAAAAGCCGGCGCACAGGAAATAAATGTACAGGTTGCAGAAACAGGATGGTGGATCGGCAGGTATCACAAAGAACAAAAGCTGTATAAAGAAGAGAAAGGGTATTAACCCCCTCAATCCCCCAAGGGGGAAGTGTGGAAGGAGCTTGCAGCAAAGTATCATGAAATGGAACTTTTTTTGATTAAATTAAAAAACTTGAATTAAATAAAAATCGCTTCAATAACCCTCCCCCTTCGGGGTTCTCTGGTAAGAGAACGAACGAAGTTCTGGAGGGGGCTGGGGGCGGGGACTAAATGTATATTAAGAATGAAAAAACCCGCAATTATAGCGTCACTGATTTTGTCAATGGCAGTTGTGTTTATTGGTTGTAAAGATAAACGCAGCCCCGGATCTGTTTATATGCCGGATATGGCTTATAGCCGTGGTTACGAAACGTATGCAACACGTGACTCCGCTGTTTTTACAACAGACCCCAACGATGCAGGGCATAAAATATTCTACAATACCACACCACCTGTTGGTGCTATAAAAAGAGGCGAGCTTTTTCCATTTACTGTTCCCAATGACAGTAATGGCTTAATAAATTTAAGTGCACTGGTTAAAAATCCACTGGAGCCTTTAACCGGTAAAGAACTGGAAGAAGCAGGGAGGCTATTCAATATTAATTGTGCAGTTTGCCATGGTGCAAAAGGAGAAGCAAACGGACCGCTGGCAGCTAAGGTTGGTGGTGTAAAAAATATTATTACAGCATCACCGGGTTACAGTGATGGAAGATTATTTTTTGTGCTGGAATATGGTCAAAATAACATGGGTAGCTATGCTTCTCAGCTAAGCAGGGAGCAGCGCTGGAGGATTGTACAGTATATCAGAACACTGGAACCCAAAACAGCAACAGCCACAACAGCAACGGCTGCTGTTAAAACAGACAGTGCAGCAGTGAAAAAGTGACCATAAGTCAAAACGTACAAGTAAGAATTATTGTTGAATGGTTAGTAATAAAAATGAAATAAATTAAACAAGTTTGGCCTCCCTTTCTTTCGGAGAGGGAACGGGGGCAAGGCCGTATTAACTCAAAATAAAGATTAGATGAATCATCAATTTCAATTACCAGGCAGTTATAAAAAGTGGACCTATGGACTGATTGGTGCCGGTGTAATAGCTTTGTTGTATGGATTTATTATGTTTCATCCATTTGAACATGCCGGGCACGGAGAAAATGTAAACAGCACCCGTTTTTGGGCTGTGCTTTTACAAAACAGTGTGTTCTTTTTACTGGTAGTAAATGCAGCCATGTTCTTTATTTGTGTTACCACCATGGCAATGGGTGGATGGGTTGTTGCATTCAGAAGGGTTTCAGAAGCGATCTCAAGCGTTGTACCCATTTTAGGGGTGATCACTTTTGTTATTTTAATGGCTATCGTTTTCGGCGGCCGCACGGATATTTACCATTGGCTGGATAAAGAAGCCGTTGCCAATGATCATATTTTAAACGGAAAGAAAGGATTTTTAAATCCGGTGTTCTTTTCAATCTGGTCTTTCATCACCATTTTCTTATGGTGGTTCCTGGGTAAAAAAATGCGAAGCATGAGTTTGGAAAGTGATAAGCACGGAACCATGGATTATGAAACCGGTAAAAAATGGATATGGGACAATACCGTGTGGGCATCGTTATACAGCATTGTTTTTACACTCACCGTTGCCTCTACCATTCCCTGGCTTTGGTTAATGAGTATCGATGCACATTGGTACAGTACCATGTACAGCTGGTACACGTTTGCAAGTACCTTCGTATCGGGTATTTCATTAATTGCACTGTATGTAATTTATTTAAAGAACCGCGATCAGCTGGAATATGTTACCGAAGAACATTTACATGACCTGGGAAAATTCATGTTTGCGTTTTCTGTTTTCTGGACATACTTATGGTTCTCTCAATATATGTTGATCTGGTACAGTAACCAGCCCGAGGAAACCAAATATTTTATTGAACGAATTGGAACGGCTACAAAAGCAGGTCCTTACAAAGGAATTTTCTTCTTCAACCTAATAATTAATTTCCTTTGTCCGTTATTAATATTAATGAAAAAGGGAACCAAAAGAAACTGGACGATTGTAACCGTGATGGCGGTCATGATCATATTTGGTCATTGGGTAGACTTTTTCCAGATGGTAATGCCGGGCACGTTGCACGAGCATTTCACCCTGGGATTTTTTGAATTTGGTATCGCTTGTTTGTTTGTTGGATTGATCATGTGGGGTACAGGAAGATACCTGGGCAAACATTCGTTGCTGGCCAGTAATCATCCTTTCTTAAAGGAGAGCATGATTCACCATACATAACCCCCGGCACCCCTATGAACTTTGTTCGTTCCCTTACCGGGAAACCCCGGTGGGTAGGAAAAGGAGGAGATGGTAACTGGGATTGAATAAGAAAAGATTAAAAGTAAACTGTTAGATTTATTAAAAGTAATTTGAAATAAGAAGCACTTTAGAACCTCCCGATATATCAGGAGGCTTGGGGAGGCTTTAAACAAACCATGTATGAAAGAATTTTTAATGATAGCCTTAGGTGCTTTGATTTTTGTAGTCGTTTTTCAGATTGCGAAAGCCAGTGAGTATGTAAGTGTTTTAAAAGGTGAAGACAAAACCCGTAAGCAGAATAATAAGATCAATGCTTTTTTTCTGCTTGGATTTTTAATTTTTGGACTGATCGGTGCATGGTACTGCAACGAGCTTTATTATGGCAAAACATTGTTTCCGCAGGGCTCTGCGTCGGTGGAGGGTGAAAAGATTGATACCATGTTATTGATCACCATCGCAATCACCGGGATCGTATTTGTTATTACACAGGTTTTATTATTCTGGTTTTCTTTTAAATACCAGGAAAAAGAAGGTCAAAAAGCATTTTACTTTCCCCACAATACAAAACTGGAATTGATCTGGACAACAGTACCGGCAATCTTTCTAACCGTTTTGGTTGTCTTTGGATTAAAATACTGGTTTAAGATTACGGGAGACCCGCCAAAAGAAGCGATGGTTGTTGAGGTTACCGGTCACCAGTTTGCCTGGGAATTCAGGTATCCGGGTGTTGATAAGGTTTTAGGTAAAAAGAGTTATAAATTAACAACCGCTAAAAATAACCTGGGTGTTAATTTCGACGATCCTGCAAGCTGGGATGATATTCATGTTACCGCAACCATGCATTTACCCGTTGGCGTACCAATTAAAATGGTTATTAATTCGCAGGATGTAATTCATGATGTGGGTCTTCCTCATTTCAGGTTGAAGATGGATGCAGTACCGGGTATACCAACAACCCAATGGTTTACACCCAAGATCACCACGGCGGATATGCGAAAGAAATTGGCGAATCCTGAATTTAATTTTGAAATTGCCTGTGATCAGTTGTGCGGAGCAAGCCATTACGCTATGCGGGGTGTTATTATTGTGGAAACGATGGAAGAATATAAAAAATGGTTAGCAGAACAGAAGTCGGAATACTTTACTTTATTTCCGGATAAGGCTCCTGGTCAAAATATAGCAGACAGCAATAAAGTGGTAACACAATTGCTTCCCGAAAAAAAATAATTAAACTGGTCCCGGCCCAGGCCGGAAAAAAAAAGAAAGAATATGAGTAGCGTAACAACTTTGCAGCAGGCAGATGTACTTAATGTACAGGATGCACATCACGAACACCATCACCATGAAACGTTTATTTCAAAATACGTTTTCAGCCAGGATCATAAAATGATTGCCAAACAATTTTTGGTAACAGGTATCATCTGGGCGATCATTGGAGGTTTGTTTTCCGTAGTATTCCGTTTACAATTGGGGTATCCCGAAGCAACTTTTCCCTGGTTGGAAGATTTGCTGGGCCATTGGGCGGCGGGCGGTAAGTTAAAACCTGAATTTTATTATGCCTTGGTTACCATGCACGGAACCATCCTGGTGTTTTTTGTACTCACAGCAGGTTTAAGCGGAACATTCGCCAACTTCCTTATTCCTTTACAGGTTGGTGCAAGAGATATGGCTTCACCGATGTTGAATATGCTGAGCTATTGGTTCTTCTTTCTTTCTTCAATCATCATGTTCACATCTTTATTTGTTCAAACCGGTCCCGCAAGTGGCGGTTGGACAATTTATCCTCCGTTAAGTGCACTGGGCGAAGCGTCCAGTGGTTCTAAAATAGGTATGGACCTTTGGTTGGTTAGTATGGCCATGTTTATCGTTTCTGCGTTATTGGGGGGTCTCAATTATATAACAACCATCCTCAACATGCGTACCAAGGGTATGAGCATGACCCGTTTGCCATTAACCATCTGGGCATTGTTCTTTACCGCAGTATTGGGTGTACTTTCTTTCCCGGTATTATTATCAGGCGCTATATTATTATTATTCGATCGAAACCTGGGCACCAGTTTCTTCCTCAGTGACATTGTTGTTGCCGGTAAGATTTTACCCAACGAAGGGGGTAGTGCCATCCTGTTCCAGCATTTATTCTGGTTCCTTGGTCACCCCGAAGTGTATATTATCTTACTTCCCGCCATGGGAATGAGCTCGGAAATAATCAGCGTAAACAGCCGTAAACCCATCTTTGGATATATGGCGATGGTAGGTTCTGTTTTTGCCATTGCCGTCCTGGCTTTCCTGGTTTGGGCGCACCATATGTTCGTAACCGGGCTTAATCCATTCCTGGGATCCGTATTTGTATTACTCACGCTATTGATCGCCGTTCCATCGGCCATTAAAGTGTTTAACTGGTTAACTACTTTGTGGCGGGCAAATATCCGGTTTACGCCGGCTATGTTATTCGCCATTGGCTTTGTAAGTTTATTTATCAGTGGTGGTTTAACCGGTATCTTCCTGGGTAACTCGGCACTGGATCTGCATTTACACGATACCTATTTTGTGGTTGCTCACTTTCATATTGTAATGGGTGTGGCTTCATTCTTTGGTATGTTTGCCGGCGTATATCACTGGTTTCCTAAAATGTTCGGCCGTTATTTAAATAATACGATGGCCTTTATACATTTTTGGGTAACTTTTGTGGGTGCTTATTTAATTTTCTGGCCAATGCATTACCAGGGATTATCCGGTATGCCACGTCGTTATTATGATTTTTCTCAGTGGACCTCTTTTAACCAGTTCGGCGGACTTAATGAATTTATCAGCTTTGTGGCCATGATCGTATTTGCGGTACAGTTATTATTTGTATTCAATTTCTTCTACAGTATGTTTAAGGGAAGAAAAGTTACTGATCCTAATCCATGGGGCGCCAATACATTGGAGTGGACAACCCCCATCAAACCCGGTCATGGAAACTGGCCAGGCGAAATTCCTGAAGTTTATCGTGGTGCATATGATTATGCCAAAGATGGTAAGGAATTTACTCCCCAGAATGTGCCGGTGGGAGAAGATGAATCGAAAGGGCATTAGAAAGCCCCTCCTAACCTCCCCCGAGGGGAGGGAAAGGAAAGAGATGGAAACGAAGATCTGCAAAACGTAATTAAAGTTTGAATAAAGAGAAAATGTTGAAATGCTTAATTACAAATGTTGAAAGATAAAGAACAGCTCGGCCTCCCTCTCTCTGGGAGAGGGAATGAGGGAGAGGCTATAGCTAACTCAGCATCATTTACGTTGGCAAGTAAAGTGAAGGATTATTTTCAATTGATCAAGTTCACTTTAAGTTTTATGGTGGTGTTTAGTACGGTGGTTAGTTTTTTAATAGCACCCAATGAACAGCATTTTGTTCGGGAGAAGATTATATCAGTTCTTATACTTTTTGTTGCAGGTATGTTGATCACCGGTTCGGCAAATGCCATTAACCAGGTTCTGGAAAAAACGTCAGACGGGTTAATGATGCGTACAGCCAAAAGGCCGGTTGCCAGTGGCCGTATGGGTGTAAATGAAGCAGGCATATTTGCTTTTATCACCGGTGCCGCAGGGGTGTTCATGATGTGGAAATTTTTTAACACAGAAAGTGCGTTGGTTAGTTTATTCAGCCTTTTTTTATATGGCTTTATTTACACCCCGCTCAAAAAAGTTAATTCAATTTCTGTATTGGTGGGAGCCATCCCCGGTGCATTGCCCTGTTTAATTGGTTGGGTTGCTGCTTATGGTAATGAACCGATCAGCTGGACTGGTGCGTGGGTTTTATTTGGCATTCAGTTCTTATGGCAGTTCCCGCATTTTTGGGCAATAGCCTGGCTGGCGCATAAGGATTATACAACAGCCGGATTTAAATTGCTGCCGGCAGATAAGGGGCCAACAAAATTCACAGCCGTGCAAAGTATTATTTACAGTGCACTGATGATTCCGGTAGGGTTTCTGCCTTATATTACAGGTATTGCCGGTATCGGGAGTATGTTTGTTTTACTGGCCTGTAATCTTTGGATGGTATATGTAAGTGTGTTGTTGTTTGTCCGCATGGATGCAAAGAGTGCAAGACGGGTTATGTTCAGTTCTTATTTTTATTTAATGATCGTTTTGCTGGCGATGTTTGCCAACCCCCCAGCCCCCTAAAGACGGGGAGCTATGCACGGGAAGGAAGCGAAGAGTAATAAAAAAAATGGATACAGTGGAAATTTATTATAAAAGATATTTAAAAATAAAGTGCTTTTCTTTTTCCCCTGCAGGGGATTTTGAGGGGCCCGAATAAAGTCATATGAGTTCAGTGGCCATGGAACAACGAAAAAAAATTCATCCGCATAAATTTACCCTGTGGGTGGGTATAGGAAGTTTGTTGATGATGTTTGCAGGGTTAACAAGTGCTTATATTGTTAAGCGTAACCAGGCCAACTGGCAAACCTTTGATCTGCCCTGGTTTTTTTGGTACAGCACTGCAGCTATTTTATTGAGCAGCGCAACCATTTACCTGGCGCAAAAGGCATTTAAGCAGCGGGAGATGAAAAAATACAGGAGCCTGTTAACGGCAACTGTAATACTGGGAGTTCTTTTTATTGTTTTCCAGGTGTTGGGTTTTCAACAATTATGGGAAAAAGGGATAACATTGCAGGCCAATGTGTCTTATTCTTTTATGTATGTGATTGTGATCATGCACGCTGCACACGTTTTAGGCGGCCTGGTAGCATTGCTCGTTCTGTTTGCAAAAGCATTCAACAAAAAAACAAGATCTTATAACATGGTGCCGGTTGAACTGGTAAGTACCTACTGGCACTTTGTGGATTTACTTTGGATCTATTTATTGATATTTTTAATTATGATCCGATAAGAAAAAGTTTAAAAACAGGATAAAAACAGATTATTAATTTAAAAACTGCCTCCCGGCAGTGCTCCCGATCAGTTCGGGAGGTTGGGGAGAGGCTTTTAATTTTTCGATATGTCAACAACAGCGTTACCAACAAATACCAAATGGTGGAGTGGAGGAAGAAGTCCTTTCAATGTAAGCTACGGTAAAGTGATGATGTGGTACTTTTTAATGAGTGATGCTTTCACATTCGGTGCATTCCTGATCAGTTATGGTACCATCCGCTTTAGTGTAAATCATTGGGCCGATCCAAACGAGGTGTTTAATGCCTTCCCTTTTGCAGGCCATGCAAATCTGCCTTTGGCATTTGTAAGTCTGATGACATTTATCCTGATCTTCAGTTCTGTAACCATGGTATTGGCTGTACATGAAGGCCATAAGATGAACAGGAAAGGGGTAGAAAAATATATGGTGCTGACTATTTTTGGCGGACTTGCTTTCCTCGGTTGCCAGGCATGGGAGTGGACGCATATGATTACCGGCGACCATGCTGTGTTGGTTAACGGACAAATTGAACATTGGGGAACCACCGTTACCAGAAATCCATGGGGACAACATGTAATGCATGAAGGCCAGTTGGTAAGTACACCCGGTCCAATTGCGTTTGGAGGGTATTTCTTTGGAATAACAGGGTTTCACGGTTTCCACGTTTTTAGCGGTGTTATCATTAATGTTGTTATGCTGATTAAAACCAGACTTGGTCATTTTGACCAGCGCGGACACTATGAAATGATCGAAAAAGCAGGACTGTACTGGCACTTCGTAGACCTGGTTTGGGTATTCGTATTCCTTTGCTTTTATCTGGTATAAAAATTATTAATAGAATTTTTTAAAATAGTATTATGAGTTCACAAGTATCTTCTTCCGAAATAACACATGCACCGGAACATGCATCCGGCACAGGACGTATATGGAAAACATTTTGGGTATTGTCTCTTTTAACTGTTATTGAATTAGCACTTGGATATTTTCTGTACTTCAAACACGGAAACCTTGCTTACAGTATTACCTTATCAACGAAGTTGTTAATTGCAGCGTTAACCCTTGCCAAAGCTTATTATATTGTGTCAATTTTCATGCACCTGGGTGACGAGATCAGGAATATGATCATGACCATTGTTGTACCTCTGATGTTATTCCTTTGGTTTATCGCCGCCTTTCTTTGGGATGGAAATGCCTGGAAGAACTTGCGTAATACAAATGCCGGAAGCCGTCCTGCGGAAACTGAACAGATTCAGCTCCAGCCGGTTGAAAAAGATGCAAAGCCTTAAAAACAACTGACCAGGTTAAAATATTAGCCATCCCGATATAACCGGGATGGTTTTTTGTTTTATGTTTAAATGGCTCTCATTGCCGTAAATTTGCATTTTAGTATAAGAGATTATGAATGTAAAAGCGCTTTTAGCCGTCCTGATAGCAATATTTTTACCCCTGGCTGGATATTTTATTGTAGACTATTACAGTAAAGATGCGGTACAGATGCCGCACAGGTATTTTGTACCGGATAGTGTTGTGGTAACCGAAAAAAGTGGTAAAACAGTAACCGATACTATCTGGCACCAGGTAAAAAATATTGAGTTTACCAACCAGCTGGGTAAAAAGGTATCGCTGGATGATTTGAAAGGGAAGATACTGGTGATTGATTTCTTTTTTTCCAGGTGCCCAGGCATATGCCCGGGGCTTACACGAAGTATGAAAAAACTGCAGGATTCTTTTTTAAAGAATGACAGCATTGTTCAGTTTATTTCAATCAGTGTGGATCCGGAGCATGATTCAGTACCACAATTGCGAAAATTTGCCGATCGCTTCAATGCCAATCATGACAGCTGGTGGTTTGTAACCGGTGATAAAAAAGCGATCTATGATTTTGCACTGAATGAACTGAAAGCGGGCCTGGCCGACACAGCAGTAGATTCGGCCTTCATCCATACCGAAAATTTCTTTTTGTTAGACAGCAGCCGGGTTGTAAGAGGCTGGTACAATGGGTTTGATTCTGTTAAACAGGCGAAGCTAGTGCAGGATATCCCGCTGCTGATGTTGGAAAAAGACAGAAAAAAACCTTCGGTTTTACGCGAATTGATACCCATACTACCCATGGTATTCGTGGCTATCGGAATCGTATTTGCAATTGTATGGGGATTTAACCGTCAAAAAAATAAGCAGGAGAAAAATCAGTAGTTTATGTTGGAACCGACTCTTACGAAGAACGATAAAAAAGCAAAGCTTTTTATTTACGCCGTTTCATTGGTGGTGTTTGCCGCCGTGGTATTTTTAAGTAAATACAAATGGGATGTTGAAACCGGCTTTGATATTCATGTTTTTGCAACGACAAACGCGGTCATTAATTCGATGGTAGCTGTTTTATTGCTGGCAGGCCTTTTTACCGTAAAGCAAAAAAGCTATATGCTGCATAAAAAAATAATGTTGACCGCCATTTCCTTATCCGTTTTATTCTTGATTTCCTATATTGCCCATCATGTATTGGCAGGCGATACAAAATTTGGAGACCTGGACCATGATGGTATTTTGAGCATTGACGAAAAGACTGCAGCCGGGTCACTTCGATTGATCTATTATTTTATTTTGATAACCCATATTCCTTTGGCCGCTGTCATTCTGCCTTTTATTTTGTTTACAGCTTACCGGGCGCTTACCGGTGAGTATGACAAACATAAAAAACTGGTGAGAATAACCTGGCCAATTTGGTTTTATGTGGCGGTAACTGGTGTTGTAGTTTACTTAATGATAAGTCCGTACTATAATTAATACCATCTTGATTTACTAAGTAGTTCAAAGCATTACGTTGAAATCTGATATGGTATTATACCGATAGCAAATGGCTTTGAACTACATACTGTATAATCGGTATAAATACTTTATTTTTAAATGAACAGGGGTGAAGAAAACATCTTTTTTTTCAATGCTCAGCTTTATGCACCGGGCCATACTCATAGGGCAGTTGTTTTTCTTAGCAAGTATTTTATTTTTGATCTACAGTAAAACCATATTGCCAAACCTGGCAGGCCAGGTAAAAATATTACAGGTCATTGCCCTGCTTTTTTCGGGGGGTGCCATATTTACTTCTGCTAAAATCTTTAAAAGGAAACTGGCTTTGATCCGTGCAGACGGGAATCCCAACGCCGAACAAAAAATGATGAAATACAGATTAGCAGTGATGTTGCAATGGGGCTTTGCAGAATTGCCCACGCTGGTTTGTGGCATATGTTTGTTGCTTACCGGTAATTATGCTTTTTTGGCCCTGGCCGCGGTAATCATTATTTATTTTGCGATGCTGGTGCCGGTAAAGAGCCGGATAGCAGCACAGTTGAATTTACAAACCTCCGACCTGGATAAGTTATAAATCTTCAACCACAATTTTGAAAGGACTCAAATAAACGATCTTTACGTTAATCTGGTCATTTACCTGTACGCCTTCCCGGAACGGAAGCTTTACCTGAATTTTATCTTCTACCAGGTTCAGGTAAATGCCATGCGGTGTAATTTTATAAACGTTTGCGTAAATGGGCGAATTGGCTTTGTTTAATTTAACGGCCGTATAAAACTCCGGAATATATTTATTGTTATATAGCTTAGCGATGATTTTTTCTTTCTTATCCGTGTTTTCCAGCGAAAAGGTCACCGCTTCATTTAATTCGGCTTCGGTGGGTTTAATTTGCCAGGGCGACAGGGGTACGGGGAAAAATAAATAACTGTCAATTTCTTTTACGAAATATTTATCATCCACTACTTTTAAATAGCCGATAAAATTATTCTCTGTTTTAGATTTGTTGATCAGCACATCCAGTGCTGTATTGTACAGGTAAGTTAGATCGTAGGCTATCATCCTGTCACCACGGCCAGATAATCCAACGGTAAAACTTACCGTATCTCCGATATGAAAAATATGTTTCTTTTTAAGCAGTTGGGGATCCACATTAGCCTGCACCACTTTCTTTTTACTGTTTATTTCATATTCAATGATGATATATTTTTTTTCGTGGTTTACGAAACTAACCTGGCCCGTATGTAAGGTATTACTCATAAAATCTGTCTTAATAAAAACGCCGGTCCAGTAAAGTAAGTATTAAAAAGGAGTTCCTGGTTTTAAATTATAAAGCCAACGCTTCTGACGGATCCCAAAACCGTTTTTTAAAATCTACAACCGTATCGTTCTTAACTGCCACGCCGTCTTTCTTTAATAATTCCTCCATAGCGGTTGGCGTTGCAAAATGATGTTTACCGGTAAGCATACCATTTCTGTTGACGACCCTTTGCGCCGGCACTTTTGGTTTGGTAGTATGGGCTGCATTCATTGCCCAGCCCACCATTCGGGCGCTGAGTTTGGTGCCCAGGTAACCGGCAATGGCGCCGTAAGAAGTTACTTTACCTTTCGGTACCTGCCTCACCACATCATACACATCAGCAAAAAAACTAAACTCCTTTACAGTGCTTTTTGCTGTTTCTTCTAAAGCCGGTTTTTTTATTTTCTTTCTCATTTCAGAAATGGTGCCATTTATTTTCAGGTTCTAAAATACCTCCCTGCAAGGCCCAGTCCAAACGATTGATCCTGGCGGAGGTTGGGGAGGCTACTTCTTTTCGGTTCCTGGATATTTTTGCCGGTTTTCTTTATCATGTTGAAAAGGTAGATTATTTTTCAGAGTCTGTAAAAGTCCTTCCTTCGGGGGAGGATTTAGGAGGGGTTTCTTCATAAGGACAGTGTTTACAACCATTACCACAGCAGTGGCCCCTGTCCAGGTGGTACTTGGCAGTGAATACAACAAATCCCTGTTCATTGTAGTAATAATCTTCGTTTTCAATCCAGCCTTTCTTCATGTATTAATATTTCCTGCAGTTGATTATCTATATTTTTTATAACCGGGGGAAGCAAAAATTTAAGGTAATGTATTTTTTTACTTTGTGCTATATCCAGGTTTTCGTAATGCGTTTTTATTTTAAGCGCATCTTTGATATGGGGAGCTGCATAAACATTACCCACGTCTTCAACAATAGTTAGCTTATAAAGTTCAGCAACGCTTTTGGTAAACCGGTAAAGATCCGGCGAGTCTGTTTTAAGATGAATAAAACCGCCGGGTTTTAAAATTTGCTGATACAGTCTTAAAAACCGCGGATGTGTCAATCTTTTCTTTGCTTTCGAAATTCTAAGTTGAGGATCAGGGAAAGTGATCCAGATCTCATCGACTTCACCCGGGGCAAAATAATCTGCAATTTTTTCTATTTGGGTACGTAAGAAACCGGCATTGGTTAAATTGTCTGTTAAACATTTTTTAGCGCCGATGAACATCCGGTTACCTTTTACATCTACACCCAAAAAATTTTGTTGTGGGAACAACCTGGCCAAACCAACGGTATATTCTCCTCTCCCACAGGCAAGTTCAAGGATTAGTGGGTTATCATTGTTATAAAAACCCTTCCATTTCCCCTTCATTGCTGAAGGATATTCAAACACATTGGAAAATGTTTTTATTGCTGCAAACCGTTCTAATTTTTTTTGAGCCATGCGGGCAAAGATAAATAATCAGGGTCTGCAAAAAAAGTGACTTAAAATTGACGGCCACTTCCTAAAAAAGAATATATTAAGGTTGATGTCAAGGTTAAATTGAGTAAATTTGCTGTTAATTAAACAAAACTATTCAAATGAATACTGTAATTGTTCCGGTCGATTTTTCCGAAACATCGATAAATGCTGCAAAATATGCGGCTCAATTATTAACCGGCGAGTATGAAGTAACGATGCTTTTATACCACAGATATGAGAAAGCTTCAGAAGCTGACCTTGCTGGTAAAAGTCTTGAAAACCTGAGAGTAAATTTACTTGAACTATTTTCCGTAAAAATTGAGGTGTTGGCACATGAAGGTGATGATTTTGTTGATAGTTTAGAAAAAGCCGCACGCCATCGCAAAGCCGACCTGGTGATCATGGGTATCACCGGTAAATCTGCCATTGCCCACGTTTTTTTTGGAAGTAATACACTTAAGATGGCCGAAAGAAAAGTTTGCCCGGTTCTGATTGTGCCACAACATGCTTCTTTTAGCCCGATAAAAAATGTGATGCTGACTTCGGATTTTAAGGACTCGGTTGAAACAACACCATCTGCACCCATAAAAGATTTTTTAGATGCCTTTAAACCACAGTTGCATATTGTGAACGTGGATGATGAGCATTATATATCGCTTTCCGAACACTATGATAAGGAAAAACAGGAAATGCAAAAAATGTTTGCAGACTATAATCCTGAATTTTATTTCATGCGGTTATATGATGTGGAAGAGGCCATTAACCTGTTTGCCGAAAGCAGAAATATAGATCTGATAATAGCCGTTCAAAAAAATCATTCGTTTATTGCAAGGTTATTTAAGAGGAGCCATACTAAAATCTTATCCTACTACACTAAAATGCCCATTTTGATCATGCATGAGTAAAAGAAACCGGGTCTTCTTCCCTGCCGTTTTATTAAAGAAGATTGATTTGCATTTACCTATTTAAGATTTTCAAGCTGATGGATGACTTGGCTGTTTTTTAGTTCAAAAAACGAAATAACTTCCTCACATAAACTATCCCGTACCGTGATCAGCAGATTCCCGTACGATGTATTGTTGTTATAGAATTCAGCGGCGTTCACCAAGGAATGATAAAATCCCTTTCCATCAAGTTCAAGATAACCGATCTCATCTATCAACAACCAGTCTGGTTTCTCCAACAGCGCATCTGTCAGTATTAAATTTGCTTTTTCGAATGCAGCTGCGTAGAAATTAAATTTTCCTATGGTAATCAACAACTCCGCTGTTTTTGTTGCATCTATGCATTGAATATCAAAAATTTCGTTGGATTTCACATTAAAAATTTTTCTGCAGCCGAGTATATCCGGCATTAATATGCCCATGATACGCTCTCTTTGATTACACCATTTAAGTAATTCCGTTGATTTACCGCTTTGAACGGGCCCCGAAAAAACATAAATACTCATGTTGGTTTATTTGAAGTTAACGCTGCTGAAGCCGAGTAGGTGAGCGTTGTATGTATTAAAGCTACAAAGAAAAAATACCATCTTTTAAAACCAGTTTTTGACTTGCTTTGCTGCCACGACAAGGTGGTTAGTTTTCTCAATACCGGTAAAAAACAAAGTGTTTCTAAAACTTCTTCACTGTAACGACTTTCCTTTTTTTGTAACAGCTTTTGAATGGCTTTGGTAAATAATGGCCCCAGAAGCATAAACCAGATCAGGATAGCAGTCAGTGTCCAACTAATGGTTTTTGCTACGGCCAGCCATCCCTGGTTGTTGTCCGACGCGAAAACAAATAAAATTACAGATAAGCCAATCATTACCAGGACCATTAACCAGAGTTTTTTATACCTATTTTTTACACTGGATCTTTTTGTTTCTATTGGATAAGCATTTACGCTTGTCGATATATCTAAAATATAAGTTGTGCTTTCAGCTTTAAAACTTTTTAGGATACGAAAACACAGCCATGCAATAAAAAATCCACCAAGCAAATAGACCAACAGGTAAATGCCAACTATCCAATAGCTGCCGTTTTCAACAATACTTCCAAACTGGTTCGCGAGCAGTGCAATCATACTGTCCATGGCTTGCCATAGCGATTTGCCAAAAAATAAAGTGAGGATAAGTAATTTTTGAATGGCAGACTCCATCATCGCGAGCGTACTCAGTAAAAAAATACTTAAAAAGTTTATACCTGATAAACGGAACAGGCCATAACCCAGTAAAGCCTGGAACGAAACGGCAACATAGGCGGGGAAAGGGGTATACGGACTCACCATGGCTTTTACAATCAGAACAATTATCGCAGTTTTTAAAACCTGTTTGTAATTGTTTTCAGAGATAACAGCAATAAGGCTGATCATTATGATCGCCATGCCGCCAACCAGTAAACCGGTAAACGGAATTTGCAGCGCATGCATCACGCCACCCAAACCACTTTCGGTAAATGCCCATAAAGCGGTTAACCGTTGAACAGCATTCAGGCGTTGTTCTTTTGATAAATGGGAATACCCGGTATTCATGTGACAAATATAATAAACTGATTTTGCAATGATTATTATGATTAAGACGCATGAGCATTTTTAACTTGGTTATTTGTTTGCGTTCAGGCAATTTGTTATTTTTAGTGTTGCTGCACTTTTTACCGCCCGCGGAAGATTTGTATGTACAATGCCTGCAAACAGTAGTGCTGCGATAAAAACATAATACATGGGCAAAGATATTTCTGAATTTATGCTTGAAGCCATCCGGCTTTCTATCCATAATGTTGAAGATGGAAAGGGTGGCCCATTTGGAGCCGTGGTGGTTAAAGACGGAAAAATTATAGCACATGGTGTAAACCAGGTTACCAGCCACAATGACCCTACTGCACATGCCGAAGTGGTGGCCATAAGAAACGCATGTGCTGTTTTAAAAACTTTCCAGCTGCAAGATTGTGAAATTTATACCAGTTGTGAACCTTGTCCCATGTGTTTGGGGGCTATTTATTGGGCAAGGCCTGCTAAACTTTATTATGCCAATTCAAAAGAAGATGCAACGGCCATAAATTTTGATGACCAGTTTATTTATGAAGAGATTGCCAGGCCGGTAGGGGAAAGAAAATTGTTCACGAAACAGATTTTAAGAGAACAAGCGCTGGAGGCCTTTAAGAAATGGAACGAGAGTACAATTAAAACCGGTTATTGATGATTGAATTTATTCTAAACGATAAATTGGTAAGTGCCACGCAGGCCCCGGGCAGTACCGTGTTGGATTATATCCGGTATTACAAAAGACTGGCAGGAACCAAGATCGGATGCAGGGAGGGAGATTGTGGTGCCTGTACCATATTGGTTGGCGATATGGAATCGGGGAACAGCCGGGAAGGCAAGCTGGTTTATCGTTCTATGACGGGCTGCCTGATGCCGCTGGCGAATGCACATGGCAAGCATATCGTTTCTGTGGAAGGGATCAACGGTGAAAAACTTTCCCCGGTACAACAGGCCCTGGTTGACACCAATGGAACCCAATGCGGTTTTTGTACCACTGGTTTTGTGATGTCGCTGACCGGTTTTGTATTGAACGAAACAACCAAACAATACGACGAAGCCATTGCTTCGATCGACGGAAATATTTGCAGGTGCACCGGGTATAAGTCGATAGAAAGGGCAGCAGAAATGATATCGGAAAAAATGAATGACAAACCAATGTTGGAAACCATATCCTGGTTGGTAAAAAATGACTTTATCCCTACCGGTTTTTTGCAGATAAAAGAAAGGCTTATCCAATTAAAAGAGGAGATCAAAGCTACTCAAAAAAAAGAAACGGCAACCGCAGAAAAAATGATGCTGGCAGGAGGCACCGATCTGATTGTTCAGCAGGCATTGAAAGTTAAAAAATCAAACCTCCATCATTTGTTTGATGCCGGTTATTTGCAGGAAATAAAATTAGAAGAGGGCTTATGTCACATTGGAGGAGCCGTTACCGTTACCGCTTTTGCAGAGTCGAAATTGATCCGGGGATTTTTCCCCGAACTTTCCAGGTATATCAAACTCATTTCATCAACGCCCATTCGCAATATGGCTACCATGGCGGGCAACCTGGTAAATGCCTCACCCATCGGTGATATGAGTATTTTCTTTTTGGCTTTGGATAGTGATATTGTATTAAATAAGAACGGAGCAACAAGAACCATTAAACTGAAGAATTTTTATAGGGGCTATAAACAAATGGATAAAGAAGGGGATGAGCTCATCGAAAAAATAATATTTCGTCCTCCCCCGAAAGAGACTTTCAATTTTGAAAAAGTGAGTAAGCGTACACACCTGGATATTGCCAGTGTGAATTCGGCCTGCCTTTTACAAAAAAATACGGAAGGGGTTATTGAAGAGGTCCATATATCTGCCGGAGGTGTTGCCCCTTTCCCAAAATACCTGCATAACACGGTTGAATTTCTAAAAGGAAAAAAGATCAATGCCGGTTTATTAAGGGGGGCTATGGAAATCATGAATAATGAGGTTGCACCCATCAGCGATGCCAGGGGAACTGCAGTTTATAAAAGATTATTGCTTCGGCAGTTATTCCTGGCACATTTTAAAAATGAAATGGAATCGGTTAAACAGGTGATTGGTATATAATTTCATACGCAGTGTAACAAACAAATGCATAAACTAAAAAATAGTACAGTGACTCCGGGTTTCCCGTTGGGTGATGCAGAGGGGCTGGCTAATATCGATGCCGCCAACCACGTAACCGGCAGGTCTGTTTATGTAGATGATATTCCGGTTATGGAAGGCATGTTGTTTGTAAAGGTTTTTGATTCACCAATAGCGCATGGAATTATTAAAAGTCTTGATTTTTCAGAAGCATCTGAAATGAAGGGCGTTGTAAAAATATTTTCTTATAAAGATATCCCCGGCCAGAACCAGGTTGGTGGTATCATCCAGGATGAACCCTTCCTGGCAGATGGTGAATTGCATTTTCGGGGGCAGCCCGTTTTATTAATTGTTACGGAGACCGAAGATGCTGCGGAAGTAGTGCTGGAAAAAATTAAGATAGAGGTTGAAGCACTCGCCATTGTAACAGATCCAAGAGTGGCATTTGCAGCAGGAAGTCTATTAAGTCCTTCGCGAAAATTTACAAAAGGCAATGTGAAAGATGCATTTGCAACATGTACTTATGTATTTGAAGGAAAAGCGGAGTCGGGCGGGCAGGAGCAATTGTACCTGGAAACCCAGGGTGCTTATGCTTATCCAACAGAACACGACAGTGTAAAAATATTTTCATCCACACAGGGGCCCACCCAGGTTCAACGTACCGTTGCCAGGGTTTTGGGTATAGGTATGAACCAGGTTGAAGTAGATGTGCCCCGCCTGGGTGGCGGCTTTGGCGGTAAAGAAGATCAGGCGTCGGCATGGGGTGCATTTGCCGCCATGGTGGCTTGGGTTTTAAAACGCCCGGCGAAATGTATTCCGCATCGCATAGAAGATATGCGGATGACAGGAAAAAGAAATCCCTACAGCAGCGATTATAAGATCGGTTTGAATAACGATCTTAACATCGTTGCCTATGAAGCCGTTTTTTATCAGAACGGGGGAGCAGCAGCTGACCTGTCGCCGGCCATTTTAGAAAGAACGTTATTTCATGCAACCAATAGTTATCATATCCCGCATGTTACCGTAACAGCCCATTCGTGCAAAACCAATTTGCCACCCAACACGGCGTTTCGTGGTTTTGGCGGACCGCAGGGTATGTTTGTAATAGAAGCGGCTATTGACCATGCTGCCAAATCATTAAAAATCGATCCGGGTATTATCCAGCGAAAGAACATGATGGATAATGGAGATGAATTCCCTTATGGACAAATTGTAAAAGAATGCCAGTCTAAGCATTGTTGGGATGAAGTGATGGAAACCTATGACGTGGAAGCAAAAAAAAGGGAGATCAGCAAATTCAATCTGCAAAACCAATTTTATAAAAAGGGATTTTCGCTTATGCCTGTTTGTTTTGGTATTTCATTTACCAATACCATGATGAACCAGGCCAGGGCGCTGGTACACGTATATTCCGATGGAACGGTGGGCGTTAGTACAGGTGCGGTGGAAATGGGACAAGGGGTTAATTCAAAAATGTTGCAGGTAGCTTCCAGGAGCTTTGGCATATCACCCGGTAAAATTAAGTTGGAATCTACCAATACAACCCGTGTTGCCAATACCTCGCCATCAGCCGCCAGTTCAACCGCCGATTTAAATGGTAAGGCATTATTAGATGCCTGCAATCAAATTAAAGAACGCCTGTTTACTTTTATCAAAACGGAGTTAACTGGCGATGAAGAATCAACCATAGAAATTAAGAACGAGGTCATTTACATTAATGAGGAGGCCTCTATATTCAACTGGAAAAATTTAATTCAGCAGGCATTTTTAAAACGGATCAATTTAAGTGCCAAGGGGCATTATGCCACACCCATCATCCACTTTGATAAATTGATTGAAAAGGGACATCCATTTGCCTATCATGTATACGGTACAGCATTTACCTCGGTTACCGTGGATTGTTTACGCGGTATCTATGAAATTGATGCGGTAAAAGTTGTTCATGATTTTGGAAGCAGCATGAACAGGGCAGTTGACCTGGGGCAATGTGAAGGCGGTATTGTGCAGGGTATTGGCTGGATGACAATGGAAGAAGTGATCTATGACGAAGATGGGAAATTATTGTCCAATGCTTTATCAAACTATAAAATACCGGACATTTATTCGGTACCCAAAATAGTTGACATAAAATTTTTGAATACGGACGGAAACGACATGGCCATATTTAAATCGAAAGCTGTTGGTGAGCCGCCGCTCATGTATGGCATTGGTGCATATTTCGCAATTCGAAATGCAGTGCTGGCTTTTAATGACCAGGCTTCCATTCCATATTCAGCACCCATTACGCCCGAGAAAGTTTTGATGGCTTTATACTCTACCCCGTCAATGGTTGAATCCCGATAGCTATCGGGACTGACAGTGTTTGAAATCCGATAGTTATCGGGACCGACGGCCGTTGAAAAGAAATTTAATTTTTCAAATTTGCCTTAATATAATTGAACAATACGAAAAAAATATACAGCAAACGTTGCTGGCTTGAGGGAAAATTTCAGCCTGCAACCGTGTGTATGGAGAACAAGTACATCTCAGCAATTCATCCGTATAAAATTGAAGACGCAGAAGATGTGGGCGATTTTATTTTAATGCCCGGTGTCATTGATGCCCATGTGCACATCAATGAACCCGGAAGAACAGCATGGGAGGGTTTTGAAACAGCCACACAGGCTGCTGCAGCCGGTGGAATCACCATGATCGTTGACATGCCATTAAATGCAAACCCGGTTACAACAACCGTTACGGCATTCGATGAAAAAATTTTGGCATCAAAGAACAAACTCCATGTACATGTTGGATTTTATGGAGGATTGATTCCGGGTAATCAAAACAACATAGAAGGTTTGATACAGGCAGGTGTGTTGGGTATTAAATGCTTTCTTACACATTCGGGAATTGATGAATTTCCGAATGTAGGTGAAAAAGAAATGGACGCGGCCATGCCCGTTATTGCAAAATACGGATTGCCTTTACTGGTGCATTGTGAGTTATATAAAAAAGAAGTTGACAACAAATTTTCAGATTTCCCAAACAGCTATCGCTATTATTTGGCCAGCCGCCCAAAGCGATGGGAAAATGATGCGGTTGACCTGATGATCAAACTATGCAGAAAACACAACTGCCGAACGCATATTGTACACGTATCATCAGCCGAAGCGCTGATAAAAATTGAGCAGGCAAAAGCCGAAGGGTTGCCCCTTACTGCCGAAACCTGTGCCCATTACATTTATTTTAATGCAGAAGATATTCCCGATTCAAATTGCCTGTTTAAATGTGCGCCACCCATCCGTGAAAAAGAAAATAATGTACAGTTAAAAGCGGCATTAAAAAATGGCGTACTTGATTTCATTACTACGGATCATTCACCCGCTCCGCCGGATATTAAGGAACTGGAGACCGGCAACCTGCAAAAGGCATGGGGCGGCATTGCAGGGCTACAGTTTTTGCTACCGGCTGCCTGGACGGCCATGAAAGGGAGTATTTCACTCGAAAAATTCATTCCTTTGCTAACCACACACCCGGCAAAATTTTTACAGGTTGAAGATAAAAAAGGGAGAATTGCCGTCGGTTATGATGCAGACCTGGTGGTTTGGGATCCCGAAGAACAATTTGAAGTACGTCCAAAAGATATTTTGCATCGGTATGATTGTAGCCCCTATAACGGGCAACAATTATTTGGGACCATTCAGCAAACCATGGTAGGTGGAGTAACGGTATACCGGGATAAAACAATTGTACAGAAACAGGCGGGAAGCCTGGTGCTGCAATGAAACAATTACGGCTATGGAAATAAATTTAATTCAGGATAGAATAGTTTAGGTCAGGGGTAATAAAGTCATGCTTGATTTTGACCTGGCTGAGATTTACCAGGTTGAAACAAGAGTTTTAAATCAGGCGGTTAAACGTAATACAGCACGTTTTCCGAAAGACTTTATGTTTAGGCTTACTGCTAAAGAATGGAAGTCCATGTCATCACAAATTGTGATGACATATCCGCTAAAAAGACCGAAGTTCGCGCTCCCGTATGCTTTTACGGAACATGGTGTAACTATGTTGGCAAGCATATTGAAAAGTGATACGGCCATAAAGATGAATATCGCAGTAGTCAGGGCTTTCATCGCATGACGCCAATTTGCAGTTAATTATGATAAACTTGCGAAAGAAATAATAGCGCTTAAGGAAATAGCCGGCAGTCACCATATTCAACTGAACCAGATTTACGATGCGCTCGAAAACCTGATGGATGAAAAAGCGGACGTAAAAAAATGGGAAGACCGGGATCGGATCGGATTCAAACCAAATAAATAAAATAAATGGCGCACACAACGGTAAAAGAGATCATTAAAGAGTCACCGGTATTTACTCAACTAACCGACCTGGCCGCAGCAAGGCTTGGAGCAAAAGTATTGTACGCTACCGATGATTTTTTTGCAGAGAAGGAAAATCTCATCAAACCAACAAGAGGGATCTTTATAACTGATAAATATACCGACCGGGGTAAATGGATGGACGGATGGGAGAGCCGCCGCAAACGTACACCCGGGCACGATTGGGCTGTTGTACAATTGGCAACGCCCGGCAGGATCGTTGGCTTTGACATCGACACCAATTTTTTCCTGGGCAATCATCCGCCACATGCATCTGTGGAAGCAGCTTATATTACCGATATGCCTGCCGGAGAAACCGGTTGGGAAGCGGTTGCGTGGAAAGAGATCTTGCCTAAATCCCATTTGGACGCAGGTTCACAAAATTTTTATGAAAGCAGCAGCGATGAAATGTATACACATCTTCGTTTGCATATTTACCCGGATGGTGGCGTAGCCCGCATAAGGGTTTATGGTGAAGTGTTTAAAAAATGGGAGACGGTTTCGGCCAGGGAAGAAATTGATTTGGCTGCGGCCGTCTACGGCGGTAAGGCCATTGCCTGCAACGATATGTTTTTTAGTGCCATGGGTAATTTAATTATGCCGGGCCGTGGAATTAATATGGGTGATGGCTGGGAAACCAAACGCAACCGTAACCCGGGTAACCGGGATTGGGTAATTTTAAAACTGGCAACACCCGGCACCATTGACCGCATTGTTGTTGATACCTGCCATTTTAAAGGTAATTTTCCGGATAGTTGTTCAATAGAAGCCTGCAGGAGTGAAAAGGATGAGGCGGTTATTAATGACCAGGTGGAATGGCAAACTTTATTACCTCAACAAAAACTATGCGCAGACCATGAACATGAATTTGTACGGGAAGTAAGCCAATTAGCTACAGTAACGCATGCTCGTTTAAATATCTTTCCCGATGGCGGCGTTAGCCGGTTACGGTTATTTGGAAAGAAAAAAGTTTAATTAATGCTTGGATTGATCTTATTGTCGGTGCTGGGATTTGTTTTGGTTATGCTAACCATCATAACATACTACCTGCGTACAGTTGCCGGGCAATATGAGGCTGATGAAGAAGCGGGTACCGACGGCAACCGGGAGAAAGCTGAGAAAAAGAAAGCGGGGATCTCGTCCTCACAAGACTTTGTATACACGGCCATCATACTGGTGTCTGTAGCCATGGTAGGGGCGTTATATATTTATGTAAAAGATACACCCTGGGAAGGGCATTTAATGGAGTGGTTGAATATTGTAGTTCGCCTGCTCCATTTTACATTTGGCATCGCCTGGATCGGCGCTTCATTCTACTTTGTTTTCCTCGAGAATGCGCTTAACCGCACCCATAATATTCGGGAGGAGCTGGCAGGTGATCTCTGGGCGATACATGGGGGTGGTTTTTATTATCTCGAAAAATATAAAATAGCACCCAAAACGATCCCAAAACATTTGCACTGGTTTAAGTATGAAGCCTACTTTACCTGGATCTCGGGTTTCTGTTTACTATTTGTGGTATACTATTTTAATGCTTCTGCCTTACTCATTGACAAAAATGTTTTAAACATTACACCTTTGGTGGGTATTTCAATGGGTGTGGGATCATTTGTAGTGGCCTGGATCATGTACGACCTGCTTTGTAAAACCCCGCTGGTTAAAAAAGGAGCCTGGTTTGCATTGGTTGGATTTATTCTTGCTGTTGGATTTGCCTGGTTCTACAGTCGCGTTTTCAGCGGACGTGCAGCATACATACATTTTGGCGCCATGATTGGCAGCATCATGGTAGCCAATGTTTTCTTTGTTATTATCCCTGCACAAAAAGCCATGGTTAAGGCGGCCAGGGAGGGTTTACCATTAGATCCGCAATTGGGGAAAAATGCACTGAACCGTTCTATGCATAACAACTATTTTACACTTCCTGTTTTATTTGTCATGATCAGCAATCATTTTCCAACCACATTCGGATTTGAAAACCCCTGGTTGATATTGATCATCATTTCCGTAGGAACTGCAGGCGTAAAACATTATCTTAACCTCAGGGAAAAAGGACAAATAGCTGTTTGGGTAATGCCGGTTTCTGTTTTGATTTTGCTGGCAGGCGCTTTTATTTCTGCACCACCAAAAACCCCGGGTGCCTGTAATACAACCATTGAATTCACCGAAGTGCACCAGATTATACAGGCACGTTGTATCAGTTGTCATTCATCCAGGCCAACCGATGACGTATACAAAGCGCCACCAAATGGCGTAGCCTATGATACACCAAATGACATTGTGTTTAAGAAAGACCTGATCATGCAAAGAGTGGTGATCACCAAAACAATGCCGCAGAATAATAAAACAGGTATGACGGAAAAAGAGCGGGATATTATCCGGTGTTGGATTGAACAGGGAACGTTGGTAAAGTAAAATAGATCAGTTTACAGGTTTAAAATTAAAAAGGCAGGTTATGACAATAAAAGTATTTAATAAACTAAAAAAAGAAGAAAGAGCAAAACAACTGATGAACTGTTGCGGTTCTTCGGCCTGGGTTGAAAAAATGATGAAGCAGTTTCCTTTTGCAAATGAGGCTACCATGGTAGACACCGCTATTGATATTTGGTACAACCAATGCAACCCAACCGATTGGCTGGAGTCCTTTACCCATCATCCGAAAATCGGCGATGTAAAAAATCTTACAAAAAAATTTGCGGGCAAAGAGCAGGCTTCGGTTGCAGCCGCACCAGAAAAAACAATCAAGGCTTTGGCTGGTGCCAATGCTGACTATGAAGCCAAATGCGGGTTTATTTTTATTGTTTGTGCTACCGGCAAGTCGGCAACAGAAATGTTGCAACTGCTGGAAGACAGGCTAAATAATAATATTGGCGAAGAATTACATATTGCCATGGGCGAGCAAATGAAGATCACCATACTGCGGTTTCAAAAATTAATTACCGAAGGCGATTGGAGTTTTTTGAAATCCGGTCAGCTTACAACCCATGTGCTGGATACTTCCATCGGTAAGCCCGGAAAAGATATCTGCATCCGTTTACAAAAACCGGTTGACGGTGTTTGGCAAACCATTGCACAGGGTGTCACCAATGCAGACGGTAGGCTGGGAGACCTGTTGCCGTCACAAAAAATATTACCCTACGGAAATTATAAGCTGGTTTTTGATACCGATGGTTATTTTGCCGCACAAAAGATAAAAGGCTTTTATCCCGAAGTGGAAATTCAATTTATCGTTTTCGAGGACGCACACTACCATGTTCCGCTGTTGATTAATCCGTTCGGTTATTCAACTTACAGGGGCAGTTAAATAAAGCTAAATTATTAAACGAAGAGAAAAGGAGGGGCATGGTACACGATGAGCCTCTGCGAAATCTTCTTAACTCCTTTTCTCTGCGATAAAAAATAGTAAACACAGGGAGAAAAAGAAGCGCAGAAAACGCCGGGACCCTGTGATAAAAATTTTAAAATAAATATTGATGAACACAACCATTCCCAACGACAAAAAAGAACAATTATTTAAAGCGTTAAAAGCGGCTAACACAACTTTTCAGCAAATTTACCCCGGCGACAGATCAGATCGTCAGCCGGTGCATACGTTATATGGTGGTGCCAACCTGTTTAAATATAATGCAGCTGCTTCGCTTGGTAAAAGAGCCCTGGAGATCTTTGAAACCTATGCGCCTGACCATACCATTTTTGGCAACGTATTTGGTATGGATAACCAATCAGGCTTCTGTGAAAAAGTATACCATAAAGTAATTGCCAAATTACGATCAGAAGCCATTGAAGATTTTAGAATTGATTTTGAAGATGGATACGGAAACCGAAGTAACGAAGAAGAAGATGAAACGGCGGTATCCGTTGCGCTTGAAGTTGCAAGAGGTATGCAGGAGAAAACACTTCCACCATTCATCGGCATTCGTATAAAACCATTTACCGAAGAGATGAAAGAAAGAGGATTACGAACGCTGGATATTTTTGTAACCACTCTGGTAAAGGAAACAGGTGGTAATCTTCCGGATAATTTTGTGGTGATGTTGCCCAAGGTCACCATACCCGAACAACCGGCAACACTGGCCTTATTTTTCGAACAACTGGAAACAGCATTAAACATGGATAAAGGGGTTTTGAAAATGGAGATGATGGTGGAAACTACTCAGGCGATTATGGATATCAATGGTACCAATCCTTTGCTGAGGTTTATTAAAGCGGCTAATGGCCGGTGCATCGCCATGCATTTTGGTACTTATGATTATACGGCCAGTTGCAGTATTACAGCCAGGTACCAGGAAATGGATCACCCGGTTTGTGATTTTGCACACCATATGACCAAAGTGGCATTGGCACATACCGGCATTTGGTTAAGCGATGGTGCTACCAATACCATGCCCATTGGACCGCACCGGAGCGATGATTTAACTGCTGAACAACTTCGGGAAAATGCGGATACGGTTCACCATGCCTGGAAAAAAGGTTACGATCATATCCGTCATTCTTTGTGGAATGGTTTTTACCAGGGCTGGGACCTTAACCCGGCACAGTTTCCCATGCGTTATGCAGCAGTTTATGCTTTCTTTTTAGAAAGTTATGATGATGCGGTGGAGCGCTTAAAAACTTTTGTGGAAAAAGCCGCAAGGGCAACATTGATCGGCGATGTTTTTGATGATGCCGCAACAGGACAGGGGTTGCTTAATTATTTTTTACGCGCATTAAACAGCGGTGCTATTTCGGAGGAGGAAGTCTTGGTAACCGGTTTAACACTTGATGAAATAAGGGGACGTTCGTTTAAAAAGATCCTGGAAAACAGGAAAGGCTGATCTATGGATGTTTGGAAATTCATATGGAATAAATTGTTGTCATCTCAGCAGGTGATGTTATTGGTTGTGTTGGAGAGTGAAGGGAGTTCGCCCGGCCGGCAGGGATTTAAAATGGCTGTGGCAACCGATGGAACGATTTGCGGAACCATTGGCGGCGGTATCATGGAACATAAACTGGTGGAAAAGGCAAAAGCCATGTTAATGCAAAAGGAAACTGCTGTTTTTCTGACGCGGCAGCATCATGATAAGGAACATGCAAGCGAACAATCCGGCATGATATGTTCGGGCAGCCAGTTAAACGCTTTTATTCCTTTATATAGTGGGGTGGCTCACCCAATCGAAACGATCAAAAAAATAATTACTGCAGAAAAAATTACCATTCGGCTTTCTCCAAAAGGGTTAGATATTGTTGATCGCTCGGAGAAAGGACTACAATACAATACAGATACAGAATGGTCTTACAGCGAAGCCATCAATGATCAGCCGGTAATACATATCATTGGTGGTGGCCACGTTGGTTTAGCGCTGTCGGAGCTGATGCATTATTTAGGTTTTTATATCAAACTATATGATGACAGGCCGGAATTGAACACCATCGTTGCCAATTCTTTTGCTCATGAACAACATGTTGTTGATTATGAAACCATCGGGACAAAATTTGATAAAACCGAAAATGATTTTGTGGTTATCGTTACTGTTGGTTACCGCACCGATAAAACAGTTTTGAAACAGTTGATCAACAGATCGTTTTATTATGTCGGGCTGTTGGGCAGCGATCATAAAATTAACCAGCTGCTGGATGAATTTAGAAAAGACGGTGTTCCTGCTGAATTAATACAAAAGGTTCATACACCAATCGGGATAAATATCTTCAGTAAAACAGCAAAAGAAATTGCCGTGAGCATTGCTGCTGAGATCATCCGCGAAAAAAATAAAGCCTTACCTACCGGAAGGAATTATTGAGATCTCAAAACATAAAAAAGCCTCCGTTGAAAAGCGGAGGCTTAATTGTATGCTGTAGGGGAAGGGATCGAACCTTCACGAGGCAGTTAGCTGTAGTACAAAGTTCGGTGGTCGACCCCGGTCGAATCGATATTGCTATCGAAACGGCTCTATGCTACGTTTATCCTGTGATCCTCACCCCCGAGACAAGGGGGCATGTCTGCCAAAAATTTCATCACCCCACAATTTTTAAGAACTTACCGGCCTCTTTGTCGATTTCGTTGATAGCACAAAACTAAGGTAAAAAGCCCATACGGTTAATATATTTTATAAAATAAATGTAAATTATAGAAATAATTCAAGTAATTGTGTATATATTTGAATATATATTAAAAACAGAATCTTTTATGGCTACTAAATTAAATCTTGACAAACTCGACCTGCAGATCATTCATGAAATGATGGAAACGTCGGAGATCTCTTATGCCGAACTGGGTAAAAAACTGTTTGTTAGCGGGGGTACTATTCATGTTCGTATTAAAAAGTTACAGGAATTTGGCATTGTAAAAGGTACCAAAATGGATGTTGACATTAAACAACTGGGTTATGATATTACCGCCTTTGTGGGCATTTACCTGGAGAAAAGTTCCTTGTATGATGCAGTGGCTAAAGAACTGATGAATATTCCGGAGATCGTTCGACTGAATTATATAACCGGTAACTACAGCATGTTTATTGAGATCGTTTGTAAAGATATTAGCCAGCTACGTTTTGTTTTACATGACGAATTACAGAAAATAAAAGGCATAGAAAGAACTGAAACTTTTATTTCGCTGGAAGAAGGGTTTACCAGGAATGTGCAGGTGGCGCCGAAGGAATAATACCCCCTCCGCCCCCTAAAGGGGGAACTATAAAGAGTCTGCTGACTATAACTGCTTTTAAAAATGTAATAGAGGGATAAATTATTTTGCTGCAAAATTCCCCTTTAGGGGGCGGAGGGGGTAGGGGTGTTGGGCTATTGGGTTGGGGTCACCGCATCCCGCAATCCATTTCCCAATAAATTAAAAGCCAATACCAGCAACATAATAGCAAAGCCCGGAATAAGTGCCAGTAAGGGATTGTGTGTGATGATAAAATTATAATTCTCTTTGATCATCAATCCCCAGCTTGGTTGCGGTGGCTGAATACCGATGCCCAGGAAACTTAAACCAGCTTCTACGATAATGGCGGTTGCAAAATTAGCGGCAGCAATCACCATCACCGGCCCAAGTATGTTTGGTAAAATATGCCGAAGAATGATTCGGCTGTTTGTTAAACCCATTGCTCTGGCAGCATGAATATATTCCATTTCTTTGATGGCCAATACCTGTCCACGGATTATACGGGCTACGCTCACCCACATCGTCAGGCCAACGGCAACGAATATTTGCCAAAAACCTTTTCCCATGGCTATGGTAATGGCAAACACCAAAAGCAAAGTTGGAATACTCCAGGTAACATTTACCAGCCACATGATTAGTTCATCGATCCAGCCACGGTAGTAACCGGCTATCGCACCCAGTATGATACCCAGCGTGAGGGAAATGAGCACCGCAATTAAACCCACCGCCAGGCTAACCCGCGTGCCAATGATCAAACGGCTTAAAATATCCCTGCCGAATTTATCGGTGCCCAGCCAGTATTTTTTGGTGATGATATGATGTTGAATGGCAGCCGGGTTGTTATTGGTCAGCTGCCGGATGGAATAATATTGAACAACCGTAGTATCGTCATCAATAAATTTATTAACAAAAAGACTGTCGGCATGAATGGAGTATCCACTTATTGGCATGAATTGAAAATTATTCCTGCTGCCGCCCATAAAATGATCCCACCAGCCGGTTTCAGAAAAATGACTGGCCGGGGTTTTTAAAAATTGTTGCCTGTAACCTGGTTTCTTCGCCTGTATCTCCACCGTTTGCAGATCAGCATTTGGTGAATTGTCGGGTGCAATAAGATACCCGAATATGGATACCCATACAGCAAGTATAATGACGATCAAACCGAACAAAGCGCCCCTGTTTTTTTTGAGTCGCTTCCACATCCCGGCTTTAAAAGAAAAATTGCTTTGGGTCATGCTGTAAATTACTGATTCAATATGTTTATAATTATTAGTTTTTGCCATCCAAAAAATTCGGAACAGGCTATGCAATTCACCAATAAACATTCCGATTGGTATCAACTTTTGTTATGGCTCCTTTCAAAATTTTATTTCACTTTTCTTTCTTTCCAGCTATAGCTGCCAAACTTGCCCAACCACCCGGCAATAACAGTGTATATAATATGAAAGGGCTGCATTAACGGGAATAACCACAGCATCTTTTGCTTACCAAAAAATTTTGCAACAGGGTAAAGGAAAAACAATTCAACGACTGTTTTAATCAGCAGTAAGAACACCCAAAGCTGAATAATGGATAGCGGATAATGGATAATGCTTAACTTTTCCGGATGCAACAGCGCAACTAAAGGCAATAGTAAAAGAACAATATTCGTAAGGTATACCGTCAGTAAAACTGCGAAAATTCTTTTATCATCATACTTATCGGCCTTGCTGGCCCAACGGATACGCTGGTTGAAAAATTCATTTATCGAATTTACCGGAGCCGTTTGCACGATCACATCTTTTGATTTTAAGAACATCAGTTTACCGGGATACCGGCTGTGTATTTTATGCATCAGCAGCATATCATCACCACTGGCAATATTGTCTATGCCCGCAAAGCCACCGACTTCTTCAAATGCTTTTTTGGTATAGGCCAGGTTGGCGCCATTACACATGCTGTGTATTTCTTTGTGTACCGATGCCCCGGTTATACCCTGGAGCATCGCAAAATCCAGCGCCTGGAACATTTCTATAAATCTGAAATTACAGTTAATGGAAACCGGTGCTGCAATACACACCGGTTGATACTTTTCATAAAAAGCTACAATGGTTGCAAGCCAGTTTTCCTGTACAAAACAATCTGCATCGGTGGTAATGATGAGCTCACCGGTTGATTGTGTAATGGCAATTTCAATCGCTTTCTTTTTATAAGAATTTAAATCAGGAGAGACATGGTCTTTTAAGGAAATGAGTTTTACATGTTGATCAGCATAGGATTTTATGATGGATGCGGTTTTATCCGTTGAATGATCATCTACAACTAAAATTTCGAATAAATGTTTTGGATAGGTTTGTTTGGTAACCGAATCTAAACAGGCACCCATATTTTCTTCTTCATTACGGGCAGGTATAATAACCGAAATTTTAGTTGAGGGTCTGAAATCTAAGATCTGAAATCTAAAATCTTCCATGGAAGCCCAGCTTTTCCGATAATAAAGTATCAGCAGCACATAAAACAGGAACAATAGAACGACAAAGTGAAAAAGCAATTGCATACCGCGCAAATTAATTCTTATTTGCAATATGATTTGCTTCTTCTATTATTTCAGCGGGGTAATTTGATAAAGAAAGAATTTTAATGGCATTTCTTGAACGTAGGGGTCCTGCCTTTATTTGGTGATCAAATACCAGGTTTTTGTTTTCCATGTTTTCAACAAAGTGGTATAGTTCAAATTCACTATGCAAATGCACTACCAGTTCAATATCATGTGAGCTTACTAAAACAATGTTTTTGTTCTTATTGAGATAAGTTAAAATGGATTTTGCAGCAGCAACCCTTTCAATGGTGTTGGTACCTTTAAAAACTTCGTCAATGATAAATAAGTTTTGAAACTGCTTTTCCGATGCAGCTATCAACGTGCCGATCGTATTCACCTCTTCAAAATAATAGCTTTTACCATCCTGTAAATTATCGGCAATTCTTATTGATGAAAATACTTTTAAAATCGGCGTTATAAAACTGGTAGCAAAGCAGGTGTAAATTGTTTGTGCCAATATAGCGTTAATGGCCATAGCCCGAATAAACGTAGATTTCCCCGACATGTTTGAGCCGGTTATCAAAATACTTTTTTCCTTTATTTTTATTGAATTGGGTATGCAGTTTTCTATCAGCGGATGGTAGAGGCCTGTTGCTGTCAATTCTTTTTTATGTGGAATAATCACAGGTGTTGTAAAAGACGTTAAGCCGGCACGAAGTGAAGCAGTAGACAAAGCAGCATCGATATTCCCGATATAATTAATCAGGCCATGAATAGCTGCTTTTTTATGCTCCAGTTCTTTCAGGGTACTGAAAAAAGAATGAATTTCCAGTAAAAAGAAGGCTTTGGTTAACTCTACAATTAATAATACAAACTGTGCTATTTCACTTTCCCCTGCATTGCCAAAGTTTAAGAGTTTATATTTCCGCTTAAATCCTTTCAGGCTATCTATATCGGCCGGGATGCCGGTTTTATCGAAGGGCAAATCCAGTTTAATAAAAGCTTTGCTAAGGTTGATGAGGTTTATCAGTTGTGGAAATGATCTTATAAAATTGTTGATATTGGACTTATTCCGGTAATGAAAAAAAATATGAATACCAAACACCGGTATGAGCCAAATAAGCAAGACAGGAAATTTAATGGATAGTATCAACATGGCGATAACTGCCATCGTATTTAAGATCAACAGCCTGGCCCATTTGGGTTTCAACAAAAGCTTTTCTTCTAAAAGGGTTGTAATATAATACGCATCCGTATCATTGAGTTGATTAAGTAATATCTGAACATTTTCTCTCGGAACGGCAGATTCTGTAAAAAAATTTACCTGCTTATTGAAAGATTCCAGTTCAGCAATATTATCGGTTGGCTTTAATAGCTTATTGTACAAATACTGCTGACCAGGTTTGCTGCTTGTCCTGTCTATACATGCAAATAATTCGTGCACATCTATATCAGTAATAGTTTGCTCTGTCAGGGTATGAAAAGGAATAGCTGGAGTAAGTTTTGAGAACCCTGCTATCAAATCAAAATTTCTGTGTTCAACTTTTTGTTGACCCCATGCCGCTCTGATTTTTTGCAGTGTTTTTTTCTGTCTACGCTTTCGGGCTGCATACGCAAGAAAAGAGATAATCCAGATCAGGAACAGACAAATGGTGATGTAAAGTGTGGAAGAACTATTCATAAAGCGGGATTATTGCATAAATATAGAAACGATTTGGGGTTTTTGGTGGGCTGCATCATGATTTGCTGTACAAGTGAAATTCTTCTTTCCTTTTACTAAAAGAAAAGAAAAACAGAACAAGTTCAGAACGATGCCGGGCCGGGAAATATAGCCAAATAAGAAAAATTGCATTATTTCAGCAGGCAGGTTCGTTGTTGTTCCCCGCGATGCCTGGATACAAAAATAAATTTTTACAATCCAAAAAAAACATTATCTTTGAATAGTTGCATAAACAACTATATGCCAAACAACCAATTTAAAAAAGGGGAACTATATAGCTTTATCACCGGCAAGGCCAGTACAGCGATTGCCCGCAGGTTGCAGAAGAATTTTAAGCAGAACAACGTAGATATAACGATCGAACAGTGGAGTGTGTTATATCATCTGTGGAAAGAAGATGGATTGAGTCAGCAGCAGCTTTGCGACGCTACATTTCGCGACAAGCCCAGCATTACCCGGCTGGTTGACAACCTCGAAAAACTAAAACTGGTAAATCGTGTACCATCCAAAAACGATCGAAGGATCAACATGATTTACCTGACCAATGAGGCAAAGGAATTGCAGGAACAAACCATGGGTATTGCCAACCAAACCCTTAATGAAGCGTTGGAAGGTGTAACACACGGGCAGATTGAAATAGCCAAGGAGGTTTTGCAGAAAGTGTATGATAATTTGAAGTAAGGCCTCTTCTTGAACTTCGTTCTCTTAACAGAGAACCCCCAAGCGGAGTGGCTTGATCGAAGCGAATGGGGCGCTCAACATTTGAAAAGAACTCTTATTAATAACGCTCCACCCCCCGTAGGGGTTGGGGGTAAATAAATTTTATGAGCACAACAACAAAGGCAACCATAACACCCCTTAAAGGCGGCGAATGGTTAATTAAAGAAAGTAATCCTTTTGATATGTACGCACCCGAAGATTTTAATGAAGAGCAGCAAATGGTAAAAGACATGTGTATACAGTTTATAGATACGGAGGTAATGCCTATTGTTGACCGCATTGATAAACTGGAACCGGGCCTGATGCCGTCATTGATGGTAAAAGCCGGCGAGCAGGGTTTGCTGGGGGCTTCGATCCCTGAAGACCTTGGTGGACTGGGAAAAGATTTTATAACATCCACACTCGTTAATGAAGGACTGGGTGGTGGTTTTTCTTTTAGTGTGGCTATTGCTGCACATACCGGTATCGGTACTTTACCCATTTTATATTTTGGAACCGAAGCTCAAAAACAAAAATATATTCCTAAACTGGCCAGTGGTGTGTGGAAGGGTGCATATGGCCTAACGGAACCCAACAGCGGCAGCGATGCCCTGGGTGCAAAATCTAATGCCATACTTAGTGCCGATGGGAAAAACTATATCCTTAACGGGCAAAAATGCTGGATCACCAACGGTGGTTTTGCGGATGTTTACACGGTATTTGCCCAGATTGACGGCGATAAATTTTCAACGTTTATAGTTGAACGTGGCATGGAAGGTTTTACACAGGGCCCCGAAGAACACAAGATGGGTATTAAGGGCTCTTCTACCGTGCAACTGTATTTCCAGGATTGTAAAGTACCTGTGGAAAATCTGTTGGGTGAAGTGGGTAAGGGACACATCATCGCTTTTAATATTTTAAATATTGGCCGACTGAAATTATGTGCAGCCGCCATTGGTGGTGCTAAAATGGCATTGAATGGTGTAATAGAATATGCTAAAACAAGGGAACAGTTTAAGACAGCCATTGCAAATTTTGGAGCTATCAAATATAAACTGGCGGAAAGTGCCATCAGGATATTCGCCAGTGAAAGTGCTTTATACAGAACCAGTAAATGGATCGATGATAAAGAACTGGAACTGGCTGCTGCTGGCAAAC
>JANNSN010000018.1:0-5984 GCA_031402615.1 Chitinophagaceae bacterium
ATCGGGAGGCTACAGGGAATCGAATTAATAATAGTTGAATTAAATTGAAATAAAAGATGACTCGGTAGCTCAGTTGGTAGAGCAATACACTTTTAATGTATGGGCCCAGGGTTCGAGTCCCTGCCGGGTCACAAAGCTTCCGAAAAACGGGAGCTTTTTTTATTTATGGCTTTTGTATATATCATATATTCAGAAAAAATCAACAAATATTATGTAGGGGCATGTATTGATCTCGAAAGGAGACTATATGAGCATAATATTGGACATTCAAAGTTTACTTCAACAGGTATACCATGGAAATTGATGTACCAGGAAGAATTCATGGACCTCCCCACAGCAAAAAAAAGGGAAACCGCTATTAAAAAAATGAAATCCAGAAAGTACATTGAAAATTTATTCGGCAGCTAAGCCGTAGTTTTTCACATCAACACCGGAGTTGAAGAAAAACAATCCCGATAGCTATCGGGACGATGAGTGAAACGAAATCGGGATTGGTAGCGCATCCCGATTTTATCGGGAGGGCCCAGGGTTCGAGTCCCTGCCGGGTCACAAAGCTTCCGAAAAACGGGAGCTTTTTTATTTGGAAATTTATCCGGTAGCTAAGTTGGTAGCGCATCCCCTCCCAACCTGTTCCGATCTCTATCGTGGATAGCTATCGGTATCATCATTGATTTATCTATCTCCCAAATCTCCCGGTGTGCCTGGTTGCGAATCCCTGATTATCGGCTTTTTTATGAACTAAATTTGCCACGCAGCTTATTCCTTCTATTTTTGTGATAATATGATAACAGATTTTTTTAAAAACAAAGTAGTGGTCATTACCGGTGGCAGCGACGGTATTGGCAAAGCTTTAGTGGATACATTAATTCACCTGGGCGCAAAAGTAGCCGCCTGTGGCCGTAACCAGGATAAGTTATATGATCTGCAGTTATTGCATTCGGGAAAACCATTACACACGATCGTAGCTGATGTGAGTATCTATAACGACTGTGAAAACTTTATTGATTCAACTATTCAGTTTTTTGGTGGTATCGACATACTTATCAATAATGCAGGAATATCCATGAGGGCCCTGGTAAAGGACCTGGATGTAACCGTTATTGAAAAAGTGATGGATATTAATTTTAAAGGCACTTTATATTGTACCAAACTCGCCCTGGAGTCCATCATGGAACGCAAAGGAACTATTGTAGGCGTCTCTTCAATTGCAGGCTACAGGGGTTTACCCGGCAGAAGTGGCTATTCGGCCAGTAAATTTGCCGTGACGGGCTTTTTGGAGGCCTTGCGAACCGAAATGTTAGGCAGTGGAGTAAACGTGATGTGGGTTTGCCCCGGGTTTACATCATCCAACATCCGCAATGCAGCGTTAAATAAAAAAGGTGTGGCGCGGGGCGAAAGCCCGCTGGATGAAGGGAAATTAATGAGCTCCGATATATGCGCAGCCTACATTTTAAAAGCCGTTGAAAAAAGAAAACGAACGCTGGTACTAACCTTCCGGGGAAAACAAACTGTTTTTTTAAACCGGTTTTTCCCGTCGCTGGCAGATAAGCTGGTTAAGAAATTCTTTTTTAAGGATGGGGTGCTGGTTCGTTAAGAAGATTTCTTAAATGAAAGTAATTTCCGATAACTATTTAATGAATAACGATAGATGCCTTTAATAACCCTTACATCCGATATTGGCCACCGGGATTTCCTTATTGGCGCTGTTAAAGGACAATTATTACAAGCGAATGCTGATTTTAACCTGGTTGACATTTCACATAACCTATCTCCTTTCAACTATCCGCAGGCGGCTTATGTTTGCCGCAACGCTATAAAAAATTTTCCGGCTGGCACCATTCACCTCATCCTGGTTAATTTATTTGATGAAAAACCAGAACAGCTTTTATTTGCTGAACATGATGGTCAGTTTATTGGTTGTGCCGACAATGGGTTACTCACCATGATTTTAGAAGAAGCACCTCAACAAGTGGTAGCATTGGCACTTGATCACGACCAACAGAAAAATACGATCTACTGTGTGTCGGTTTTTGCAAAAGCTTTTCATGAATTGCAACAGGGAAAAAAAATTGGGGACATCGGCAATAAAGATGTTTCCATACATGTTAAGAATCCTTTACGGCCCATGCTGGGCAATGATTATATTGAAGGACAGATAATTTTTATCGATAATTTTGAGAATGTGATCGTCAATATTAATAAAGATGAATTTGAAGCGCACCGAAAAGGAAGGCCATTTAAGATTATTTTTAAACGGGATGAGGTTATCGAAAAGATAAGCGAAAACTATGCAGATGTAAATGAAGGTGAAAAACTGGCCATTTTCAATTCAGCGGGATATCTTGAAATTGCCATTAATAAAGGTAATGCTGCCGGGCTGCTGGGCTTGCAGGGATTTTCGGAAAAACAACTGCAGCAAAGCCAGTACATGAACAGCCGGCTTTTTTATCAAACGGTGAAAGTGTTTTTTGAATAAGATACGCCGGCCCCATTCCAGGAGCCATCGCTTGTTCCTTTGCAGGAACAACAAAAGAGGGGGAACCGGAAGATTCAAGCGAAGATTGATTTATTGTTGGTATAACACAATTAAAGATGAATATGGATGTACTGTACAAGCGTGCGACGCCAATGAAGATGAACAAAGCAAAAATGTTTGGAACAAAATTTTTAACAAAAAACAATTAATTCTCCGCCAGCTGGCGGACAAGGGGTTTTGGTATTTTTAAAGAACATATCTCCGGATAAATCCACAGACAAGGAATTGCTGGTTGCTTTTAAAGAAACGGGTGATATCCAGGTGCTTAGCACATTATACCAACGTTATATGGACCTGGTATTTGGCGTATGCCTGAAATATTTTAAAGATACAGAGCGTTGTAAAGATGCTGTGATGGACATTTTTGACGAATTAAATTCAAAACTAAGGGTTCATGAAGTGGAGAGTTTTAAGGGTTGGTTGCATGTGTTAACCCGAAATCACTGTTTAATGCAGTTAAGAAGCCCCAAAAATCTAAAAACCACTGAATTTAACCCCGTTTTTATGTATTCAGAACAAAATACGCATCTGCATGCTGAAGCTTTGGAAAAAGAAGAAAATTTTAAGAAATTAGAGCAATGCCTGGAAACATTACCCGAAGAACAGCAAAAATCCGTAAAGCTGTTCTACCTGGAAAGTAAATGCTACAATGAAATAGCAGACATTACGGGATACGATTGGAATAAAGTGAGGAGCTATATTCAAAACGGCAAACGGAATTTGAAGATTTGTATTGAAGAAAAACAAGTAAACATGGATGAATAATTACGGTGAGCAGTGAAAACAAACATATTAACTATAGTGCCTCAGATATAGAAATGTACCTGACAGGAAAATTATCTCCCCTGGAAATGCATGCCCTGGAAAAAGCTGCACTGGATGATCCTTTTTTATCGGAAGCGATTGAAGGATATACAGGCATGAAAGATACCCGGTGGAATAAGGAGTTGACAGCACTGCGTACACAGGTTGCGGAAAAAGGCGCTGTGGCTAAGGTGATCCCATTGCATAAAGCCAGCTATAACCGGTGGAAAACTGTTGCTGCCATCTTAATTTTGGGTGGCGGCATTGCATTAACTTATGTGCTCACTGCAGACAATGTAACTGAACAGGATAAAACAGAGATTGCTCAAACAATCATTAAACCGGCAGGTACAGATACCATTACAATGACTGAGCCAGCCGTTTCGGTTACCCAATCGTTGAATCCTTCTGCATCGCCGTCCGATGTGGAATTAAAACCAAATGAAGAAAAAAATACCCAATTCGCCACAGTAAAAAAACCAGGTGACCGGTTTATCACTGACCCGGCCGCTCCCCAAATTAAGCCTTTGGCACAAACAGAAACTCCGGCTGTACCGGATAAAGAACAGGGAGTTGCAGTTTCTCCTGCTGCAGGTAATAAAACATCCTCTTCAGGAAATAACGGGCAACTGATGGAAGACGCTGTCGCACGTAAAGATAAAGCCGAAGTAATACCAGCAGGAGTTGCTGAAGTATCGAGGGCTCAAAGAAGTGAAACAAATGCCCCGGAAAAAAAAGAGGCTGTTTTAAATAAATTTTTTACCGCACAGGTGGTTGCCGCAGATAACAGCCCGCTGCCATTTACCAACATCTCCATTAAAAAAGAAAATTTTGGCACGTATGCCGATGCAAAAGGAATGGTGAGACTGGTATCCACAGACAGCGTTTTACATATTGAAGTGAAATCAGTTGGTTACCTGCCCAAAACGGTTACCCTTCGTACTAATCCCGCACAAACAAAAATTGTTTTACAGGAAGACGAGTTGGCTTATATGAACAAAACAGTCATTGAAAGCCCTGTTGCCAACCGAAACTATAGATCCAACAGGGCTACATTAATAACCGACTCTGTTGTGAATGTTGAACCCGCAGATGGCTGGGATAATTATAATACCTATGTGGCCAATAATCTGGAGGTTCCGGAGGATATGCTGAAAAGAGATCTTCATGGTGCAGTTGAATTGTCATTTGATGTAAAGGCTAATGGAACCATTACCAATATCCGGGTCAATAAATCCATGGGTACCGTATATGATGAAGCTGCCAGGCGGCTGATCCGGGAAGGCCCTCAATGGAAAGTAAAAAAAGGCCGGAAAACTTCGGCCAATGTTAAAGTGCAATTCTGATTCCGGTAAGCCACCTCCGTTCTTTTTTAGTGTAGTTTGTGTAATTTACGCGAGCTAAAAATAAATTTATGAAAAAGATATTATGCCAGTTACTGGTGATCACGGGCTTTACTATGATAAGCAGTGCACAGGTAAAAATGCCTGCGCCATCTCCAACCCAAACGGTAAAACAGGATTTTGCCATCGGCAATATTGAATTAATTTATTCGAGGCCTGTAGCCAAAGGGCGCAAAATTTTTGGCGACCTGGTTCCTTTTAATGCGTTATGGCGTACAGGTGCAAACGCAGCAACCCGGATCGTTTTCAGCGACCCTGTGGAAATCGGCGGTAAAAAACTGGATAGCGGAACCTATGTCCTGTATACCATACCGGGTATCGATTGGTGGGAGGTTATTGTAAACAAAGGTTTAAACAATTGGGGCATTGATGGATACAAAGAAACGGAAGATGTAGTACGTTTTAAAGTGCCTCCCATGAAAACAAAACCGCGGCTGGAATCATTTACCATGGTATTTTCTGATGTAAAGCCAGAAACCTGTTCTTTGGAGATTAAGTGGGACAGAACAACTGTTTCCATTCCCATTGTTGCCAATATCCGGAATAAAATAAGGTCACAAATTGAAGCTGCCATGCAGGGAGACAAGAAACCTTACTGGCAGGCCGCACAGTTTTATTATGAATATGATAAACAGCTACCGAAGGCTTTGGAAAACGTAACCAAGGCCATTGAAGCAAATGATAAAGCGTTTTGGATGTGGATATATAAGGCCAAAATTCAACAGGAAATGGGCGATAAAGAAGGTGCCATGGCGAGTTCAAAAAAATCGCTTGATTTGGCAACCGAAGCTAAAAACAATGATTATATAAAGATGAATAAGGACTTACTGAAAAGTTTGAAATAACAGGAAGGTTGATTTTTGCCGGGAAGGCGGGAAGGAAAAATTTGTATTCATGAGATTTAGATCACCGGCTTACCGGCAATTTTTTGTTTCTTCACTTTTTTGATCTGTAACACGCATTAAAATCTTCTTCTACAATATAGCATGTTGGCATGCCCATTCCATTCCGGTAACCAAAAAGATTCCAGGAATAACTTAAAAACAGTTATTAGTTTCTCAAAAAGCACGATAAGAATAAGTTTTCCGCAGCTTCGCTGCGCGGAACACAGTTTGCCACAAAGACACTAAGACACTAAGGAAAATGCTACGCATTTTGTGTACTTCGTGCCTTTGTGTCTTTGTGGCTACATTCAATTTTTGTAAAAAATTGTTTCTTAGCCGTTTAATATACCTGGCATT
>JANNSN010000019.1:0-30480 GCA_031402615.1 Chitinophagaceae bacterium
CTTTTACTTTTGCTAACGCTGTTTCATTAGCCTTGTCATTTCCTTTAATGGGAATTTGTGCAGCCATACCACCAATAGCATGTGCCCCTCTTTTATGGCAGGTTTGTATAACTAATTGCGTATAGGCCCTCATAAAAGGAACCGTCATGGTAACCTGTGAACGGTCGGGAAAAACATGACCGGCCACATTCCTGAATTTTTTGATAAAGGAAAAAATATAATCCCAGCGTCCGCAATTCATACCGGCAGAGTGATCTTTCAGTTCCCACAATATTTCATTCAATTGGAAAGTGGCCAGAATAGTTTCCACCAGTACGGTTGCTTTAATGCTGCCATATGGAACGCCGCAATAGTTCTGAGAAAATACAAACACATCATCCCAAAGTCTTGCTTCATAATAGCTTTCAATTTTGGGTAAATAGAAATAAGGACCAGTACCAATCTTCAACAGGTCTTTGGCATTATGAAAAAAGTAAAGCCCAAAATCCAGTAAACTTCCGCTGATGGGTTCCCCATTAATTTCAATATGCTTCTCTTGGAGGTGCCAGCCACGGGGACGAACAAACAGCGTTGCGCATTTTTCATTCAGTGAATATTCCTTACCATTCTCCGGGTTGGTAAAACTTATCGTTTTGTTGATAGCATCACGTAGATTGATCTGACCTCCAATGACATTATCCCAGTTAGGTGCATTGCTGTCCTCAAAGTCGGCCATAAAAATATTTGCGCCTGAGTTCATCGCATTAATAATCATCTTACGATCAACTGGTCCTGTTATCTCCACACGACGATCCTGTAAATCTTCGGGGAGTGGTGATATCAACCACTGGCTGTCTCGGATGGCAGCCGTTTCCGGCATGAACCCAGGCTTCCATCCCTCGTCAATTTTTTGCTGCACAACCGCTCTTTCCTGTAGCAAAGATTTACGATGGGCGTTGAATCGAAGGTGCAAGGCAAGAATAAAATGCAGCGCTTCCGGAGTTAGAATTTCTTTGTAAGCCACATGGAGTGGGGCTTTGATGATCATTTCTTCCGGGGTGCTGTACCGGGTGGCGGGATGTGTAATAATGCATGTCATAATAAATATTTTGTGCAATATACGAATATTATTCATTTAGCGAAATATTCGCTAATAAATAAATTTTCGAAAATTTTAGAAAATTTACTACTTTGGTGCTATGATGACAGATAATGAAAGTGTCCGCCTCATCTTTGGTCTGAAGGTGAAGGCTTTGCGGCAGGAAAAAGGATTATCCTACCAGCAACTTGCTGAAAAGACCGGCATGTCGCTTTCCTACGTTCATGATATTGAAACAGGCAAGAAGTTTCCAAAGGCTGATAAAATCCTATCATTGGGTAAAGCCCTGGGTGTTGATTATGATTATCTCGTTTCCCTGAGAGCCAGTAAAAAACTTCAACCCATTATTGATTTGATCAACTCCGATTTTATCAATGCAATTCCCTGGGAACATTTTGGATTAACTCCTGCTGCTTTACTAGACCTGTTTTCCAACACCCCGGATAAAGTGACAGCTTTCATCACTACACTGCTTAAGATCTCACGCAGCTATCAATTATCAAAAGAAAGTTTCTACAATGCTGCTCTTCGTTCCTACCAGGATCTTCAGGATAATTATTTTGAAGATATAGAAAATGCGGTTCGCCGGTTCAGAAAGGAATATAAATGGAAAGAAGTTTTACCTGTTGAAACATCAACACTTGAATTTGCCCTGCAAAAATTGGATGTTCAGGTAAACCGCAAACGGATGAATTCAATGGAAGCGCTGCAGAACCTCCGCTCCTATTATTCAATAGGCAACAAAACTCTTTTTATTAACAAAGCATTCAGTCCGGCGCAGGAGAAATTTCTGATAGCCCGTGAAATCGCCTTTCACTATCTCGGCATTACCGACAGGCCGTATGAAACGATCATACAACACAGCGATTCGTTTGATATGCTGCTGAATAATTTTAAAGCTTCCTACTTTGCTGTCGCCTTATTAATGCCGGAAGAAAAATTTACAGAGGATGTAAAACGCATCGTTATGAAGCCGAAATGGAATGATAATGCATGGCTTGCGCTGTGTATTGAATATGATGTGACACCGGAAATGATGATGCAGCGGCTTACCAATATTTTGCCCAGCCATTTCAGTATTGATCATCTTTTCTTTTTGCGTCTTTCTGGCGATGTGGCAAAGGATGAATTTGAGATCACCAAAGAACTGCATTTATCACAAGTGCACAATCCATATGCCAATGCTACCCATGAACATTATTGCCGGCGCTGGGTTTCGATCAATTCAATAAAACATATAGCTCAGCTGGTAGCGAAGAAAAAATATAAACAACCTGTTTTGGATGTGCAGATATCACAATACTGGCAAACACATAACCGCTACCTCTGTATCTCTATTGCAAAACCGGCAGCCAAAGGAAGTAATGAAATTGTGAGTGTAACCATCGGTTTACTCATCGATCAGAAATTATCACAGACTATGCCCTTTGTTAACGATACCGCAATACCTGTTAAAATGGTACATACTACCTGTGAACGTTGCGGCATTATGGACTGCAAAGAAAGATCTGCACAGCCTGTAGAAATACTTAAACAGCAGCTACAGGAAAAGATTAATGTAGCATTAAAACAATTGCAAGATTAAATAAAAGGGCTTCAAACAATCAGTGAATTACCGGAAAAAGAAAATCATTTAAACTGACTAAAATGAAACAAGAAAGCACAACAAAAGGCTTGCCGAAAAGTTGGTAGAAGGAATTACAATCGGCTGTTGCATTACCATCAACTCATACCGGGCTTGACCGAATTCTATTTGGCTTTTAGTTGTTAATTTCAGCTTCAGTTTTTCAATCGGCTTCAGTTGCCGGGCGGACAGTAGCAGATCTACAAACCAACAAACAACATTAATCAATTTGACGTTTTAGAATGGACATCTTATCCAAAACCTTTATAGACCATTTTTCCACTAACCAACAGTTAACTGACCATACCAAAATAGAAATATGTAGTCATTTGTCTATTTTAAATTTGGATAAAAAGTATGTCCTTGATTCAGCACCGGAGAGGCTTTTAACTCATCGGATTGTTTGCTGCAGTACTGACACAAGCGCACTGAATCAATGACATCATTTTTACCACGGGTTATGCCCAGGCTCCATTTAATGTGTGCAGCATTGCCAATGTGCAAAGGCAAATTGTATTTGCTGCAGAAGCTCCACAGCAGGCAGTGATAAACCCCGGTATTCTCTATTACCAATAGACTGTTAGCGTCTAAGGTTACACCCGATGTTTTTAACCAAGCTTTAAATGAACTCATACCACTGGTTGTGTTGTCAAAGCGTTGTGTGATAATTGGTTGCTTAACATGATCAATAACCGGCATCAATGATACATCGAACCAAGGTTTTGACACATCGATACCAAGGTAGTTTTTTGTGAGAAGTTGTTTCATTTTTACTATTTTTAGATTTGGAAATACGCTAACCATTTTTGCCCCATCGTCTTAGTCCTTAATAATGGGTAGTTAACCCTATTGCTATATAGACACCAAGGGAAAAAACCGGCAGTGGATTGTATCCTGCCATGGGTCATTAACCCGGACGTTGAAAAAATGCGCCACTGCCGGTGGTTAGTTTATGCACAAATTAATGTGGATTGTAAAAGAAAAAAAGAACCAAAAAATGAAAAGTAGTAATAGTAATAAATCATTTAACTAATTAAGAATACAAAGCTAAAGGACGTTGGAACTTCGGCTGTCGTTTGCTATCAGCCTTAGATCCAGCTCGACGTTAATAATTTAGCTGTAGTTGTTAACTTTAATTTTTAAAAAAATATTGGGCTTCAGTATTGGGCTAACGTTTTTCAAATATCCCAACAAAGCCAGGCCCTGATCCGTTAGCGTCAAGTCAGTGAAAGTCCGTTAAAGAAAGAATTATAGATTAAGTATTTTAAAACTTACAAATGACTAATAAGAACAAAATTACAATAATTGTTTTCTCAGTTTATATCCTGCTTTCTTTTTATGTTTTTGGCGGAGGCATAGTAAATTCATTGGTTGCTTACAGGACATGGCGTGCCGTAGGTCCAAACGAATTTCCTGAATTTCATCATATTGATAGTACGCTGATTATTCCACTATTTGTAATTTTCTTTTTCTTATCCTTCATTCCTCAGATTTTATTATTTTGGTTTCGACCGATGGTTATACCTAAGTGGTTAGTTTGGTTGGCATTACTTTTTAATTTTATAACACTTGCTTCAACTATAACTATTCAAATCCCTATTCAGGTTGAGCTCGATAAAAAATTTTCTTTAGAATTAATTGAACGGCTTATATCAACCGATTTTCTTTATAGAAGGATACCAATGTTATTACAGGCTGCAGTAAATTTTATAATGCTTTATAAAGTAGTGAAACATTCTACCAATAAGCCAACACTTTCGACATAAGAAATTGACTATGCCGCTAACAAAAGCATTACCGCATTTTGGGGTGACGGAAGGATTTTCAGCATTTTCGTACTAACCTTCTGCAGCTTCTGGCTGGACCGTTTATTAATACGCCTGCGCATTTTGCTACGCTCCAAGTGCGCAGGCTTAGTTTGGTGTTTTCAAAAAAGTTTACGTTCTTTAATAAGCAGCAGCACCCGGCGTACGGAATTCTAAACCCAAACTTCGGTAATGCCTGCTAGTTGTGCGTTATGCCAAGAGAAACGACAGCGCCTATATTAAACAATAAAAAATAGACAGAATTTATGCTTTTTAACTCAATTGATTTTGCAATATTCTTACCGATAGTTTTTATACTTTACTGGTTTGCGGCAAAAGGAAATCTCAGACTTCAAAATATTTTACTGCTCGTTTCCAGTTACTTTTTTTATGCTTGTTGGGACTGGCGGTTCATGTTTTTACTAATCTTCTCGACCTTATTAGACTATTATACCGGCATTAAAATCCATGACGCTACAAACCAGCGAAAGAAATTGTTTTGGTTGTGGCTTAGTATTGGAATCAACTTAGGTTTTCTTGGAGTTTTTAAATACTACAACTTTTTTGCTGCTTCATTTGCTGACGGACTATCTCTGTTAGGGTTTAAAGCAAATTTAGGTTCTTTACAAGTGATATTACCTGTTGGTATTTCTTTTTATACTTTTCACGGTTTATCCTATGTTCTTGATCTCTATAAAAACCGGATAAAACCTGAAAGAAACTTTATCGACTATTCTGTTTTTGTTAGCTTTTTCCCTTTGCTTGTGGCTGGTCCAATAGAAAGAGCAACACATCTTTTGCCTCAAATTCTCAAAAAAAGGGAGTTCAATTATTCGAAAGCGGTTGACGGTTTGCGACAAATATTGTGGGGTTTATTTAAGAAAATTGTCATAGCTGATAATTGTGCAGAATACGCAAATGCCATTTTCAACAATTCGGGTGACTATTCCGGTAGTACGCTTGTTTTGGGTGCATTGTTTTTTACTTTCCAAATCTATTGTGACTTTTCAGGTTACTCTGATATTGCATTAGGTACAGCCCGGCTATTTGGGATAGAACTTTTAAGAAACTTTGCTTTCCCGTATTTCTCGCGTGACATTGCCGAATTTTGGAGACGTTGGCACATTTCGTTATCCTCGTGGTTTAAAGACTACCTCTACATTCCATTAGGCGGCAGTAAGGGTGGAATGTGGATGAAGATTCGCAATACTTTTATCATTTTTATTGTAAGTGGTTTCTGGCACGGTGCGAATTGGACTTTTATTGTTTGGGGCTTTCTAAATGCTTTATATATCATGCCTTCCATTGTTTTCAGTACGAATAGAACTAATCTCGATATTGTTGCGAAAGGTAGGTACCTGCCAACAGTAAAAGAGTTTTTGTCTATTGGGTTAACTTTTAGTTTGACAGTATTTGCCTGGATTTTCTTTCGTGCAGCTAATGTTACACATGCTTTCAGTTATATCTCTGAAATATTTTCCAGTTCATTGTTTACAATTCCGCATTTTCCTGGTATCGGTCTAGCACCTCCAATTATCTTAATTACTATCTTATTTTTAATCGTTGAATGGCTTGGGAGAGAACAACAATATGCAATTGCACATCTGGGACTTAGATGGAAACGCTATGTAAGATATGCGTTTTACTATACAATTATCATTGCCATATTTTGGTTTGGTGGTAAAGAACAACAATTTATATACTTTCAATTTTAGAGTACCCAACAAGCAGGCAAAGTGCAATTTTGCACCAGTAGTAATCTTAATTGGAAAATTAACTAGTATTCAAAGCCAACGAATGTTTGAACAAACTTTTAAAAATATAGACGAGATACTACATAAGGTTTTGGATTTGCCGGGCAGAACCTTTACGGGTGCAAGAGTAAAAACCGTTGTGTTGTATTTTGAAAAAGGTTCATCAACAAAAAAAGTATGGTTTTACCAACTGAACTTGGATAGAAACTTTGGAAAGACCAATGCACATATAGCGCTTCAGCCTTTCACCAAAGTCGCTCTATTGAGCCAACCACAATAATTTGTACAAGATTTACTCATATTATGATTGATAATTCTATCCGTTTGCCGTTCATCCTTAAGGGTTTCCGAAAAATCCTGTTTAACAAAACATTATTCAATTTGTTGCGTTTATTATCTATGTAAACAGCAGTTTTCCTTTATTTTTACAGCATGCAAAAAATTGCACAATTTATGATGAGTAAAAAATTTATACCGGTGATCCTGGTGCTTACGGCTGCCAGTCTTTTTGTAGCCTTTCAAACGCAGGGAAAATCTGATAATGATAATCCTAAATCCAAATACACCCGCATCATCCGTAACGTGGGTTTATTGCTGGAACAGGGGCACTACAGTCCTAAACCTATCGACGATAATTTTTCCAAAACGGTATTGCAAAAGTTTGTGGAGGACCTGGATGGCGATAAGAATATTTTTTTACAGTCGGATATTGACGGGTTTAAGAAATTTGAATCTAAAATTGATGATGAAATTCGTGGGGCAGAGTTGATCTCTTTTTTCAAAGTCAGTGAAGTGTATATCAACCGCTTAAAAGAAACCGCCGGTTTGTATACGGGTATACTGGCCAAACCTTTCGACTATACCAAAGATGAAAACGTGATGCTCGACAGGGAAAAATTAAACAATCCGAAAACAGAGGCAGAAAGAACGGAGATTTGGAGAAAGCGGTTGAAATACCTGGCTTTAAGCAAGTATACGGATATGCTGGGCGACCGGGATAAAAATAAAAGCAAAGAAGATTTTAAGTTTAAAGCAGACTCCACGCTGGAGCGGGAATCCAGGGTGGCGGTAAAAAAGCAGATCGAAAGATATTTTGCCACCAAAATGACGCGTGAAGACAATGATGAAAATTTCAGCACCTTTATCAATGCCATAACTGGTACGATGGATCCACATACCAATTATTTTGCCCCGGTCGAAAAAAGGTCGTTCGACGAATCGATGAAGGGTAGCTTTTTTGGTATTGGTGCCCAGTTGAAAGAAGATGACGGAAAAATAAAGATCGCTTCGTTGATATCGGGTGGCCCTGCATGGAAAGGCGGAGAATTAAAAGCAGAAGACGAGATCATAAAAGTGGCACAAGGTATTGAAGAGCCGGTGGATGTTACAGGCTATTCGGTAACCGATGCCGTAAAAATTATACGGGGGTCAAAAAAAGGTTCGGAAGTGAGGTTAACTGTAAGGCGGCTGGATGGGTCTGTTATCGTAATTCCGATCGTGCGGGATGAGATAAAACTGGACGACACCTTTGCCAAAAGCGCGGTGATCAATGGCGATCGTAAACTTGGGTATATTTATTTGCCCGAATTTTATGTAGATTTTGCCAATCCAAACGGCGCCAAATGCTCGGATGATGTGGCCCGGGAAATAGAAAAATTAAAAGCCGAAAATGTAGAAGGTATCATCATGGACCTGCGTAGCAACGGCGGTGGTTCCTTACCGGAAGTGGTGAAAATGGTGGGCTTGTTTATTGAAGATGGCCCCGTATGCGTGGTAAAGGGCCGCGAGGATAAGCCTTACCAATGGAAAGACAAGGATAGATCTGTTTTATACAGCGGCCCGTTGACGGTACTGGTAGATGAGTTCAGTGCCAGTGCGTCAGAAATATTTGCGGCAGCCATTCAGGATTATAAGCGTGGTATCATCATCGGCAGTTCCTCCACCTATGGCAAAGGAACAGTGCAACGTAATATTCCTTTAAATCCCGAAAGTGAAAATGCCATGTTTGGCAACAAAAATGTGGAGGACCTGGGATCGGTAAAACTTACCTTACAAAAATTCTATCGTGTAAATGGCGGTGCCACCCAGCTAAAAGGTGTTGTGCCGGATATTGTGATCCCCGACAGGATGGAATATTTAAAGTTTCGTGAAAAAGATAACACATCGGCACTACCCTGGGATGAAATTGGCAAAGCCGATTATAAACCATGGACCAGCACCGTAAGCAATGATGTAGTTATAAAATACAGTGATGAGCAGATTGCCCGGAATCCTACTTTCAATAAGATCAAAGAAGGTATCAGCTGGCTTGAAAAAAACGGTGATAAAGCGTATTCTTTAAACTTAGCAAAATACCAGCAAGAGCAGGAGGAGTTAAAAACCAAATTGAAAGAGCTCGATGAACTGTATAAATTGAACAAAACCTTGACCGTAAAAAATATTGCAGTTGATACCGTTGGCATCAATGCCGCCAAAGAAAAGATCGAAAAAAACGAGCAGTGGTTAAAAAGAGTAAGTAATGATATCTATATCGATGAAACGGTTAAAGTGATGAACAATATGATTATACAGACGGCAACGGCGAAGAGGGATTAACAGGTTCAAAAAGTTTAAAAGTTCAAAAAGTTTAAAAGTTGATAATTTAATAAGGGAAATGCCGTTCAGCTATAAACTGGACGGCATTTTTAGTTAGACCAAACCAATAAGATAAAAAACAACTACCCTGTCATTCCGACGAAGGAGGAATCTGTAGGGCAGTTTTATAGTGTCAACTAATCTAAACGCCCGGTTTTAATTACTACCTGATGAAATATTAAAATTCCTTAAGAAAGATATCTTTCTTGCATCACTTCTTTATGATGATAAACGTGGCCCACTGTCATAAAACCGACGCTCAGCACAGTGGCAGGATTATTATTAGCCGTGCCTGAAAAACCAAGCATTTCATCTGAAAAACTTTTAAATAAAAATTCAGTTGATCGTCTCACGGCAATAAATTCATCTACCATACCTTTCCAGCTACGTGCGTTTGCATTTGAATTGGCGGCATAGGCATCTTCATCAAAACCGGGTAAAGAAATGGTTTCTTTTCTTGCAAAGCAAAGTGCCCGGTAATTAAACAGTCTTTCCGTATCGATCATATGTAGCAACAGTTCTTTCAGCGTCCATTTGCCGGGGGCATAGGCATAGTTTGATTTTTCTTCGGATATGTTATTCAGAAATGCGGAGATCGCCGGTAATTGATTGGTAAATGCGGCTAACAGGTCTTCTTCCGGTACTGCATCTACATATTTTTTAAAAAAGGCAGGGTAGGTGTCGGGTGATGGTTTTGGCATGACGAATAGTTTTAGAGATTAAAAATACAAATCTTTAATAGTTTTTGGTTTGAATTAATTCCCTGTTTTAAGTTGGAGGCTCAAAAGCCTGTTGTTTGGGAAATATTGTTGGTCGTCCCGGTAACTGTCGGTACAGCAGGAGCAGTAATTGTTATTGGTCATCCCGAAACAATCCTGTCGTGTGAGCATATTTATTTTTGAAAAAAGAACACGGATAACACAGATTTGACGGATACGATTAGATCTGTTTTAGAAATGTTTCTTTACATACTTCGAAAAAACTGTAGCAGAAATAAATATTGATGACCATTTGTTCGTACAAAGTATTTTTTTACGGATTTTATGCTTTGAAGAATTGGATCACCCGGATTATCTATTGGGTCTGGGTTTAACATATTTTTCTATCTACACGATAGGATAACTATCGGGACAACAACGGCATAAGTATTTCCAGGGGTACTTTAAATGATTTGCCCTGCCCTTTAGAGCAGGGAAAAAATGGATACCCTGTTAACCGGACTTTAGTCCAACAGTTTGAGTTTGGCTAAAGCCTGAAATCAATTTTCATCTCAATCACCGCCCTTCAGGGCGGTGCCATTGAAAACACAGGCAGCAATTTATTGAAGGGTAATGTTATACCTGTAGGTGTTGGTCATCCAGATAGATTTAGGGACAACAAAGGCATAAAAAAACCTTCCGGCTAAGGAAGGTTTTTTATGATCTGTTCTCTTTAGGTTAACCTCTTTTGTTTCTCGTCATTTTTGGTTTTGGCAGGGCTTCCTGCTGCTTATTATTTTCACCTTTTATGGTTGATGCGAGTTTTAATGCTTCGTAGGCATTAACGATACCGCCTGTCCTGGATAATTCACCCAGTTCAACAGGGGTGCTGGTACCCGGCTTGGTAACCTGTTCTTTAGGTTTTTGAGCAGAGGCTTCAATTACATATTTTAATTGTTTGGCAGTTAGGGTAGGGTAGTACTGCAATGTTAAAGCAGCAATGCCTGCTACCAGCGGGCAAGCCATACTGGTACCACTTAAATTACCATAATTCTTACCGCCCGGTAATGTAGAATATATTTTTACACCCGGTGCAAAAACATCCACATCTTTTTTACCGTAATTACTAAAAGCTGCAGTATAACTACCGGCCTTAGGTTCGTTACTGGCACCAACTGTGATCACGTTACCGGCCTTGCCACCACTCATATAATTCGCATTGGGAAAATTATCTTTTACGTCCACATCTTTGGCATCATTACCTGCCGCATGTACCAGTAAAACATTCTTACTCTCGGCATAAGCAAAGGCTTCATCAACCCATTTTTTTTGTGGCGAAAAACTTTTGCCAAAACTCATACTAACGATCTGTGCGCCATTGTCTACCGCATAACGTATGGCCAGCGCAATATCTTTATCATGCTCATCTCCATCAGGTACGGCACGTAACATCATGATGCGCACATTATCGGCGATGCCATCCATCCCCTTGCCGTTATCCCGCACAGCTGCAATAATGCCAGCACAATGCGTTCCGTGCATCGATTTTTCGGCCATGATATCCGTATTACCATAACCGATATCATTGATATCAGTTTCATCATCACCCACAACCTCTTTCCGGTATTCAACAGGTGGCTTGTTTTTGCCATCTGCTTTCCGCTGCTCACCCTCTATATATTCAATGTATTCAACCAGTCCGCCGATAAATTCATAATTGGTCTGGTCCATCATGTTATTGGACTTCATGAGTCCCAAAAAAGCACTCTTTGCTTTTTTTTCTGAAGAAGATTTGGTTACATACATATCCAGGTCGTTACCTGTAAATGTGTCTTTCGCCAGCACCGACTTTAAAAGACTATCGCTGCCGGATAGATTTTCAAGTAAGGATTTTAAACCGTCGATATCCACATCAGCCACTTCAGAATCTTTACTGTCGCCGGTTATTTCTGTTTTTGCCCGCAAAAACATATTGTATTCTATGGCATCTGCTTTGCTCAACTTGCTTACATCAACCTCTTTATTATCCCATTTTGATTTTAGACCATAATAAACCCTGGCACCTTCATAACTGTCCTCGTTTACATTCCGGCCGTCTTTACCGCCTAAAAAATTCCAGCCATGAACATCATCAATATATCCGTTATGATCATCATCCATTTCATTGCCAGGTATTTCTTTGCTGTTGGCCCAAAGAACCGGTTTTAGATCTTCATGCAGGGTATCAATACCACTGTCAATTACCGCAACCACTACCGTCTTGCTTTTCAGATTATTTGTTTTAATAAATTTATAGGCTTTATCGGCACTTACGCCCAAATAACCGTCTTTATCCAGGTCCATCATATGCCATCCATTGGGAACCGGTACAGACTGTTGCGCAACAGCGCTTACTCCAACGAGTAAAAAAGCAATAAAGAACTTAGAAAATTTATGCATATTAAATTTTTATTTTGGCAAAAATAAAGAGTATGCCATTAATAGCCATACTGTTCGTGATAATTTGCAAAAATTTACAAATTAAATTTAATTCCCTGTGCAAGTGGCAGCTTATCTGTATAATTGATCGTATTCGTTTGGCGACGCATATACACTTTCCAGGCGTCGCTGCCGCTCTCACGGCCACCTCCGGTCTCTTTTTCGCCACCAAATGCACCGCCGATCTCTGCACCCGATGTACCGATATTTACGTTGGCAATACCACAATCACTGCCAACCTGCGACAAAAACTGCTCTGCCTGCCGCATGTTATTGGTCATAATAGCCGATGATAGTCCCTGCGGAACGCCATTTTGCAGGGCGATGGCTTCATTGAGCGTTTTGTATTTCACCAGGTACAGAATGGGTGCAAATGTTTCCTGCTGCACAATAGCAAAACTGTTTTTAACTTCGGCTATGCAGGGCTTAACGTAACAACCGCTTTCAAAACCTTTACCTGTAACCACCCCACCTTCCACAACAAACTTACCACCCTCATCCTTACATTTTTCTATCGCATCCAAATACATTTTTACTGCATCTTTGTCGATAACCGGTCCTACATGATTTTTTTCGTTGAGCGGATCACCAATTTTGATCTGGCCGTAAGCCTTAACGAGTTTTTCTTTAAACTTAGTATAAATTTTTTCATGGATGATCAGTCGCCTGGTTGATGTACACCTCTGTCCGGCGGTACCCACAGCTCCAAAAGCGGCACCGATCAGGGCCATATCCAGGTCTGCATTTTCGGTAATGATGATGGCGTTATTTCCGCCCAGCTCCAACAGGCTTCTGCCCAGGCGCTGCCCTACAACCGCACCAACTGCCTTACCCATACGGGTACTGCCTGTTGCAGATATCAATGGGATCCTGGTATCCTTACTCAACCATTCGCCAACCTGTTTCCCGCCAATGATGATATTGGAAACACCTTCGGGTACCTTATTTTTTTTGAGTACGGACTGAATGATGTTTTGACAGGCTATGGCACACAGCGGTGTTTTTTCACTGGGTTTCCAAATACAAACATCGCCACAAATCCATGCCAGGGAAGCATTCCAGCTCCATACGGCCACCGGGAAGTTGAATGCCGATATAACGGCTACCAATCCCAGAGGATGGTATTGTTCGTACATTCTGTGTCCCGGCCTTTCACTGTGCATGGTTAAACCATGTAACTGGCGTGACAGTCCCACTGCAAAATCGCAGATATCGATCATCTCCTGTACCTCGCCATATCCTTCCTGCAGGCTTTTACCCATTTCATAACTTACCAGTTGCCCCAGGTCATTTTTATGCTTTCTCAGTTCTTCGCCGATCTGACGCACAATTTCACCACGTTTTGGCGACGGCCAGTTACGCCATTCAGCGAAAGCAGCCTGGGCCTTTTGAATAACCAATTCATATCCCTTTGCATCAGCTGCAGTAACCGAAGCAATTAATTTCCCGTCGACCGGCGAATAAGAATTGATCTTTTCAGCTTTCGTTTTTATCCAGTTTAAACCGGTAGAAACACCGTTGTTATTTGCCTGTACCTTTAAAGTTTTTAAAAATTTCATATAGCTTGTCTGTATTTGATTAGTAATTGAGGGCTGCAAGTTAACAAATACTGGGGAAAGGGTTGCTGAATGCCGGATGTTGATTGCCAGATGCTGGATACTTGATGCTGGTCACCAGATAGGTGCTCAATTAGTGAAAAACTTTTATCATATTACAGAGCTTTCCATTATCCATTATCAAATATCCTCTTTCAATATTGCTCATTTTCATTAGGAAAATCCCTGCTTTTCACATCGCTGATGTATTGTTTAACAGCTTCATCGACCTGTTCGTGTAAGTTCAGGTATTTTCTTAAAAACCGTGGTTTAAATTCAACATTAATACCCAGCATATCATGCATTACCAGCACCTGTCCGTCGCAATCACCTCCCGCACCGATTCCTATGGTTGGAATATGTAAACTTTCGCTCACTTCTTTTGCCAGCGTAGCCGGAATTTTTTCCAATACTATGGCAAAGGCACCGGCTTCCTGTAACAGTAAGGCGTCTTTTTTTAACTTAGCGGCTTCATCAACTTCCCTGGCCCTTACCGTGTAAGTACCAAATTTATATATGCTTTGAGGGGTTAATCCCAGGTGCCCCATTACCGGAATTCCGGCACTCACTATTTTGGTAACCGAATCCAAAGCTTCTTCACCACCTTCCATTTTTACCGAATGACCTCCGCTTTCTTTCATGATCTTAATGGCCGATGCCAGTGCAATTTGTGAATTGGATTGATAAGAACCAAAGGGCATATCCACCACTACCAAACAACGGTTAATACCCCTTACCACACTTTGTGCATGATAGATCATCTGGTCCAACGTAATGGGGAGTGTTGTTTCATGACCAGCCATCACATTGCTGGCACTGTCGCCAACTAAAATAATTTCAATACCGGCACTGTCGAAAATTTTTGCAAAAGAAAAATCATAGGCGGTGATCATGGAGATCTTTTCACCCGATGATTTCATATTTTGCAGGGTATGGGTAGTCACTTTTTTAATTTCCTTAAGTACCGACATGGCTGTTTGTTTTAGATTTAGAAAGATGCTGGTGGAGTTGGCCCTGCGTTAGAATAAAACAAATCCGTGAAGCAATCGAATATGTAAATGTATAACGAATTTTATTTGAAAACCATTTTTAATACAGGAGTCGTTTCTGTAACCGGGATTTGGTTATTTGGTTTTTTTGGATATAAATAAGCTTCTTTGATCGTATTGCTGACCTTATTTCTTTTAAGGTCATAATACCAATCCTGAACGAGTTGTAATTCAGTAAATATCAGTGGCGTAGGGGAACCCACGGTTTTAAATGAATAAATGGAATTGGTTGAATCATACTCAGGGATCACATATTTATCTTTATACAGCAGGGCATTCTTACATTCATCCGGGTTTATTTTAACGTTACTTTCAGATAAAAAAACATCTATTTTACCTTTAAGTACATACGGCCACAGGGTTTCCAGTAAATTAAGGCCAAACATTTCTTTAAGATGATTCCCGGCTGTTTCCGGTTTCAGCGATATCATTTTTTTAGTTTGAGATAAAAAAATGAGTTTGTTTTTTTTACGGAATTTTTTGTTGTATTTAAAGTTGTAGGCGGTGTTAAAATAAAATGATTCGCCAATATATTTACCCGTACTGAGGAACTGGGGCAGGGTAGGTGTAACCCAGGGTATATAGCTTTTTAATTTCCCTTTTTTTATGAACAGGATCTGGGTTACTTCGGTAATATTATAAACAGAGGCTTTTGGATTATTGGGTATGTAAGCTGCAAATTGTACATCGCCATTTGAATCAGTTACCGGCTCTCTTTGGTGAGCCGGCGTTATCACCAGTTTATCAATGGCATCTTTGGAAAGATATTGAACCTGGTTCGCGTCATTCGTACGGCTATAAACAGGCAAGGATGCTTTTATTTTTTTATCGGCAAATCTTTTGATCAGCAGGCTGTTTAATGCCGGGTTGGTAAAATAGAATGAATCGTTGGCATAAGCCGCCCATTCGATGTTGGTCTTTTTAACAAACTTATCAAACTGTGTAGGCTGAAGGTTAATTTGGGCAAACGAAGTACTACTGATAAGCAGTAGAATAACGATCAGGTTCCTGGTCATGGAATTTTAAAGTTCAGAAATTTAAAGTTATTATAATTAGTTGTTAAAGAAAACCTATTTCAATTCTTCCCACATATGTTGTATCAATCCATCGGCCAAACCGATCTTGGGTACATATATTTCCTGGGCGCCGGCCCAACGCATGGCATTGGTGTAAATTTGCAGGGCGGGTACGATCACATCCGCCCGGTCGGGCTTAAGGTTGTATAATCTCATGCGGTCTTCCAGTTCAACGTTGCTTAGTTCCCTGTAATAATCTTTAAGCAGTTCAAGGCTGAGGGGCTTCCCGTCTTTGCGATTGCTCAAGGCAAAAACTTTGTTGATATTGCCGCCGCTGCCAATGGCAACCACTTCTTTTTGCCCCTTGGTTACCGTTTTAATAATTTCCTTCATCACTTCCCAGGTTTTGTCGTTTACCATACCCTGTAATAAACGAATGGTGCCGATATTAAACGATTCTTTAAAGTTCAATACGCCATTGCTGAAGAAAGAAATTTCGGTGCTGCCACCCCCAACATCAATATACATATAGCTGTGCTCTTTGTCCAGGGTTTCGGCAATATGGTTTTCAAAAACAAAACCCGCTTCCATATCACCGGTGATCACTTCAATAGTTATGGCTGTTTCCATTTTTACTTTCCGGATAACATCTGTTGCATTTTTTGCTTCCCGCATGGCACTGGTAGCACAGGCTTTTACGTTTTTAACCTCGTAAGCATTTATTAAATGTTTAAATGCTTTCATGGTTTGAATAAGCATGCCTGTTTTCTTTTTCGAAATGAACCCTGTTTCAAATACCTCAAAACCCAGCCGCAAAGGCACCCTGAACAAATTCATTTTATTGAATGTTGGATTTTTATTTTCGTCGGTGGTAACTTCAGTGATCAACAAACGTGCGGCGTTACTTCCTATGTCAATGGCGGCGAGTCTCAAATTGGTCATTGGTTTAACGCCTGTCTGGCTACATGCCGTTCGGACGGGATTAATAAGTTGGTTTGCTAATCACTGATCGGAAAAGCCGGAGACACGAATTTACGAATTAACGTGTAAACCGATCAACAAATTAACGCGTACACGGATTAACCAATTAACGTGTTAACGAATTAACCATTATGAAGTTTTCCGATACAGGTAATTATAAGTTTCAACCTGGCTACGTACCTTTTTTGTATTGCGGGGATTAACGTATTGGTTGGTCAGCTCATTGTCCAGGATCCGCACTTTGATATTACCTTTCAATTGTATTTCTAAAATATCCTTGATCTCCTGCTGAATAGTTTTATCAAAGATGGGGCAAGCCACTTCAATCCGGTGATCAATATTTCTCACCATCCAGTCGGCAGACGAAATAAAAGTCTTTTCCTTTCCGCCATTGTGAAAAATCATGATCCTGGAATGCTCCAGGTATTCGTCAACAATACTGATCGCCTGTATCGGTGTCTTAAATTTTTTATTTTCTGTTGGTAAACAAAAGATACCACGTACAACCATTCTTAGTTTTACACCCGACAAGGCAGCTTCATATAATTTGTCGATCAGCATTTCATCACTGAGGGAATTTAGTTTTAATGTGATCGCGGCTGGTTTACCGGCTTTTGCAGCTTTAATTTCCCTGTTCATCCATTGTAACAGCTGAGGCCGCATACAGTTGGGGCTCACGATCAAAGTTCTGCAGCTATCTAAAACATGCTGCCTGCTCTTAGGTTGTTCCAGGTAATGGAAAATCCGGTTTACATCGGCCATGATGTTTCGGTCGGCCGTTAGCAGGCAGGTATCGCCATATACCCTGGCTGTTTTTTCGTTGAGGTTACCGGTACTCACAAAACCATAATGAATGGTTCGGTTGTTAACCCGTTTTTTTATTAGACAGATCTTGGCGTGCACTTTAAGATTGGGAACACCAAGCAACACTTTTACCCCGCTTTCTTCCAGCTCTTTTTTCCATTCCAGGTTCGCTTCTTCGTCGAACCGTGCACGTAATTCCAATACAACCGTTACCTGTTTACCATTACGTACGGCGTTGGTAATGGCATTAATTACTTTGGAACGGTCGGCCAGCCGGTAACACGTTAACTTAATGCTAACTACTTCCGGGTCAATCGCTGCATCGCGTAACATATCAATCACACTATCGAACGAATGGTAGGGAAAATTTAAGAGTACGTCTCTTTCCAGGATCACCTGGGTAACACTGGTCACATTTTTTAAGGCAGGATGTAAAAAGGGTTTTTTGCGAAGGCTTTTTTTATTCAGTACCGATTCGGGAAAATTCATAAAATCCACAAAATTATGAATGCGGCCCCCGGGGATCAGGTTATCTTTCTGCAACAATCCTAAACGGCGTACGAGGTAGGTCAGTAAAGAAGGATCAATGTCTTTGTCAAAAATGAAACGCACGGGTTTACCCGTCTTCCTGCTCTTTAAACCTTTCTCAATTTTTTGGATCAGCGAAGTGGAAATATCACTGTCAAAATCAATTTCAGCATCACGGGTAACTTTAATGATATGTGCAGAAAAACTGTCGTAACCGAAGAACGAAAAAATATACGGTAAACAAAACCGGATAATATCTTCCAGTAAAATAATATACCTGTCGGTGTTTTTAGACGGCAATATGATAAACCTGGGCGATCGCCTGGTGGGTACTGGTATCAGCGCATATTTTTGAGGAGTTGTTCTGTCTTTTTTTGACAGCTTGCAGGCCAGGTAAATCGATTTGTCGTTAAGTACCGGGAAGTTCTGTATACTCTCGATCATCAAAGGAATAATATTACTCCGCACTTCTTCATTAAAATAATCGAGTATAAAAACCTGTTGTGATCGGCTTAACTGCCGGTCATTAACCAGGTGAATTCTTTCTTTTTTAAGCTCCCTAAGAATTTCGTTCCAAATGCGGTCAAATTCTTTTTGTTGGGCCAAAACTATTTCCTGTATCTCCTCTAAAATGGCATGCGGATTGATTTCCAGGTGCATTTTCGATTTTTTTCCAAATTCAATCATGCGCTTTAAAGTGGCTACCCGCACCCTGAAAAACTCGTCCAGGTTATTTGAAAATATACCCAGGAACCGGATCCTTTCTCTTAAAGGCACGGTTTGGTCTGCCGCTTCCTGTAAAACACGGTTGTTAAAAGATAGCCAACTGATGTCTCTGAATATCGTTTTTCTCTTTTGCAATAAAATATTTTTTTCAGCAGCGGTGAAAATATAAGCTTCGTTTCTTTATACAACCGATGCCATGTTAATTTTACATCAATAATTATTTTGCGCATCCTTTCATTCGTTCAATGATCCCCGTTGTGGAAAACCCTTCCAGTATGGGTACAATTTTTACCTCCCCGCCATTGACCATCACTTCTTTGGCACCAACGATCTGGTCAATACTGTAATCTCCGCCTTTTGCCAGCACATCGGGCATGATGGTGGTTATTAAATTCAATGGCGTGTCTTGGTCAAACAAGATCACCGCATCCACCATCAACAGGGATGCCAATAACAAGGTTCTTGACCCCTCTTTGTTTACCGGGCGGCTTTGGCCTTTTAATCTTTTTACAGAGGCATCGGTATTAACGCCAACAATCAACACATGTCCGCACAAAGCTGCTTCACCCAGGGAAGCAATATGGCCTTCATGCAGTATATCAAAAACGCCATTCGTAAAAACGATCTTTTTATTGAGTAAACGCCAGCGTTTAAGTTGTGGAATTAATTCTTCAAGCGTATAAATTTTAGTGGGTATGCTGCTGATCGATTTCATTTTTTTTTCTGTTAATATAAGGTATAAGTAACAAACAGGCTACGCCGGCAATAATAATGATTCCTGTTGAAACGCCCCAGATTAACCAGCCAAATGCTTTACCCAAGGGACTTGCAATGCCGTAAATGGTTAAGGTTTCCATAACGAATAAGGGAAATGAACCGATACCGCCCGGGGTTATGATCATGGCCAAAGTTGCCAGAGCCAGCACAGAAAAGGCAGCTTTGATACCCAAATGAGCCGTACCCCCCATGGCACTAAAGCCAATATATATCTGCAACAGGTACAGGGCCCAAATGACAAAAGTAAACAACAAAAACAACCACTTTTTTTTTAGCTGCCTGATGGTTCCAAAACCAGCGGCCAGGCCTTTTGCAAAAAGACTGATCCTGTTGATGATCTTATTTTGCGGAAATCTTTTAAAAAGAACCTGGATCAGTTTATAGGTCAATACAATAACTGAAATGAAGATCAGGAGATTTGCCCAAATGGGTATACCAGCAGAATTACCAAACGTTAAAAGTTTTTCTTTTACATAATTACCCACCACATCGATCTGTATTAAAATGGTGATACCTATAAACAGGATAAAACAGATGAGGTCAAAAGTGCGTTCAATGATGATGGTACCTACTAACTTTTCTACTTTTAATTTTTCGTAGCGTGCCAGGAAAGTGCATTTTAAAATTTCACCAAGGCGCGGTATGGCCGAGTTGGCCAGGTAACCGATCATCACCACCGAAAATACGTTTTTTAATGTAGGATAAAAACCCAGGGGCTCCATTAAGTATTTCCACCTGATGGCACGGCTCAGGTGGCTCAATAACGACATAAATATAATGGGGATGATTAGCCAGTAATTGGTTTTATTGAAAGCATTGGCGAATTCTGATTTTTCTGTTGCCGTCATATCTTTCAATTGCCACCATACCAAAAAAAGGCCGGCACCCAGGAAAACCAGGTATTTTAATATGGCAAATAGTCTTTTACGCATTATGGCTTACAAAATACGATAGGATTTTTTGTTATGATAAAAATTTTGGCATTAAATCTTAAAATATCCGCTAATCCTGCAAAAGCATATTGTCGATCAGGCGCACATCACCTAAAAAAGCAGCGACAAGTGCAACTGGTTTTATTTGCTCATCCCAAAGATCAATAATTTCCAGGTTGTAGGCATTTGCTATTTCTACATAATCAACTTTAAAACCGGCTTCTGTTAAATGCTTTACTGCAGTTTGTTTTAATGGGGTTACATCGCCTGGCTTCAGGTTATTTTTTATAAATGATAAAGTTTCAAAGATCCGGACGGCCTGCTTTCGATCCTGTTCCGATAACCTGGCATTTCTGCTGCTCAGTGCCAGCCCGTCATTTTCCCGCAAGGTGGGGCAGATGTTTATCGACAAATAGAGCTGTTTTATTTCAATCAGTTTTTTAATAACCAAACATTGCTGGTAATCTTTTTGACCCAGGTATAACTGGTCGCAGGCAATGAAATTCAGCAACCGGTTAACAACCAGGCAAACACCCTGGAAGTGCCCCGGCCGGTATTTACCTTCCAACAGGGTTTCTAAATATCCCAGGTTATAAGTTTGGGAATTCAAAGTGCCGCCGGGATACATTTCCGAAACCATAGGCAGGAATAGAACATCGCAACCGGCTTTCTCCAATGCATCAATATCTTTTTCAATGGTAATAGGATAATTATCAAAATCTTTGGCATCGTTAAATTGTGTGGGGTTTACAAAAATGCTGCAAACCGAAATGCTGTCCTTCTTTTTCGAAATATTCAGCAAAGAAATATGACCGGCATGCAATGCGCCCATGGTGGGAATAAAACCGATGTGAATACCTTGTCCTTTTATTTTTTGCAGGTAAATAGTTATAGCGGCAGCTTTCTTAAATATGATCATATCGGGTTTAATTACTGTTGAAATGGTTCTGAATGCTGATTTTCACGAATAAATATCGTACTTTTGCCCTCCGTTTAAAACATATTACTGCAACAAACAAAGTGTAAATGAGTACAAAGAAAAGAATTTTATTTATTGCTAATGAAATGTCGCCTTATTTAGAGTTAACGGATTTTGCAGAAATAGTGAACAAACTGGCGGTGAAGTCAAATGACAGCGGGATGGAAGTACGATGTATTATGCCAAGATTTGGAGTGATCAATGAAAGGAGACACCGTTTGCACGAAGTGGTGCGTTTATCGGGGATCAATGTAACCATCGACAATGATGATTATCCTTTGGTAATTAAAGTAGCCTCTTTACCCAATGCAAGACTGCAGATCTACTTCCTGGATAATGATGATTACTTTAAAAGAAAATCGATTTTTACGGACGAAAAAGATAATTGGTTTGATGATAATGGCTTAAGAACGGTATTATTTTGTAAAGGAGCACTGGAAACGGTTAAGAAATTTGGTTGGCCTCCGGATATAATCCATTGCAGCGGATGGATGACCGGGTTAATACCTATGTTTATCAGAAATGCCTATAAGAAAGAACCCGTATTCAGTAACAGTAAGATTGTTTATACCATCGGGCAAACAACCTTCAAGGAAAAACTTGAAAAGGATTTTCTGAAAATGGCAACCATAAATGACTATGTAAGCAAAAAAGAACTTGAACCATTTAAGGAAATTAACAACATGGCTATGTTTAGCGGAGGTGCCAGTTATGCAGATGCGATTACTTTTGGCGCAGAAAAAATTGATAAAAAGCTGCTGGATCAGTTTTCAAAGGTGAAAGGCAAAAAAGTACTTAAGTTTGATGCCGAGAGTGATTTAACAGACTATTTGCAATTGTATGCCGACCTTGCAAAGTAGAAAACCAAACAGAATTTCATAAAATTATCATGGTGCAAAAACGTATTCTGCCTGTAGCTATAACTGCTATTACCCTATTATCATTACTTGCCCTGAACTGTACTAAACTGGATACCACCGATATTGGCAGTGATTTGTTACCTGCTGTTGATAATGTTCATACGTTTGAAACTTTTTTAGATATCAACAGCACCCAGGGTATATTTACGGATGATTCTACCAAGGTATCCAGGGGTGATGACTTTGCGCTGGGCTATATCGGCTTTGATCCGCTGTTTGGTAAAACCACGGCCAATATATATATGCAGTTGAAGCCACCTTTTTATCCGTATAGTTTTGGTTCAAACGGTGATACGATAACCGGCCCGGGTTTGGGGCTCGACTCCATTGTATTATGTTTAAAATATGCCGGTTTTTGGGGCGATAAAATGCTTCCCGTAAATATCGAAGTAAGGGAAGTAAATGATATGGGTTTCAGGGATTCTGTTGCAAATGATAAAACCGTTAATTATCAGGCTGCTACCGGCGCATTACTGGCAACTGCCAGCGTAAATGTCAACAAGATATTTGACACCATAAAATATAAAAATCAAAGAGATTTCAGTGTTGGTTTGATCCGGGTCAAACTTCCTGCCAGTTGGGCAACAAGCTTATTTAACCGCGACAGCGTTGCTGCCAATACCAGCAACAATGCATTTTATAAAGACTCTGCATACAGGTATTTTTATAATGGGTTGGCAGTAAAGGCAACAGGAGGTAATGGCCTGATGTATATTAACCTGGCCGATACAGCGACCAAGCTGGAGATCCATTATAAAAGAAAAAAGCAAGGCGCAACTGTAATAGATAGTGTATATAGTGCGTTCAGGTTAAATGCCACTTCAGCAGCTTCTGCTGCCAATGCCCCGATCTCCAATGCCGCCAACCATATTGTTAGAAACCGCGCAGGGTCGCCCATGTTAACGCCGGCTCCCGGAGAACATTATTTGCAAACATCGCCGGGTTCTTTTGTCAATCTTGATATTCCGGGTTTATCAACGCTGAGTAACCGTATCATTCACCGGGCCGAAATAATAGTAGAACAAATACCAACGGATCCGATTTACGATACCATATTTTATGCGCCAAATTATCTGTATATCGATTTGAAAGATACCACCACGGCAACAAATAGGTGGAAACCCATTTATTTTGATTTAAATCCCAATGTAACTTATGATCCCGATTATAAAACTTCCATCTTTTACTACCCCCCGGGCAACCAGGTGGATTTTGCTTATTTTGGAGGGTATAAAAGAAACAGGATCGATAGGTTTGGTAATCCGATAAGCTATTATAATTTTAATATTACCCGCTATCTGCAACATTTGGTAACCAGGCATAACCCTAATTACCAGATAAGATTATATGCGCCTTTCAATATATCGTATCCGCAGTACTCCAGTTTCCCGCTTTCCTATCCAAATAATATAGCTCTGGGAAGAGTGAAAATAGGTAGCGGTACCAATCCCAATTATAAATTAAGGCTCCGGATAATTTATTCGAATCTGTAAAAAATATATATGTGAATTAATAAAGTCTGCATAAACTATTGCAGACTTTGTTCTTTTACCTGTACAACCTTATCTTTGCCATCTTAAAAAAAATCTATGCCATATTTATTTACATCAGAATCCGTAAGTGAAGGACATCCTGATAAAGTTGCTGATCAGATCAGTGATGCGTTAATCGATAATTTTTTAGCCTTTGACCCTACCAGTAAAGTGGCCTGCGAAACCCTGGTAACAACAGGCCAGGTGGTATTAGCCGGCGAGGTTAAAAGCAAGGCCTATCTTGATGTTCAGGAAATTGCCCGTGGTGTGATTCGTAAAATAGGTTACACCAAAAGTGAATACATGTTTGAAGCCAATTCCTGTGGCATTTTATCGGCTATTCATGAGCAGTCGGGAGATATTAACCAGGGGGTTGACCGTAAGAAAAAGGAGGAACAGGGTGCAGGCGACCAGGGAATGATGTTTGGTTATGCAACCAACGAAACAGAAAATTATATGCCTTTGGCTTTAGACCTGGCACATTATATATTAATTGAATTGGCGGCAGTACGGAGGGAGAATAAACAGATCAAATACCTGCGACCTGATGCAAAAAGCCAGGTTACACTGGAGTATAATGATAATAACCAGCCCGTGAGAATTGAAGCGATCGTTGTGTCTACCCAACATGATGATTTTGCCGCCGACGATAAGATGTTGGCTAAAATTAAAAAGGATATCATTAATATCGTGATACCAAGAGTTAGAGCCAAATATCCGAAATACGATCACCTGTTCAACAACAAAATAAAATATCACATTAACCCAACCGGGAAGTTTGTGATTGGCGGGCCACATGGCGATACCGGTTTAACAGGCCGTAAGATCATTGTTGATACCTATGGTGGTAAGGGCGCTCATGGTGGTGGCGCTTTCAGTGGTAAAGATCCAAGTAAGGTTGACAGGAGTGCAGCCTATGCAACACGTCATATTGCCAAGAATTTGGTAGCTGCGGGTTTATGTACAGAAGTGTTGGTACAGGTATCTTATGCCATCGGTGTGGCGCAGCCAACCAGTATCAATGTGGTTACTTATGGAACTTCTAAAGTAAAATTAACGGATGGGCAAATTGCTGATAAAGTGATGAAAATGTCTTGTTTTGATATGCGTCCTTATTTTATTGAGAAGCGTTTAAAACTTCGTAACCCGATGTACAGCGAAACCGCAGCTTACGGACATATGGGACGTAAAAACGAGATCGTTGACAAAGTATTTACATCGCCTGATGGTAAAACTATTAAAAAGAAAGTGGAATTATTTACCTGGGAAAAGCTGGATGCGGTTAAAGAAGTTAAGAAAGTGTTTGGGTTGAAATAACCCCCAACCTCCCCAAACCCCTCTATAGAAGGGATTAGAAACCATAAGTTTGGAAAAGCTTATGGTTTTTTATTTGGTTCAATTAAGATTAAATTCGCATCGTGAAAAATTTCAGACAACAACAACATCGCCCAAAAAAAAATACATTGGTAATTGGCCGTAAGGCTGTTACCGAAGCCATGCAAACCGGCAAACAACTGGAGCGTATTTACCTGCAAACCACGGTGCATGGCGAAGCCATTGATGAAATAAAGAAGCTGGCCGAAAAAACGCAAACACCTATCAATAAAGTACCGGTTGAAAAACTGAACAACTTTAATGTAAGCAACCACGAAGGCTGTGTGGCACTGATTGCAAAAGTACAATACCAGGATCTGCAGGAGGTGATATCATTTGTTGTGGAAAAAGGTGAAGTGCCTTTGTTTTTAATATTAGATGGCATAACAGATATCCGAAATATTGGCGGCATTGCCCGTAGCGCTTTTTGTTTTGGCGTGAATGCCATCATCATACCGGACAAAGGTGTAGGTGCATTGAATGAAGATGCCCTGCTTACTTCTGCAGGTGCGCTTGAAGAAATTGCCGTATGCAGGGTTAACAGCCTGATGAAAACGGTTGATGACCTGCACATGAACGGCATTAAAGTTTTTGCCAGTGAAATGAAAGCGGTTAAAAAAACATACGAATGTAATTTTGCCGAACCCTGCGCCATTGTAATGGGCGGGGAGGAGAAAGGAATTTACCCAGCACTTTTAAAGATATGCGATGATCAATTTCAAATACCCATGACCGGTGCTTTTGATTCGTTGAACGTATCGGTAGCCACTGGCGTGATCCTGTATGAAGCGATGAAACAAAGGCAGTCAAATTAAGTTGACGGCCTTTGTGTTAAACGTATTGATTAATATCTCTCTGAGGATCGTCTATATGATACCGGTAACTATCAGGTGTGCCTCTACACCAGGCTTTAACATTTTTTGCTGTTGCCAGCCAATAGTGTTAAAAAACAAAAGCTAAAGAACTTGCAGCGACGATCCCCAAAATTAGTCCCACACCAACAACGGTAGCAATGATTGCAATAGTGGTTCCCGTTGTTTGACTTTTCTTTGTTTTCAATGTATCTGGTTCTATGATTTCTGCTTTTTGCACGTTAGCCATAGGCAGGGTATATGCACCTTTTTCAGTTTTGGTTCCGGGCATTACATAAATATGAACCTCATCTAAAACCATCGTTTCGTCATATTCTTTTGATACTGATGTTTTGTACTTCAGTTTTGGATTATCGCCGTTGTAGGCATAAACCTGGTGTTCCATGGGCAGGTCTTCCAAAGTACATTGTAGATTTTCCCGGTTGTCGCTTATGCTGATGTTTTTCATGGCGTAAGCTTCTTTTCCGTTTCGCAGGATATAATACTTTTGGGTATCCTTAAAATCGTTGAAACTGGCTGTTGTATTTGGTGCTGCAGTGGTAATCGCTTTGTAATAATGATTGCAGGATGATAACGTCATCAACAGCATGACCGGCATTAATAGCTTTTTCATAATTGTTGTTTTAAGTGAATGAATGATCTCAATCCAAAGGTATTCTGTGGGTATTCCCTTTCCTAATTAATAAAAAACTGGTGGTTGGGTATATCGTTAATTACTGCTGATTGCGACATATCAGGGATTATAATTTAGGATAATTGCAAAAAATGCAAAAGGAATATTGTTGTTTGGTATGTATTAAGTAAACCAGTTTGGGTGATTTGCAATTTTTACCAAAACTTATTGGTATGGAATCAAACAGTTCGCAACTGCTGTTTTTTCAGCATATTAAAACAATACTGCCTGCAAATATTTCATTAGTTGATGAAATAGCAGAATTGTTGAACATCAGCAATGACTGTGCTTATCGCCGAATACGCGGAGAAAAGCAGATCAGCCTCGAAGAAATGCAAAAATTGGCCAGCCATTTCAAGATATCTATTGATCAGTTTCTACACATCAAATCAAACTCCTATATTTTTTCGGGAGAACTAGTTGCTTCAGGGGATCAAATATTTGAACAATGGATGGAAAATGTATTGAAACAACTTTCGTTCATCAACAGCTTTTCCCATAAACACCTGTATTACCTGGCAAAAGATATTCCTATTATGCTGCAGTTTATGGTACCCGAATTGCTGGCATTTAAATCTTTTTTATGGCGAAGGTCAATTTTACAGTATGAGCATTTGAAAGGAACAAAATTCTCCTTAAAAGATGCCAGTGCCGAACACGTGGAAATGGGAAAAAAAATTGAAGCGGTTTATCTTAAAATACCAACTACGGAAATTTGGAACGTGGAAAGTATTAACAGTACCATCAGGCAGATAGAATTTTACCGGGAAGCCAATATGTTTGAAGAACCTGAAGATATACAAAAAGTTTAACTGGCTTTACTTACGCTTATCCATCATCTCGAACTGCAGTCTGAAAGCGGGCTTAAGTTCAGGGTAGGAGAATCACCAGGCCCCGGGACTGAGGCTTTTAACGTGTTTTGGAACGACCTTGTAACAGCCGATAATACGCTACTTATAGAACTGAATTTAAAAAAGATCGCTTTTTTAAATCATAGTGTACTCCATTTTATTTCTACCACCGACATTAAATTTAGCAGTTTCATACATGAAAATATGCAAAATCTTGTCAAACGCTCCACGCAACTGAGTAAGGTTGGTGAAAAGGACCGTTACCGGTTTTTTAACAGCCTGCGTGACAAAATAAAATTATCAGGCCGCCTTTAGTTATTTTTGCATCATGATACAACAGCCGATAAAATTAATTGAATGCCCCCGTGATGCCATGCAGGGCTGGCCACACTTTATACCCACCGAAAAAAAAATTGAATACATTAATGCATTGCTGCAAGTTGGTTTTGATACGATTGATTTTGGCAGTTTTGTTTCGCCGAAGGCAATACCGCAGCTGGCGGATACAAAGGAAGTAGTTAGCAGTTTGCAGTTCGCAGGCAGCAGTTCAAAACTGCTGGCCATTATCGCTAATGAAAGAGGGGCGCAGGATGCAGTTGTATTTGATGAGATCAGTTACCTGGGTTTCCCTTTTTCTGTTTCTGAAACTTTTCAGTTGCGTAATACCAATGCAACAATAGCTCAATCGCTGGGCAGGGTAGAAGAGATTCAAAATCTTTGTTTAAAAAATAAAAAAGAACTGGTGGTTTATATATCGATGGGTTTTGGAAACCCGTATGGCGATGTGTATAATGAAGCCATTGTTTTTGATTGGGTGAATAAACTGGTAGATATGGATATCAAAATAATTTCGCTGTCCGATACCGTTGGCCTGGCTACTAAAGAACAGGTTTATCAAATCACCAAATACCTGGTTGATTCTTTACCCGAAACCGAGATCGGCGTTCACCTGCACTCAACCCCAACAAATTGGAAAGAAAAAGTGGATGCTGCCCTGCAGGCAGGTTGTAAACGATTTGATGGCGCATTAAAAGGAATAGGAGGATGCCCGATGGCCGATGATGAGTTGGTGGGCAATATGGATACAGAATTGATGATCCCTTATTTTAATGAACTTAAGCTGTTGAATAACCTGGAGGAAGCTGCGTTAGTGGACAGCAGCCGGTTGGCAACGGAGATATTTATATAGCCACGAATTTCATCTATGACCAGCCAATAGAAAAAAATCGTGTTGTTCTGGCTGCCGGCAGGGGGGTAAAAAAAGTAACAACAATTATGGAATTTCATTTAGCATTTACGCCTAAACCATTTGATGTTAAGATCAATCATCAACATCAATTGATGTTGATGGGTTCCTGTTTTACAGAACAGATCGGCGCAAAACTTTCCAAACATAAGTTTTCGGTGTTGGATAACCCCCATGGGATCTTATTTAACCCGGTCAGTATAACCAGGTCTATTTCTTCTTACATCCATAATAAGCAGTACAACGAAACAGACCTGTTTTACCAGAACGAATGCTGGAACAGTTGGGAACATCACAGCCGGTTTTCACATCCCGATATGGAAACCTGTTTGCGCGGCTTAAACGACTCGCAAAATAAAGCACATGTTTTTCTTAAAACCGCAGATTGGTTGTTGATCACACTGGGGTCGGCTTTTGTGTATGAACTGGATCATGTTGTAGTAGCCAATTGCCATAAAGTACCAACCGATAAATTTGTGAAACGGCTTTTAACTGTTGAAGAAACAAAAGATCAATTGAACAGGATCGTCGAAGAAATGATGGCTTTCAATCCGGGGTTGAAGATCATATTCACCATCAGCCCGGTTCGGCATTTGCGTGATGGTTTTGTAGAAAATAACCGCAGTAAAGCAACGTTGATCCATGCCGTTCACCAGCTCGTGGATAAACTCAGTCATTGTTTTTATTTTCCGGCTTATGAATTGATCATTGACGACCTGCGTGATTACCGTTTTTTTGCCGAAGACATGGTGCATCCCAATTATGCGGCCACCAACTATGTATGGGAAAAATTTAAAGCTGCCTGTATTGATGAATCATCCCAACAATTAATGAAAGAGATTGCGGTAATTGTTGCTGCAAAAGATCATAGGCCTTTCAATCCAACATCTGAGCAGCATAAAAAATTTGTGCAAACAAACCGGCAAAAGCTGCAGAAGCTAATGAAGGATTATCCGTATATACATTTTGAGCAGGAAAAGTCTTATTTCCTCAGTTGAGCGTTCAAAGAGATGACATCTTTCCCCCAAGATGTCATCTCTTTGAAGTATTTTAATCATCATCGAAAATGATTCCACAGGAATAGTAATATTCCGTTTGCTCTTTAAGTATTTTAATAAATTGCTCCCTTCCTCCAAACCAATCCAGCAATTCATTTCTGAGCAGTTTTGTTGGCTTGTCACTCAGGATCGTATGATAGGACGACCATTTATGTTTAATGAAATCATCTACCAGTTTATGTTTAAACGCATTTGCATTAATATAAATGATGGTCTGGGTAAACTGGCTATCCATAGTAACCCGTACATGCTTAAACGGTCTGTGCAACAGGTTATACCAAAGTGAATTATATATTAGACCAAAAATTGCCTGCGAATATATATTGATAAGCACAGATAGATTTCACCTCCCCCCCGTTTAGTTTTTTACAAAGAGTACAAACATATTTTTCGAGATCCTCAATGGTTTTAAAAAATTGGTTCGTGAATTGCCTTTTGAACTTAGCCCATATTTTTTCAGCCGGATTAAGTTCAGGGCTATACGGTGGTAAGAATA
>JANNSN010000020.1:0-61920 GCA_031402615.1 Chitinophagaceae bacterium
CGTGCAGCCAGTGTTTGTTTACCGGCTAAAATTGCACGGCGGCCAAACTCTTTCTGAATATCCACTTCTTCGTACAGCTCTTCCCCAACCTGGTAATCAGGCTCAATTTTAATAGCGTCTTTGTACTCAATTTCGGTAAGGGTATTGTACAAATCATCATCATCAACAATGGTACGGCGACGGAAAATTTCCAGGTCACCTTTTTGATCGTTAACAATAACGTCGAAACAGTCGTCGCTGCCATATTTTTTACGGATGAGTGTTTTAAACACATCTTCCATAACTTTCATCAGCGTAGGCCGATCAATGTTTTCGGCATCTTTAAATTCCTGAAAGGAATCAATTAAATTAATACTTGCCATATTCCGCTCCGGCTACTCTCCTCCCGATAGTCATCGGGACTATCGTAGGATTTTTCCCCGCCGGGGTTGGGGTTTTATTTAATAATTAAAACTTTATCTGAATTTTGGTTTGTTTGATGTCGGTAAAACTAATTTCATCGGCTTTTAATACCGCTTTTTTGCCTTTACCTTCGGTGTATTCTATTGTAATGCTTTCGTCTTCTACTTCTGTAAGTTTCCCTTCTCTTCTTACATCATCGTTGGTTATCACTTCCACATCTCTGCCAATATTTTTTTTGTATTGCCGAAGGAGTCTTAATGGCTCATCCAGTCCCGGGCTGCTTACTTCCAGCGAAAAATCACCTTCGGGATACATGCCCATCTCTTCCATAATCTTATACAGGGCACGGTTTATTTTAATGCATTTATCTATACCCAGTCCGCTATCCGCATCTAAATATATTTTAAAATTGTTGGTAGGTTTTATTTTTATGGAAACCAGAAAAATATCCTCGTTCAGTAATGGCCCAATCAATTTTTCTACCGCCTGTATTTGTGTATCCTGAGTCATGATAAAAGAAGAAGGGAACGCCACCGTTCCCTTCCATTGCATCTTTGTCCGCTGCAAATATAGATAAAGCCCTTGTAATTGCCAAAATGTATAAGGATTATCTGGTATTATTATAACATTAATTAATTTTAACAGGATCGCATTTGTTTGATTAATAACTTTGCGCCATGGGCTTAATCCGGGTAATATTTGAATTGCTGTTATTTTATTTGGTTTACAAACTGATATTTGATTTTATCATTCCGGTTTATAAAACCACCAAACAGGTTAATAAAAAGATGGGGGAGATGCAAAACCGGATGAATGATCATTTTGATCAAACGCAGGCTAAAGAAACCGTTCCGGATGAAAAGACAAATAAGCCAAATAAAGAGGATTATATTGAGTTTGAGGAAGTTAAGTAGTTTTTAGTTTGGAGTTCCTGGTTGGGAGTGACCAATAAGCAATTGGCAAGAAATCAGATTGAACTTATACCCAGCATTTCTATTTTTTCGGTGTGCAAAAGATGATGGGTTTTAAAGCCCATTTTTTGTGCGGTTTCAATATTGGTTAGCGTGTCATCAATAAAAAGCGTTTCGGAGGCCAGCAGGTTTTCTTCCTGTAAAGCAAATTCAAAAATTTCGGTGCCGGGCTTACGCAGTCTTATTTCATTGCTATACCAGGCTTTGTTGAAATATGCATCCAGTGCAGGTTTACCTGTTTCCCGGATAAATAGTTGTTTAAAGCATTTTACATGAATACTATTGGTATTACTTAAAAGGTATAGTTTGTATTTATCTGAAAGCACCTCTAAAAAACCAAGGCTTTCGGTTCTAAAATGAAGGATGAGGGCATTCCAGGCATGATCAATTTGTTGATCCGTGATGGTGAGGCTTGTTCTTGTTTTTATGGCTGCATAAAAATCCGATTCGCTTATTTCACCGGTCTCCAGTTTTTCAAACAAATGGTCGGCCTTAAACTGTGAAAACATGTCATCAAAGTTCTCTATGCCGAGTTCTTTGAACGCATCAATGCTTTTCTGAAAATCAATATCCAGTAATACACCACCCAGGTCGAAAATTATATTTTTAGTTTCCTGCATTACGCAAAGATAATGGCCCGTCTTTATTTATGCTGAGCAAACATCCAGGTGAATATATCCGGTTCCGCTAAAGCACTATCCCAGCTATTATGATTGGCATCGGGATACAGGGTGAATTTAACTTTTACGCCCGCTGCCTTCATGGCATTTACCATATTTTCGGAATGATGGGGCTGTACCACATTGTCCTTTGCCCCATGAAACACCCACCAGCTTGTCTTTTTCAGTTTTTTTGCCGTGGCGGGATTTGCACCCCCGCAGATGGGAAAGGCGGCCGCAAATGTTTTGGGCATTCGTTTTACCAGTTCAAATGTTCCCATACCTCCCATGGACAAGCCTCCCACATACACCTGGTCTTTTTTAGCCGGGTAGGTTTCCAGGATATAACTGACCAGTTCCTGTAATAAAACCATATTCTTTCCGGGGGGACCCTCTTCCAAAAAATCAAATGTACGCATGCCTTTATCATCATGAACGCGCAATAGGTTTCCCCAATAATCATTTACCGGGCACTGCGGAAAAACCACGATCGCTTTATAGTTCTCCCGTACATCATCCTGTAAAAATAATTTCGCCCCGTGTACGAGTTGCTTTTCATTATCCCTGCCTCTTTCCCCAGCTCCGTGCAGGAAAAAAACGACCGGGTATTTTTGTAAACCATCGTAGGCAACCGGTAGCAATACCCTGTATGGCATTGTATCTCCACCCTGCACCATCCATTTTTTTTCAAATAAACTAAGATCCTGGGTATAGCAGGATGATGAAATGATAACCAGGAATAAAATGAAGCTGAATTTTATTTTCATAACGATCTTTTTTAGTAAGTACCGCGGTATAAGTTATCAATTTTTCTTCCCTGTTGTTTTTTTAAAGGTATCTGTAATCCATTAGTTTTCTCCAGCCAGTTATATAATTCATCACGAAGTTTTAAACCAATTTTATCCATGTCTTTACTGCGGATCAGGTTATTCATTTCGTGGGGATCTTTTCCTCTTTTTAACTATTGCACCAGATTAAACTCAGATTCTTTAACGTCGTTGCTGTTGCCCCCAATGAATAATTTAAAATCGCCGGGTTCGGCTGCAAAGACCAAACTACTGTTATAGAATTTCAGATCCATAGCAGAAATATTAAAACTTACTTCTTTGCTTTCCCCTTTTTTTAATTTGATCTTTTGAAAACCCTTTAATTCTTTAACCGGGCGCGCAATACTGCCCACCATATCCCGAATATAAAGCTGTACAACTTCTTCTCCATCATAATCACCCGTATTGGTTACTGTAACCGTTGCAGTGATCCTTGTGTTTGCTTTTAGTGAATTGCTGCTGAGTTTTACATCGCTATAATTAAATGACGTATAACTTAAACCGTAACCGAATGGTAATAACGGACTGTTTTCCACATCGAGATAATTACTCTTAAATTTTTCAAATTTTTCGCCGGGATTTGGCCGGCCGGTATTCAGGTAATTGTAATAGACGGGTACTTGCCCAACGTTCCTAGGAAAACTGCTGGTTAATTTTCCGGACGGATTATAATCGCCAAACAACACATCGGCGATGGCGTTGCCGGCTTCTTGTCCTGGCTGCCATACATATAATATGGATGTAGCATTATCCATTTCCCAGTTAATTGTAAGCGGGCGACCAGCCATAATTACCAGCACCATTGGTTTACCGATCTTCTTTAATTCTTTGAGCAAATTTATCTGGCTTGCCGGAATATTCAAATGAGACCGGCTTGAAGATTCACCACTCATTTCAGAGGCTTCGCCAATTACAGCAACAATAACATCCGACTGGTTGGCGATAGCCACCGCTTCGTCGATCATCTCCTGCGGGGAACGTTTATCAATATCTATCCGGGTACCAAATACATTTATTTTTTTTGCGAAGATGGAGTCATCAGCAATATTAGCGCCTTTCGCATATTTAATGGTAACATCCTTTCCACCAACATTTTTCATTCCCTCAAAAACCGGAATGGCCAGATCTATGTTACCGGAAACCGCCCAGGTGCCTGGCATATTATTCTTATTATCGGCCAACGGACCAATTAAAGCTATGCTACCCGATCTTTTTAAAGGTAATGCCTGCTTTGCGTTTTTCAACAACACCACAGATTTTGTTGCAAACTCACGGGCTGCTGCTCTTTTTTCGGCTGATAGCACCTCTTTGGCGGCTCTGTCTTTATTGTTATACCTGAAGGGATCTTCGAATAATCCCAGTTTATATTTTGCTTCCAGGATTCTTCTGCAAGCATCATCAATATGTTTTACTGAAGTTTTTCCTTCCTGTAGTGACTTTTTAAGTGTTAGTAAAAATCCTTCCCCCACCATTTCCATATCCAGTCCCGCATTTAGTGCCAACGCTGAAACTGCCTGCAGGTCGCCCATGCCATGTGTAATCATTTCGTTAACCGACGTGTAATCTGAAACTACCATTCCTTTAAATCCCCATTGTTTACGCAATAGATCCGTCAATAACCATTTGTTCCCGGTGGCCGGAATATTATCGATGGTGTTAAACGAAGTCATCACAGAACCAGCACCGGCATCAACAGCTGCTTTATAGGGCGGCATATAATCGTTATACATTTTTACCCGGCTCATATCAACGGTGTTGTAATCCCTTCCACCATCCGCTGCGCCGTATAAAGCAAAATGTTTAACACAGGCCATTAACGTATTGTCTTTTGACAGATCTTCGTTTTGATACCCATTGACCATGGCCTTGGCTACCTGAGATCCCAGGTAAGGGTCTTCACCAGCACCTTCTGCAATCCTTCCCCAGCGGGGGTCACGGGCAATATCCACCATCGGTGAAAACACCCAGTTCAATCCATCTGCAGTAGCTTCGGTAGCGGCAATCCTGGCGCTTCGCTCTATCATAACCATATCCCAGCTGCAGGATAAAGCAAGGGGAATAGGAAAGATTGTTTTATAACCATGTATTACATCCGAGCCAAATAACAAAGGAATCTTTAAGCGACTTTTTGTTACGGCTAATTCCTGGGCCTGGCGAATTTTTGCTTCACCGATAACACCAAACAAACCTCCGACCTGGCCTTTAGAAACTTTTTCTTCCACTCCTTTACTAACTACCGAACCTGTTACAATACCGCCGCCAGGAGTCAATAAATTCAGCTGGCCTATTTTTTCATCCAGTGTCATTTGCTGCATCAGTTTATCCACAAAGCTTTTCATTTTAGCATCATCGGATTTTTGTACCTGTGCATGCAGCGATGTGATCAGGATCAATCCAATGGCCAACAGTTGTATTCTTTTCATTTTCCGTTTATTTTATTTTACAAATATGGTTCTACTATTTTTTGCCAGATGGCATAACCTTTTGCATTCATATGCAAATTATCTCCGATGAAAATCCCAGGCTTAGGTTTTCCAGTTGGGCCCAGCATAGCTTTCCAAACACTGATACATGCAGCCTGCTTTTGTTTTTTCAGATACTTCGGGCATCTTTTCCCTGATCATAGCAAACAGTATTTTAAACCGATCGAACACGAGACCGGCAGTTATACTATCTGCCGATGCAATGTCATTTTCACCGCAATAAATAACAATTTGTTTGGGCTGATACGGTAAGATGATATCATCTGCGTACCGAATAACATCCGGTAAGGCCGAGCCGCCAAAGCCGCGGTTAATAATCGTGTGTTGTGGAAAATAATCCTGCACATCTTTCCACATCCTGAAAGAAGAGCTGCCGACAAATAAAATTGCCGTTGCCGGGGGAAAAGAAACAGCATCCTGTTTTTTAAACGCTGCTATCTCGTTAGCAAATGGCTGTGCCGTTGAGGTAAATGCGAAAAGAAAAAAAAGGAAGACCGTGATTATTCGAAAGACTATTTTCTGCATATTGAAAAACTATTTTTAGTTATAGAATTCTTATTCCCGGGTTATTCTTATGTCAGTTTGCCTGCCTGGTCCCGATGCTATCAGAATTTGGGGAGTTTGCTTGCTAACGCAAAAATTATTTATTCGGACTGACATTTCGATGTTGTAAAATCCTTCGTTCTACTTAGATTCTATAGTTTTAAATCTTTCACTCACCCCATTCTCATTAATCGCTTCCATGGTAAAATAATAAGTTGCTTTACTGTCCATTGTTTTTAACCAGTACTCATTTAAATCATGCACCATAATGCAGGTGTATAATTTACCGGGAACAGTGCCGTAATAAATATTGTACGCATAGGCATTGTCGACCGGTTGCCATTTGATATAGGCGCTGCGCTTGTCTTTTTCCGTTCTTAATACAATAAATGAATTTACATTGGGTGGTTTTGCCCCGTTACCGTTACCAAAAACACGTAAACCACTGATGGCAAATTTGCCTGTTGGCATGTTAATGTTTTCCAGCTTTATGAACCTGGCCTGCACGGGTGTTGAAAGTTCGATATAGTCATGCGGCACATCTGTTTGGTTATTACTTTTATCTGCCAATATGTTCCATTTTTTCCCATCTGGAGAATAATATAATTTATACCGGTGATAAACACCCGATGATTTGCCCAGGAATTCTGCATCCTGGTCGGCATAATTGATCTGTACAGCATTTACCGTTGACAGCGTTCCCAGGTCGCTTTGCACCCATTCGCCGCTATTTGATGTGGCGGCACTCCAATAGGTTTGTATCCTTTCATCATTGATATAATTGGCCTGGTAATTTCCCAATGTGGAAGATACAGAAACAGGCTTTTTATAATTGAGCAACATCCAGCCGGTAAAAGACCCAGCCCCCCCGCCCTCCCAAGGGGCGATCCCGGAACCTGACGCTTTTGACAGACTTTTTGAATTTTCGGAGTCTAAAGCCCCTCCTTTGGAGGGGTTTGGGGCCTTATGTGGGTAATCTCCAAAAGCAGTATTGCACCACATAATATCATCCTTATCAAAACCGGCGGGCCAGATACCGATCCTTCTTTCAAAAGTATTTTTTACGCAAACAATACTGGTTGATACATGCCAGTAATTGCCAGCATTATCCCCGAAGGTGGAGCCATGCCCGGCGCCTCTTGAAAAGCCTCCTAACTTTATACTCAACGGATCTGATTGGGGTGTAAATCCGCCCAAAGGATCATTGCCCACCACAACACCATCTGCATAACCGCTGAATTCTGTACCGGGAGCACCGTATTGCAAATAATATTTTCCGTTATGTTTGGTCATGGTGGCGCCTTCTATAAAAGGATCCAGGAAAGTATTGTCCATATGTTCACCAAAACGCTGCCAGCCGTAGCGCCAGCTTTGCAGCAAATACATTTCCTTACGGGTGCCCATGGGCTGAAAAGTTTTCCTGTTCAGCTCAACGCCGTATAACGGATATACATTGCTGCTGCCATTATACATATACAACCTGCCGTCATCATCTGTAAAAAAAGTCGGATCCCATCCACCAATATCAAAAGAATCAACCAAAGGTTTCCATTCATTGGCTTTAGGATCAGTGCTCATCCAGATAGAAAAGTTTTTGGTATACGTAGAACCGAAAACGATCATGGTATCGCCTACAATTCCCACTGCCGGCGCACAAAGTTCATCGTAGGTACCGGTGTTCCAGGCACGGAGAAACTTCCTGGAAACATAATTCCATTTCAGCATATCACTGCTCCACCAGTATCCCCACTGGTTGGTGCTGAATAAATAATAATCGCCCTTATAATTTACTATAACCGGATCGGCAGTGGCACGGTGTTTACCCCATTGCGCAAAATTGGGAATGGGCGTATATCCATAATCTATATTGATGGGATTGCAATAGGTTTTTTGCTGAGCGTTTATTTTTAATGCAAACAACAGGCAAACCAAAACCATCATTTTTATCTTCTTTATCATTAGATCGCCTTTTTAATTTTTATGGTTGCCATCACCGGTAAGTGATCGGAAGGATATTTCAAATCGTATGAGTCGGTAATGGTTACAAATTTAGTGACCTTTATTTTTTCATTTTTTGAAACAAAAATATAATCAATACAACCGTCGGGTTTTTGGGTGAATTTAAATCCGTTCCAGGTATCTGCCGGCCCGTAAACCAAATTACTGATGGACCGGGCGTTTTGCATTTTTGTGTTCAGGTATTGGGTTGGTTCATCATCGGGACGGCTGTTAAAATCGCCGCTTACCATTACCGGGTAGTTTTTTAAATTTAATGCTGCTATTTTTTTTGCTATTAATTTAACCGACTCCAGCCTGGCCAGTTTGCTTACGTGATCGAGATGCGTATTAAACACCCAGAAAAACTGTTTTGTTTTTTTATGTTGGAAAAGTCCATAAGTACAAACCCTCCGGCAGGCTGCATTCCAACCGAATGAAACAGAATCGGGTGTGGGCGATAACCAAAAAGTAGACTGACCAACCAGCTTGAATTTATCTTTCTTATAAAAGATACAGGAGTATTCTCCTTCTTCTTTTCCATCATCGCGGGCCACACCAATATGGCTATAGCCAACCAGGTTTTCCAGTAAGTAGGTAAGCTGATGATGCTGCACTTCCTGTGCGCCAATAAAATCGGCCCCATGGTAATTCATTAAACCGGCTACTTTATCTTTTCTTAGATCCCATTTATTTTCTCCATCAGAATCAACATCGAGCCTGATGTTAAAAGACATCACTTTAATTTCCTGTTGCCCGAATCCGACGAGTGGAAAAATAAAAAGTATAAAAACAAAGAGGTATTTACAATTCATAGTTTATTTTTTTAACCAGGGGCTTTCAAACCCTAATTTTATTAACCCGACCTTAATTTCGGGGCAACTCATAAATAAATTCCACAGCAGGCCACTGCGGTAGTTTTCCATCATCACTACAACGGGCCCCTGGTCAATGGCCAGGTACCTGGGCGTATACCAATCTGCCGTTTCACTAAATGCATCATAAAAACCATAAGGGCCCCATAGTTTATCTTTCATATCATTGTACCAGTATTTCATGGCAGCCATTGATTCTTTGGGGGTGTAAGGAAAAGAGGAAAGCGCGGCTGTTGGCGAAATTACACCCAGGTCTCTTTTATCATTGGGTGCATGCCCGGCATACCCTTTCATGGAATAACTGGATGTTAATCCCCAACTATCAGGACCATAACCTTTATATCCTTTCGGATTATTTACACACCATCGATAGTTGATAAGCGCATGGCCTGTATTTTCTTTCCAGTAATCGGCATATTGATCTTTCAATCCCCTGGGATCTAATCCGAGGTAAGAATAATGGGCCCAGAATAACGGGCCGCTGTTGCTTGCTTCGCCCTGGTGATTCATTTGCAAAGTGATGCCGTTATAGTTTGCCGGGAATTTATTGATCTTTCCATTTTCTGCCCAACCTTCATGATACACGTCGGCGGGCACAGCATGTGTTGGCGATGATGCGGCGAGTATGTACATGATCAAACATTCATTATATCCATGCACGGCAAAATTCATTTTCCACCCGTTGTAGGGGCTCCAGTGCCAGTACAACACATGTTGTCCGTTGCGGTACCAATCAAATTCAACTTCTTTCCAGAGCCTATCAATTCTTGCAGTCAACTTTTTTTCTGCATCATTTCCATTTCGAAAGTATTGCCGCACACAAAGCAGTCCCTGTATCATGAAAGAAGACTCAACCAGGTCGCCCCCATCATCATTTTTACTGAAGGGTTTTACTTTGCCGGTTTCACCATTCCACCAGTGTGGCCAGGCTCCATGAAAACGATCTGCTGTTTCGAGGAAATGAACAATCTTTTCAAATCTTTCCAGTCCCTGTGTCCTGGTAATAAATCCTCTTTCAATACCAACCAGTATGGCCATAACCCCAAAACCACTGCCGCCGCTGGTTACCGTACTCTTGTCGTTTTGCGGATAAATATTATCTGCATGAAAACGTTCTCTTGCCAAACCGCTGGTGGGTTCTGCACCATCCCAGAAATACTCAAAGGTTTGTTGTTGCACCAGGCGGAACAATGCGGTATCTGCTGCCGGGATCCGGTTACCAGTTTCCTGAAAAGTATTTGAGATCTTATTACCGGCATGGCAACCAATAATTGTGATGCTTAAAATAATTGAACTGATAAGAATCAAATTCTTTTTCATACTGCTCATTCCCGGTTATCATTTTAAACCTGCTTATAAATATGGTGCTGTAAATCCTAAACTCAGCATCCCCGTTTTTACTTCGGGGCTGCTGGTAAATAAGTTCCACAATAAACCGCTTCTGTAATTTTCAATCATCACAATTATCGGGCCCTGGTCTATGGCCAGGAACGAATCTGCATACCAGGTATTATGCAGCGAAAAAGCATCTACAAATCCATATTGTTTCCATATTTTATCGCCCAGCACATAATAAAAAAATTTCAGTGCTGCCATGGATTCGCCGGGTGTATAAGGAAATGAAGACAATGCCGCAGTGGGTGCAATAACCGCCACATCGTTTGTTGGTGAACTGGCTGTATAACCTCCTTCGATATCACTGGCTGTTAAACCCCATACCAAATCACTGTAACCAAAAAAACCCCTGGGGTTTGTTTTACAATAATTATAATTAATCAGCGTATGATTTTTTGTTTGTGCAGCATAATTCGCAGACGCATCGCTGAGTCCATTAGGGTTTACGCCCATAAACGAATAGTGCTCAAAGAAGAGCGGGCCGCCCTGTGCAGGACCCAACGGAAGCTGGTATCCATAATAAGTATTGCCATTGATAAAACCAGGTCCTCCTTTCCATCCGTTAGTATAAACCGAAGCAGGAATGCTGTGCGTGGTGGACGAAGCCGCCAGTATGTAGGTTATCAGGGCCTCGTTCCATCCGCGTATCGGCATATTCATGATCCATCCCTTGTCCGTACTGTAATGCCAGTACAACAGATTTTGACCACCCTGGCGAAACCAATCCCATTCTACATTATTGTATAATGAGTTGATATCGTTCCGCAATGTCATTTCTGAAGGATCTGCAGTGCTAAAATATTGCCGGGCTGTTAGCAGCCCCATCATCAGGTAAGATGTTTCCACCAGGTCGGCACCATTATCATTTACACTAAACGGTATAATGGCTCCCGTTGTTCCATTCAACCAATGTGGAAAAGCCCCTTTAACTTTTACAGCCGTGTTTTTTAAGAACCCAACAATTTTTTGCATTCTTGCCAAACCTTCGGCGCGGGTAATCATATTGCGGCTAATGCCTACCGGTATGGCCATGATACCAAAACCCGAACCGCCGGAAGTTACTGTTTCGCCGGAACTGTTTCGCTCCCTGGCCAGTCCGCTGACCGGGTGGCCAAAATCCCAAAAATATTTAAATGTTTGTTGTTGAACCAGGTCGAGTAATGCATTATCGGAGATGACCGGAAATTTATTGGTCGAGTCTATTTGTGTATTGATCAGCACATTCAGATCGGAACTGAGCTTTCCGCCCTTAATAGAAAGCAGATTGGTATTGGCACTAACCGTATATCGTGCCAGGTATTTTAAAGGAGCTGATGCCGTTAATACCAGTGTACTATCGCTGTTTTCATAGGCATAATTTAACGGCAGGGTTACTGTGCCATTTTCTTTAACGGATACATTGGAAGAAACAGAAGCCCTGTTCAGCACATTATTAAAAAAAAGCCTGATCGCCACATTGGTACGGATATTATAATTGACCCCCACTGCAGAGGCCGATAAATTATCCAGCTTAACGGCTGTATTGTATAACAATGCAGGTGGCGGGGGTACCGGGTTTGGCGAACCTGCGCCATCACCTTTGCTGCACTGAACCGAAAAAATTACCGGAGCCAGCAGTATGAGGAAACAATTACGCCAGTATTTTATTTCTTTCATCATTAAAAAATTAATGTGGCAATGGAATGCGGCAAAGCTGTTACTACAGCCGCCTTACCATTTACCCATAAAGAATAAGGTGTTTTAATACCACTTTGATTCATGACGATCACGACCGTTTTGCCATCTTCATTCGCAAAAGCAGTGGTAAGCAACTGGCTTCGGCTACTGCTGCTGATTATTCGTTTTGCGCCCGGTTTTATGAATTTTGAGAAATGCCCGATATAATAATAGGCATTGGTATAGATGAGCCTTCCTGTTTTAATATCGCCATGAACAGGAGCGAAGCAGAAATTACCAACATGATTCGGGCCGCCCGTTTCATCCAGTAAAATATTCCAGTCGGTGAAGCCCACCATGCCGTTATTAAAATCGGTTATCATGTTACGGGCATATTTTTCGCCCAGTGCCCAGCTGTAGTACCTGGTTGAATCAAAACTCTCCGCACAGCCTTCGGTGAAAAATATATTTTTATCGGGGAATGCCTCATGCACCCTTTGCACGTTATCGTACATGGGCGTTCCGCCGCTCCAGTTTTCGTACCAATGAAACCCTATTCCCCATACATATTTTGCGGCTTCCGGATCACTGAAATAGGTTTGGGCACGCTGGTACATCAGATCACGGTTATGGTCCCATACGATCAATTTTTTATCCTTCAATCCTTCTTTTTCCAAAACAGGGCCCAGGTTATTTTTGAGAAAGTCCCTTTCTTCTTCAGCCGTGTAAATACAACTTTCCCAGCGCTGTTTGGCCATGGGCTCATTTTGAACAGAGGCGCCCCATACAGGCACTCCGTCTTTTTCATATGCCTTAATAAATTTGGCAAAATAATTTGCCCAGCTGGCATAAAATTCCGGCTTAAGATGCCCTCCCTGCAGCATATCGTTATTGTCTTTCATCCAGGCCGGCGGGCTCCAGGGGCTGACGAACAAATTCAACGAATTACCTGCAGCAGCCATCGCTTCCTTAATAAACGGGATCTTGAATTTTTTATCATGATCTATATTAAATGATGTCAATTCCTTATCGCCGTCCTGCACGTAGGTATACATATCGCTGCTAAAATCGCAGCTGTTTATATTGGTTCTTGCTACGGTATAGCCAATGCCATCCGTTTTATCAAAATAGGCTTTTAACAATTCCTGCTGCTTATCTTTTGGCAGTTTATAAAATGTTTCTGCTGAAGCATCTGTTAAGGCTCCGCCAATTCCGAAGTAGGTTTGGAAGGTTTTGGAAGGGTCAACAAAAACCGTTACTTCATTTTCGAAGGGCTGCCCTTTTTCTTTAAAGTTGAGGGTATCCGTTGCCGATAACCTGAGATCACTGCTGTCGGCAGTAGTATACACCAATACAGTTTTCCCTTCAGTAGAAAAAGAAGATGTACCCATAGTTTTAGTTTCTTTATTCCCTGTATCAGCACAGGAAAATAAAATGGCAGCACTAAGAACAAAACTCAATTTTTTCATAATGATTATTTTTTATTTACCAGATATAAGTACCCACTGCACCTGCGGTTAAGAATGTATAAACCCATTTACCCTTATACTTAATATTGAAACCTAATGAAGCAGTGCCCTCATTTTCTACGATCAAAACTTTTTTTCCCGAAGCTGTTTTAAATGCCACATTTGAGAAACCGGGTATTTGGTTACTTGAAACCCGTACAGAGCCGGCCGGAATAAATTTAGACGCCTGGGCAACAATATAATAGCCTACATTACGGATCACCGATGACCCCGCGATTGTTAAAGCTCCTTTACATTCGGTACAGCCTCCCGGTGTATGCGGGCCATATGACGGGTCATTTGCCAGGTTCCATTCCAGGGCAACTTTACTCCAATTATTCATGGAGCCAATGATTACATTTTTTATATGCCATTTAAAATCGCCGTCAAAACTGCCATTGGCACCGGTCCATTGCTCTGTGAAGTATAGATTTTTGTCGGGATGAACATTTCTAACTGCTGATAATGCACTGATATCACCGGCATATAAATGAAAGGCAGAGCCATCGATATATGGTTTGGCTGCAGCATCGTTCAATATGGTGATCGGGTAGTTTGGATTATCACAATTATGATCCCAGATAATGATTTTTGTGTTTATTCCGGCTGCCTGAAATGCCGGGCCTAAATTATTTTTTATAAAATTTGCCTGCTGCAGTGCCGACATGACCATACTGGGATTATTGCCGCCATGTTGCGGTTCGTTCTGAACAGTAATAGCATCCACCGTAATTCCGTTTGCCCGCATGGCCTGTATATACCTGACAAAATAAGCTGCATAAACATTGTAATATTGTGGAAGTAATCCACCACCAACAGAGCTGCCATTATCTTTCATCCAAACAGGCGGGCTCCAGGGCGAGCCCATGATCTTTATATTGGGGTTGATTGCCAACACCTGTTTTAAAACAGGAATAAGATCAACGGTATCTTTGGAAAGACTGAAGTTCGCTAAATTAATATCTGTTTGGCCGGCGGGCATATCATCATAGCTGAAAACAGAACTGCTTAAATCCGAAGCACCGATACTGATCCTTAAATAGCTAATGCCGATTGAATTAGTTGTGTTGCCAAACAGCTCGTTTAACAATGACCCTCTTGAACCGGCATCCATCTGGTTGATAAGATACGCGCTGCCCCCTGTTAAAGTAAACCCAAACCCATCAATGGTTTGATAAGCAACGGCCGAATCAATATCAATATTGGGATAACTGTTGGTTGTATTGCCAAAAGACAGTACCTGTGATTGTTTTTGAAGCAAAACAGTTTGATCGGGTTTAGTCAGCCACATTTCTACATCGTTGGTTGCAGGCACAGGCACCGGTGTAGAACCATTGCCCGGTTTTTTTGAACAGTCGCCAAAAATAAAAAGCATAAACACCGGTAAGACGAAAATATATTTTCCTGGTCGTATCATATCTACATATTTTTATTTTACTGTTTAGATCAATGGTTTATTAACCTTAATCAGCCGGTTTAAAAAACTGTAAGCTTTTATTATTTCTTGCTACAATCATTATTTCTTTTCCCTCTACAGTCCTGATCCATTTACTATCTCTCACTTCTCCATCGGGCATTGGAATACTTATACCCGTTTGAAAACTACCTGTTGATCGATTAAACGAGAACGCGGTTGGCTGCAATGCATCGTACCTGCCTTCATAAGGTATTACCCCGTAAAAATTTCCTGCAGCCAGGAAACTATTCTGGCCGTTTAACTTAGCAGGAGCAAATGATAAAACAGGAGCCAATTGTAATTCTTGCGGCAACTCCATCTTTTTAAAATTCCGTTTTCTGTCATTGATAAAACAACAGGAGCTCAGTGTTTCTGCTTTTAACTCTACGTAATCCTTAAACAGATCGTAAAACATATACTGCACTGTTTTACCTGCTACTTCGCTATAGGTGAGGTAAGCTTTTTTCAATACCGGTAAGGCTCTTTCCAATTCGTCTTTGGCCAGGAAAGTATACTCTTTGCCATCAACCGTATAGGCCATAACCTGTTCTACAGAACCATTATTATCAAAGTCTTTGACATAAAGTTTCAGCGGGCCGTTTTTTCCTGAAAATAATTTGCTGTTATGTCCCCAGTTACCGGCCAGTATATCAGTAAACCCGTCGCCATTCACATCTGCGGTATAAATGGTTTGCCACAGGCCCGTTGATTGAGGAATCTCTGAGGCTGTAAATTTTCCTTTTTGATTGATGAATATTTTTACAGGCATCCACTCACCGGTTACCACCAGGTCGGGCCAGCCATCACGATCAATATCAGCAAATGAAGAACCGGTAACCATTCCCAAACCGTCAAGCTTTATTACAGAAGAACCGGCCGGTTGAAAGTTTCCTTTACCATCATTCAAAAGCAAATAAGAAGGTTGTGATATGCCATATTGTTTTGCATCGGAGAGTGTGCCTACAAACAGATCCATATCCCCGTCCTGATCGATATCTGCAGCACTTACACTCGATTTGTTTTTTTGTATTTTGGGAATCGCATTCAGAACCTGCACTAAATTTCCTTTGCCATCATTTACATATAAATTGTCATTAAGCGCCGGGTTACCATCATCATATTCATTTCCTCCACTTACCACATACAGGTCTGGCCAGCCATCATTGTTGGCATCAAAAAAAACAGCATCTGTTTCTTCTGTAGCTTTCATTCTGCCGGATACCGTTAAGGAAGTTTGCGTAAACCTGCCCTCTTTTGTTTGAATCATAAGCGCCCCGGGTTGCATGGAAGCGCCACAAACATAAAAATCTTCCAGCCCATCTTTGTTTACGTCTGCTGTTGCCATCTTTGGTCCTCTTGTAGAAATCTCGTGAGGAATGAGGTACTGTTTATTATAATCTAAAAAATCATTCTCTATATGTTTCCAGTCATTACCAACCTGGCTGCTTATATTTTCAAACATTTGTTTTGCAGGTGGGAAAAAAGTAAGGTAATTAAATACGCCACCGGCTTCAGCCTGCTTTACTTCAAACTTATTGGTTAAGGAAACATTTTTCAATACCTGGTATTTTTGATCCGGCCAAACTATAAGTATACTATCTATGGTTTTAAGGGTATCTGATCCAAAATGAAGTTTCGGTTCTGTGGAAGATTGAAAACCCCTGGTTAACATGAGTTGCTGGTATTGCATGTTGCCTCCTGCAAACAACCAGGCTTTAGCTCCTATACCAAATGTATTAAGACCGTTCCCCCTAAAAGAAATATTTATGGTTTTTTTTGCTGCTGCATTATTTTTTAAAATTACTGCAGGAGCATTCAGGCTGTTAATGATGATATCGAGATTACCATCATTATCAAGATCTGCATAGGTTGCTCCCGTATAATATCCTTTCATGTCGGCGGTACCCCAATCTTTACTGACATCTTTAAAATTCATCCCACCTTCATTTCTGAACAGGTATGGATGTGAACTTCCATCAGGCATACTTGCAATGGCTTCCTCATCATATTTATCTGTTTCCTGCCTTCCCTTTTTTACATCCAGGTCCGAAATAAACCGGATATAATCAAGATCAACAGGCCTTTTGACAATGCCGCTCGAAATAAACAGGTCTTTAAGCCCGTCATTGTCAAAATCGGCAAACAAGGGTGACCAACTCCAGTCTGTAGCTGCTACACCGGACATTAATGATGTTTCACTAAAGCTACTTCCATTTCCATTATTCCTTTGCAAACTATTCTTGGAAAACTGTTCCTGGTAACCGTGCAGTTGAAGTTTCACTTTGTAAATATCCGGGTTCTCATCACTGCCATAGGTTTTTAAAATCTTCTCATTTTGAGGAAGCATATCAACTGTTACCACATCGGGTTGTCCATCGTTATTGTAATCGGCTATATCATTTCCCATGCTGAACCTGCTGTAATGCTTAAAATGTGCCGCACCGCGTTCTGTAAAACTAACCTCACCCCGGCCCTCTCCATTTGGAGAGGGGGAAGGTCCATTGTTAACATAGTAATAATCATTCTCATGAAAATCGTTACCAACATATATATCCTCCCAACCATCATTATTCATATCTGCCACGGCAATTCCCAATCCATAACCCAGGTTACCCTGTAAAATCCCGGCCTTCGCGGACACATCTGTAAATTTCCCGATCGTACTGATATCATTCCTGTACAGCCTGTCGCCCGAGAGGGAGTCGTACACTCTCCTGTTGGCCGTATCCACAATATTGGCATGTGGGTGATGGGATTGGTTAAGGATAAAGCAATCGAGGTCACCGTCATGATCATAATCAAAAAATACAGATTGTGTGGTAAAGCAGGAAGTATTCAATCCGTATTTTTCAGATTCCTCGGCAAATACGTTGTTGCCTTTGTTTATAAATAATTCATTATGTCCTTTAAGTCCGTACCGGTTACTGACAGTAGAAACATATATATCCAGCAATCCGTCGGCATTAATATCGGCCATGGTTACACCGGTATTCCAATCGGCTTTACCGGCTACGCCTGATTTTTCTGTGATATCCTCAAACCGAAAACCTCCTTTATTCAGGTATAATTTATTACCTCCTTTATTATTGGCTGTAAAATAAATATCGGGCAAACCGTCATTATTAATATCCCCAACCGAAACTCCGCCTCCGTTATAATAGTACAGGTAATATAATATGTTGAAAGCCTTTTTATTTTGAAGGGTATTTGAAAAACCAATCCCTGTTTCTGATGAATCCAGGCTGGTAAACATCGTATCAGCCTGGTGACACGAAACCATCATCAACGATATTATAGCGAGGTAAGGAACAATGTATTTTCGTGTTTGTGTCATTATTGTTTTTTAATAAACGCTAAAATTTTTTTTGTTTCATTGGGGTAAATTTTTATTAAATGCGTATGCATTAAAGCAGGTGTAGGCATGGTTTCTCCCTGTAACATAACCGCTATGGCCATTGATGGTTGTTCGGGCATATGACACTGCACACAGTTTTTATTTATCTCATCTCCGGCGGTTGCGGTCATTTTACAGACGACCGCATCTGCATGTTTATCATGATGGCAGCTCATACACCGTTGAGAAAAAACCTGCGACTTTTCTTTTTCATTCTCATGCGTAATATGACAGGTATTACAGGTCATGGTTTTGCTTTTCAGAAAGCATTTACTGGCTTTAAGCAACCCATATTGATTGCCATGAACGTCTATTGAATTTACGTCTTTAGAAACAGTATCCATCAGAAAATAATCAGCCAGCCTATCACCGGCCGTAAATTCAAAAGAAGGTTTTGTTTTTTGCAATCGACCTCCATGACAAAGAGCACAAAGGTCCAGGCTTTGCCGGCGGGAAAAATTCGCAGGATTGATTATAAATTTTGCTGTGGTTTCTTTGGGATTTCGTGTTTGAAATTCAACGTGTTTTGCGGCAGGCCCATGACATCTTTCACAATCCACACCCATAATTACCGTGCCTTTATTAAATGCTTCGGGTTCAATACCTGGTGCAGATATTTTTTCAGCAAAGGTAGAATGGCATTCCAGGCAACGTGAAGTAATTGGCCTGTTAAAGGCAATCTTATTGGGATAACCGGGACTGTTGCACCATCGGGAGGCACTTGTAAAATAAGTTATTGGTAATTGAAAAAGGTTATTGTTTGTCCAGGAAGCGAAAGTCTGGCCTTTTGTTCCAGATCCTATAACCATATCAAACCGTTCGCTTTTTTTTTCAATGTTATTAATATAGGCAACCTGGTAAAAACCATTTGCCCGCTTTTCCATAGCAACTTTATCTCCGTTAAAATATTCAAACGTATTATTTCCGGTTTCAAAACTTCCCCTGATATTTTTTTCATCGGCTGTGGCAGAAGTGAGAAAATGAGCCGTACTCATATGACTGTCATAAATTTTTTTATGACAATTGACACAGGAAGCGGAGCCGGCAAACGATGCATGGTTAGTCATAACCTGACCATCTGCTTTATCTTTTTCGTTATTTATACACTTTGTAAAAAAAAACGTACATAGCAGCATGCCAACAAAAATGAAGACTAAAGACCGGTATTTGATAATGTTGTTCATGCTTAAACTGTTTACCCTATAGGCATACAGGTTTTGGAAAAAGTGAAATTTAAACGGGCTGAACAAAACTTGTCAGCCCGTTTATGGTAACGCTGAATGCTATATGAAAAAAGTACTTATAGTTTACTATTGAACAGTGCCAACACTTCAGATGCAGTTAAAACTTTACCATATAAACGAAACTGGTCCATTTTACCCGAAAAACCATTGATCCAACCATCAGTAGGTCCGGTTAAACCCGCATGTTTATTCCAGCCACCTACAACTAAATTTGTTGCCGTTTTTAAATTAAGCTTACCAATACCCAAATTTCCCGAGCCTCCGGGTGTGGGAACTTCAACCCCATCAAAATAGATTTTTAACAGGGAAGTAACCTCGTCATAAGTAAACGCAAGATGATGCCATTGTCCATTAAACAATGGTTTTGTAAAAGATTGACCGTTGTACTCTACCCAATGATCCATTAAGGCAAACTTAAATGTACACTTGTCAACAGCTGCATGCTCTACCAACAAAAAGGCAGCGCTTTCGTGCCAATAATCCTTACTTGCCAAAGAGAAATAAAGTTCTGTATTTGGGTTTACCGTGTTATTTACCCACATAGATATGGTACAACTGGTAACTCCTTTAAAATCATTTGCAGACGGGTATTTTATTGCTTTTGTACCATTTCCCTGTATCCCTTTGCCGGCAACCCCGGTCACAGAGACCAGTGGATTATCTGATGGAAAATTTGCCCGAATACTATCCACGGCATTCATTAAAGGATTTGTAGATGTGCCATCAAATGCGGCATAAAACTTTAGTGGCCCTCCGGGAGGATTCGTATCCGCGGCGTAATCTCCCAATGCCGGTCGGCTCGTTTTTTTACACCCCGATGCCAATGCAAACAATACCAAAATGAACATGCCATTTTTTAGTATTTGATTAATTTTATTCATAATTGCGTTTTTAAAATATTTATATTAATCACTGATTGCATTTTTTAACCAACAGATCAGGATTTTATTCTTACTACCATTCGGGGTTTTGCACTAAAACACCGCCGGATAAATCAATAGCTTTTTGCGGTAAGGGATAATACCTGCAACGGTTGGTATATCCTAAAGCCCCCAGTTCTGCGATGGCATCTCCCCATCGAACCAAATCGTAAAAACGATAGCCTTCCATGGCAAATTCCCATCTACGTTCATTTTTTATTGCCTGTCGCATTTGTGTTTTACTAACAAAGGGTATTACCGGAACAACCGTACGTGTGATGCCCTGGTTTCCACTCGCTCTTTTCCTTATCTTTTCGAGGTAAATGGCAGCTGTAGGGCCATCATTTAATTCGTTACTGGCTTCTGCATGCATTAACAACACATCGCCATAGCGCAGTATCCTGTGATTTATCCAGCTGGCTCCGCCACTTCCAAATATTTGGCCGGTATAGGACCGCATCTGCGGATCAGAATATACTTTTTTATTCCAGAAAGGCTGATCAAGCCCTCCCGTACCTGGCCCATAAGCTGGTAAGGTTGCCCCATAACCCCCCTGTGCTGAGCCGCCATCCGACTGCCCGGAATAAAGTATTGTTTGGCGTTTACGTGGGTCTGTATTGTCCCAGGCTGATTCTAATTTTTGTGTTGGCACATTCCAGCCCCAACCTAAGTTCCATGCATTGGTAGCGCCGCCCTGCCTCACATTTTGGGAGGTTCCCCAATTCGTACCTTTATCGGGGTTTCCATTTGGACCTACAAAGCTTTGTTGTTCCCAGATAGATTCATCGCCATTTTTACCGGCTCCATTAAGTCCGTCCTTCCAAATATCTGGGAATGTGTTAGCCAATCTGTATTGGCCAGAATTTTCAACCTGGGTACATAATCCTAATACGGTACCCCAATTTTGCCTCCACAAATGGGTTTGAGCCCACAAGGTATTTGCGGCACCTTTGGTTAAGCGGCCCGGATAAATGTTGGTATTGGCAACCACCCAGTTGACGGGTAATACATTTGCAGCAAAAGTAAGGTCTTCATCAATTTGGGCAAAAATGACACTTACGGGAGATTTAGGTTTAACCCCATCAATAGGTTTGGTAAAATAAAAATTAATCAAAGGAACTTCCCCATAAGTTCTTACCAGCTCAAAATAACAATACGCCCTGAAAAACTTTGCCTCCGCTACATTTCTTTGCGATGCAGGGTCTGTTGCCTGCAAAGAATCGGCAAAATATATTAATTTATTGGTAAGATTGATCATGAAATACCTGTCGTTCCAATAGGTATTGGGTGCCCAATCGTCCTTGGTATATTGAAATGTTTCAAATGTTGTATTGATTTCGGCTCCATCTGTAAGGCTGCTGCCTTTTTGGGCATCATCGTCACGTATGCTGTGAAAATCGAGCCAGGGCAAGGTCGTAAAACCTGCAAAAGACAAGGTGTTGTATAAACCAAAACTCTGGGCTTCCAGTGTACCCTGGTTAATATCTTCCAGGGTAGAGGTGAGGGGTTTCCTGTCTATAAACTTTTTACAACCCAGCACCGAAAACAGTATCGGGAGTGCCAGTATTAAACCCCAAAATGAAATTTTATTTCTTTTCATAATCAATGAATTTATAATTTTAAAAAGTTACGTTTAAACCAAAGGTTGTAATGGCCGGAATGGCGTTACCTGCATTGTCGTATCCAAATTGAACTGCGCTGCCACCGTACTCTGCGGTATACCCGTAGTTATTCTTCCAGGTCTTAGGATTTTGCAGGTTTACATACACCCTCATATTTTTCATTTTTGCTCTTGAAATCAACCCTGGTTTAAAATCATACCCAAGCTGTATATTTCTTAGCCTGAAATAACTGCCATCTTCAATATTGTATGTAGAACCATTATAGTTGAACCGGTGTCCCTGGCTGATGATGGGATCCCAGTTTGAAGTACCCGGGCCACTCCAGCTACTACTTTTAAAGGCTGGATAATTTACCCTTTGAAAAGGGGATTCCAGCGAACCCCATGTTCTGAAAACCTGGTTTCCATAAACCCCTCCCATATCAATGGCCAAACTCAGATTCCTGTAATTAAGGTTAATATTGGCACCATAAGTAAATTTAGGAGTAGGATTACCAATAACAGTTCTGTCATCAGCAGTAATTTGCCCATCGCCGTTCAGGTCTTTAAATTTAAAATCCCCCGGACCGTAAGCACCAAGTGATGAGGCAACCGGCGATGCTAATATATCGGCATAACTCTGGTAAAGCCCTTCAACAACATAACCATAGAAAGATCCAATGGGTTGCCCCGGCGTTGTTCTGCTTTCTGCACTACCGTTATTTTGCGATCCGATGATGATGGAACCTCCTGGCAGGTCGGGTGATAATGTAAGCACTTTATTTTTAAGAAAAGTGATATTCCCCCCTACATTTAGGGTAAAATCTTTATTCAGTTTTTCAGTCCAGCTGGCAGTAAACTCTTCGCCCATGTTCCGGATACTACCACCATTAGTTAGTTTGTCATTTAAACCGAGTGCCCTCAGACTTATATAGGTCATTAAATTTTTGGTTGTTTTAGTAAAATAATTAGCTTCAAAATGCAAGCGGTTATTGAATGCTACCAGTTCAAAACCTATTTCTTTAGCATGAACGGTTTCCCATTTTAAATCGGGATTTACTTCATAAGCAGCAACCGCGGCATTATACAGGTATGTGCCAAATACCGCACCGGCATCATTTAATAAATTTGGATAAGCAGGATAGTTGGAACTAACTCCATAAGTTGACTGGTTACCCAATACCCCAATGGAACCCTTTAATTTTAGAAAGTTGATCTGTTTTATATTTTCTAAAAATTTTTCTTTAGATATTTCCCAACCCGCACCCACGGCCCAGAACATCTGGTTACGGTTCTTTTCGGGTATTTGCGAAGACGCGTCGTTTCGGATAGAAGCATTCAGTAAATACTTGCCTTTATAGTTATACAAAACCCTCCCTAAAACCGACACAGATGAATTTTCGCCCTGTGATGATGTTGCAAAAGAAGCATTGGGGTCCTGGAAACCATTACTTAAATACCAGAACCTTTTATCGTCGGGTATTGGAAGGGCATTACCGGTAGTATACGGATTAGCTACACCAAACCTGTTAAAGTTGCCAAAATAATAAGAAGTGAACCCTGCCGTGGCCGTTAAATTATGATCCCCAAAATTTTTCCTGAAAGTGAGGATATGATCCTGCTGAAACTTCCTGTACGTCTGATCGCTTTCATTAACCCTTGTTCTTGCACCATACAAAATTGCTGAGTCGTATGCCGCATCATAAGCGTAATAAAGCGGGCTGTATGAACGGGTGTTTACGTTGCTGATATCTGCATAAAAAGTAGATCGCCAATTGAAATGTTTCAGGAAGCTGATGTCAGCATATACACTGCCAACATTCCTGTATTCGATACTGACCCGCTTATTCCAGGTATTTTCTACTTCCAGTACCGGGTTTATAACACCTGAGTTTTGAAGTGCAGTAGCCAGGCTATAATAAATATTTGCATTAATACTATCATTGCCATAAGGATTGGAAACACGAACGGCTTTAGTTCCGGCAGAAACCTGCGGCATTACTTTCCTGGCATTATCCAATACTCCACCTGCACCATACGGATTATTCTGCCTGGAAGAATTGAGGTTAACACCCAATTTGATATTCTTGCCAATTTTTAATTCATCAGAAAAAGAAAGCAACATTTTTTCCAGCTTTTCGTGAATAATGATACCTTCATCCGTTAAATAACCTAAACCGAGTGTAAACCTGTTTTTATCCGTAGCACTTGATATCGTGATATTATTGTTATTAAATTTACCCGTTCTTGTAACCGCATCTATCCAGTCAGTATTCGCATTAAAAGCAGAATAATCGGGTGTTGGAACACCATTATTCGAATTTTCCTGGGCAAAAAGGGTGTTAAACTGATCAGCATTAGCCATCTCAATTTTATCGACTAACTTTTTAAACCCGTAAGAAGTATTAAAATTAATAATTAACTGGTTTCCCTTAGCCCTTTTGGTAGTAATGGCAATCACCCCGGTGGCGCCCCTAACCCCAAAAATTGCCAGCGATGAGGGATCCTTTAAAATTTCTATTGACTCAATGTCGTTGGGGTTCAGGTAATCAATATTATCATTAAAAATTCCATCTACCACAAACAACGGGCTTTTTTGCCCAATACTTACTGTGCCCCTGATCCTGATATCCGGTGCTCCACCGGGTGTTCCATTATTAACAACCGAAAGCCCGGCAACCCTGCTTTGCAAAGAAGCAACGGGATTTGTATTGGGCTTGTCCGCAATGTCTTTACCCGAAACTTTTGCAATAGAACCGGTTAAATCCCTTTTACTGGCAGATCCGTAACCAATAATAACGATTTCTTCAGCCGTTTTAACAGAAAGGTTAAGCTGGATATCAATTACAGAACGTCCATCTATTTTTACCTCCTGGGGTTGATAACCAATGTAGCTTATCACCAGCGTTGCGTTGTCGCCAACAGTAATGGTATAGGTACCGTTATTATCGGTGGAGGTACCGTTGGAAGTTCCTTTCTCCAACACGGAAACTCCTGATAAAGCGGCTCCGTTTTCACCTGTTATTTTACCTGTTACTTTAACAGCCTTGTTCTCTTCCTCATCCAACGATTTTACAACAACCAGGTTGTTGTTCAAAACCCTGTAAGTAAGATTAGTGCCTGAAAACAGGGTATTAAGCGCCTCTTTTAACGGAAGATCATTTACTTTGAACGTGACCTTCTTTTTAATGTCGCGCAGATCGGAATTGAATAAAAACCGGACGTCCCCGTCCTTTTCGATGAATTTCAAAACCTTTTTTATTTCTGTATTATTCATCGAAAGGCTTATGTTTTGCCCCAATGAAGGACTTGCTTTTACCTGAAAAGCAGTAAATAAGACAATGACCATGGCAAGCTTCATAACAAGCAGAGTTTTTAGAAGCCCCCCGGACCATATTTTGTGATCCTGAAGTACGCTTTTTTGCATAATTTTAATTTTGGTGTTAATAATGACAGAGCTTTAGATATACAAATCATTCATGTTGTTTTTTAGCATCCGGGGAAATGTTAGCGCATTTCCCTTTTATTTTTATTCAGCCATTGCTGAAATTATTTTTTATTTATTTCTATATCCTTTCCGTTCCTTGTAAAGTTGAATGGTACCAGGTATTGCAACTCCCTTAATGCCTCTTCAACGGTTTCATTCACAAAAGAGCCGGTAAGCCGGAATGATTTTATTTGATCATTATTGATCTTTATTTTAACATTGAACCACCGCTCCATGCTTACTGCAATGTTATCAAATTTTTCATCTTCAAACGTGAGCCTGTTATATACCCAGGAAGTTTCTATAATTGCCGAGTCAACAATATTATTTGCTATCCGGTCTATCGTGAAGGCAGGGACTTTTAATACTTCTTCGTTTAAGTTACCACTTTTATTCAGATTATCCTTTTTATTATCCCGGGCTACAGCAAGTTTATTAAATATTAATTTCTCATGTGGTTTTAAAATCGCCAGTGGAACCCCTGTTTGATTGGGTTCCATTACTTCTATTGCGCCGTGGATAAGCGTGGCTTCAATGGTGGACTCCGCCTCATATGCTTTTACATTAAACGTTGTACCCAATACCCTGATGTCTAACCCTGCAGTATGCACTATAAAAGGATGGGCCGCATCTTTAACAACATCAAAATAACCTTCTCCTTCCAAATAAACTTCCCGTAACGGACCTTTAAATGTCTCGGGATACGATAATTTACTGTCGGCGTTTACCCAAACGTGGGTTCCATCCGGAAGCCGGATCTTTGTTTTTGCTCCGCGATTTACAGTTATTTCATTTACCCGCGATGATTCGCGAATTTTATCCGTGTTGCCTGTTGAATTGATATATGGATAAACCAACAGGAAGCAGGCAATACCAACAAAAGCTGCTGCATAAATAACCCAATGTTTGTAAAATGGTTTTTTATCCGGGCTTAAACCAGGTTCGGCTTCCTGGTCAAATAATTCATTTTTTGTTTTAAAGCCAGGCATCTTTTGCTTTAACCGGTTAATATGAGCCAGGTACAGGTCTTCAGTTCTCTGCCGCTTGTTGTCATGATCAACATCAGCGGGTTTGGAATTCCAGATTTCCTGCAGGTTTTCCATGATGGTTTTCCATTCGGGATTGCCATCCATCAACTCCTGCAGTTGCTCCAGCTCCTCATCGGCAGCTTCCCCGGTAATTTTTTTCGACAATAATATCCAGTACTTTTCTTCTTTCATACAAAAAATTGACGATAACCTGTATCATGGACAACAAAAACTATTCATTACCCCTAAAAGAAAGATTATTTTTTTTTGGAAAGCAGGGTGTGAAGTTCCGGAAACTGATTTTTGAACTCACTGTGGGTTTTTATCCTGCGGAATGCGATTGCCATTTGAGCTTCAACGGTTTTAACAGATATATCCAGTAATTTGGCTACTTCTGCATAGGTAAGCTCATCTTCTTTTATCAATTTAAAGATCATTTTACACCTTTCGGGCAGTTCATTGATGGCCTGCATGATCTTTTTTACTATTTCTGCAGAAAGTAACAGCTCTTCCGGGTTGAAGAATACACTGGTGAGTGTAGTTTCCCAATGACTGTCTTTTGGTAACTTATACCTGCCATTAGCCGTTAATTTGTTTAGCGCCCTGTTTCTGACACTAATAAAGAAATACAACCTGGGATCGTTTATAGTTCCCAAAGAAGCTCTTTTTTGCCAAATGGTAATAAAAAAATCAGAAACAACCTCTTCTGCATCCTCAGCGGATTTTAAAATACCGGCGGCAAAATCGCGCAGGCTCCCATGCATTTTCATGAACAGGATCTTATATGCTTTTTCAGAATTGTTTATGGCAATATCTTCAAGCAGCGCAAGTATATGGCTGTTAGTAATCACAATCGTTTGATTGGTAAGTTAACTATTTTTACTAAGCTGAAAAATTATATTGCCAGGCAGCATGATAAAAAATCATAGAAAACTAAATTTGCTTTTTAAAAATTAGAATTAGAATATTGTTTTTTCTTACTTTTGCCTTCCGTTATGTAAAACATAACAGGGCCTATAGCTCAGTTGGTTAGAGCACCTGACTCATAATCAGGTGGTCCCTGGTTCGAGCCCAGGTGGGCCCACTAAAGAAGCCACATAAAATTTGTGGCTCTTTTTACTTTACCCAATTAACCCTTGAAATGGATAAAATTGGATGTTATATTTTGTTCTCTCTCTATATAAATAAATTTTACACCGGAATAACTCAGGAGGGTATTAGCAACCGTCTCATAAAGCATTATCTGTCTGCTTACGGCAACCATTTTACTTCTATAGCAAAAGACTGGGAACTATTTCTTTTTATTCCTTGCTCAAGTACAGCACAGGCAATGAAAATTGAGTCTCACATAAAGAAAATGAAAAGCAAAAAATATATTCAGAACCTGGCTATTTACCCCGAAATGATTAAAAAACTCATTCTTACTTATACAAATTAGGCAACTGACTCTCCCGATAGCTATCGGGACAGCTGGTCCCTGGTTCGAGCCCAGGTGGGCCCACCACATTTAAAAAGGTTGCTTGTTGGTGACCTTTTTTTATGTGCTCTACCCCGCAGCATATATAATTGCCTGTTCAGGTCATGATAAATAGCTGGAAATGTTCGGCCCCCTTTTTTTTAACGCTTCATTAATTTATTTGCTGTTAATTTGCAGCATCAAAATTGATTATGAAGAAATTATTATTTGTTGTTGTTGCCCTGACCACTGTATTTGTTGTAACCGCACAGGACAAGAAAAAGAGCACAGGTTTTATGAACCGCCCCGGAGATCATTTAATGCTTCAATTAGCGGGCGACTACTGGTCAGGAACTCCGGACAGTATTTTTAATCATTTGAAAGGCCTGGCGCGGGGAGCCAATGTTTATGTTATGCTCGATAAGCGCTTTAAAAACAGCCCGCAATGGAGTGTTGGGTTTGGTGTAGGTATTAGCACAAGTAATAAGTATTTTGATAAAATGTTTGTTGATCTCAAATCCAAAAGTGCCAAACTTCCCTTTATCAATGCCGACAGCCTGGATCATTTTAAAAAGTACAAACTAACAACGGCTTACCTGGAGGTACCTGTGGAACTGCGATTTACATTAGATCCGGAAAAAGAAAACAAAAGTTTTAAAGCTGCTGTGGGTTTTAAAGTGGGAACCCTTTTAAGCTCGCATACAAAAGGTAAAACATTACTGGATAAAAACGGCAACCAGATAAACAGCTATACCGCCAAGGAAACCGGCAAGGGTTTTTTAAACTCAACCCGCTTGTCGGCAACTGCAAGGCTTGGTTATGCCAATTTTTCATTATTTGGAAGCTTCCAGATCAATAATATTTTTAAAGACGGTGTGGCTGCTGATATGAAATTATTTCAGATTGGCCTTAACTTCAGTGGTTTGTAATCTACCGGAAAAACAATTTCATATCCCCCGGGTTTTACCGGGGGTATTTTTATTTGATGCTCCTTGCTAAAGCCTTAACTTTGCAGCTCTCCCGATAGCTATCGGGGCAACATCATGAGCGACGATATTAAACACGAATGCGGATTAGCTTTCATTCGTCTTCGAAAGCCTTTCAGTTATTATCAGCAACAATATGGTACTGTCATGTATGGCCTTAATAAGTTATACCTGCTGATGGAAAAGCAACATAACCGTGGCCAGGATGGTGCAGGCATTGCAACCGTAAAATTAAATACGGAACCGGGTTACCCGTTTATGCACCGGTTACGGAGCTGTACCAACCAGCCCATTGCTGACCTGTTTGCACAAATAGGCAGCGAAATGAACGAAATCCAGAAATATAACCCGGATATTAAGAACCATCCTGGTTTAATGAAGGGCCATTTCGATTTTTTAGGCGAAGTTTTGCTGGGCCATCTCAGGTACGGCACACAGGGAAAAAATAATGTGGAGTTTTGTCATCCGTTCATAAAACGCCATACTATTCCTTCACGCAATTTAGCATTGGCAGGAAACTTTAACCTGGTGAATACCGAAGAGTTATTTGGCCTGGTGAATATTGATCCTGGTGAATTTCAGCGTCAAAGTGACCTGGCAGCCATGATGGAAGTTGTTTACCATTTTATTGTAAAAGCAGACGAAGCATTTCCCGGCCGGATAGACATTTCCAACATATTAAAAAAGGCAGTGCCCCTTTTCGATGGCGGTTTTAATTTTAGCGGTATGCTGGGTAACGGAGATGCTTTTGTGATGAGGGATGCGCACGGAATACGCCCATCTTATTATTATATCAATGATGAAGTGATCGTTGCTGCCAGCGAAAGAGCCGCCATACGTACCGCTTTTAATGTTGGCGAAAACGAAGTACAGGAATTAATGCCCGGCCATGCACTTATCGTACATGCTGACGGAGACTATACCATTGAACAGATTGTAGAACCCAAAGAAAGAAAAGCCTGTAGTTTTGAACGCATTTATTTCAGCCGTGGAAGTGATGAAAAAATTTACCGGGAGCGGATCACCCTGGGCTATAACTTAAGTGATATTATCTTAAAAGTAATTAAATACGATTTAAGAAATACCATATTCTCTTTTATTCCCAACACCGCAGAAACTGCTTTTTATGGTTTACTAAAAGGTGCGGAACACTACCTGAACAAAATAAAAATAGAACGTATTACCAGTTGGGGAAAAGATTTTGATGAAGACAAGTTAACGGAAATGATTAACCGGAAAGTGCGGTTTGAAAAGATTGCGATCAAAGATGTAAAGCTGCGCACTTTCATTACAGAAGACGCCAACCGCAATGAAATGGTGCAACATGTGTACGACATCACATATGGTACCGTTCGTAAAAATGAGGATACGCTGGTGGTTATCGATGACAGCATCGTGAGGGGTACCACGCTGAAAGAAAGTATTATTCGCATGCTGGCCAGGCTGGAACCCAAAAAAATCATCATTGTTTCATCCGCACCACAAATACGTTACCCCGACTGTTATGGTATTGACATGAGCAAGCTGGGAGATTTTATCGCTTTTAAAGCTGCCATTGAATTGCTGCATGATACCAAACAGGAACATATTTTGACGGAAGCTTTGGAAAAATGCAAGGAACTGCAGCGTAATAACCAACTACACACGCAGAATGTGGTACAGGAGATCTACAAACCTTTTGCATTAAAAGAGATGAGCAAAAAGATCGCGGAATTAATTACACCAAAAGACCTGAAAATTCCTGTGCAGGTCATTTACCAAACTATTGAAAGCCTGCATGAAGCCTGCCCTACCAATACCGGCGATTGGTATTTTACGGGTAACTACCCAACGCCGGGTGGTAACCGGGTATGCAACAAAGCCTTCATCAACTATATGGAAGGAAGGAATGTAAGGGGGTATTGAGGAGACGGGAGTCAGGAGACGGGAGACGGGAGACGGGAGCCCTGAGTCTGGAGTTAAGAGCCGCGTGTGATCTAACTACCCTATAATACCGGCAACTACCTACTTAAAAATTTCATTTAATAAAGAAGCCAAATGAACGCCCCCTTTTAATAATTGCTGGTTAACGATGGCATTATATTTAAAATCATAGTCAAAGCCCAACCTGTCTCCGGTTTTTATATCTGCATAAATTTTTCCGGCCAGTTGGTACGACTGCCAAACCCATTCACTCAAAGGCTCGGCCTCCCATATTTTTCTTTGTGCACGGGTGGTAAAATTAATGGCGCCAGCGTATTCGGTATAACTTAATTGTTGAAAATCTACCAGCTTTGAGTCCCACACCTGGTGCAGGTTAACAGAGTCTTTAAACCAGGTTACCCTGATCTTATTCCCTCCCAGGTCCTCGAACCTGCCCACGTGCATCGGTTGGTGTATATCGCCTACAATATGTATCAGCAAACGCAGGTATAAAACCTTTTTGTCCTGGTCCAGTTCTTTACTCTTCAGTTGTTCCGATAACCAGTTTATTTTTGTGTAGGCATCGGTTAGCGTGTCACTGGCCAGGTAATCTTTTAGTGCTGTCTCTGTGAGCCCTTCTTTAAAATTAATATAATGCCAGTTGCTTAGGTAAGCATAGGTCCGATCGGATTTTATAAAGTCGGGCCAGTTACTGGCCATGGCAATTGATTCGTTGCCCAATATCTTATAAATTTCTTTCTTCGTTTTTTTTGCCAGGTAAGTATCTGCAATTTGTCCCACAATGCGGTGGCCCAATACACCCCAGGCCATGCTGCAAAAAGGTAAATACAAAAACAACCCCAACAGGGCAATTTTTTTTATCTTATCGATCATCATTGAAATTTATTTATCTCCAAAGCTAACTTAATGCAACAATATATTTAATGTCATTCATAAAAGAGCCCTTTCATTCGAAAACTTCAAACAACAGTATCTGGGCTTTTTCAAAAAACTTAAAATTGTTATCGGCAACAAATAGCAGGGTTCTATGACCGTTCGGTAAAAGCGGGCCAAAACAAACTCCTTCAATATTATCAGTATATATGCCCAGGTCATCCATGTTTAGTAACAAGGTTTTTTTTACAGGAATAAAATTTTGATTGTCTTTCAAGGCCGTTAAACCAATATTGGTAGCTGCCTGTAAATCGGCAACAAAAAGCCTGATGGTGCAGGGTAAACGACCGGTAGAAAATGAACGCTCCATCACCAGCAGCTTATTATGCCCAAGATCCAGGATCTCGGAAACCCCATTGGTTTTAAATTCATTTTCGGGTTTCGAAGGATGGGCAACCGGTTCCGGTTTATAGGCATACTGCGCTGTACTTATACCAGTTGCCACATCAAATTTGATGATCCGCACAAACGCCCTGTTATCGGTAAGATCAGCTTGCGGACCATCTTCAAATAAGGGCTCTTCCACACTTACATAAAGCGTTTTATAACTGTCGGCAAAACACATTCCTTCCAACACGCCGTTTTTCCTGGGACCTTTTTCAACAGCCTGCATTTTTAAGTTAGCGGGTATTTCAAATGGCGATATGAATGTACCACCGGGTTGAATAAGTACTACCGACGGATCTACTAAAACCGTATCTCTTCCCCTTACGATTCTTTCCCCTTCGCTGCTCCAAACCAGCTCACGGGTTAACGGGTTGTAACGGATTGCTTCAGGGTCGGGTGTTTTAAACCGATCCTGGTGAATGCCGGGATAAACTTTTCCATCGGCTTGCAAAAAATGATTGACTTCGGTAAAGATTAAACTGTCAATTCCTTTCGGCGTTAAAAATATTTTTGCAGTATAAAACCGGGCCGGTTCTTTTTCACTTCTATCATCGCTTATTAAATAATATTGTTCATTTTCGGCATCGTAGTCGATACCCGACAGGCCGCCAACCGTGGTATTTTTGAATTTGTAATTGAAAGGAATTGCATAGTCCCCAACAAATTTTAAGCTGTTAATATTGGTTGTGACCCCGCTTACTTTTTGAGAGGTAGCACATGAAAGTGAACCAAGTGAAACCGTGACAATTGAAACAAGGCGTAAAACGAACGGATGCATAAATTTATTAATAAATAAAGTTGCGAAAGTTTAATATGTTAATGGCAGGTTTGCGTAAAATTTTTATACTTTTATAGCTGTTCATTTATTGCAAATGTAATTTGATTTGTATAATTAAATTGTATTGTATTTTTAAACAGCTTTTCGTTGAAAAAACTTTTTATTATAAGGCATGCCAAAAGTGATCAAAGTTTTTTTGGTAATGATTTTGAGCGTCCTCTTAATGAAAGGGGTAAATCCGATGCACACCTGATGGCCAAACGATTATTGGATTCCAGGCTGGGAATAGATGCCCTGGTTTCCAGTCCTGCGATAAGGGCAAAACAAACCGCAGAATTATTCGCCGAAACATTGAAGAAACCGAAAGATGAGATCATTTATATTTCTGCGCTTTACCATGCTTCTGCCGATGTTTTCTATGAAGTAATAGTGGGTTTACCTGATACCCTGAACGCCGTGGCCATTTTTTCGCATAACCCGGGAATAACCTATTTTGTAAACAGCCTGAATACACAAACTAAAATCGACAGTATACCTACCTGTGCAAATTTTGCGCTAATAGCAGATATTACCCATTGGTCGGAATTTGCCAAAGCAACCAAAGAAATGTTGTTTTTTGACTACCCCAAAAAATAGCAGCCGCTGGTTACCGGGTTTGCCGATCCATAAAAAAGCCTGTAAAAAGTTTAGATCAAAACCAAATCCAATATAAACGGCGGTTATACCATCTGGATTTAATAAGTAAACCAAAGCACTACGTTGAAATCATAGATGTTATTTTACCGATAGCAAATGGCTTTGGACTAAATACTGGTATAATCGGTATTGCAAAATGATTCTGGTCCCTTGTAGGAATCTAAAAAAAATATTTTTTTTGTAAAGCCTGCTGCCCGGTGAAACGCTTCTTCCGCGATTGTTTATAAAAAATCAACCATTTTTTATTTTTTTATTAGCCAGGTATACGCCGCTGAAAATTAATAAAGCCGAAACGATTTTATACAATTCCAGGGCTTCCTGCAAAAAAAACATGGCGATCATGGTGGCAAAAACAGGTTGTGTATAAATATAAAAGCCGGCCACAGAAGCACCCAGGTTTTTAATACCATATAAGTTAAATAAATAAGCTAAAAATGTACCGGACAAAACAACCAGGGCCATACTGGTATGGTCGATGGCTGTATAATCATTCCATGGAATTTGCGTAAACTCCACCCAACCAAAAGGAAATACAAACAAAAATCCAATTGTAAATATCCATCTTAAAATTACGACAGGGTTGTACTTAAGCATTAAAGGTTTTACCAAAATAAAAAACAGGGTATAGGATAACGCATTGATAATTATAAAAACATCGCCCATAATAACATTTTCCCCGGCACCGGTAAAATCCTTTGCCAATATTAAAACCAATGCACCCGAAATGCCCAACGCCAATCCTGTCAGTTTATAATATCCCAGTCTTTCCTTTAATACCCAGGCAGCTATAAAAACGATCAGTATCGGTGTTATCAGCAGCAACAAAGCCGCGTGAATAGGATAAGTAAGTGAGAGGCCCTTTAAAAAAAACAGTTGGTTAATGGCAATCCCGGTAATGGCACAGAGTATAAGTCTTATATAGTCTACTTTCTCTATCCGGTTTTTCACCGGTTTTATTAAATATAATATCCACAACAATAGTACTGTTGTGGCAACCCGAACCAGGTTTAAACCAAAAGGCTGTACCAGTTGATTATTGGTCAGGTGTTTAACCGCGGTGAGATTAATTGCAAAAAACAAATTCGCAAAAAATAATGCCAGGTGTGCTATGGTTCTTGTGCTCAAAAATGAAGTTGTACACAAAAATAAGTAAATAAAAAAGCCATCGCGTTTTTACACACAATAGCTTTATACTTACTAACCCAATAAGTAATTATTTAAGCAGACTGTACTTCTTTAATTTTTTCCCTGATCAAACCTTCTATTTCGTTTGCCATTTCAGGATTATCCTGCATTAACTGTTTTACCGATTCGCGGCCCTGGCCCAGTTTGTCACTGTTATAGCTAAACCAGCTTCCGCTTTTTTGAATGATACCCAGTTCAACACCCATATCAATAATTTCGCCCACTTTAGAAATTCCTTCACCATAAATAATATCAAACTCAGCCAGCCGGAATGGTGGAGCCACTTTATTTTTTACCACTTTTACTTTAACATGATTACCGATTGACGTATCGCCATCTTTGATCGTTGACATACGACGAATATCCAACCTCACAGAAGAATAGAATTTTAATGCATTACCGCCGGTTGTTGTTTCGGGGTTGCCAAACATGACACCGATCTTTTCACGCAGCTGGTTGATAAAAATGCAACAACTGTTTGTTTTATGTATGGTTGCCGTTAGTTTACGTAAAGCCTGGCTCATTAACCTGGCTTGTAACCCCATTTTGCTGTCACCCATTTCACCTTCGAGTTCGGCTTTGGGTACCAGCGCAGCCACAGAATCAATAACCACAACATCCAGGGCACCTGAAAGGATCAAACGATCGGCAATTTCCAGGGCCTGTTCTCCATAGTCCGGTTGAGAGATCAATAAATTATCAATATCTACACCCAGTTTTTTTGCATATACACTGTCGAAAGCATGCTCAGCATCAATAAATGCACACATACCACCTTTTTTTTGAGCCTCGGCAATTACGTGAATGGCAATGGTTGTTTTACCACTGGATTCCGGGCCGTAAATTTCCACTACCCGTCCTTTTGGTAAACCGCCAATACCTAAAGCCATATCCAATCCTATTGAACCGGTAGATATGACCCCCTGCTCTACGTCCACTCTTTCGTTCATCATCATGACCGATCCTTTTCCAAAATCTTTATCGATCTTATCCATCGTTAATTTAAGCGCCTTGAATTTTTCCGATCTTTCTGTTTTTTCTACATTTTCTGCCTTGCTCATTGTTGAATTTTTTTAGTTGTTGTATCTGGTTTTGCGTTGTAAATGTAAATTCGGAAACAAAGATAATAGTTTAAATTTATTAACACTAATTAATTTAGTATTTTTTTGATAATATTTTTAGTTACCTGCCCGGGCTTCAAAAAAAGACCCATCCCGAGGAATCGGGACGGGGATTTGTTCAAGCATGAGAAAAATCCACAAAGGAACAATTCCCTTGTTCTCAAAAAGGTTCGGTTTACAGACGGGCCAATTGAGTTTTATAATTTACAGAGCGCCAACTTTTGAATCCGTAAACAAATAGAAGACAGTTTTGCGAACTAAACAATACCTCAAAGTGGTAATAAAGGATTAAAATTAAGCCTATTTCGGGGAACACATATAATTTAAAACAAAATAAAGGGCAGATTTTTTAATTTGTTAACATGACGCTTATGCGAAATAATTTTTTTAACCTGCCATTATTTTTAAACGGTTAAGCATAAAATTCTTTCCATTATTGTAGAATATATTATCCAGCAGTTCGTCAACATTTATGGCAGCAGCATCGATGATTGCCATGCCTTTCACCAGTTCTGCACGCATATCTTTTTTTAATTTATGGATACCCTTTATTGTCTTACAACAATCGATCGCATTGATCAACCCGTCAAAATCGGTACCCAGGCATATTTGTTTTACTGCTTTTTTAATATCAATTTCCGCATGTTTATTGGCTATCCATAAAATATGAATAATATTATTTACCAAAAACCTGCGGTGGGTTTCAATATACAGCGAAGGGTCAAGGTCTTCAAAATCCTCCGCGGCCCATACATTGGTATCATTGGGCCAGGGCGGTAAAGCAGTTGGGTTGGGGCCTAAAAAAAAGTCGGCTTCCGGGCGGCTGATGTATTCCAGATCATGTGGAACGGTAACATTGGGTAAAACACTTTCGTCGGCAAAACCTAAAATGCGTTGATCAAAAGACAGACCGATTATACCACCGGATAAAAATATATTTTCAATATCCTCATTATATAAATTAATACTGCTGCAGTTATGATAGGTATTTTCGAAATGCCTGCTTTTGGGTTTTAAATAGGAAACTTCATAAACCAACCCTTTGTCTTTAGGTTTATTCAATAAATATTTTACCCGGTCACGGATAGACAGTCCCGTGGTTCCTGCATGTGTACAAATGATGGGTTGAATAAAATTATCGTCATCGTCTTTTAGCAAGCTGTATAACTCCCACCTGGCCTTTAAGCTCATGTGTTTAATGTCTACCAGTATTTTTTTGCCGGTCATTAAACTGATCATCTCTTTACCCCAGGCTGTAATGCCTTTACCCGTTGGATAAAAATAAGGTGGATTAAAAAACTGGATACCGTGTGCATGATTACAAAACTGGTTTTGCTGCATGTGACAAACATTGATAGCAATAACGGTATTTTCATCAGTAAACTCATGAAAATTTTTCAAATAGATATTTGTAGCATCGGGTGCACCGGGGTCGTCAAAAAAACAATGTAACCCTTCAATAATGAGTGCCCCGAAAATAGTATTGGCTTCATCCTCCTTAAAATCAGCCGCTTTGTTTAAAACCGTGAGCTTTCTGCCGGCCTTGGGCGATTTGCTTATTTTTAACCAGTTCAGCTCCTCTTTAATGATTTCATAGCTATGTATGCCTGTTTTTAAATAGGCCAGCCGTGTTCCGCTAATCAGGTTTACTTTCCCTTTATTAACTATTTTTTTTTCAGTAAGTGCCTGCGCTATTTTTTGTTCAGGTGCATGCAGAATTAATCCAACTAACTTTACATCTGATTCTACCAGCTGAGTCAGGTTCGACTGGGAGTTCAGCACTTCATTAAACAGTTTATTGATCTGTAATTTAATTTCTCTCGAAATCGAAAGTTTTGCATCGATAAAATCCCAGGGAGTTAATTTCGTATTTGGGTCAGAAAACTGGGGTTTCATACCGGGGTGGCAGTGAAAATCAAAGAATGGCATAGTAGTATATTTTAATAATTCTAAATATACTCATAATAATTCTAAAATGCAAAGTCCCCAATAAAGAAGGCTTTGCATTTTGGTAACGCTCAAATTCCGGGAGGTAAGGCCTTTAATATTATATGGCTATTTGTTTTTCTTTAATCATTTTACGGAGATTTGATAAAGCATACCGCATCCGTCCCAAAGCGGTGTTTACGCTGCAATCCAGAATTTTAGCTATTTCCCGAAACTTCAAATCGGCAAAATGGCGGAGAATGATAATTTCTCTTTGATCTACAGGTAACTGGCAAACCAGTTTCATTATATTTTCGTTGGTCTCTATTTTCATCCATTTATCTTCGGCATTGGGTTCCGCAAAGATCAACAAGTCAAAAATATCAACCCCTTCGCTGTTCCTGATAACCGGTTTGGATTTAACTTTTCTGAAATGATCTACGCAAAGATTATGTCCGATGCGCAAGGCCCAATATTCAAACTTACTTTCTTCGTTATACTTACCAGCCCGCAATATTTCTATGATCCGGATAAACACTTCCTGGAAAATATCCTCGGCCAGGTACTTATCATTTACCATTAAATAAATAGACGCGAATATCCGGTCTTTGTGCCGGTTTACCAGCACATCCATTGCCTGCACGTTTCCTTTAATAAAAAAAGCTATGAGTTGTTCATTTGGCAGGGCAGTCAGATTTTTCATGATTTGAATTTTTGATTTTTATTGGATAATTGGTAGTTTAAAAAATATGTAGTCTTAACAAAATATAGTGTAGGTGAGTTTTAATAAATATGTAGTCAGATTTCTATTTTTTTAAAGTCGGCCCAAATAACTTAACCCTATTTCTTTTTCAATCATCATTTTCCGCAGATTGGTCAAACCAAATTTCATATTATTAAGCACCGTATTCAGTGTACATTTCATAATATCAGCTATTTCTTTAAAAGTTAAACCGCTATAATGACTTAATACCAATACCTCCCTTTGGCTATCAGGTAATAAATCGATCAGGCTTTTTATTTTTCCATGATTCTCGTGATAATTTGAACTGGTTAACAACGCTGGTACAGCACATGGAACCGCTTCATCCGACTGCTCAACCCGGAATATCGGCAACTTTGTTTTACGGGCCTGTTCCATACACAGGTTCCGGGCAATCCGGCTGGCAGATTGTAAAAAATCGACATTATCCGCAATTGTACCCGCAATCATGTTATTAATAAGACAGATAAAAACGTCCTGAAAAATTTCTTCAGCAACAGCTTTATCCTGCACGATATTATAAATTGACCGGTAAACCCTGTCTTTGTACAATTCAACCAGGGTGGCCATGGCATGGGGGTCGCCATTAAGATAAAACTGAATGAGTTTCTCATCAGTCATGCTGTGTTGGTGGTTCATAGGTTTGTTTTACTGGTTTGGATATTGATAAAACGTAGTTAAAGATTGGAAAAATAAAAGTTAACGGCTGTAGCCGACTGAATTGATTTGCTATAGAAATTTTTCGATAAACATTAACTTTATTGACAAAAATTTTAGCAAATCTGTAATCAGCATTCGTACCTTCGCCCTATGAAGTATTTAGATGAATTAAACGAACCACAGCGGGAGGCGGTGATGCATGTAAACGGACCGATCATGATCATTGCCGGTGCCGGCAGCGGTAAAACCAAAGTGCTCACCACGCGTATCACACACTTAATGTCGGCTCATAAAATTGATAGTTTTAATATCCTGGCGCTCACGTTTACCAATAAGGCAGCAGCCGAAATGAAGGCTAGGGTGGAAAGAACATTGGGTAACACCGAAGCCAGGAATTTATACATCGGTACATTTCACAGCGTGTTTGCCAGGATACTCAGGGCCGAAGCTACCAAACTGGGTTATCCATCCAACTTTACCATTTACGATACCGATGATGCCAAGGCTGTTGTAAAGACAGTCATCAAAGAATTGGCGCTCGATGATAAGCACTATAAGCCAAACGTGGTGTATAACAGGATATCCTCTGCAAAAAATTCTTTGATAGGTGCAGCAGAATATATGAACGACTGGTCACTGCAGCAGGAAGACAACCGATCCAACCGGCCGGCCATCGGGCAGATATACGATGCCTATGTAAAACGCTGTTTTAAAAACGGGGCCATGGATTTTGATGACCTCCTGTTCAACATGTATTTACTGTTGAAAACCTTCCCGGATGCATTAAGCAAGTATCAACGTAAGTTCAGGTACATTATGATTGATGAGTACCAGGATACCAATACTGCCCAGTACGAGATCATAAAACTGCTGGGTGCCATGCACGAAAATGTTTGTGTGGTGGGTGATGATGCCCAGAGTATTTACAGTTTCCGCGGAGCCACCATCGAAAACATTTTACAGTTTCAAAAAGATTATGACGAGGTGAAACTGGTAAAACTGGAACAGAATTACCGAAGCACACAAAATATTTTGCACATCGCCAATGAAATTATCAGCAACAACAAAGGCCAGATAGAGAAGAAATTGTTTACCGTAAATGCCGAGGGAGAAAAAATAAACCTGGTACGCACCATGACGGATAATGACGAAGGGAAAATGGTGGCTGATACCATCCAGGAACAAAAACTCCGCAATCATTATTATAACAAGGATTTTGCCATACTCTACCGTACCAATGCACAAAGCCGCAGTTTTGAGGAATCTTTGCGCAGGATGGGAATAGCTTACCGTATTTATGGAGGTATGAGTTTTTACCAGCGCAAGGAAGTAAAGGATTTTATTGCTTACCTGCGACTGGTGGTAAATCCAAGGGACGAAGAAGCGCTGAAACGCATCATCAATTTCCCGGCAAGGGGTATTGGAAAAACAACGGTTGATAAAGCGGTATTATATGCCAATGAAAACAACCTGAGCATGTGGGACATCCTCAGCCATGCATCCAGGTATGGTTACCGTAGCGGAACACTGGAAAGCATTGATAATTTTGTGACAATGATAAAAATGTTCCAAAGCGAACTTGAAAAAAAGAATGCGTACGACCTGGCGGTGATTGTTGGCAAAAGTACCCTTATCGTTAAGGAACTCTTCAACGATAAAACCACCGAAGGGCTGGCCCGCTACGAAAACGTACAGGAATTATTAAACTCCATCAAAGAGTTCGTTGACGATCCCATACGTACCGGTGTTATTGATGAAGATGGTGAAGTTATAGCTCCTGCCCCCCCACCCCCCAAGGGGGGATCAGCCTCCCCAAGCCCCTCCCAAGGAGGGGTTTCCGAATACTCCGATGAATCAGGAAAGTCTGCTGAGTTGTCAGAGTCCAATAATCCCCCCTTGGGGGGTGGGGGGGCTAGTTTAGGCGCCTACCTGCAACAAATTGTTTTATTAACGGATGCTGATGATGACAAAGGAAATGATGATGTGGTAAAACTGATGACCATACATGCGGCAAAAGGCCTTGAGTTTCCGGTGGTATTTGTCGGCGGGTTGGAAGAAACGCTATTCCCAAATGCCATGAGCATTAATACCCGTGAAGAACTGGAAGAAGAACGCCGTTTATTTTATGTGGCGATAACGCGTGCTGAGAAAAGATTGTGGTTAAGTTACGCCAATGCCCGTTACCGGTTTGGACAATTACAGCAAAACGATCCCAGTCGTTTCCTGGAAGAAATTCCGGATGCATTTGTAGATAAAAGTTATGCCGGCGGCGCAACCACCGGCAATGGCTGGAACCAGGGTGGAGCCCGGGATCGGATGCAAAGAAATTTAGGTGGCAGTGGATGGAATGCAGGCCAACATGCCGAAAAACAATACGGCGCACCTCCGGCAAAAAAAGCAGAGGCGTTTTACTCAAAACCCGCAACCAACAAAGCAGTTGAACATACCCCTACGGAAAATTTTGAGCCAAGTGACACCAGTAATTTACAAGTGGGCGATAAAGTTGAACACATGAAATTTGGCTTTGGCGAAGTGACGAAAATGGAAGGTGCCGCACATAACCCCATTGCAACCGTGCAATTTGATTTGAATGGAGAAAAAAAGATCATGTTGAATTATGCTAAACTGAGGATCATTGATTCGTCTGTAGAATAAAGATTTGATGCATTTCCCTTCTCCCTACAGAGAGGGCGGAGGGTGAGGTGTTGAATCATGCAAAACCAGGATCATGGATTCAGCTGATGACTAAATCACTTTTATATATCAGGGCAAGGCAATTTAACCGGGAGGCAAAAGGGCTTGGTTTATATTTACTTATTATTATTGTAATAGCTGGTGCGCTCTCTTTTATAACGTACACGCAATACAAAACCAATCAAAATGCCTGGTACGTTATCATTGCGCTGTCAATAATTTGCCTGGCCATGCAATACAGCCGTACCGATAAAGCATTTATCTATAAACACCTGGATAAACCTCATGTACAAATATTCTCAGAATATTTTTTTCTTACCTTACCTTTTTCCATAACAAGTATCATCACCCCAAACTGGTACTGTTTTCCGTTATTGATGGCAGCATTGATTTGTATCCCATTTTTTAAATTTCAGTTTAAGAACAGGGCAGTTTTTAAAAATCTATCTTCCGTCATACCTGCATCAAATTTTGAATGGATCAGTGGTATAAGGAAACAGTATATTCCATTTATCAGTTTATACCTGGTGGCACTAACTTTTTGCTGGGTTAGAATATTACCACTAATTTTATTGTGGCTTCTTACAAGTATGATTTCCGCCTTTCACCTCGAAAATGAGCCGGTTCATATTTTAAGGGAAGGAAATAAAACTCCCCGGAAATTTCTGTTGGGAAAAATACAGATCAATATAAAATACCTGCTTATTCTATACAGTTTGCCGGTAATCATTAATGCAATTATTGTCAGGGAGTTTCAAGTGATCACGCTCTTGTTTATTCCTGTTCAGATTGCCTTGCTCTGTTTTGCTGTAAACTTAAAGTACAGCACTTACAAACCCCAAACAAATCAACTGGGAAATAATATAGGTTTTTCTATTATTGCGATCCTGTCTGCCATGCCTTATTTTTTACCAATCCCTGTTATACTGGCGATTATTTATTTATATAAAGCAGAGAAAAACTTAAAATTGTATTTGCATGATTAGTATTCAAAACTTAACAGTAAGCTTTAACAACCACCAGGTTTTGAAAAATATCAGCATATGTTTTGAACCCGGCCTTGTACATGGGGTTGTTGGCCTCAATGGTTCGGGTAAAACCACTTTCTTTAATGTTTTATCTAAAATACTAAAGCCGGATTCGGGCGAACTAAAACAAAACGGAACGGTACTCACTGCAAGAGATACCGCTTACCTTGAAACCAGTAACTTCTTTTTTTCCAGGATCACCGGTAATGAATATTTAAAAATATTCAGACAAACAAACCAGGCATTTGACCTGGCTGCTTTGCAGGATTATTTTAAACTTCCGTTAGATGAATTGATCGAAAACTATTCGACCGGCATGAAGAAAAAATTAGCCTTGCTGGCCGTTTTAAAACAAATCAAACCGATTTTTATCCTGGATGAGCCCTTTAATGGACTTGATCTGGAAACAAACAAAGTACTGGAAATAATTATTACGTCCTTAAAACTAAAACGTAAAACGGTGTTTGTTTCGTCGCATATCATTGAACCTTTGCTAAACACCTGTGATGCAATACATGTATTGGAAAATGGTTCTTTCATAAGGTCTTATCAGAAGATTGATTTTTCTGCAATTGATGAGGACTTGTTCGGTAAATTAAAAATGGATGCCACTCAGATCATTTCAAAAGCTATCTAGCATTTGCTATACTATCCGCTTCTGCTAAATGTATTTAGTTTGGATCACCTATGGCAGAGAAACCACCGGCAACCAGATACTATTCCGTTGCGTTTAATATGTTTAAACGCTTGCATTAATCAGCAGAAAATATTAACTTCAGAAAATGTTTAGTATGAAAAAGACCGGTTTCTTGCTTTTTTTCCTGTTTGGGCTTATTGTTGATTCCGTTGCGCAAACCAATGTGGTAATCGCTGCTGCAAAAGACAATACCATTTTTAGCAACTTACCAAACAACAGCAATGGTGCAGGCGATAATTTTTTTTCCGGTGCCATAGCCTCGGGTCCTGCCAGGCGGGCACTACTGATGTTCGATCTAAGTTTAATTCCGCCGGGCTCTACAGTAACAGCAGTAGGCTTAAGCCTGGAGATGAACAGAACCATCAGCGGCGCCGCAAATATGTCTTTGCATCGTTTAAATAATACCTGGGGTGAGGGATCTTCAAATGCCGGTTCGGCAGGTGATGGTAATGGCGTACCCGCAACAGCCGGAGATGCAACCTGGGACTGTAGTTTTGCCAATGGTGCCGGCGGATGTACAACTGCCTGGACTACTTCGGGTGGCGATTTTCAAGCTGCTCCATCTGCTACAACCAGTGTAAGCGGATTGGGTCAATATCTATGGAGTGCTGCCCAAATGATCGCAGACGTCCAGAGCTGGGTAAATACGCCGGGTAATAACCATGGCTGGATCCTGATCGGTGATGAAGCTACGCCCGCATCGGCTAAAAGATTCTCAGCCAGGACAAACCCAATACCTGCACAAAGGCCGGCACTTTCCATAACGTACACCGGAATAGTACCCGTAAAACTTCTTTATTTTATTGCGCAGGCTTCAAAATATGGCTGTCTTTTACAGTGGGAAACAGCACAGGAAATAAACAGTGATTTTTTTGAAATTGAACAAAGCAGCGATGGGGTAAACTTTAACGCTATAGGACGAATAGCGGCTGCGGGCCAGTCAAATCAAAACAGGAAATACAGCTTTACCCAACCAATTACTGTTGAAGGAAAATACTTTTATCGCCTGGTGTCTACAGATATCGGCGGACATAAAGAATACAGTAAGATTGAAACTGTAACATGGAAAACAAATAACGATTATTTACTGATAGCTCCAAACCCGGTGATCGACAAATTGGTTTTGCCCGGTTTTAAGATCGACGGGTCACAACGGTATATCATTATAAATATGTACGGACAACAAATTGCCGGGGCAGCATTATTGAAACCAGCAATACAATTGCCTGCTAATTTAAAACCAGGTATTTATCAATTGCGGATCTCTTCTTTGTTTGGAACCATGCAATCAGCATCTTTTATGAAGCGGTAAATTATACCGGTTATACCAGTATTTCGTTCAAAGCCATTTGCTATTGCTATAATACCATATCAGATTTCAACGTAGTCCTTTAGACTAATTATTAAATCAAGATGGTATTATTGCCACATGAATTGAATCGCTGAATAACTGTAATTAAAAAAATATCCGGGGATTTTTGCGATTCCTGATCATCGCCAGGCAAGTCAGGGTGCTTCTCACTTTTCGAATTCCGAAAAATCTCCCTTTTAGAAGCCTTTTCAGCCCATAACCGCACAATTCTTGCTAAATTTGTATCAATTTTTTTTAAAACATAGTTTTATGATCAAGACAGGAAACCCGGTAATCAGTATTTATACGGAAATGACCCCCAACCCGGAAACCATGAAGTTTGTAGCCAACAAATTGTTGTACCCGGGAAAAAGTATTGACTTTGCAGATGAGGCCAGTGCCAAACCTTCACCATTGGCGCAGGAACTGTTCACCTTTCCTTTTGTGAAAGCAGTTTTCATTGCCAGTAATTTCATTACGATTACAAAAACCTTTGAAACAGAAGACTGGCAGGATGTGATCCCATCGATTAAGACCTTTTTGAAAGAATATTTGGAAGAAGGAAAAGTCGTCGTGAATGATGAGGAAGTGGCAGCCATGAGATCGGAGAGCAGTAATGTGATCAGTGCCGATGATGACGACGTGGTTAAACGTATTAAAGAATTACTCGAAAACTATGTAAAGCCAGCCGTTGAAATGGACGGCGGTGCCATACAGTTTAAAAGCTATCATGAAGGAACGGTGAATTTAATGATGCAGGGAAGCTGCAGTGGTTGCCCGTCGAGCATGATCACCTTGAAGGCCGGTATAGAAGGTATGATGAAGCGTATGATACCTGAAGTGAAAGAAGTGGTGGCAGAGTCTGAATAGTTTATGGTTTGATCCGTTAATTAATGCATTAATAAGGCACTTCAAATTTGAAGTGCTTTTTTATTTTTATTAACGCTGAATAATTTATCTTCAAATAAACAATTTCGCAATGAAGTTTTATTGGATGGTCATATTTTTATCCCTTTCTTTTGGGGGCCGTTCGCAATTAACTGATCCCCAGATCCGTGATCTTAAAGCCGGGAAGGTGAAGCCAGATACCAGTTATGTTTATGATTTACCCTTTGCCGGGGAAAAAAGTTTTTTATTGATACAGGCGTACAATAGTAAAATGAGTCATGCAAAAGAACTGAGCCTCGATTTTAAAATGAAACCGGGGAGTAAGATCTGTGCAGCAAGACCGGGCGTTGTACTGGCAATAAAAGCAGACAGTGATAAGGGTGGATTACAGGATCAATATCTAAATGAAGGAAACCATATCATTATCAAACATGAAGATGGCAGTAAAGCCATGTACTGGCACTTACAAAAAGATGGCGTTGCAGTAAACCTTAACGATTCCGTAAAAAAAGGTCAATGGATAGGATATAGTGGTAACACCGGGTATTCTGCATTTCCCCATTTGCATTTCCAGGTACAGGATAAAAATGGCCGTGATATAGCAACCAGGTTTTTAACCAAGAAAGGGATAATTTATTTGCGACCATCAAAATATTACAAATCTGTACATGAGTAAATTACTCCCCAAAGTATTATTTCTAAAAGGAATTATATTTTTTCTCTTTTGCTGTTTATTAGTTTTAGCAGGTTGTTCGGTCAGTAACCACCCGCAACGCAAAGAAATTAAAATGCTGCAAAAGGGTATCCGGAAAGACGATACCAGTTTTGTGTATCAGCTACCTTTCGAAAACGGAAAATCTCATGTATTGATACAGGGTTATTTTAGCCGCTATACCCATCGGAACCGTGCAGCCCTTGATTTTAAAATGAAGCGGGGCACAAAAATATGCGCTGCACGGGGCGGAGTTGTGGTAAGAACTAAAGCAGATGGTAACCGGGGGGGTGGAGATATTAAGAACCGGTCTTATGGAAATTACATTGTAATAGAGCATGAAGACAGTTCCAGAACCGGGTATTGGCATTTACAATACAACAGCGTTTTTGTAAACGTTGGTGACACAGTACAACAAGGGCAGGTAATTGGTTTAAGCGGTAAAACCGGCTATACTTATTTTCCACATTTACATTTTATTGTGTGGCGATATTCTATAACCGGGCAGTGGATCCAAATTGGCACCCGCTTTCAAACTCAAAAAGGAATCCGTTATCTTCGGCCTTTTAGATTTTACCGCAATAATTAATTCCATTGAGTGTAGCCGAAATTTACCAACAGTTCATTTCAGATATGGGACAAACGTCCTGGTATGAATATGTAGCTGTATTTGCCGGCATTGCCAGTGTTTGGTATTCGCGTGCCGGAAATATCCTCGTGTACCCGGTAGGCCTGATCAACACCATCATTTATATTTATATCAGTGCCGAAGGGCATTTACTTGGCGAAGCCACAGTTAATTTATATTATACCATCATGAGTATTTTGGGCTGGTATATGTGGAGCCGTAAAGATCAACAAAAAGAAATAGTACTGCACATTACTTATTCCGATAAAAAAGGATGGTTACAACAGATTGCTTTCTTCCTGTTTTTTTATGGCATCATTTTTATGGCACTCACTTATTTTAAAAATGCCTTTTTTGAAGGCGTTATTCCCTGGGCCGATGCATTGGCATCTGCAACTGCCTTTACGGGAATGTGGCTGATGACCAAAAAGAAAGTGGAAAGCTGGTACTGGTGGATAGCTACCAATATGGCTTCCATTCCGCTGTATTTTGTAAAGCATTATGTTTTTACAAGTGTTTATTATGCTGTACTTTTAGTCATGGCCATTTCTGGCTTAATGGAGTGGAAGAAGCAGGTTGCCAGTAGAAAAATCAGTTCACATGTTTGATCCTATAACTTATTGCGAAGCTGTACGGCAAATGAAACCTGCCAATCAGCAGGCTCATAAACGATATCATGATACCCAATATGGTTTTCCGATTGATGATGATCATGAATTGTTTTGCCGGTTAATACTCGAAATTAACCAGGCCGGCCTTAGCTGGTCAACCATTTTAAACAAACAGGAAAGTTTTAGAAAAGCCTATCACGATTTCGACATAAAAAAAGTAGCGGCTTATAAAGAGAAAGATTTTCAACGGTTAATGAACGATGCAGGTATCATTCGCAACCGGTTAAAAATAAATGCAGCCATTGAGAATGCTAAAACAATAGTTTCGCTGCAAAAAGAATTTGGTTCCTTCAATAATTGGCTCGCACATCATCATCCGGGATCAAGAGAAGCATGGACGATGCTCTTTAAAAAAACTTTTAGGTTTACCGGTGGGGAGATCGTGCATGAATTTCTTGTGAGTACCGGTTATTTACCGGGGGCGCACGATAAAAATTGCCCGGTTTACAAAAAAGTGCTAAAAGCAAAACCCAGGTGGAATGAGAAATAAAAAAACCTGGCTCTATATTAAGGCCGTGATTATCTTATTATTCACCCTGGTGATCTTTGCCATGCCAACAGATGACCCGTTCAGAAAATGGCTTCGATTTATTATGATCACTTTTTTTGTAGTTAGTTTTATCATAGACTTAACCCGTTACAAAAAAAACAATGGTTAAAAAGATCGTCATCATCGGACCGGAATCAACAGGCAAAAGCACGTTATGTAAACAACTGGCTGCTCACTATCATACCATTTGGGTAGAAGAATATGCCAGAGAATATCTTTTAAAAAATGGCACCGGTTATAGTTTTGAAAACCTGCTGGATATTGCCAGGGGCCAGGTTAAAGCTGAGAAATTGGGAATTAGGAATTGGGTGGGGCCTACATCCGAAACCGACAATCCGAAATCGATAATCTTCATAGACACCGACATGTACGTGATGAAAGTCTGGTGCGAATTTGTTTTTGAAAAATGCCATCACTGGATCCTGAACCGGATAGTTGAAAGACAATATGACCTGTATCTTTTTTGCAATATTGACCTGCCCTGGGTTAAGGACGAATTAAGAGAGTACCCGGACCTGATTAGCCGGCAAAAATTGTATCATCATTACAAGGACATCCTGGTCAACCAAACCATACCCTGGGTTGATATCAGCGGGAGTCATGAAGAAAGATTAGCAACAGCAATATCGGCAGTAGAACAATTGCAATAATTATTTCAGGATCGCCTGCACATCTGCATCTTCTGCCAGGTTATTCATTTGTCTTACAATATTGCTGTACCTGCCTGCAACATATTTGCTCATGGGTTTTACGGTATACCGTTTGGGGCTGGGCAGGCAGGCCGCAATTTGTGCGGCTTCGGCACGGGTCAGGTCTTTTGCATTCTTATTAAAGTATTTTTTTGCGGCAGCCTGTACGCCAAAAATACCGGGGCCCGTTTCTGCTATATTTAAATAACGTTCAAGTATAGTTCTTTTGGTCCAGACCAATTCGATGGAAAACGTATAAAACACTTCAATTCCTTTTCGCAAAAAGCCGCCACCCTGAAACAAAAAGATATTCTTGGCAACCTGTTGACTGATGGTACTGGCGCCTCTTATTTTAGCCGGGTTCCGCTGATTATACTTCATGGCTACTTTAATGGCTTTAAGATCAAAGCCGTCATGGTCGGGAAAAAGCTGGTCTTCACTGGCTATAACTGCCAGTTTCATATTGGGGCCCATATCGTCATAACTGATATCATCCCTGTTTAAACCGTTGCCCTGCAACAAGCTGCCAACCTGCGTTAACGTAATGAGCGGGTTAAAAAAGATACCCAATACCAGATATAGTGTTGAACTGATGTAGAGAACGAAAAAAACTTCTTTAAAAATAATGGCTGTTCTTTTTACAATTTTAATTTTTCGAAGTATAAAAAAATAAAGCAGCGCGATAACCAAAACCACCGCCGCCACGACCAGCATTTTTGTCTGCAGGTTTTCTATGGCAAAGCCGGAAACAGAAAATTTTTGAATAATAAAAAACAAAAACCAGCTAACGTGTAAAACAAAAATAAAAAAGAAGATCTTTTTTAACAAAAGCCATGATTTTTTCATCCTTGCGGGTTTAGTTGGTGCAATTTACCAAAGCGTTATCAATCTTTGCACCGCTATGTTTTATTATTGCAGTTTTAATTGATGGTATTGCTCATATTCATATAAACCAGTTTGTATTTTTTACCGATCCATAAAGCATTGCCTCCTTTTCTTCCTTTTGCCATAAAATAACCCAGGGTTCCCAGGCCTATGGCAGCCAATAATAAAGGCGCACTGAATTTTTCCCTGTCGGCCAGGTAAACAATGCCACTACCCACTGTTAATAAAATACCGCCGCCCAATAACGCAGCACCGCTGCCCCTGGTATTAAAATTTTTATTTTCTTTTTTGCCAATGGCAACAATTTGTTTGTAATGAAATTTATACCGATAGCTGCCTGCTGTATCTACGATAAATGTTCCGATATTGGTGGGCAGGTAACGGATGATAAACTCCTGTAGATATAAAGTGTCGTTTTTTATTCCATTGATATAGGCGCTAATATAGGCTCCGCCTTCGGTAGTCAGTGCTATGTTCATGCCGCTATAATAAGTGACCATGGTTTTATTGTTTTTTTTCAGCTGCATAAAATCGGCAGACTGCGAAAAGCCATTCGTTGACAGGAAAATTAAAATGGATAGAAAAAATTTCATGCAACAAAATAAAAGTGGAATGATTGAAGACCTAATGCATATTGTTAATCTTTTACCAATGTATACACGATACCCGCCAGGATGGCAAATCCAAAGACAAGGTATAATACACCGGATACCCTGTTAATGATCAGTATTACCCGGTCGCTGAGTTTTTTTCCGATATACCCCGCTCCCATCACTTTTCCAACATCGGCCAGCATATTAACCCCCAAACAGGTTGAAAAAATGATAATGCGGTCGTGGAACGAATAAACGGACACCAGTGAAGCAGCCATGATCACCCAAAAAGAAATAACGGCCGGGTTTAAGGTGTTAATAATAAATCCCGAGCTCATGATGGCAAAATAATTGGTCCGCTTTCCGGTAGGTGTATATTCATCCCCGGCAATGACTGCCGGCTCGCGTTGGTTGCGGGGTGTTATCTTTTTAATAAAGGCAAAGTAAATACCCATACCGATCAAAAAAATACAACCCGCAATACCAATCGGGATCTTAAAATCCATCAGTGTTTTTATGGCTTCACTAAAACCATTACTGAGTATGATCCATATCAGATCGCTTATCCAAACCCCAACAATAAAACTAAAACCACCGCGGCGGCCATGGTTTACACTTTGTTTGATGACGGTAAAAACGACGGGGCCCACAGAAAATATCAACAATAAGCTTATCGCTAGTCCTTTTACAAAAGCATCAACCATTTGATAAATTTAAGAAACGATTTTTAATAAACGGAAATTGAATTGACCAAACAGAATTCTATCATTTTTCTTATTAAGATTCATTTAACAGTTTGAGATACAATCTGGCATAATATTTCACGTTCAGGATTACAAATACCATGCATGAGTACAAGGCTACTAAATTAATTCATCTCCGTTTTTAATCTCTTCAAATCATGAAGTTGAAAATAACGACGTGATGTTAATTCACCAATTCGCTGCTTTCATTTTATCAAATTAAAAAGAAATAATTGAAAGCGCTTAAAAAAATTGCAGCCATTGTATTCGTTTTCCTGTTTTTTTCGGCAAAAGACAGCCATGCCCAGTTTTATAAAGATATGAGCGTGGGCCTCCAGGGAGGTGTGTATGTTTACCAGGGTGATCTTACGCCCGGGAGATTGGGTTCTTTTAAAACCATGCTACCGGGTTTTTCCCTGTTTGCCAAAAAACCGGTCAATCATTACCTTGCAGCACGGGTACATTTCAGTATTGCAAAATTAAAGGGTGATGAAAGCCGATATAGCAAACCCGAATACAGGCAGCAACGTAATTTTTACTTTACAACACCGGTTAAAGAACTTTCGGCTCAACTGGTCTGGAATATTTTGGGTAAGAACTATGAGGACAAAGGGCTCATGCCGTATATCTTTTCAGGTGCAGGTGTTTCTTTTATTAACGTAAAAAAAGATTATAGCAGGATAAATACAACCGTGTTTGGAGAATCGTCTGATATATACGCAGGCCTGGCCATCGATAATGAAAGAGGAACACCGCGCGCCCTTTTATCGGTGCCGGTTGGTATTGGAGCCGAGTATCCCATATCTAACAGGTTTTCTGTTAACCTGGAGGCATCATACCGGTTTATTTTTACAGATTATTTAGATGGTTTCAGCGAATCGGTCAGTCCAAAATACAAGGATCATTACCACAGCACTTCTGCCGGTTTGATCTACAAATTTGGTAATAGAGAAAATGGTGTGGCCTGCCCGGTCGTAAGGTTCTGATCTTTTTGTATAGGTATTGAATTTCATGCAACGGCAGGAATCTCTTTTTTATCTATTCTTAAAACAATATTTTCTTTGCTATATACGTTAGGGTTTAAGTTATTACTGTAAGGTCTTGTTTATATTAAAGACTTTATTTTTTTAATCACTAAAAATCCACCTCGTGAAAAACCAAAGAAAAGCCGCTTCCGTTGCATTATTTATCTTTTTATTTATTGGATTCGGTTCAAATGCACAATTTTTTGATGATATGAGTATTGGCCTGAACGCAGGTGCCTATATTTATAAAGGCGACCTGTCGAAGGAAAGACTGGGTTCTTTGCAAAATATGCAACCCGGATTTTCGGTATTTGCCAGGAAACCAATTAACCAGTTCTTCGATGCCCGCATTCATATAAGCGTAGCTAATTTAGCAGGTGACGACAGCCGTTACACCAAAGCCGGATACGCCCAGGCCCGTAATTTTTCATTTAAAACGTCTGTAAAAGAATTTTCGGCCCAATTGGTTTGGAAAATGCTGGGGAAAAATGCGCAAGAGCGTAGTATTCTGCCATATCTTTTTTCAGGAGTGGGTGTATCCATGATCAAAGTAAATAAGGATTATAGCCGGATCGACCGTTCAGTTTATACGTCATCGTCCGATATTTTTGCAAATATTGCCCTTGACAATGCTGTTGGTACACCAGGTTCTCTTTTAACCGTGCCGTTGGGCATTGGTGCCGAACTGGCCATTTCTGAAAGAGTATCCGTGAACTTTGAAACATCATACAGGCTTGTGTTTTCAGATTACCTGGATGGTTTTAGCCAGGCAGCCAGTACAAAATATAAAGACAATTTTTACAGTAATTCCGGTGGATTCATTTATAAACTGGGAAGCAAAAACAGTGCTCTTTCCTGCCCGAGGTTTTAATGGTTCAGGAGATCATTTCACCTTTTAAAAACTGTTGCCAGTCTTCCAGTATTTTTCCTTTAAGCACTCTTGGGAATTTATGCTGACCGCCAATTTTACCCTTGGCTTCCATAAATTCCATAAACGTGCTTTCCGGTAAAACCTTAACCATCACTTCTTTTAGTGCATGGTGACGTTCCACGTCATAATCATCGTTCAATTCTTTTAGCTTGGCATCTATGCGGTTTCTCAGGTCTTCCTCATCAACAATATCTTTGGTAGCAACATACCACTGGTGCGCAAAAAAAGTACCGTATGGCACACCGGCAACAGTAAACTCCGGAATGTATATATTCAGGTCGGAAGCCACGATCTGAATCGCTTTATTCATATTATCAACACTCAGGTGCTCGCCTACCATACTCAGAAAATGTTTGGTGCGCCCGGTAATAATGATCTCACTTTTTCCACTGTCAACCAGCCTGACCGTATCGCCAATGGAATATCGCCAGGCGCCGGCATTGGTACTGATGAGTATCGAGTAATCTTTATTTTCCTCAATTTCATGTATCATATACGCTTCTGGGTTTTCAACCATATTACCTTCCAGGTCAAAATTCTTTTGATCAAAAGGAACAAATTCGAAAAACATATTATTGTTAAGTGCCAAATGCATCCCTTTAGCGTCTTGCCGGTTCTGGTATGCTAAAAACCCTTCGCTTGCAAGGTAGGTCTCAATATAAGTTATGGGTTTACCCAGTATTTTTTCAAATCCTCTTTTATAAGGTTCCATGGCCACGCCGCCATGTACATAAAAGGCCAGGTTGGGCCAAATCTCATGAATATTATTCAGTGTATACTTTTCAATGATCTTTTCCATACACAATTGCAACCAAGCAGGCACGCCTACAATAAAACCAATATCCCAGTTGGGTGCATTGTTAACTATTTCCTCCAGTTTTTTTGCCCAGTCCTTCTCTTTGGCAATTTTCTTTCCGGGTTTATACAACCCCAACCCCTGGAACCAAAACGGAATATTTTTTTGTTGAATACCGCTCAGGTCGCCTGCAAAATAGGTTGGGCCCTTTTGTAATTGCGTGCTGCCGCCCAGGATCAGCCAACCTTTTCCCACAGCGCTTTTGGGCACTTTTGCATAACGGGTTAAACTAAAAAGCTGGTTGAAACTGGTTATGGTATTACTTCTGATCAGGTCTTTGGTAATGGGGATGTATTTGCTGGTGGCATCGCTGGTGCCGCTGCTTAATGCAAAGTATTTGATAACACCGGGCCAACAAACATCCGGGCTACCCGCTTTGGCTTTATACCACCAGGCATCATAAATTTTATTATAGTCGAAGGTTGGTACATTTTGTTGAAATTTTTTTCCTGGATGGTTACTCATCAATACTTCATCAAAACGGTATCGCTGTCCAAATTCGGTGAACCTGGCTTTTTTTAACAGCTTTTTTAATACTTTAATTTGTTGGCTCCTTGGATTGCTTACAGGTAAGTTTAATGCCCGGGCAATAGATTTAGGAAGCTTGATATCAAATATCGGCATCGTTTGTTTTGGGGTTAAAGGAAACAAAGATAGACAAAAAAAAACGGCCCCTCACCTATCCTCTCCCCAGCCTCATCCCCCTTCCCCTTCTCCAAGAGAGAAGGGGCGGAACATCAAACATATCCGGGCTTTTTTTCTTCCACATCATCATTTTTACATTTTTCGTCATTTCATTAAAATCAAAATACATTCCACAGCAAAACATGTTCTTCGCTTCGTTCTTCCAGTTCCCTCTCCTTTGGAGAGGGGTTGGGGTGAGGCCGGGCTGAGGCCGGGATTTGGGGTGCGGTAATAAATCCTTAAATTTGTCTCCTACTAAAAAAACGAAATTATATGAAGAAGCTTTTTATTATGATTGTGTTTTCAATCAGCCTGCTCAAGGCGCAGGCCGACGAAGGCATGTGGTTACCCATGTTGTTAGGCCAGCAGGTTTACAACGACATGGTAAAAAAAGGACTAAAACTTACCAAAGAACAATTGTACTCCATCAATAAATCGTCGTTGAAAGATGCCATCATCATTTTTGGTGGTGGCTGTACCGGCGAAATTGTAAGCAGCCAGGGATTGATCTTTACCAATCACCATTGCGGTTACGGCGCCATTTCGGCAGCCAGTACGGTTGAACATAATTATTTACGGGATGGTTTTTATGCTTATAATAAAGACCAGGAGCTGCAAAGTAGCCTAACAGTTCAATTCCTGGATCGCATTGTTGATGTAACCAAAGAAGTAGAAGATGCGTTGCAAGGGTTGAGCTATGCTGAAAGGGTTAAAAAAATAAACGAGGTGTATACATCCATCACCGATAAGGTGGCCGATAAGGAAAATGAGCTGGCTGGAAGAATTTATGGTATGTTTAAGGGCAACCAGCACATCATGTACGTTTACAAAACCTACAGGGATATACGCCTGGTAGTTGCGCCACCCGAGAGTGTTGGAAAGTTTGGTGGTGATACAGATAACTGGGAGTGGCCTCGTCATACCGGTGATTTTTCAGTATTCAGGGTGTATACCGGCAAAGATGGAAAGCCGGTTTCATACAGTGCCGGCAATATTCCATTGAAGCCAAAGCATTTTTTACCGGTAAGCATCAAAGGTTTTAAAGATGGCGACTTTGCCATGATCTACGGCTACCCCGGCGGTACAAACCGTTATGAGACCAGTTATGGTATAAAGCTGAAAAACGATATCGAAAATCCTTCTTTAGTTGGATTACGTGATGTACGTTTAAAGTTCATGTATGAGCAAATGATCAAGGACCCGGCGGTAAAATTAAAATTATCCAGCAATTATGCCGGCGTTGCCAACTACTGGAAGTTTTTTGATGGCGAAACCAAACAACTGATCAAGTACAAAGTATTTGAACAAAAACAGGAATTTGAGAATAAATTTTCAGCATGGGCAAAAGGAAAACCTGCGTATGAAAATATGATGACTGATTATGCAAAGAATTATGCCAACTGGACACCCTACAGTAAAATGCGCCAATATTTGAATGAAGGTGTTTTTGGATCTCCGTTGGCAGGTGCTGCTTCCAGGTTAAGTACCTTGGAAGAAAAACTGATTAAAAGCAATACCTCTAAAGCTGAGCTGGCGAAGGCCATTGAAGCAGCAACCTCGGTACGCAATAATTTTAAAGTAGGCGAAGACTTGCCCAGTGATGAAAAAATACTGGCAAAAACCTGTATGATGTTTTACAGCGATGTTGATAAAAATCAGCATCCCATTGGATTTTACGAAAGTATAAAAGCCAAATACGGGAGCCTGAATGATGAAGCTACATTTAAGAAATGGGCGTATGATGTGTTTACAAATACGATGATGCTGGATGATATCAAATGGAAAAAATTTACCGATAACCCGGATGCCGTAACTCTCCAGGAAGATCCTGCATTTGCCTACGCTTCTGCATTTCTAAAAAATTATACCGGCAAATATTCAACCCTGTTTGCTGATTTTAGAAATAAAAATGACGAGTTGGGCAGGGCCTATTTAAAAGGCATTATGGAAATGAACCCGGCTGCGGTAAACAAAATGTATCCCGATGCCAACTCCAGTATGCGGGTGAGTTACGGTGCGGTAAAAAGCTACCGCCCAAGAGATGCCGTGTTCTACGACTATGTAACCACCAGTAAGGGGATATTGGAAAAATACATAGCAGGTGATTATGAATTTGATCTTCCTGCAAAACAAATCGAACTTTTAAAGAAAAGAGATTTTGGCCAGTACATAGATAAGCGCACCAATGACCTGGTGGTAGGTTTTATTACCACCAACGATATCACCGGCGGTAATTCAGGATCTCCTGTAATTGATGGCAGCGGTAATTTAATCGGGCTTGCTTTTGACGGTAACTACGAAGCCCTGAGTCACAAAATTGCTTTCGATAAAGACCTAAACCGCACCATTAATGTGGATGTGCGTTATGTGCTTTGGTGCATTGACAAATTGGGTGGTGCAAAAAATATTATTGATGAGTTAAAACTGGTGAAGTAACTGCATATCATTTTATTAAAAGTCCTGTTGTTTTTTCAGCAGGGCTTTTTTATAACAACCCTTTTTCATACGCCAGGTGCAATGCCTGTGCCCGGCTGTTAACATGCAGTTTGTGATAAATATTAATAACGTGCTTTTTTGCTGTATTGGCGCTGATGTTTAAACTAATGCCGATTTCCTTATAGGACAAGCCCTGTACCAACAACTGAAGTATTTCTCTTTCTCTTTCTGTCAGGTCAAAAAATGTTTTACTATCCGTACTGCCGGGCTTTTTAACAAGGGTGAGTTCATTATTTTGTACCAGCTGCAAAATTTTATGGGCAATACCGGGAGATACCGGGCCTGCTCCACTTTCATGCATTTGCCAAAGCATTTCTGTAATATTCTCTGCACTTTCATCTTTTAATAAATAGCCAAAGGCTCCGGCTTTAATGGCTTTAAATATCTTATCCTCATCATCAAAAATGGTAAGCACCACAAATTTTACGGAAGGATAAAAAGACGAGCCCGCTGCAATCGCATCCACACCGTCCATATGAGGCATTTCCAGGTCCATTAATGCCACATCCGGCAGATCTTCAGGGTCGAGGTTTTTCATTTTTTTTAAAAAATCATTACCGTCTTCTGCAATCAATTTTACCTGGAAATGGCCATGGCGGAGTAATTTATCTTTTAAGATATTCCGGTTGCTTGGTTTATCATCTATGATGGCGATCTTGATGGGCATATTTTAAAAGTTATCACTAATATTAAAAAAAAAAAATTACAAAAAAATAATCCTATCAGGTACCTGCCTTCAGATCAATATCCTGATTGTAGTGCCGGTATCCGTATGAGATATCATGTTGAATTCAAAACCCGAATCATCGGCCCTTTGCTTCATATTAAGTAACCCATTACCCGATTCTGATTCCCTGGCTTTTTCATAATCAAAGCCTTTTCCATCATCGGAAACGGTCATTTGCCAGCGGCCATCCATTACCTGGCTTATGATGCTGATTTGCCCGGCTGCCGTATGCTTTATGGCATTATTAACTGCTTCCTGCACGATTCTTACCAGGTTCAGCGCATTTACATAATGCAGATTTTTCCCGGGTGGCGCATCTCCTTCAACGGTAAATTTAATACCGGAGTAATACCTCGTAAACGGCTGAATAAAGTTTTTGATGCGCATCAGACAATCCTCAGCAGTATAATTATCTTTCTTTAATGCCCAAATGGTTTCCCTCAATGAAGTGATAATATCTTTTGAAGCAAATTTCAGGTCTTTCATCAATTCATTTCTTTCGGTTACATCAACTTCCTGCTGTAATAATTCTGTGTTATACAAAACAGCATTGGCATAGGCTCCAATACTGTCGTGCAGATCACGGGATATGCGCTCTTTTTCCAGTTGCAGCTTGTGTTCATTTTCCAGCACCATCAGTTTCTTTTCAAATGCATTCCTGTTATACCTGTTAATAGCATATGCTAAAGCTGCCACAAACAACAATGCCATGGCTGAAAAGAACCACCAGGTATTCCAGAAAGGCGGATTGATAATGATGCGTATCTCTTTCATGGCTTTTGCATCTTTGTCAAAATTACGGGAGGCGTATATTTTAAAAATATATTCCCCCGGTGGAAGAAAATAACGCACCGTTTGCAAATCTGTATTTTGTATCCATCCATTATCTATCGCCTCCATTTTGTATTGGTAAATATACTGGCCCGGATTATTATTGGCCATCGCTACAAAGTCAAACGACAAAGTGTTTTGATTGTATGGTAAATTTATCTTTTTAATATTCCATACGGCAGTATCTTTAAAAGCATCTTCGTTGTTTATTTTTATTTTAGTAAAAAACAGGTTTACCTCTTCTGAAAAGCTGCTGATGGCTGCGGGATAAAAGCTACTTACCCCGTTTACACCGCCAAAAAACAGTTCGCCATCATCTGCCCTTGCGGCTACATTTGTATTGAACTCGTTTTCCTGTAACCCATCATCCCGGTTCATCAGTAAAATACTGTTGTCTTTATTCAATTTAAAAATACCTTTATTGGTGCTGCACCATAAAAACCCCCTATCATCCAGTTGCATGGCATAAATACATTCATCGGGCAAACCGTCTTCTTTTTTCAGATGCATTAAAACCTTACCTGTACTATCCGTTTCAAAAATCCCTTTATTGCTTCCTATATATAAATGGTTATTGTCTCCGCTGGCAAAACACCTTACGCCCCCCGTATTTTTAAATGGTATTTTTTTTATGGTCTTATAATTTCGGGCATCCATAAAAATAAGTTCATCATTAGCATGCGTAACAACTGACGTTTTAAAACGAATACTTCCTAAAACAGTTCTATGGGAACTTTCCTGTTCTGTTATTTTGTTTGTAATAAAATTAATAGTGAATATTCTCCCCTCTGACTGGATAACTGCTTCTTTTTCGTTTTTATACAACAGGTTAGTAAAAAAACCAATGCCGCTATTATTATAGTTCAGGCTGGTAGACATCTTTACCGGCTTCAGGCGTAAAAGGTCTTCACTTAAATACCAGGCATCCTTTTCCTCCAAAACAAATAAAGTATATCCTGCTGGATTGTTCTTTACAATAGCGTTTAGTGTAAAGGGTAATGTTCTGCCAGGCAATGTTTTTATATGCTTTACAGGTTGTTGCAGGGTATCAAAGATCAGCAGGCCGTTTCCTACTGTGCCTGCAAGTATCCTGTTGTTCTTTTTATCGGGCAGCACGCTCACTACAAAATTCCCTTCCTTTTTTTCTGTACCATAATATTTAACCGGGTAATTATTCCTGATTACTTTTACGAGTCCTGTATTTAAAGTACCTATCATCAGGTTACCGAAATTATCTTCCCGAATACGTGTTATGTCCGACATACCTGCGACGGGTTTATTCTGAAAATCTACCAGCTCCGAAATTAGCTGCCCCAACGATGTGCCGGATTCGTATAATCTATTGGAAAAAGAAACCAGGGTTTTCTTTTTCCAGGGAAAAATAATGCACCTGGACAGGGGCCTGTCTTTTTCTTCTTTAACTGCTATACTGCTTTTAGTACGTGAAGAAAAGTTATAAACCTGCAGGGCATTGTTTATTTTATATTGGCAATAAATTACCTCGGTTCCGGTTTTCATCTTCAGTAAATTTGATGGTATATCTGCTGTTAGCGGAGCTGATACTACTTTTCCCTTTTGAAGATCCCACAGGTATAACACTGATTTATGCAGTATGGTTATTTTATGGTCGATGATATTATCACTCAGTTTTACTCTGCTGTTATTGTTTGTAATATAATCGGACAGGCCTGTTGGGTTTTCGGAAATAACTTTAAAGTTATGCTGGTTAAGGCCGGTTATGTAGCCGGTTTCCTTATAGATATAAATAATATTTTCATCTTCGCCAATGAACTTAGCAGGCACATTATCGCCAGGCTGAATATCATGAACCTGTACAAACCTGTTGGCATCGATCTCATATTTGCTGATTCCATAACTATGGCTGATGAGCAAATCTCCATTAGCGCATCTGAAAAATAATACCAGTTTATCATCTGGCAGTCCCGGCTGTACAGGTACGTTGGTAATATTTTTACCGTCGAATTTTTGAATGCCGTTAGGAAAACTTAACCAGCAAAAATTGTTTTTATCGTATGCTATGTCTATGATGGTGCTTTGCAGTAATCCTTCATTTACATTATAATTAAACGTATTGAAACGTTCAATGGTTTGAGACTGTGCCTGAAAACAGAACAACCCGAAAAATATCAAAAATGCTATGTTTTTTATCCAATGCACGGGTAGTTTTGAATAGTTTTAATTTGTATCAAATTACACAATCTTCTCCATAACATCCTGCGAATGCAGGGGTACCACTTGTTACCCTGTTTAATTGGTCAATTAAACAACGGCTCAATTGATTTTTTCAGCGCTTTTAGTGTTTTATTATTGCTCAACCTGATCAAGCAATACCATCTTGATTTACTAAGTAGTCCAAAGGACTAGATTGAAATCTTATATGGTATTATACAGATAGAAAATGGCTTTCAATTAAATACCGGTATAATCGGTATTATAGAAATACCAGCCGGATTAGAACAGAAAATGGAATCAGCAATTCCCTGCTTTCTGAAATTTAACCGTACCATATTGGATTATTCGAAATGAGCATCCATGCCAACCTGTTTTAACTACCAAGGCTATCGACAACAAATCAGGAAATAGCAACTATACGAAAAGCTATGAACCGTGTACCAGACCCCGGAAAATGGAGAAACACTCATTATGTGCTAACCATCAAATCCAAAGACTGTAGAAAATACCTGCGGGCTTTGCTGTTAAATAAATGAACTCATTTACGCTACCATTTTTATAAAACTATTTTTCTTTCGCTTACTCACTTGTAATTGTTCCCCATTTCGTAGCGTAAGCAAACAGTCGCACGAAACATCCTTGATATACGTCCGGTTTACCAAATGCGTCCGGTGTATCCGGCAAAAAAAATCTCCAGGTAAATTATCTTCAAACCATTTTAACAGCTTTGCTACTATTAACGGGTATTCATTGAGGATATATATTTTGCTGTAGTTGCTGCTGGCTTCTAC
>JANNSN010000021.1:0-117518 GCA_031402615.1 Chitinophagaceae bacterium
GAACTATCTGGATATGGCAAAAGAAGCTTCTGTTTCCCGTATGTATGGTGCCATTCATGCACGCAGCGATTGCGAAGTTGGCATAACTACCGGTAATAAAGTTGGCAGTTATGCGGTAGCAAGAGGGCGTATTGACGGAGCTGAATAAAAAACAAAAAAATTTTAAAGAGCAAATTTTTGTACTACAATTTTAGGTAAAAGAGCCACCCAATTTGAGCGGCTCCTTGTAGCAGGTAGCGTATCTTTCTTTTAAAAAATAATTTAAACCCGGGTTTTGCAGTTGAAATAGTAATGAGCGGAAAAAAGGTAATAAAGACGGGTATTTGGGCAGATTTTTTGGACGAAATCATAGTGAACGATGGAGAGATCAAAAAATCAGGCAAATGCCTGTGTTTGAAGCATTTTTTTCCCGTAATAGATTTCAACTGCAAAATTTGGATTAAATGAAACCCATCGCAGGTTTATTTACGTCTATACCCGCCTTTACATCAGCAAGTGCACAGCTTCCGCAACCTGGTAAAGATGCCAACTCAAAAATTTATTAACGCCTTGCCGTTGCAGGAAAAAGCCCGGCTGATTGCGCCAATGCAGCATCTGCAAAAGGTTTTCCGGGAGTACCGGCAGAAATGCCCATAGAAGTAAAATATACCGAAGGCATGGATGCGGGTTACCGTTATTTTGCAAAGAATAGCGTACCGGTGTTCTATGCATTTGAATATGGGTTGAGCTACACTCATTTTTCAGGTAGTAATACCATCTTGATTTACTAAGTCCAAAGCACTACGTTCAAATCTTAAATGGTATTATACCGATAGCAAATGGCTTTGGACTACCTACTGGTATAATCGGTATAACGAAAAATAAGTTCGGATGTTTTTACATAGGAAGTAACAGTAAACGCTGATAGCACAAGTACCGGCAAATAGGAAGGAAAGGAAGTGGTGCAGTTATACCAGGGTGCCCCGGTTATAAAACTGGATAAGCATGTAAAGGAATTAAAGGGGGTTGTAAAAACGGGCCTGTTGCAGCCTGGTCAAAAACAAGTGGTAACGTGTACCATTATTAACACGAACCTGGCATCATTCAACGAAGGCTTTTCAACCAGGTATGCTGATAAAGGAGTATATGATCTGTACATAGGTTCTTCTTCATCCAACATAGAATTAAAAACTTCATGTACATTAGCAAATGATTTGGTTGTGCGAAAGGTAAACAATGTGCTTGCGCCCAAATAGGAGCCCGTTGATCTGCCATAAAAACGTATATGCAAACACTAAAACTAAAAGCATCCTTATTCCTGAATTATTTTGTATTTGCCATTCTGCTTAACAGTGTAGGTACTGTAATATTACAGGTACAGGGAAATTTTGATATCACCAAAGGTGCTGCCAGTATATTGGAAGCGTTTAAAGACCTGAGCATTGCCGCCACTTCATTTATCGTGGCATCTTTTATTGTGCGAATCGGTTATAAAAATGCCATGCTGATTGCATTGGCCGTTGTTATCACTATGTGTTTAATCATGCCGTCTGTGCCAAATTTCTGGATGACCAAAATATTGTTTGCGGCTGCGGGTTTTGGTTTTGCCCTGATAAAGGTTTCCGTATTTGCAACGCTGGGACTGGTTACCAAAAACGAAAAAGAACACCTGAGCCTGATGAATTTCCTGGAATCTTTTTTTATGGTGGGTATACTTACGGGCTATTTTCTGTTCGGTTATTTTGTAGATGACAGCAATCCTAAATCCCAATCCTGGTTGCAGGCATATTACATCCTGGCTGCTATCGCAGGAGCTGCATTTGTATTGTTACTTTCCACAAAGCTGGATGAAACTGATGTTAAGAAAGCTGAAATGGCAGAGTCAAAAAACCTGGCAGATGATTTTGTCGGCATGCTTAAACTGATTATTAAACCCCTGGTACTGGTATTTATTTTCAGTGCATTTTTTTATGTGCTGATCGAACAGAGTATTATGAGTTGGCTGCCTACTTTCAATAATGATGTGTTGCATCTTTCAAAAAGCTTAAGTATTCAAATGGCCAGTATTTTATCAGCATCTTTTGCCTTAGGTAGATTTTTTGCCGGTATTGTTTTTAAAAAAATGGATTGGCTTTATGTGTTGCTGGGTTGTTTGGCAGCTGCTGCTGCTGTGGTATTGATAACCGTTCCGCTTACCAGGGATCTGTCAGTTGGTACAATTAACAGTATCGCTGATGTGCCGTTTGTGGCGTTTGCCTTTCCCATGATCGGGCTTTTTTTGGCGCCCATTTACCCGGCGATCAATTCGGTAATATTGAGTCAATTGCCAAAACATAAGCATGGTTCCATGACGGGTCTTATTGTTGTATTTTCTGCACTGGGCGGCACAACCGGTTCCATCATTACGGGCCATATTTTTGGGGCCTGGGGCGGGCAAACCGCTTTTTATTTTTCACTGATCCCCATGGGCATCATGGTAGTACTGCTTTTTTTCTTTAAAAGATTGCAGGTTAAATCAGGGAAGGCATCGGAAGCCATTAACTTATCCGGGGGTACACATTAAAATGTAATATGGAAGAAAATGAATTACAAATGGACAATTCCTTTTTGCATGTTGTGCAAATGAACGGCATTTTTGCTGACGGAAAAACCTTTGTTGACTGTATTCCAAAATACCAGGTAAAAGAAATAATCAATAAATACAACCACGAAAAGAATAACACCGGGTTTGATCTGCACCGGTTTGTCATGGATAATTATGAATTACCCGCAAAGATCGAAGTCGCTTATCAAAGTAACCTGCAAAAAACAGTATCTGAAAATATTACCGCCTTGTGGGAATTGTTGACACGTGAACCCGGAGCGGCCCGGGGTTCATTACTGGAATTACCCAATCCTTATATTGTGCCCGGCGGCAGATTCGGAGAGATCTATTATTGGGACAGTTACTTTACGATGTTGGGATTAAAAGTATCGGGCAAAGTGGATATGATCGAAAATATGGTCAATAATTTTTCTTACCTCATCGATACCTATGGATATATTCCCAATGGAAACCGGGCCTATTTTCTGGGACGTTCCCAACCTCCCTTTTATTCCCTGATGATCAAATTACTGGCACAAGTAAAAGGAGAAGGTATTTTTGAACAGTACCTTCCGCACCTTGAGAAAGAATATGCCTTCTGGATGCGGGGATCGGAAGAGCTGGATGTAGAGCATAAAAAAATAAACCGTGTGGTACTCATGTCGGGTGCTGAAATCATGAACAGGTATTGGGATGAGAACGATACCCCACGCCCGGAATCGTACCGTGAAGACATTGACCTGGCGAACGTCTCCGGAAGAGCACTTCCCGAAATGTACAGGCACCTGAGGGCCGGGGCAGAATCGGGTTGGGATTATTCAAGCCGTTGGTTCGGGGATAAAAATTCCTTTGCCAGTATTCGTACGGCCGAAATCATTCCTGTAGACCTCAATTGCCTGCTTTTTCACCTGGAAGAAACTATCGCATCTATTCATCACCTTTTAAAAAACCCGGAGACAGCCCGTCAGTTTTCCAACGCAGCAATAAAAAGAAAAATTGCTATTCAAAAATATTGCTGGAACTGGGACCAGGGATTTTATTTTGATTTCGATTCAGATCTGCAAAAACAAAAAAATATTTTTTCCCTGGCTGCCGCCTACCCCTTATTTTTTAACCTGGCTTCAAAAGAAAATGCAGAAAGGGTAGCATGGATTATTGAAAATAGGTTTTTACAGGCGGGCGGGCTTGTCAGCACCCTGGAAACCACCGGGCAACAATGGGATGCCCCCAATGGCTGGGCACCTCTGCATTGGATTGCCATTACTGGTCTCGATAATTATGGATGTAAAGACCTGGCCCAAACGATTGCGAAACGATGGATAAAATTAGGTACAGATGTTTTTAACCGGACCGGGAAGCTGATGGAAAAGTATAATGTGGTAGATACCAAACTGGAAGCTGGTGGCGGTGAATACCCGGGCCAGGATGGATTTGGCTGGACGAACGGTGTACTGTTGGCCCTGATTCAAAACTATGGAACGGAATAAATTTACTCCGGTTGTAAAATTAAAAACTGGTAAGGGGCCAAACGCAGGTGTTCATGATCTGGTCCCACATGAAAAGATTTTTCACTCCAATGATCATATAGCGACAGCGGCTTCATGTTATTTTGTTTAAAAACGTACCAGCTTATTTGATGCGGGTATTCACTGAAATTAAACAGGCAGTAAACCCGGTCTTTTTCCCATGCCCTGATGAAACCTGCAATATGCCTGTTGCCGGTATGTATCCAGGTCAGGTTTTTTTTATCAGCTGTAACGGGCAGGCTGGCACGAATGCCGGTTAGCTTTTTGGTTAATGAGAATATTTTATTTTCTACGGTTCCTTTTTTTGAAGCATTTTTATTTTTCTCCCAGTCGATAACAGGTCGGTGCATCCACCTGTTGTCGTAGTCTTTATCCGCATCATCCAGGTAGCTGTAATCATTGGTATAACCCTGCTCATCGCCATAAAAAAGCATGGGTATACCGCCTACAAAGAAACTGTGCGCCTGCATTAAAATTATTTTCAGAATAGAGAGGTCTATGCCGGCCAGGTCGTTTTCTTCCAATGCTTTTTCCAGGCCGCAGAGCGAAGCGAGTGTGCCGCTTATCCTGGCGTCGCCGGTTTTTTCATTAACGGAAAATAGCGCACCCTTCGCAGGGGAACCCGGGTAATTACCGGCGTAATAGTTTTTAATGAACGTCCGGTGATCGTAGGGCTGGTAACCTGCTTCCCCTATTATATGGTCATCATATCCCAATCCGATATCGTCATGGCAGCGGGTATAGGTTATCCAGGAAGTACCGAAAGGCTTTTGTAAAATACTTGACTGTGCAGCCATCATCACACGTACATCGCCGGTCGCCAGTGCATCCCATTGCAAAGCCATGTGCGTGGCATTGTAAGCGATATCACATTCCCTCGCTGTAAACTCACCGGTACCGAAGTATTTCATGATCTCAGCAGGTGCTACAATAGCTTCGGCCAGTAATGCCATGCCGGGAGTAGCCACCTGCACACATTGTTTAATCAGTTTAAGAATAATGTGCGCTTCTTCTAAATTCTGGCTCTCGGTTCCAAACTGCTTCCAGATAAATGCAGGCGCATCGATCCGCAATATGTCAACGCCCAGGTTGGCGTAAAAAAATATATTTTTCAACATTTCATTGAACACGGCCGGGTTGCGGAAATTTAGGTCCCATTGGTAATCATGAAAGACTGTCATTACCCATTTATCCAGTTCGGGGATAAAGGTAAAATTGCCCGGAGAACTTTCGGGGAAAACTTCCGGCATCGTTTTTTCCAGTTCGTCGGGCATCTCCCGGTTATCAAAAAAATAAAAATACTCCTGGTATTTTTTTTCTCCGGCTTTGGCCCTTACTGCCCATTCATGTTGCTGCGAAGTATGGTTTAATACGATATCCTGCATCAGGTACATGTCCATTTCCTGCATTTTTTGTTGCAGGCTTTCCAGGTCTTTAAGTTGGCCAAACCGGCTGTCGATCTTTCTGAAATTGGAAACGGCATAACCGCCGTCGCTTTCATTTGCCGGACTTTCAAAAAGCGGCATCAGGTGTAACAGGTTTATACCGAGTTTTTTAAAATACCCCAGTTTAGTTTTGAGTTTCGGCAGGCTGCCACAAAACCTGTCTACATATAAACTCATACCGCATATCCGGTTGCTTAAGAACCATTTCTCAGCAGGGTTTTGAAGTTTAACCAGGTCCCTTTCTTTTAACATATCACTTCTTTCCATATCTGCCTTTTCAATGATCAAAAGCATATCCTGGTAACCCGCTTCATAGCCGGGATGGGTTTTATATATCCGGTTGTACAATGCCAGTATTTCATCAGCAGCACTGGCCAGCCGGACCCCGGATTTTTTACCGGGATCAGGGGATGCATGATTTGATGAACTGTTGACAATTTTTGTATGCATCGATAGGGTTAGTTAAATATGCCTTTATTAAGGTGTTTAAATGCCTCCATGGCGCCCAGGTATTCGCAGGTTCTGGCTCCGGCTTTGTTGGCATTGGTAATTATTGTTTTCCAACCGGTATCCGATAGATTTTCTATATCCGCTTTGTTTAATTTACTGAGCTGGAATAAGACAGCACCTACAAAAGCATCGCCGGCACCGGTAGTATCAACCACATTGACCGTGATGCTGGGAATAATTGTTGTTGTTCCGTTTAAACCCAGCAGTGTTCCTGCTTTACCCAGGGTGATGGCAAATACGGCCTTCGTTCTTTTAATAAAATCTGCTGCTGCATCACGCACGTCTTTTTGCCCTGTTAACAACAGGGCCTCTTCATCGCTCACTTTAAAAAAATTACACACCGATAAATAATTCCACGATTGATCCATAAATGATTGTTGATCCTGTTGAAAAAGCAGTTGCCTGTAATTTGGATCAAAGCTGACATAGATATTTTTGTGCAATGCTTTTTGCAAAAGACTTTGATAGGCCAGCTGTAAGGCACCTGGTAAAAAACCCGTAGCAGATCCAAAATGTACAATTGAATAATCATGCAGTTCGATGGCATCCGTTTCTTCTGTTGTTAGTTCACCATCTGCCCCCCGGTTAAAATAAAAATCACGTTCACCATTTTTCAATAAGGATACAAAAGCCAACGTGGTAAAATGATCTTTATCGGCTATCATATGTTTTGTTGAAACGCCAAAGTCGAGCATAACATCGATCAGGTGTTTGCCAAAAGGGTCGGCACCTACTTTGGCAGATAAAGCTGCCTGCCCGCCCAATGCGGCAATGGCTGCTGCCACATTGGTTGGGGCACCTCCGGGTTTTTTTAAGAAATTTTCGCCATCTGATAAAGCACTTCCCTTGTCGGTACAGATCATGTCAATTAATGCTTCTCCTATGCAGAGTATTTTATTCATACAAGGCTTTTTTATTTGTATTCGTTAGTGCCCGGCACCGGCGGGTAATATTACATCGCCGCTGATCCTGGTTGATTTAATTAAGGCTGTACAGCCTGCAGCGATCAATAACAGCACACCCGCCAACAGTATGGCATTGCCCGGGTTATTATTTAAAAAATGTTTCATGATAAAACCAAACGTGATGGTTTGTATAAACATGGGAATTACGATCATCATGTTGATGATACCCATGTACACACCATATCTTTCTTTGGGAATTTCTTTAACCACCATCAGGTAGGGTATGCCCATCATACTTGCCCAACCAATACCAAAACCGGTAATGGCAACAAATAACAGGGTTTTATTGGCTATAAAAGGAAAGGCTATAAAACCAATACCCGCCATCAGCAGGCAGAAAAAATGCACCCATTTGGGGCTGTACTTCCTTGCAAAACCAACCAATAAAAAAGCCACTAAAAAAGTGATGATATTGTACCAGCCATTTACCAGGCCGGTAAGCCCAACCGCTTTTTCATATAGTTCTGTGTTGGCCGGGGTTGCATCATAAACCGATAACGCAATACTTTTTGAACTGTTTTGCCAGTAACAGAACAAAGCATACCATTGAAATAAATACACCAACGCCAGTTGCCACATGATCCGGGGCATTACTGTAATGGCGTCAAATATTTCAATATTTTGGGCAAACAACGACTTCGTAATTTTATTGTGTTGCAGTGAATTCATCACCTTTCTTATTGTTCCTTTGGCAAAAATTTCGGGAATAAGCAGGAGTACAATGGCCAGGTACGAAATAACAGTAGTAATGATGGAAAGAAAAAATTGAATTGCCAAAGGGGGCATTCCCTCATTCTGTTTTCTCATGGCTTCAATTTCACCAGTTGTGGGCGGAATTTCCGGCGTGGTTTTCATACTCCACCAAACCGACACGATGGAACAAACAGCGCCAACAAAAAATGATGCAAATACCCAGTTTGGGATTTTTCCGGTGTATCCAATAATAATGATCGGAAAAATAAATAAAGATACATTGGCCAGGGTTTGTCCAAAGCCGGTAAAAAAACTCTGCGCCTGGAAACCCGTGGGTTGTTGTGTGCTGTCTAATTTATCGGCTACAAATGCCCGGTAGGGTTCCATGGCAGTATTATTACCCGCATCCAGTACCCACAATAAACCGGCTGCCATCCATAAGGAAGAACTAAAGGGAAATAAAAAAAGAGCGATGCTGCACAAAACGGCGCCAATCAGAAAATAGGGCTTCCTTCGGCCAAATTTTGGATGCCAGGTTTTATCACTCAGGGCTCCTATAATGGGCTGTATAATTAACCCGGTAAGTGGTCCTGCTAAATTTAACCAGGGAATTTCATCCGGCGATGCGCCCAAAAAATCATAAATAGGGTTTACCGCGCTCTGCTGTAAACCAAAACTATACTGAATGCCAAAAAAACCAACATTCATATTTATAATTTGCCAGAAGCTTAGGCGGGGCTTTGGGATTTGCATGCAGTGTCGTTTAAAACCAAATGTAGCTTTTTACTAACATTATTGATAATCATATGGTTTCAGATAGGTAGGTTCAATACTTGCAAACGGTTGATGTGGGGAAAAACAAGGCTATATTTGGCCTGCCAGAAACTGGCAAAAATTAATACCAACAGGACTAGAAATTACTGATTCTTCGTTAAGCCGTGTGTATCCTTACCAAAAGTAAAGTTTACCTGCGAAGGCATTAATATTAAAGTGACAAGCTGAACAGGTTAGTAAAATAGATACTTATACCGATTATACCAGTATTTAGTATAAAGCCATTTGCTATTACCGAATATGTCGGTACAGGCTGGTATAATACCCTCTAAGATTACCACGTAGTGCTTTAGACTTCTTATTAAATCAAGATGGTATTACAAGTGCCATATTTGGTAAATCCGGGAAAATCAACAACTCAGTTTTCTGTTTTTGTTTTCGGTGCAGGTGTTCAAAATTAAAAATGGTGAAGTTTAGCCTGACTATTTCCTTTTTATGAATACCACGTTTAGCTATAGCCGTTAAAACGGAATGATGTTTTTCTAAATCTGCTTGTTTATTCTCAAAGCCTGCTCAGTAATGTATTGTTGGTAAACAACTTTGTCGGGAGCAGAAAATGACGGGCTAAAAGTAGAGAAGGATTAACCAATTATTAAATCGTAAAAAAAAGATTAGTGATTACTTGCATTTTCCATTTCTAATATGTATGTTTATGACAACTCGTTAATTCTATTGAAAGGCCACCCCTAATTCCATAATTAAGCAGTATTTCTTTTTTCTTTTAAATGAAAGGTCTGGGATAAACCCAACTATCATTTGAACCGGTAATCAATTGCCAATACTTTCACTTATTGTTGAGAATAAGTTTAGGTTTTTTATTACTGGTTCAATAGTACAATTTTTTTATTACTCATACACGTCACTGTGACTGAGGGGAGCGAAGCTCTGAAAAATTACGAAATTTGCCCTTCTTTTTTAACTTGCTGCGTCACTAATTTCCAACAGGTTTCAAGTAAAAAAACATTTCCGTAAAAGGTTGGCAAGGCACTACTACATAGGTTCGATAATAATTACACGCGTTCAATAATAAATAACCATTTTTTTAATTCTTAAAAATAAATATTATGCCAGTACAAACATCTTATCCCGGTGTATACGTTCAGGAAGTACCCAGCGGGGTGCGAACGATTGCAGGAGTGAGTACTTCTGTTGCAGTGTTTATAGGTCATGCGGCTTCGGGCCCTGTTTATGAACCTGTTTTGTGTTTAAACTATACCGACTTTCAACGAACGTTTACCTCAGATACAACACCGGGAGATCTTGCCAGGTCTGTAAAACTGTTTTTCTTAAACGGTGGAACCCGCTGTTATATCATGCGTTTGGCCAACACTGCCGTTGTTGCAACAGTAACGATCGATGATGAAGTAGCTACAGACACATTGGTAATTTCGTCAAAATACCCGGGTGAATTGGGTAATTCGGTCAGGGCAACGGTACAACATGATGCCAATCCGGAATTGTTTAATTTAAGATTGTACCGTGTGGTACTTAATAGTGCCGGGGTTGAAGTGCAGACAGATTCGGAAACCTTTTCGGGTCTAAGTATGGATCCCCTCCATCCGCGATTTGCGATGAATTATGTTAATTATCAATGGGCAGTACTTACGCAGGCTCCGGTTGTTTTGCCAGCACTACCCAATACGGCCAGGCCTGAAGAATCTCTGATACCGGTGGTTGTTCCACCAATAACCAATCCACTTTTTGGCACTCCATACATACTAACCCTTGGGGACAATGGGTTGGATTTAACTGCTGATGACTACCTGGCCGCCTATCCGATACTTGACAAGGAACTGGATATTTTTAATTTGATGATTTTACCCAGGAATAGCGCCGGGGTTGTACAGTCGGATGTATGGGGCGAGGCCAGTGTTTTCTGTGAAGGCCGTCGTGCATTTCTGCTAATGGATCCGCTGGATACCTGGACTACGGTGCAGGAAGCTACCGATTTAACCAATGGTGTAAATCTTTTGAGGACCGGGTTGGTAAAAGATCACAGTGCTGTTTTTTTCCCCAGGGTAACCGTTAATGAAAACGGATCAAAGGTGCAGATTGGCGCAAGTGGAGCAATAGCCGGGTTAATGGCCAGGATTGATTCGAGCCGCGGGGTTTGGAAGGCAGCAGCTGGTACCGAAGCAGATCTCCGGGGCATTACCGGCCTGGAGCATCGGTTTAGTGACGGGGAAAACGGCGTTTTAAACCCGCGGGGAGTTAATACCTTAAGGATATTTCCAAACGGTATTGTAAACTGGGGGGCCCGTACCATGGATGGTGATGATGATTTTGCCAGTGAATATAAATACATTCCCATTCGCCGCACCGCACTCTTCATCGAAGAAAGCCTGTACCGCGGTTTAAAATGGGTGGTATTTGAACCCAATGATGAACCGTTATGGGCGCAAATCAGGCTGAATGTGGGCGCCTTCATGCATAATCTTTTCCGCCAGGGCGCCTTCCAGGGAACAAAAAAACAGGACGCTTATTTTGTAAAGTGCGACAGTGAAACTACCACCCAAAATGATATCAATCTCGGTATCGTTAATATTTGGGTAGGATTTGCACCGCTTAAACCCGCAGAATTTGTAATACTGTACCTGCAGCAAATGACCGGGCAAATCCAGGTGTAACGAAAAGAAAATCTTATCACTAAAAAAATAAAATTATGGCAGTTCCTCAATTTGTGGTCAATGCCTATCGCTTTGACCCATACAAAAATTTCAAATTCCGTGTTCGCTGGGATGGTAAAGTGGTAGCCGGCGTTAGTAAAGTAACCGGGCTTAAACAAACCACCGAACCGGTTAAACACCGTGAAGGCGGCGATCCCAGTGCTTCCAGGCTCAGCCCCAGCGTTTGGACCTTTGAACCCATTACGCTGGACCGGGGTGTTACCCACGATCCCGAATTTGAAAATTGGGCAAAGAAAGTCTGGAATGTAGAAGGCGATTCCGTGATATCCCTGAAAGATTTCAGGAAGGATATCATTATTGAATTGCTCAATGAACAGGGAGTTGTGGCAAAAGCGTATAAAATTTACCGTTGCTGGGTATCTACCTACCAGGCACTTCCGGAGCTGGATGCCGGCGGCAATGCTGTTGCTATTGAACAGATGGTGCTACAGAACGAAGGCTGGGAAAGGGATACCGAAGTTCCGGAACCATCACAGACCTAAAGCATTAACCGATGAATGGACCTGGAAAATTATTTGTTCCCTTGCGGTTAACGCCGGGTACCAACGGCGTTACCTTAAGAAGCCTGCGTGGTGCGGATGAGATGACGGTAGAAAATACCGGCACCAAGATCCTGGTAAGCCTGCTTGAATCGTTGATACAACCGGAAGCAAACGGAAAAAATATAGGAGCATCCCAAATTGTTACAGCCGACCGCGACCGGCTGCTGGCCCAATTATATATTTCATTGTATGGCGCCAAAATTGAAAGTACTTTGAGTTGCAGGGAATGCGGACAAAAATTCGACCTGGATTTTTCGCTTGATAAACTGCTTGACCATTACCATCCGGTAACGGATACTTTGCCACCGGATGGCCGCTACCAGCTGGAACCGGGAATCTGTTTCCGGCTTCCTAACGGAGAAGATGAAATGCTGATTAACGGGTTTGGCGGCCCGGAAGCGGAAAAACATTTATTGGAAAGATGCCTGCTGGAAGGGAATCCCGAAACAGATAATGAAAAAGTGCAGTCGAAAATGGCCGAACTGGCCCCCGTACTTAGCGTGGATATGCAGGCCACCTGTCCCGAGTGTAACCACGCACAACAAGTTCAATTTGATATGCAAACTTTTTTCCTCACAAAATTGAAACAGGAAAGGCCGGTTCTGATCCGCGAGGTACATAGTATCGCCTCACAATATCATTGGTCGCAGCAGGAAATTCTTGATCTACCAAGGAGCTTAAGAAAACAATATGCCGCATTAATTCAATCGGAAAATTAATGAGTAACTACCTGTTAAATATCGCCGGCAGAAATGCAGCAAACGATAATCCGTCATGGACGGCTGCTGCAACGATGCCTGTTGCCGCTGTGCGTGAACCTCAACAGGAAGTTTTTGAGCAGGATGAACCCGTTCAGCAAAGCAGTGTTTTTGTTAACCCAATACAAAACCAGGCGATTGAACCGCAGGATATTTTCAAGTCACATGAAATGGCGGTACCCGGTAAATTCAAAGTAGTTTCTTATATGTCGAGGCTCACAGAAAGGAACGGGGAAAAACCGGAAAATAATTCCAACTTCCATGAACCTCGTCAAACAGGTATTGAAGAAACCGGGGAATGGCCGAAAAAAAATACTTTGGAAAATAAAATTGTTCAGGAAAAAACCAACCTTACCAGGTTCACAAATAAAAAAGTGCCGCAGAACATACCAAAAAAAACAAACACCAGGTCTGTAATTGCTCAAGCGTTAAAAATCTTGCCCAATCAAAAAAATGAACAGGTGGAATCAATCAATGCGCCAGCAACGCTGATGGATTCGCCGGTTAAATCAAATGTTCGGGACAAAATTGAATGGCAACCCATCATGGAAGGTACCAGGCACATCGGTCCTGCCAGGCTGCAACCAGCAAACAAAAATCCGGTACATGCAGATAAAAAGCATCAGCCGGCTCCTAAGCTGATGATCGGTAAAATTACAGTAGAAATATTGCCGCCGGCAACTACGGTTCCACCAAAAATAATTACCAGGGTTGTTCAGCAAAATATAAAACCCGGGCCGTCAAAATCAAATAACCTCATTTTTGGATTAGGGCAAATGTAGATATGGATTACACGTCATTTAAAGAAATCACCGAAACCATCATTGCTGTTGTTCAAAAGGCGGTTAATGAAACCGGTAACTGGCCACCAACACTGCGGGTTCTGCCGGAGTTGCTCAGGGATCAACAAAACGGCATCGGGTTTTATTTGTTTCATGCGCAGGAGAGCAGCCATTATAAAAATTTTCCTGCTCCCGGTAATGATATCCCCCCGGTGCCTTATACCCCCATGGCACTTAATTTGTTCTACCAGTTATCTGCAAACAGTACCAATGATAATAATGAAGAAGATGCGTATGACGAACAAAACCTCATGAGTGTGGCCATGAAAGCATTGCACGATCATTCAGCAATTAAAATAACCCCTGCGGGTAAAAAAATAAATATAAAAATTACGCTTCAAACCCTGTCACCCAGCGAATCCGTGCAATACTGGGCTGCGGCAGAATCGCCGGTTCGGCTTTCTGCATATTATGAAGTATCGGTGGTATTTCTGGAACCAGAAAAGCAGTTATCCTATGCCGGCAGGGTGCTCTCGTATGGTAATTTTATTTTTACCCGGGGAGTGCCACAGATCACATCAAGTGAAAATACAATAGAATATACGCTGCCAGGGGAGTTAACAGCCAGGCAGGTTAAAATACAACCGGCCCAGGCACCACCTGCATTTATCGCGCCGGCACCTATCAATAGTGTAATTCGTTTTTTTGGAACAGGCTTTAACGGCGGCACATTGCAACTGTTAATAATCAGTCCGCTATGGCCCGAGCCTGCCGTAGCAGATGTATCCTGGTTACCCACCTTTGTTTCAGAAAACCAGTTGAATATTACCGTGCAGCCAACTGCGCTTCTTAAAACTGCCTTAACACCGGTTGATATTATTCCGGGGCTTTACGCCGCACAGGTAAGCATTACAGAACAAAGAACTTTGCCAAACGCTGCCATTAAAACATTTAACCATGTTTCCAACCAGTTCCCTTTTTCTGTAATGCCCCGTATCAGTTTAATTAATGCATTGGGTGGCGGAGGATTTGCCGTTACCTGCGATGTTTTTCAGGGTCCGGGAATAACCGACGATGATATCCAGGTTTATATTGGAGCAACAAAACTTGTTTTAACGGCTGCTGTAGTTTTGTCTGCCGGTGAATTTAGAATAACCGGTGCCGATACCATCGAATTACTTGTTCCTGCGGGGTTGCCTGCCGGACAGGTAGCTTTGAGGATTATGATCAGGGGTATAGAATCTGAGCCTAACTGGATTACACTTCCATAAACATGTACATTAATATTTTACAGTTTGATTGATATCATGGAACATATAGTTACTGTAGAAAAAAACAATGGCACCGAAGATTTGGCCGGCCTTGTTTTAAAAAGAATTCAACTGCTCTCGCTCAGGCGTATTGCCTGGCTTCGCAAAAGCTGGACCGGAGTTACAGAAAACAGTAGTGGAGAATTTAATGCACATACAGAAATAGACGGTTATTTGTACGACCGCGATATTCCATACCTGGAGAAAGATTGGTATGAAAAGGATACCGCTATGCAGGACATTTCTTATTCATTACAGGAAACTGAAAAGGCTTTATTTGATAATGATGGTTTAAGGATAAATATACTTACCCGTATTTTTGGATTAAGCCGATTGGAAACCGACATGTTGCAGGCCTGCCTTGCAATAAGCATTGAGCCAAACCTGGGAAGGGTATTTGCTTATTTGCAGGATCATTCCGGCAGGGGATATGTTACAGAATCGCTGGTAGCAAGGCTTTTTGGTTATGGCCACTGCATTATTTTACCTGCCGCTTCGCCATTAAAAATATGGGGGTTGATAAGAGAAAACATTTCGCTGCAGGGTGAACCTGCCAGGTTGGAATGTGATCCTTTTATAAAAAACTGGATATTGGGAATGGATGGAACCGATGAATCCCTCATCAGTTTTTGCGATGTGCAGCCGGTTAAACAACCGCTTTCAAACTGGCCGGTACAAAAACTGACAGAAGATATAAAAAGGATATTGAACGGGCATGCACAAAACAGGTTGAGGGTTTTTGTTGAAGCAGCAGAAGGATCGGGCCGAAAAAGTTTTGCAGCTTTAATTTGCAGGCATTTTGGAATGCAACTTTTGGCTTTAAATACCGACAGGATACCGGAAAACCGATGGCCACATGTTTATATGCTGGCTCAACGGCAGGCCTTGCTTTCAAATGCAGCAATTGCATGGTATGGCGAAAACATGCACCAAAATTATTGGCCGGTTAATATACCTTCTGTTGATCTGCAATTTGTAATTGGAGAATCTGATGATTCCCTTACCGTGAATAATAGTTTTTTAGACCTGCGTGTTACCCTTCCACCTGTTTTATTTGATGAAAGGCTTGCTTTATGGCAGCGCTATGTTCCTTTATCGGCGGTTTGGCCAGTGGCCGAAATGGAAAATATGGTTTTGCGTCATGAAACCACGGTGGGGCAAATTGTGGCGATAGGAAAAAAAATGACCTCAACCATTGCCGAAGCTTATGAAGCATTACGGGCCGATTCGGGCCGCAGGTTAGGCAACCTGGCAAAACAAATGCCCGGTACCTTTAGTTTTGATGACCTGGTTTTACCTGATTACACAAGAAAAGGAATTGAAGATTTTATTTTTGAAGCAACAGAAAGAGTACAGTTTTGGGAACAACCTGCGGCAAAACGCCTTTTTCCGCAAGGCAGGAGCCTGATTGGATTATTTACCGGCAGCCCCGGAACAGGCAAAACAATGGCAGCGCAGGTAATTGCGGCTGCTTTGCAATTAGACCTGTTTCGCATCGATCTTTCAAATGTTGTTAGCAAGTATATTGGCGAAAGTTCAAAAAATATTGAACGCATTTTAGCAAGGGCAAAAAACATGAATGTGGTTTTGCTTTTTGATGAAGCCGATTCGCTTTTTGGAAAACGAACCGATATAAAAGATGCACATGACCGCTACGCCAATACCGATACCAATTACCTGTTGCAGGCTATTGAATCCTATCCCGGTATTGTAATACTGGCCAGCAACAAAAAATCGAATATTGATAGCGGGTTTACACGACGGCTGCGTTATATGCTTGAATTTCCAAAACCCGATGCAGTTCAGCGTCTGCAAATCTGGAAAAAGATTATTGGAGAAATGACAGATAACAAAACGCTTGCTCAACTTGAAACTGAATTGGTAAAGCTTTCCACTTTAATGGAGATTACCGGGGCGCAAATAAAGCAGGCTGTTTTATCGGCATTGTTCATGGCCCGCAGGGAAAAAACCAGCATCAATATTACCCATATTCTTGCCGGGCTCGAAAGGGAATTGGCCAAAGAGGGCCGGGGACTGGGCAAACAGGCATATCAAAATTTTACAAACAGTATATGATACAGATAGATGAATTGCAAATAACGATGCCAGGCAATAACCAGGAAGACGGAACCGAATTGGGCAGGCAGGTAGCCGAAAGGCTGGCTGCAGGCATACCTGAATATTATGGCAATCAGCATATACCGGAACTAAGATTGCAGTTGCAAAGCACAACATCAAATGATACATCACTGATGGCAGATCATATTGCAGAACAGATCATCAGGCAAATAAAACTGGCTTCGCTGTAAAAATGAATGCTCTTTTACATAAAAACAATCAGGCTTCAAAGCCTGCTGTGCTGCATAGCAAAGCAAAACCCTTTGTGCAGGCCAAACTCACTGTTAATGAGCCAGGAGATATTTATGAACAGGAAGCCGATGCCATGGCAAATAAGGTAATGCGTATGTCAGCAAGCGAAACAGCAAAACCTGTTACAGGCTTAATAGGCAAATCACTGCAAAGAAAATGTACACATTGTGACGAAGAAAAGAAAAAGCCCATTATGCGTAAAACAGAAACTGGAAATGCAGGCATGCAGGTTTCATCATCATTCTCTTCTTCATTAAATGCATCCAAAGGCAATGGTTCATCATTGCCGCAGGGAACGAGGAATTTTATGGAAAATGCTTTTAGTAGTGATTTTTCATCAGTGAAAATTCATATAGGCGGCCAGGCATCTCAAATGAGTAAAGGAATTAATGCAAAGGCATTCACCTATGGAAATGATATTTATTTTGATGAAGGGCAATTCAATCCTGATTCAAACGATGGTAAAAACCTGCTTGCACATGAGTTGATGCATACGTTGCAGCAATCTCAAAATATAATGCAACGAAGTGTTATTCAACGTTACCCATGGCCCTATCCACTTCACATGCGCCAGGAAGTTGATGAAAGAATTACTGAAACCATCTCCGGTGCTCCCGCCGGACAAAGCGCATGGAATAATACATTTAACTGGGATTCAAGATTCAGGATAGAGATCAATGCAATCTCCGGTGAGATCAGGCTTATTGTGCGGTTAAATACAACAGCGCCTGCATCAACAAGACGTGCATGGGAAAATGCGATTCAGAGAAAATGGAGTAGCCGTATGTTTTTAAAAATTACTATTCCAGGTATATCAGAAGGCCCCTGCAAGTTTCCAATTATTGTTGATGTACGTTGGACTTCAGATGCAAGTCGGGCACATTATACAATTAATCCCCAGGGTGCCGGTGGATCCACGGGTGGGCGTGCTGGCCTGGGAGGCACTTCTTCCATGACCGACTGGGGTACAGCAGATACAATCGATGTAACTCATGAATTTGGTCACATGATAGGTAATAGAGATGAATATTTTATTACCAATGGAACAAATTATATGTCAGGAGGCGGTGCAGGTTTTCGTGATCCTGGCGGCGGAATTATGAATAATCCGGCCGAGCGGATACACAGGCGTCATTTTAATTCACTAAGGCAACATGTTGCATCCATGTTAGGTTTGAGGAATTCAGCTGTGCGAGTAATGTATGATAATGAAAGTATCCCGGATTGCACAGCAGACATTGGGGATTTTCCCGAACAGGTACTGCCTGAAGAAACGGCTTATGCCTGATGTGTTTTTAAAGTATTTATCAAACAGAGAAATTAACAGTACAGTTATTTTTAGTTTTTCGTAAAATGAAATATGAATTCGCTGTTACATAAAAACAATTTTGCTTCAAAATTATTTATGCCAAATGGCAAAGCAAAGACATTGGTGCAGCCAAAACTCACCGTTAATTCCCCTGGTGATAAATACGAACAGGAAGCCGATGCTATGGCAGACAGGGTAATGCGGATGTCATCAAATGAAGCAGCAAAACCAGTTACCGGTTTAATAGGCAAATCGCTGCAGAGGAAATGTGCCCATTGTGAAGAAGAGGAAAGAAAAAGAAAGCCTGTGATGCGTAAAGCGGAAGCAGGTAATGCCGGTATGTCTGTTTCCTCTTCATTCGCTTCTTCTTTAAATGCATCTAAAGGTGGAGGCTCGCCATTGCCACAGGGAACAAGGAGTTTTATGCAAAATGCTTTTAGCACTGATTTTTCAGGCGTAAAAATTCATAACGATAACCGGGCATTAAAATTGAACCAAAGTATTAATGCCAAGGCGTTTACTTATGGTTCCGATATTTACTTTGGGGCCGGTGAGTATTCGCCAAATACTCCTTCAGGGAAAAGTTTGTTGGCTCATGAGCTTACACATGTAGTTCAGCAAAGCGGAAATATACAAAGGCAGGTTGTAAATATGCCCGCCCAAAACGTAACAGTAGGCATGCCCAACGCAACTGATCTGCAACAACTTACCGGCCAGCTAAATAATCCTGGCTTTAGTGCCAGCTATTTGCAAAGCCACATAGATTTAAACAGCCCGGTACCCACAACCGTTTTACCATTTACTGCCACTGGCTGGAACGGTAATGAAATTGCTACAAAGCTGGGCCAGCACGACAGGCTGCCGGTTACAGACAGCGATGCATTTCGTTGCGTACAAACGGTAGCATTAATGAGCCATATCCTGCAGGGGCCGCCTGCAGTATTTTCATATGTAGGATCCATAAAATTACAATCGCTTTTTGCAAATCCCGGCGGCATTACGCCACGTATGCGGGTAGCATGGCAGGTAATGGAGCATGTAAAAACCCGGATACAAAGCCAGCAAGCTACTTATGGGGATATGGCACAAATGATAGAAGCGATACATGCCATGTTTTATCTTGACGATGCAGGAACACCCAGAAGCCAGATAAACGACCAGGTAAACCCTATGCTTGATATGACCAGCAGCATGCAACCTATGGATGTATGGTGCAATTCCCCGGCCGATTTGCTTACCCGTGCCAGCACCCTCCAAAACGGCGAGCAGTTTTTACTTAATACATGGAATGTAAGTTTTAATGCAAACTTTGATTTGGCCGAAGGTGGAGATACGGATATAAGCCAGGCACGCTCAGCAAGAATAACTATATTAAACGAAGATACAGGCCGTGAAAGGGGTGTAACAATAAGGCGTATAGATGCAACACACAGGCCCGACAGCAGCCGCATAGACAGAAACAGGGATACCATGAGCGGCCACCAAATGCTCATTTATAAAGATGTAGCTAACAGCCATGTTATGATGTACGAGCCGGAACTTACTGCAAGCGGTAACCACCTTTTTGATATTACCGGCGATGCCTCGCCCTTAACAGAATTATTTGCCGAACAACCAGCTTTTGAGTTATATAAATATGTACAATTATTAGGAAAAATTACACCAACACCTATGTCATCGGTGTTTTCAATTACACCTTAAATTGTACAAAAATTAGTAAGTTTTTGGAGGCTGTCAAATAATTAATTTGTGCTCAATTTTAAGATTACCTTAAATTTCGATTTATGTTTAATTTTCCATTAGTATTTGTTTGTACCAAGACCCTGATTTTATTGTACATAAAATGAAATTAGCCGAAAAAACAATCCAGCCCCGGCTCGTAATCAATACCCCTGGCGATCGATATGAACAGGAAGCCGATGCTATGGCAGATAAGGTAATGCGCATGTCATCAACCGAAGCAGTAAAACCAGTAACCGGTTTAATTGGTAAATCGCTGCAAAGAAAATGTGCACATTGCGAAGAAGAAGAAAAAAAGAAAAACCCCGTTATGCGTAAAGCAGAAACAGGCAATTCCGGCATGTCTGTTTCATCTTCATTTGCTTCATCTCTAAATGCATCCAAAGGCGGTGGCTCTCCACTGCCACAGGGAATAAGGAGTTTTATGGAAGATGCATTTAGTACGGATTTTTCAAGTGTAAGAATTCATACGGATAGCCAGGCATCTGAAATGAGTAGGGGCATAAATGCGAAAGCGTTTACAACAGGCAATGATATTTATTTTAAAAGTGGTGAATATTCCCCAAACACAGAAAATAGGAAAAGGCTGTTGGTACATGAGTTGACACATGTTGTTCAACAGAGCAATGATATTTCAGCAAAAAACATACAAAGGCAAACATCCGTATCATCCGGTGCCGTTTCTTCAGCGCCGGCTCAAAGGGGGCCTGATCCATCATCCTGTCTTTTGCCACTGTGTACTCAGTTAGAAAATCCTTCGATTTCATGTTTGGGAAATCCACAAAACTGCGCACAGACATGGATGAGCGATGTCATGGCATGTCTTAATTCAAGTGCCAGTGCATCCAATGCATCGCATGCTGGTGAAATTATTGCAAATACGCAGCAGGAGTTAACTAATTATGTTGCGTACATGAATAGTCTGCAGCCGGTTGCAAGTTCTGTAGATAAAAGAAGATATATTGAATGGTTAAATAGGTTGTGCCTTTCCAAACAGCGGGAATTATTTATCGAATTTCATTACAATATTATTTTCGATAATGTGCCAACATCAACTGCAAGCTCAACGTTAATACCATGGGGATATAATCCGTCAGATTGGAATGAAATTGAACAGGCACTGGCTGTCATACCTGATGAACATCTTTGGGGAAGATTATCAGCGCTTCCAACAGTTCATTTCAGACGTGAAACACAACACCTGTCAAACAGTTCCATTGGCGGTGAAACGGATCCCATTACCGGATCAATAAGTATTTATGACGCAGGAATGGGTTCAACACCTATTGGCAGATCTGCTGCGACTGGAGTTTCGGCCACCAATCAAACTATTCGACATGAAATTGGACATTTAGTTGAATATTCCCTGTCTTCACAATTAAATAATTTTTTCCAAAACGTCATCGGGTGGCATTACTACCCAGTTTCTTTTTTAACGACAAATCCTCCTGCCAATGTAACCCAAAGTACATTTCAAACAGAACTTTGCACCGAGTTAATGTTACTAAGTTCAACAGGTCAATGCGATCATGCCAGTTTAATGTCATTTATTGACGGAGTGCAATTGAATGGAAGTGTTATCTCAAACAATAGAGTATATACAAAAACAAGTGGATTATTCATGTCATGGCCAGTTGGCTCTGTGCCGACCGGATCAGCATTTAGTTATGCAAGAACATCACCAAGTGATTATTTTGCTGAAGTTTATTCTCTCGCTGTTTCCAACCCTGAATTTATTCATAGTTCTCTTCCAACCAACCAGATAGAGTGGCTTAAACAAAATGTATTTCAAACGCAATTAATCTATGATGAATTGATTTTACCTTATTCAAATCTTGCAGCCTCCGGAAATGACACCATGATAAACAGTTATCAAATTTTGCTTCAATCAGCACATGGAAAATTCACCAGGCAGCAACTTGAACCGATTTCCCAACAGCTACAATTTTTACTGATGCAGATAAATATACCTGCTGGTTCAGCAATGGCATAAAAAGGCAAACATAATATTTATGGATATAGTTATTTTATTACCAATCTGTAAAATAATTATTCTTTTCATTTGAAAATAAGTCATAAAATACCAGCGTCATTCGAAATTATAAGGATCAAATAGTGAAATAAACATTTGAAAAAATAAAATTTCAACCATGCCCACCGGCTACTCCCGCTCACCTAAACTCCTAAAAGGCGCTCTCATCGAATTCTCTGAGCGCTTCATTGGTCCCATTCCCAATGTAATCGTGTTCCAGTATAACCCCGAAACGATGACACGTACATTAGAAGTATGGAGCCAGAATGTTGGCGGAGATTCGTCGGCCAGCAACGATACGTCCCATACTGCTCAACCCTTTGATCCGCCCGAAAGCTTTACGCTTGGCCTGGAACTCGATGCGGCTGATGCTTTGGAAAGTCCGGAAAGTCACCCGGTAGCATTTATTTCGGGTGTAGCCGACAGGATCGCAGCCATGGAAATGCTGTTGTATCCGCAGGGCGATAGTTTATTGGGCGGTTTAATGGGTTCAATTTCGGGCTCTTTGGGTGGAGCTTCGGTAAGCGGTGCATTGGGTGGGGCGGCAGGCGGAGTTCAGCCCGTTCCGCGTGGCACCGTACCTGTTGTGATGTTTGTATGGGGACCGGGAAGGATTGTACCGGTAAGGCTTACCTCTTTTTCTGTGGAGGAGCAGGCTTATTCACCCCTGTTATATCCCATCAGGGCCAAAGTAAATATCGGGCTTAAGATTCTTACGCCTAAAGATTTTCCGGCCTGCGGCAGAAAACTGAGCGAAGAACTGGCTGTTACGGCATTCAATTTTACCCGCAAACAAAAAGAAGTACTCGCTGCCGCCAACCTGGCCAACAGTGTTGAATCTATACTGGGCATGTTGCCATTTTAATTTCATCATCTAATAAAATAAAAATGTTTTCAGATAAAAGCAGGTATAAAAATGTAACGCAATACGAAGTTACAGACCAAAGGGGCAGAACAGTGAAGGTTGTTGCTGCTTCCCCTGCCCCACAACAAACTATTAAAGGTTATCATTTGCTTAAACAGGGGCAGCGTACTGATCACCTGGCTGCCCTCTACCTTAATGACCCCGCAGGATTTTGGCGTATCACCGAAGCCAACGGTACCATGTTACCCGAAGCACTTACCGAACAAGCAGAAATTGCCATCCCTAATAAAATATAACCAATGGGTTTAGATATTCTGATTTGTGTTGATGATATCCCAAACGAAAACCTTACCCAAAAAGTAAGTAATGTGGAAGTGTATGAAAAGATGGATGTAAACACTACGTACAAACTGAATTTTGCTGTGGATATTTGCGATGGTGATATTGCGCTGTCTATTGAAGCAGATACGGCTCCGGATAAAATTTTAACGGTGCTTGCCAAAGTAAATGACAGCCTTGTATGCCTGGTAAAAGGACCGGTTACCACGCAGCAATCTCATCTCAATCATGGAGGCGCAGGTTCTTCCATACATATAGAGGGAGAAGATACCGGGCATAACCTCGATCATACCCCGGTTTTCCAGGTAACCGATTCAGGAACGGATGCAGATATTGCCACAAATATTATTTCAGGCAGTAATCAAATGCTGCCCGATGTAGAGGCAACTGCTGATTCGTTGCATGCAGAAGAAAATCACAGTCATGTACAGCGGGAATCTAACCTGAGTTTATTAAGAAGCCTGGCTCGCCGTAATGGTTATCATTTTTGGATTACTTACACGGATGCCGGAATAGCAACCGGACATTTCCGGCCACGCAGCCTGGATGGTCAGCCGGCAAACACTTTAATTGTAAACCAGCAAAATAACAATATTGATCTGTTACAGGTACAAGCAGATTCAACACGCCCATCGAGAACAGAAGGCAGACAGCTGGATGTAAGAACGCTGAGTGTTATTGGTGGCGCAACCACCTTGGAAGATACAACTTTGGGCGCTACCGGGTTAACGGTGCTGAACGGTGCCGAGCAACAATCCATTCACCTGGCACCGGCTGTTGATGATATTGGTGCATTATCGGCCAGAAGCAGGGGAGCTTTAAGAGATGCTCAATGGTTTATTAATGCAACCTGTCAAACCAGCCTGCATCGGCTTTGCAACATCGTTCGCTTTCATACCATTGTTCAGGTACAGGGCGCCGGAAGCCGCCATAGCGGTAACTATTACGTAACTGCGGTTAAGCATAAAATTGACGCCGCAGCACATGTGATGGAACTGGAACTGCAAAGAAATGCCTGGGGTAATTAACCGCCACGTAAATACAAAAATGAACGAAGAAGTAATACAACAGTTATTAGAGTTTAACCGAAGCAGGTTTTTTGGCAAGTACCGTGGACTGGTAACCGATAACGATGATCCTACCCACAGAGGGCGTGTAAAAGTACAGGTGCCTGCCGTACTTAATGAAATGGAAATTTGGGCAATGCCCTGCCTGCCATTTGCTGGAGATAATGTTGGCGTATATACCATACCATTGGCAGGTGCAGGCGTTTGGGTGGAGTTTGAAGGGGGTGACCCTTCCTTTGCAATATGGACAGGTGGTTTTTGGGCTGATAATCAATTGCCAAAAAATGAACAGGGCACCGAAGCTACACCTCCTCTTCGTATGCTGCGGAGCGAAAAAGGTTTAATGATAACTTTTAACGACGATTCCGAAGTGCTTACCCTTAGCGACGAAAATGGCAGCAATTTCATGACCATGGAAGTACAGTCTGGTAAAATAAAGATACAGGCCAATTTAAAAGTTGTGGTAGAGGCGCCACTGATTGAACTGGTGGAAAATGCAGCGCATCCCCTTGTTTTTGGGGATAACCTGTTGCAATATCTTAACCAGATGGTACAAACCTTTAATACACATATGCACCCGGGAGAATTGGCGGCAGGGGTATTACCAGTAACACCCATGACTCCCATACCGCCCATGCCGCCCGCTACACCCAGTCTATTATCAACTAAGGTTACTACAGGATAATATCATTTTGACCTGCAAAGGAGTTCAACGGACTTCGGGGAAATCTTAGATGCTGTTATGCCGCTATAAAAGAGATTGGTCTGTTTATAAATGGTTAGCTGTTTAGAATTATAATTGTCTGGCTAAAATTCCTGTAAATGGCTAAAACTCCTTGCAGTAAAGGGTTCTGGTTCCTCTCCTTTGGAGAGGGGTTGGGGTGAGGTAATTCAATACTGACACAGGTTTTAGGTGCTTTCCCGGACAACCATGATTTAGTATATAAACTACACTCCTAAACTTTCTAAACCAAAAGGTTTTAGAAATAATAAACCCAGCAAATTACTAAATGATTAATAGTATGTCACATCGGTATAAAATAAAATGAGATGCCAGCAAATTTAAAAGCAGGTTCAAAAACAGACTATGCTGAAAGTATGGCATTAGCTATGGAACAAGCTTTCATGAATGAATGGAGCAACTTTATGAAGGGAGCCGATGCTCCGGCAATGAACGATCAGATGAGGTTGATGTTCGTTGCTATTGCACAAGGTGTGGTAAATCATTTAAAAGCAAACCACGATGCTTTTAAAGTTACTGCAACACAAACCTCATCTGGTATTTATACAGGTACGGTATCCACCATTGAATAAAAAAATTGGTTTGAATAGGAACCAGAAAATCCATTTTTAGAATGAATAATAAAATGCACAGCATTCTATATCCTTTTGTTATTGATAAGGGATTTGGAAAACTAGCCGAAGAAACTGATTATGACCGGCACGTGGTTCAAATGATTAAACAGGTGTTGTTTACCAATCCCGGCGAAAGAATCAACCGCCCCGATTTTGGCTGCGGCATACGCCGGATGGTATTTGCACCCAACAGCGATGTAAGTGCCAACCTGAGCCAGGTGATCATCAACCAATCCCTCGAAAAATGGCTGGGAACGGTAATGGAAGTAAACGAAGTACAAGTAAAGAGTATGGAAGAAAGACTCGAAATAAAGATCGTGTATTTGGTGCGTGCCACCCAGCAACGCCGTTATTTAAACCTGGATGTAACACCATGAGTGCACCTGATCGCATAACAGCTTTATTAGGCCAGGACCGGGTTACCGGCATAGATTTTATCTATGTTCACCCGGATCAAATGAAACTGGATATCTTTTTTTTACGAAAAGTATCAGACCTGATTACTATACCACAACTTCCGGCATCACTTACTGCAACGGATATTAAAATTTACAGCCCGGAATCTTTTTTACCCGAAATTGAAGTGGATACCATAATAGGGTGGCAGTTACCGGCAGACGGTCCGCATGTGCTTCAAATAAAAACAAAACAACCGGGCGATTTTTCGCTATACAATTTTATAATCAACGACAATAGAATTGATCCTTATTTCAACGATATCTCATTCAGCTTTAAAGCCAATTGCCCAAGTGACCTGGATTGCAAGCCACCCGAACATGAGTGTCCGCCGGAGGAATTAATTGATTTTCCGATTGATTACCTGGCGCGTGATTTTTGGAGCTACCGGAGTGCCCTACTCGATTTTGCATCCCTGCGTTATCCCGACTGGGCCGACAGGCTGGAGGCAGATGCAGGGGTAATGATGGCAGAACTGATGAGCGCATTGGGCGATGAAATGGCTTATTACCAGGACCGTGTAAGCAGGGAAGCATATCTTGAAACCGCCACCCAGCGACGCTCTATACGAAGACATGCCCGGCTGGTAGATTATCACATGCAGGACGGGCTTGGGGCATCCGGGTGGCTTGATTTTACAATGGATGCAGGCATACTTGCATTACCTGCCGGCAAAAATGTGTTTTCGTTAAGCGATGATAACACAAGAGTTGATTTTGAAGTGGGGAAAAACATACATGAAATTTATCTTGGTAAAACCTATACGGTAGCTGCAGCAAGCAATGAATTTGCACCACACCTGTGGGATGAAGATGATACTTGTCTTCCTGTAGGTTCAACTGAATTATATATAACCGGTCACCATAACGCTGATCTTGCTTTTAATGACTTCCCTACAGGCGGGAAAGGAGGTAGATGGGTATTATTAAAAACAAATCCCACCGATCCGGCGCAGCCCCAACGGTCCCAACTGGTGCGGTTAACAACAGTAACGGATACAACAGACCCTGTATTCAATGTAAATATTACCCATCTTGTTTGGGAAGATGAACACGCGCTTACAAACGAATTTGATCTTACTCATTTAACGGTAAGGGGCAATATAGTACCGGCCACAGCAGGTAAAACAGAAACGGCTTTTTTCATGGTAGAAGATACCATCTCCAGTTTAACTCCCTTACAAATTACTGCCTTTGGGGATGTTTACAAAGGTGAAACAGTCAATAGATTGGGTCATGACGAAACAAACGTACACTTGTTTACCCTGCCAAAGTCGCAATCACAGCCGCTGGTTTACCTGGGTAAAGAAAATCTGCATTATAATTTGCCCGAAATTATTGTAGAAGAAATGATTTTTCTGGCAGGTAATTGGATTCCAAAATCTCCTCCTCAAGCCGACTGGGAATATCGCAATACACTGGTTGGGGTTCTTTCATCAAAACCAATCGACAACCATTATACCCTTGACGATGGCTCGTGGCAACGGGTTGTGGGCTATCAAAGAACAGGCGAAGAAATTGAACACCTGGATTATGCCATGAATAACGGGGTAACCGTTCGTTTTGGTGATGGTGAATTTGGCAAAATACCTGATAAGGGAACAGTATTTAAAGTTCGTTACAGGTTGGGTGGAACCAGGCGAAGTAATATTGCTGCCGATACGCTTAAAAATCTGGAGCCCAAAATATCGGGAGTTGCGGTTACCAATCCATTGCCTTCATCTGGCGGAATGGATCCAGAAACACCTGCCGAACTTAGGCAATTGGCGCCGGATGCTTTTCGGGCCGTTACTTATAGAGCTGTAAGACCAGAAGATTATGCTGAAGCTGCTGAAAGATTGCCCTGGGTACAAAAAGCGGGATCAGTTTTTCGCTGGACTGGTAGCTGGCTTACCGCTTTTGTAACACCTGATCCAAAAGGAAAGGTTGTTTTGGAAACTGCAAACCGCGTTGACCTGACCAACCAGTTAAACCGTTTCAGGCAGGCAGGCCGCGAAGTGAATGTGCAGGATCCGGTATACGCCAGCATTGATCTGGAAATAGAGATTTGTGTAGCGGCCGATGCCTATTCCGGACAGGTGAAAGAAAAGGTTTTTATAGCAATGATGGGTAAAAAAGGCCTGCGGCCACAGGAAGGGTATTTTTCTCCCGACAGGTTTACATTCGGCACTTTCCTGGAGCGTTCAACGCTGGAAGCTGCCATACAGGATGTGCCCGGCGTAAAGGCCATAGAAAAAATATATTTCCGCAGAAGGGGTTGGTTCGAAAAACGGCTGTTTGCAGAACTCAGTTATGATCCCGGCAAAAATACCATCATCCGCATTGCCAATGACCCCTTACATCCCGAACAGGGCACACTTAAACTTTACACACACGGAGGACTATGAGTTGTATTTATTGCGCAAATAAAAACAAAGAAACGGCTGGCCAATATCCATGCCTATGCGATCAGTTTATTCATCCTGTACCGTTAAATATTGGGGCAGGGCTTAATAAATTGCCCCGCCAAGTAGCTACTTTTCATGAATTCAAAAGGGCATTGCTTAAGGATATAAAATCAGCAGAAGTTGAATTAATTGACAGTAATAATTTGCCGGTTAAGATTTTTCCACTTGCCGACTGGCGGGCCAGAGAAAAGGACGATTTTGGTATCATGCTGCTTGAAATGTGGGCATATATCTGCGATTCCCTTTCATTTTATGATGAAGTACTTGCAAATGAAGCCTACTTAAGAACAAGTTTTTTAAGGCCAAATCTTCGCAAACTGATTGCTTTACTGGGCTACCTTCCCCGCCCGGCTGTTGGTTCCATTGTTGAGCTGGCGGCTATGGCAGATGGAAGGCTACAGGTAAAGTTGCCTGCCGGTACGGCATTCCGATCGGGTGCATTTGAAGGAAATCCGCCACAGGTTTTTGAATTAACCGATGAGGTTTTCATACATCCGTTTGCAAATCGTATGGGAATTATTGCCCCGCATATGGGAGTTGTAATTAGTCATCACCCAACTACGTTGTTAGTAGCGCTGCAGGCGGAGATCAAAGAAGAAAACATGTTGTTGCTGATCAATAAAACAGACGCTACACAAAATAAGGGGTTAATGGTAAGTAAGGTTGAAAAGTATACCGGTATAGATGGCAAACTATATAACAAGCTTAGTTTTACTGCTTCAACTGCTTTAAAATCAGGGGCTTTGTTAAAGCACCTTCAATTGTTGAAACCTTTGTTGGATGCAGGTTTGTGGACGGTTAGTCAACAAACAACATCAATCAACAGCAATAAGATCACATTAAATATTTTAAGCCGGCAGGTAAATCCCGGTGATTTTATTTTGATGGTTTACGGCAATGACAGGCGATGGTTTAAAGTGAATGCAGTGTCTGAAGTGATGCGGTCATCCATACCTTCAAACCAGGTAATGGTAAATGGAAATAGTTTTACACTTCCGGGTATTGCTACGCAGGTCACGGAACTTACATTGGATGCTACCGTTAATTCATCTTTCCGAATAAAGCCCGGAGCAGCCAATTGGAACTCAACATACCTTACCGGCATTAAAGTTTATTTTGGCATGCAGCTGATTGCGACCATTGTTGACGAGCCCAATGTTTTTCTTTCTGCAACCGATCCTCTATTATTCAACAAGCCATTGGAAACTCCTGTTGAAGATTACAAACCGGTTAAATTTCTGCTACAGGATAAGAATACCCTGGGCGTAACTGTTGGGGGCAGTATTTCCTTCACGCAGCATAAGCTAACACTTGACCAGGGAACCACATGGGACATATCACTTACGCAGCCCGTTGATGCATTTGGAAATGTGATCACCGCCACACGCGGAGAATCGGTTTTGAATGAAAAAATGGGCAGTGGAAATGCAGCTATTGCCAATCAAACATTTAAGTTGAAGAAGAAACCGCTTTCCTATTATCCCTCTCCAACGGCAAACAATGATTCGTCTGTAAAAAATTCACTTACTGTTTATGTAAACGGGATAAAATGGTCGGAAGTGAGCAGCTTTTACGGCCGCAGGGAAATTGACCAGGTATATATAGTAAGACAGAATGATGAAGGGGAATCTTTAATAACTTTTGGCGACGGCATACGGGGCCAGCGCCTGCCTTCCGGCACGGATAATATTATTGGCAATTACCGTTTTGGCGCAGAAGCCGCATGCCCGCCTTCGGGCTCCGTAAGCCAGGTTTCAAAACCGGTAAAAGGTTTGCGAAATGTAAAGAATATCCTGCCGGCCTATGGCGGCGCCGATGCAGAAACAGCAGAGCGTTTACGCGTATATGCGCCCCAATCGGCCCTGATACTCAACCGCGTGGTTTCCATGAAAGATATGGAAGCATTGGCGGCGTCCTATCCCGGTGTTAGAGCGGTGCAGGCCGAATGGCGTTGGGATAAAAACAAACAACGGGCATCGGCCCATATTTTCTATGTGGGTGATGCGGGTCTGACATCAGGTCTGTCGCAACGCATCCGAAGTATGGCCGATCCGGCAACTCCCATAACTGTAGAAAAAGCCTCGTATAAACCGCTGCAGATTTCATTGAATATAAAGGTGGATGAAAGATACCTCGAAGTGGATGTGGTAAGCGCGCTTCGGCTGGCTTTACTGGATACCAAAACAGGTTTATTGGCTCCCGAAAACATTGGTATAGGGGTGCCGTTATTCCGAAGCCGCATCTTTGAATTTGTTTTAAATACCACGGGAACCGAAGCGGTTCAAAGCATACAGGCAGACGGTAATAATTTTACCGACTTTGCTTTGGTGCCCGGTACCGGTTACTATTTCGATATTGAAAAGGGTTCGCTTATCATCAACGGAAATTAAAACTAACGAATAGCAATGGCCGAAGATCATTTTGAACAATATTATGCGGAGAAGTTGTGGGAAACCATCCCTTCCATTTACCGGCACGAAGACGGGCTTGCACAGGAGCCCGGTGTGCTGCGCGCAATTGTTCAGGTAATTGCCCGGCAGGCGGCTATCCTGAGGCGTAGCCAGGACAGTTTATGGGACGACCAGTTTATTGAACTATGCAACGAATGGGCTGTTCCGTATATTGGCGACCTGGTGGCCACCAGGATGTTGTCGGAAAAAAATAAAAGAGGGCGCAGGATTGACGTCGCTAAAACCATTTATTACAGAAGACGAAAAGGTACGCCCCGGATATTGGAGGAACTGATCAGCGACATCAGTGAATGGGAAGGTAAAATGGTTGAGCAGTTTCAAAAGCTTGCCCGGTCGCGTCACGGGCTGGATGCAAAACCACAATCCCTGGCAGGTAAATATTCAGGTACCTTGCCCGGGGGATGGGCCGACCTGCGGAATCCGCGTGCCGGGGAGTTAACCAATGGCCCTTTTGAAGAATTTTTTCATACACCGGATGTGCGACGCCATCGTGGCTTACATGGCCGTTATGCCATTCCCAAACTGGCGTTTTATTTGTACCGGTTAAAGGCATACGAAGCGATCAATACCACCCCATTTGCTTTTGGCGATGGCTTGCGTTTCAGTTTTGATCCTTCGGGCAGAGACATCCCGCTGTTCAGCAGGTCATCATCATCGCCCGATTGGGAAGCATGGCGCTCATCGACGATGCAGGAGTTGGCAGCGCCAATACCTTGCCGTTTGCTTGGCGATGCAACTTATTTAATAACCGAAGCAAATATCGGGCTATTGATCCTGCTGCCAACAGCTTTAAGTGCTGCAGCGGCAACCGAACTTCGTAAAATTGCCGGACTGGTTTTTAAAAATGAAAGCAGCCTGCGGAATATTGTAGCAACCTTTTCAACCAGCGCCGAAATTCTGGGCCCCGATATTTTTCCGGTCTTGCTGGCCATGTCACTGATGAACGATTGCGGCAAAGCCGTGTTGTTGCCCGATGCAGATACAGTACTAAGTGCCCCGCTTGATAAAAATTCGATAGTAGTGGGCCTCGATGCGCCGGTAAACCAGGTGTTTACCGCAGAAACGATTACGTCTGCCAATTTAAAGTTTTGGCCGGTTGCCTTCGAAAAAAAATTGGCCATTGATGCAGAAAACGGCCGGTTCATGTTTTTAAATGCGCCGGAGAGCGAAGAAGAAATACAGGCTGTTTACATCGCCCATCATTATGGTTTTTCGGGTAACGTAGGTGCTGGAACTTATCAACGGAGTTGGATTGTTGAGTCGGTGACGGATACTGTAAAAAGCGGCGGCGGAGAAATTACCTCATCGGTACTCAATAACAATGGCATTACCCGCATTGATGACAGTAAAACCTATGGTCCTGTTGCTTCCAAATTGACGATAGAAAATATGGTGTTTCAATCTAAAAGTAAACAAAGACCTTTTATATGCCTGGATAGTAATTGGGTATTAAACTCAGGCACCAACCTCAATGCAAACCTTACTTTAGATGGCTTATGGATTGGTGCAATGGGCAGCCTGGTTGCAGAAATTATTTTGAAAGGTGATTTTGAATGTGTAGTTATAAGAAATTGTACACTCGATCCGGGAGGCAGTACCAATATCAAAGGCGAAACCCTTCACCCGGTAAAATTAATAATTGAAGGCAGGGTAGAAAACCTATGTATTGAATCAAGTATCCTGGGCCCGGTACTTATCAGGAACAATGGCTATGTAGAGGAATTGGCAATTTCCGATACCATCATGCAATCTGTTAATCCTGCTGTAAAAGCTATGGAAATAAAAACCGGCAGAACCCATATTGACCGCTCAACTATTTTTGGACAGACAGATGTACATCGTTTAGAGGCATCTGAAGCAGTTTTTACCGGCCTGGTGCATGTAACGGATACCCAAAACGGGTGCTTCAGGTTCAGCGCAGCTCAGGCAATAAGCAGGTTGCCCCGTCCTTTTGAAAGCTTTCTTTTTAAAGAAGACACAAACCACTGGTTTACTTCCAGAAGATTTGGCGACCCCGGTTATGCACAGTTAAGTGATACGGTGCCCACCAACATGATGAGAGGCAGTGAAAACGGTTCCGAAATGGGTGCTTTCAGCAACCTGTTAAACCCAATAAAATTTGATGGTTTAAAAACCAAGATTGACGAATACATGCCATTTGGACTCATCCCCATTTTTATAAACAAAACTTAATTTAAAACTTATGGGAACGTTTGATATTTCCAGGATAAATTTTGATAAAACGAAACACTATACAGGTGTTCGTATGCAGCAGGGACGCGTGCTAACCGATGATGATTGGAACGAAAATGAGCGGATCGGGAATGAAGCCGAACGACAGACGGCTGCAGACATCATCGGGCCCTTCGGGTCCTCCGGCGAAGGATTTAAAATTGATGGTTTAAGGCTCGATGACGGGCTGATTAATTTTGATATCATACCGGGTACCATGTACCTGGGTGGCTTCCGGCTGGAGCTGGAGAAAATGGAAACCTACCGTTTGCAAAAAGACTGGTTACAACAACCCACCAATATAGATGGTACCCCTGAGTTTGAAGAAAAAGAACGCTACGACCTGGTGTACCTGGAAACATGGCAACAAGGAGTGAGCGCAGTAGAAGACAGTTCTTTATTTGAAGTAGCATTGGGAGGGCCCGATACCACCACCAGGCTTAGAAATATGCGCCGGGTTCATATTGCAACGGACACTGGTTTTTGCAGTTGCGCCGATGCCTGGAACAAATTGAAAACAGACTGGGAGAATGATAACCAGGGTATTGTAAACAATGCATTTGAACGCATAACCAATACCAAACTTAAAGTGTCGTTCCGCGATACCGGTTTACCCGAAGATCTTTGTTCACCAAATGCCGCCGGTGGATACCTGGGCGCAGAAAACCATGCAATCCGGGTTCAGCTTATCGACCAGAACCATTTTACCTGGGGATTTGATAATGCAGCCCCGTATTACAGGGTAGTTGTTTCGGCTGATGGTAAAACGGTTCAGATGCTTACAGAGCCAAAGGACCAATATCATTGGCCGCTATCAAACCAGGTGGTGGAGATTTTGCCCTGGTCGGCTGTATTGTCCAACGGTGAAAAAATTGCTGAACAGTTGGGTCATCTAACCAAAGTAGAAACATCATACAATCCCGATACCGGTGAGTTTACGTTGATAAATCCTGTGTTAGCAGGTTTTGGTTCCGACTGGAAAAACAGGGCCGACAAAGAGGATCTTGATAACCAGGATCCCGCAGCATATTTTTATGTAAGGGTCTGGAACAGGGGCGATGACCTCACATCAAATCCGAATATAACGATCACTCCGGGGCTTCCCCAGGTGCTCGGCCATACCGGGCTTGAGGTTACCATAACCGGTAATGACCGGGTTGCAAACGATTATTGGGTAATTGCAGCCCGGCCCGAAACACCAAACCGCGTGGTACCCTGGCAACTTGAACAAGGAATTGCCCCGCAAGGTGTTAGGCGTTTTTTTGCCCCGCTGGCAGTTATACAATGGACAAAGGATAACAACAGGGAAGAAAGTTTGCAGGGGAAGGTTATTCATGATTGCAGGAAAAAATTTCATCCGCTTACGGAACAGGAATGTTGTTGCAGTTTCACAGTTGGGGATGGCAAACAAAGCATTGGCGATTTCAATTCTATACAGGAAGCCGTGGATAATTTGCCGGCTGCCGGTGGAAAAATTTGTGTGTTGCCCGGTGAGCACATCGCTAACGTAATCATTTCAAACAAACGACTCATCAGGATTTCGGGTTGTGGCGAACACAGTATCGTGCGGCCAAATCCCGGAAAGGACAGGATTAACCGTCCGGTATTTTTAATCCTTAATTCGCAAAAAATACAGATAGACCAACTGAATATCGTTGCCTTTGAGGGCATTGGGATTGAAGTAGCAGACCAACCCGATACAAAAATATTTTCAGATCAGATCACCATCAGGCACAACGATATTTTAGCGGGTATTCATGCCATTTATGTTCACGTGCAGGAGGATAGAGGCGGCGCCAATAATATCAACATCTACTGTAACAGGATTGGTATGATCGATAAAGTGGCAGGCAAGGCAGCCATTTTCAGCATTGCCGATGCAGTACTCATTGAACGAAACCGAATTGTGGTAATACCCGAACCGGACGGGAAAGATCCTGACGATCCCTCGGATCCGAATGACCCAACGGACGGTGATCCCTTTGACCCCTGTTTAAACCAGGCAATTGTTTACCAGGCCGGGTTTTCCATCAGATTCCAGGTATTCAGGTTCATGCGTTATGTAAAGTTGTACAGGCCAACAGGCAGATCTGAAAAACAATATGTAGCCATGGGCGGTATTCAGATTGGAGGTACTTCAGAAAATGTCTGCATCAGGGAAAATGAAATTATTGGGGGTAAAGGAAATGGGATCACTTTGGGCCATCAGCACGAAAATGACGATCAATATTTTTTTAAGGTAAATGCAACAGCTTACAGGTACTCGCCCGTTTATGAAATTTGTATTGAAGAGAATTTAATTTTACAAATGGGGTTAAGTGGTATCAGCAGCCTGATGAGTGTTGGCAAGGAAGAAAATTATGTGGTGGTAAAAGATATCACAGTCTACAGAAATACCATTAAATTCTGTGCCAGGCAGTTGCCGGAGTCTACCCGTAAAAACGTAAATAAAAACCAGGCATTTGGGGGGATTATTTTCACCGATTGTTCTGAAGGCAGGATGCAGGAAAACAGAATTGAAAGTAACGGTTTAAGACCCGGCATGGCGGTCTGCGGCATTTTTGTTCTCCATGGCGAAAGGCTTGATTTTTCAACAAATATTATTATTAACAACGGACTGCCGGTTAATGAGGAGGAAACCAATGTACAACCGGGTAACCGGGGTGGAATTGTTGTACGATCAACTTTCAAGGCGGCTGGTTTGCAACAGGCATTTAACCTGGAAGTTCCGTCTTTTGATGGCGTTCCGGCAGTTGTGGTGCACAACAATGTGGTGCTGCAGCCTTATGGATTTGCGCTCTTTCTTTCGGCATTTGGCCCGGTATCTGTTAGTGGTAACGAGTTTACTTCATTAGGTACAGACAAGACCAATGCACTTTCAATTTTTGCCTCAGCCGTATATATTTTAAACCTGGGTGTCTCCAAGGATCTGATCATGCTGGCGTTTAAGAATATGGGTAAAACAAATGCCGCTGAAAGTAAAAAGATGCTGGCCAATCCCGGGTTTCAAAAGATATTCCGCTCCCTGCAATATTTGCCAAATGGAAAAGTAATGTTTGCAGGAAATCAAACTACACTGGATATGCGCTCGCTGTTAAGAAATCTCAGCCTGAGTTCACAGTTTATTGCTTCACTGGATGATGTGGCTTGTAATACAAATCAATCAGAATGTGCCGGCCTTTTTTCTTTAACTGCGCAGGGTGTTACGTTTGACCTGGTATTGATCAATACGATTTTGTTCGGTGTAACGGTACGCTCAAACGATAACCGGTTTTCAGATGGGGTAACGCTTACATTATATTCACTTGTATCCTTTGGATTTATGAATACGGCAACCGGAAACCAGTCAACACATTGTTTATTGCCAGTCGGTTTAATGAAAGCGGTTAACAGCAATCTGGTTTTGGATAGCGCGCTTTGCAAACCTGTTACAGGTGCCCCGGTTAATCAGTAAAAGCAGCGGGTGGGGGTAAGCATTTAATAAAAATCAAAAACAATTAAAGTGTATGAGAAACGATAATAAAATACCAAAGAACGAAGAAGAAATATTAAGCTATATTGATCAGTCAGCCGAACAACTGGATGAGCAACGGTTAGCGGGATTAAAAGAACTGCAGGATACCCAGTTGGTCAAAGAGGAGGTTTTACAAAGGGAAAAAAAGCGGCTGGAGACAAAGCACGGTGAAACGCACCCCGAAGTGAAGAACGCGGAAAACCGCCTCCGGTATAACAAGGAAATGTTTGTTGGGTTGAAAAAGGAAATTGAAAGAGCATCTGTAAAAACTGAATCCATTAACAAAACATCGTGGCGGGTACACGGAAGGGTCTTTGATTCGGGAGGAAACCCGGTTAAAGGCGTGACCGTCTTTCTTTCGGATCGGAATAAAAAATGGATCGAAATTTTAGGCAGCTCCTGTACCAATGAATTGGGTTATTATGCCCTCACAGCGGATGAAAAAATAATCGCCCGGGTTGCAAAAGACCAACCTTTATTTTTAAGTGTTTCAGATAAGAATAAAAAGCTGCTGTATATGGCTACCGAGCCTGTAATGGCGGTTGCCGGGATAATTGTTTACCAGGACATTTATCTAAACCAGGAAGATTGTGTAACCCCACCCAAAGACAATAAAGACTATGGAATAAATAAACCAACCGAAACGGAAATCGAAACGGAGAGACAAAAGGAATTAGATAAAGCAAAGGAAATAGAAAAACAAAAAGAATTGGATAAAGCAAAGGAGATAGAAAGGCAAAAAGATTTGGACAAGGTAGCAGAGTTAAAAAAACAAAAAGAAATTGATGCTCAGCGGGAAATTGAAAAGCAGAAAAAAATAGCCGATCAAAAAGCGAGAAATAAAAACAGCGGCAAAAAATAATTATAAAATAGAAGATATCAGATGATCAGCCAGGGCCCACTAAACAAGCGTTTAGCGGGCTTTTTTATGGCTGCCATGTTTAATGCCGCATGTCGGCATACCTATATATCCGTTTTCAATAGATTTTCTAAGTCGTTTATCATAAATTCAGCACTGACAATAACTTCGTAAAAAATCTACTCCTTTGTCGGTGTCCCACCATAAGTGTTCGGAAGTTTTTTTTGTTACTGTTAATTTTGCTTGTAAGCCTGAAAGGCTGGTATGATTATAGATAATTCAGGATCAGGGAATCAAAATCCCGAAGGGATGATATAAAATTATATATCACCCCTTCGGGGTTTTGTGAATATTTAATGCTTCGAGCTACAATTATAGCATCCCTTCGGGATTTGTAAAAGCAATCTTCAATCTTCCGAACACTTGTGCTGTTCCACCAACCTGAAAGGAATAAGCTTTATCAAGTTATCAAAGTTAAACACTATATTATATTAGATTGGTAAGAATTATCCGGAAAATGACAGTTGTATTTCGGGGAATCATCTTAACCAAAACAGTCCTTATTTTATTTTTTCTTCCTTTAAATCCACTTCTTCTTAATACCTTCACCAAAAAGGTATTTTATGGGTTTGCGTACACAATTAAAGGGTACCGGCGTGGCCATCATCACGCCCTTTAAATCAACCATGGAAGTTGATTTTGATGCATTGGGAAAACTCATCGATTTTATCATTGGCAACGGTATTGACTATATTGTTACACTGGGCACTACCGGCGAAGCACCTACGGTTGATACCGGGGAGAAATACGATATCATCAATTTTACCTGTGAAAAAGTGAACGGCAGGGTACCCGTTGTTGTTGGTATTGGAGGTAACAATACCAAAGAAGTGATGGAGAATTTGCAAAGTTATCCCCTGGACAAAGCAACTGCCATTTTAAGTACCAGCCCTTATTATAACAAACCGTCGCAGGAGGGTATTTTTCAGCATTATAAAAATGTGGCAACGGCCAGCCCAAAACCGGTGATACTGTATAATGTGCCCGGCAGAACCGGTAGCAATATTTCAGCAGAAACCACTTTGCGTTTAGCCACGCAGGTAGAAAATATTGCGGGCATTAAAGAGGCCAGCGGCAACATGTTGCAATGCATGCATATTCTGAGAGACAGGCCCGGAAATTTTTTGGTGGTGAGCGGCGACGACCATGTAACACTTCCATTGATCGCCTGTGGCATGGATGGCGTGATCAGCGTTGCAGCCAATTGTTTTCCAAAAGATTTTTCTGACATGGTACGGCTGAGTTTGCAAGGCGATTTTGTGGCAGCCAGGCCTTTGCTTTATAAATGCCTCGAAGGAATAGACCTGCTTTTTGCTGAAAATAATCCGGCCGGGGTAAAAGCATTTTTATTTGAGTTGCGCCTGGTAGAAAATGTACTCAGACTCCCAGTTGTACCTTTAAGCAGTGCCATGCATCAAAAAGTAAAAGCTTACCTTAATAAATAAAAGCGATGAAATTTTTTGGTTGTCTCGCGTTTTTAATATCCACTTATTTTGTAAGTGAGGCACAATACCAGGTTGTTTTTACATTGGAAAAATATCCGGTGTCGCATAACCCGGACAGCATTTTTATTGCCGGAGATTTTAATGACTGGAATCCCCGCAACAGCGAATTTGCTTTTTCTCCCTTAAACAGGAATGGCGTAGAAATAAAACGGCAGTTGCCGGCTGGCAATTATGCGTATAAATGTACCCGTGGCATCTGGCAACATGTGGAAGCAGATGAAAAAGGAAGCGATATCAATAACCACCGTTTTAATATCAGCCGTGATACAACCATTAAAATAAATATTGAGGCCTGGAAAGATGACTTTGACGCTGTACTGCAAAAACATACGGCCAGCGGGCAGGTGCACATGATGGATACGGCTTTTTTTATGCCCCAATTAAACAGAACCAGGCGTATCTGGATCTACTTACCCGAGGGTTATTCAAAAACCAAAACAAGGTACCCGGTTTTATATATGCACGATGGACAAAACATTTTTGATGCCGCTACTTCGGCCTACGGAGAATGGGGTGTGGATGAGTGCCTGGATAGTTTGGTAAAAGCCGGGAAACCCACCTGCATTGTGGTGGGTATTGATAACGGACCTCAACGGCTGAATGAATATAATCCCTATGCATTTCAACAATTTGGTAAGGGCGAAGCCAAACAATACCTGGCTTTTCTGGTGGAAACTTTAAAACCGTTTATCGATAATAATTACAGGTCATTGCCGGATAAAGACAATACGATCATTGCCGGCAGTTCAATGGGCGCATTGGTATCCTATTATGCCGTGTTGCAGCAGCCGGGCGTTTTTGGAAAAGCGGGAATTTTTTCGCCCGCTTTCTGGACAGCTCCGGCCATCCTGTCATTAACTGATTCTTTGGCGCCTAAAGTCAACAGCAAATTCTTTTTTTACATGGGAAAGGAGGAAGGATATACCTATATAAAAGAGATGGAAAACGTGTTGGAATTGCTGGGAAAAAAATCTTCATCCATGATCTATTCCGTTGTAGATCCGCTGGGTATGCACAATGAAAAAGCCTGGCGTAAATGGTTTCCCGAATTTTATTTATGGATGATGGCCAGCGGATTCAATATGGTGATCCATGTAAACAACTGATTTACCTTCCGATGCAAATAATACCATCTTGATTTAATAAGTAATCCAAAGGGCTACGTTGAAATCTTATATGGTATGATACCGATGGCAAATAGTTTTGAACTACATACTGGTATAATCGGTATACATGAGCATCCCCGGTAAAATGCTTTGGTATACCTATTTTCCAAAACATTTATATCAGGTAGCAACATCCCTGTAAGGCCAGTTCTGTATTTTTAAAAACCTCCACCGTTTCGTTTAAAAACTCATCCAGAAACTCATACTTGGATGAAAAATGGCCGATCAATAATTTTTTAACTGCGGCTTTTTTTGCAATGGTAGCAGCCTGTACAGTTGTACTGTGATACCGGTTTGCAGCCCGTTCATGTAGATCCTTCAGGTAAGTGGTTTCATGATAAAGTAAATGAACACCCCTTACTTTCTCAACCAGGCCTTCATCAAAAATAGTATCAGCACAATAGGCATAACTTTTAGGATCCGGTGCCGCCGTGGTTACTTCTTCATTGGGTACAATGGTGCCTTTTTTGGTAACATAATCTTCGCCCTGCTGCAGTTTATCATAAAAGGAAACCGGAATTTCGTAGATCTTTGCCCTTTCGGTATCCAGCTTTCTTGATTTTTTTTTCTCCCGGAATAAAAACCCCCAGCAATCGATCCGATGCTGTACTTTAAAACAGGCGATGGTCATTTTATTTCCATCAATTAACAGCCCTTCTTTTAATATCGGGTGAAAATGCAGGTGGAAAGAAAGTTGTGTGGAGGCAAATTTCAATTGCAAATCGATGAGTTGTTCCAGTTCGGGTGGTGCATGTACATGCAGATCCTGGGTACGGTTAAGTAAACTCATGCTGGTAATTAAACCGATCAGCCCAAAATAATGATCACCATGTAAATGGGAAATAAAAATGTGGTTTATTTTGCTGCGTTTAATTTTGTAGTTGGAAAGCTGCATCTGGGTTCCCTCACCACAGTCAATTAAAAAACTCTCTTCCATGGTTTGTAAAACCTGGGAAGTTGGGTTTCTGTCGAAAGCAGGTATCGCCGAATTATTTCCAAGTATAGTTAGTGCAAACAAATTTTTCGTTTTGGGTTAAGCGTCTTCTTTTTGGGTGCTTTGGAAATAAATATGTTTAAATGGTTAAAAAAGGCATAAATTATCAAGTATTGCCCTACGCCCAACTGAGAACTAAGAACTCCGAACGGTGAACTCCGAACTGAGTACTTTGAACTCCCGACTCCCAACCCCATCAAGCATCCCCGAGTAATTCACGCTCTATTTCTTCCATTTGCAGTATATCCCAGGCCTCACTTTCTGTTGGCGCAATATTCATTACTTCCAGCAGGTCTTTTGTCTTCAATAATTGTACCACATCTTTTTGCAGGTTGCAAATCACAAAGGAGCAGTTTTGTTCGTAAAATTGCTGTTGAACGGCAGCTAGATGTTCTGCTATCAATTCATCCACAGTTTGTACTGCTTCCATTTTTAAAATAACATGCGGTATGCCTTTTTGCAGGTAACCAAGCAACAAATCGTTAAGTTCCTCTGTCATATTAACAGATAAATGCGGCTCTTGCGGCGTAATAACAGTAAATCTTTCTTTGGTATCTATTTTGACATGCATGGTTTGGGTTATAAACTTGTTGACTGATATTTGTAAAGTAAAGGAAATTTTAAAGGATTCCGAATTTTGTTTGGGCTCAGTAAAATGCCGAAAAACCAGAGTCCTAGTTTTAAACATATTAACATTTACACTCGGCAGCAAACTTTATCTTTGAAATAATCGTTATTATTGTACAAGCTAAATTCAATATAAAATGGATAATAATTTTTCAGCGCAGGTTAAAGAGATAATTTCCTATAGCAGGGAAGAGGCATTAAGATTGGGAAACGATTTTATTGGAACAGAGCATTTGGTCTTGGGTTTGATCAGGGACGGTGAAAATACGGCTATTAAAATTTTGAAATCGCTCAATATTGATCTCTTCGAACTTCGCAAAGAGATTGAAATTGCGGTAAAAGATAAAACCGGAAAAAATATCGCAAATATCAATTCTCTTCCTTTAACCAAGCAGGCCGAAAAGGTAATTCGTATCACCGTTTTGGAAGCCAAGGCACAAAAAAGCGCATTGGTAGAGAGTGAGCATTTGATGCTTTCCATCTTAAAAAATAAGGAAAACATTGCTACACAAATTTTAAATCAGTTTGACGTGGATTATGATGTTTTTAAAAACGAACTGGGCTTTGTTACCAGTAATCCGCCTTCAGCCGAATTCAGCGATGAAGGTGAAGATGATTTTGATGAAGAAAGAAAACAATATGGCGGGCAAAAATCGAGGAGTTCGGGTACTGCCAATCAACCCAAAACAAAAACACCTGTGCTGGATAATTTTGGACGGGATATTACCAGGCTTGCCGAGAATGGATCGCTTGATCCCATTGTTGGCAGGGAGGTTGAAATTGAAAGGGTATCTCAGATCTTATCCCGGCGCAAAAAGAATAATCCCATATTAATTGGGGAACCAGGTGTGGGTAAAACCGCCATCGTTGAGGGTTTGGCGTTAAGGATCGTGCAAAGAAAAGTATCGCGGGTGTTGTTTGATAAACGCGTGGTGAGTTTAGACCTGGCTGCATTGGTTGCGGGTACCAAGTACCGTGGCCAGTTTGAAGAAAGGATGAAAGCCATCATGAATGAACTGGAAAAAAACAGGGATGTTATTTTGTTTATTGATGAAATACATACGATTGTAGGCGCTGGCGGTGCCAGTGGTTCCCTGGATGCTTCCAATATTTTTAAACCGGCATTGGCCAGGGGAGAACTGCAATGTATCGGCGCATCAACCCTGGACGAGTATCGCATGCACATTGAAAAAGATGGTGCACTCGATCGGCGTTTTCAAAAAGTACTGGTGGAACAACCTTCTGTTGAGGAAACCATCGAGATCTTAAATAATATTAAAAGCAAGTACGAAGATTACCATAATGTTACGTACAGCCAGGAAGCCATTGAAGCCTGTGTAAAATTAAGCGACCGTTACATGACCGACCGGTTGTTACCCGATAAAGCCATTGATGTACTCGACGAAGTAGGTGCCAGGAAACACATTAAGAATATTAATGTGCCACCTGAAATTATTGAGCTGGAAAAAAAGATCGAAGATATCAAGCTGGAAAAAAACAAAGTGGTTAAAAGCCAGCGTTTTGAAGAAGCGGCTTCCTTAAGAGATACAGAAAAACGTTTGCAGGAAGAACTGGAAGCTGCAAAGAATTCCTGGGAAGAAGAAAGCAAACACAAACGCTATCCCATAGAGGAGGAAGATATTGCCGAAGTAGTATGTATGATGACCGGTATTCCGGTTAAAAGAATGGTACAGGCCGAAACAGATAAATTGCGTGGCATGGCCAACGATCTGCAGGGTGCCGTGGTAGGACAGGAGGAAGCCATTTCCAAAGTGGTTAAGGCCATTCAGCGAAACAGGGTGGGGTTAAAGGACCCTAAAAAACCAATTGGTACCTTTATTTTCCTGGGTCCAACCGGTGTAGGTAAAACCGAATTGGCCCGTTCACTGGCCAGACATATGTTCGACAGTGATGATTCGCTGATACGGATTGATATGAGTGAATATATGGAAAAATTTACGGTCAGCCGTTTGATTGGAGCCCCGCCGGGATATGTTGGGTATGAAGAAGGCGGACAGTTAACGGAAAAAGTTAGACGCAAACCTTATTCTGTTATCCTGTTGGATGAAATTGAAAAAGCACATCCGGATATCTACAATATTTTGCTGCAGGTGCTGGATGACGGTATGTTAACCGACGGTATGGGACGCAAAATTGATTTTAAAAATACAATGATCATCATGACCTCGAATATCGGGGCCCGCCAGTTAAAGGACTTTGGTGATGGTGTTGGATTTGCAACGGCCAACCGTTTGGAGCATGCCGATGAGAACAATAAAGCGGTAATAGAAAAAGCGTTGAAACGTACGTTTAGTCCCGAATTTTTAAACAGGATTGATGATGTGGTGGTATTTAATTCTTTAAGCAAAGAACATATTTTTGAGATCATTGATATTGTGATGAAGGGAGTTACCAAACGCTTAACGAATTTAGGACTGGTATTGGAATTATCGCCCGAAGCAAAAAGTTTTATTGCGGATAAAGGCTATGACGCGCAGTTTGGAGCAAGGCCGTTACATCGTGCCATTCAAAAATACCTGGAAGATCCCTTAGCTGAAGACATATTGAACATGAATATCAAAGACGGAGATGTGATGATCGCCGAAATGGACGAGGCCGGGGAGAAAATCAGGTTTGTGTTGAAAAAAGAAGAGAAGAAAAAAGAAAAAAAATCTGAAGCTTAAATAAATGCCGGAATAAAATAAAAAGCGCTCAATAATTTGGGCGCTTTTTTTATAGTGGGAATAATATGATCATTTACCGGATCAGAAATATTTTCTTCGTTATTATTTCCGCTCCCAATTTTATTTTTACCAGGTAAACCCCCTCGGGTTTTCCTGCCAGGTTGGGAATCTTAACCAGGTTTTCACCAACATGTACCGTAGTTCCGGCGCTGATAACCAGTTTCCCCTGTATATTCCAAATCGATACTGATGTTAATTCATCCTGTGTTGCATTAAAAGACAGCCAGGATTCACCGGATGTTGGATTAGGAAAGACCGTGACGTCATTACCGGTGATGCAGGGGTTTCGCAAAACAATTACAGGGCTGTATTTCGCCTTTCCGTCCCTGGTGATCATTTTTATCCTGTAAAAGATAATGACTTTATTAGTTGCACTAAAAGGATAACTGAAAGAATAAGCTGCCTTGTTAATTTCAGGCCTGGCATTCAAAACCGCGAGTCTGATGAAATCCCGGTTATCGAAACTGTATTCTATTTCAAAACTTGTTGCATCTTTATTATTGGTTATATCCCAGGTTAAGTAAACATCTTTTTTTAAATGTTGTACATTAAAATTAAACAGCTTAACATCCAGCACCCCGCAAATACTGTCAAAAAGCATGATAACAGAATCCTTGGCATACCACAGGCATTGGGCATGTAATTGCTGGGTAACAACATAGGTACCAGGTGCGTCTACTACAATGGATAAACCAATATTGGTTCCTACAATATGGCCATTGGTGGTTGTCCAGGTATAAATGGAAGAAGTGACCGGGTTGATGACGCTGATCGTGGTTGGCGGAAACACCTGGCAATAGTAAATAATATCAGTAAATGCATCTACTGCCGGGTAGTTGAACAGGCTAAATGGTGCAACAAAATCTTTCAGTTCTGCTGTAAATGAAGTGGAAGCCCTGGTCTTAACCAATATTCTCCTGAAGGGTGTACCACAGGGATTGGAACTAAAAGTTCCGGGATCAACACCCAGTTTGCTCAGGTTTACCGATATTTCCATAAACTGGTTGGCAACATAGTTGGTAACTACGCTGTTATCCTGTTGAACCAGTGAGAACGGGCCTGCCCAGGTTCCGTTGGTAGATTGAATTCCTGAGTAGAAAGCACCGGCTGTTTTTGGAATGATACTGGCATATCCAAATGTGGCTCCTGGGCCTGCTCCGTCGAATAGCCCACCCCAGGTAAAATTTACCGGGGTAATGGATAAAGCACTTTGATTTACCCAGATCCGGGCTTCAATCAAAGTTAATACCGAGCTTCCGAATTCGGCACTGAAAATAATATCGCCGGCCTGTAAAACATTTCCCGACGCATCAAAAAGCCAGGAGGTATGGCCTGCATCCGGGCCATAATTCTTGAAGGTCCGGGTTGGACGATCGTAGTAAATATCAGTTTGATACAATTCAAAATCGAAATACCGGTTACCATTGGTGTTTTGGATAGAGATACCGCCAAACATCCACATGGAATCGGTAATATTAGGCCCGGCTCTTCTAATATGTGTAAATACATCCAGGATATCATTTTTATCCGGAATGTTTTGCGCTATGGGAGTTGTCCAGGTATTTGGGTTCATACCATTCTTATTACTACCTGATGCAAAAACGGTTGAATCCGTGCCATGAAAATCGCGGTGAAATACAGCATCTAATACCAGCCTGTTGTTCACCGTAGTATAGGGAATGGGCTTCATCAGCCTCGAAAAGGACTTCATCCGGGTAGCCGGATTACTGATATAACTTGCAACAATTGCCGCTGCTCCAATCGTATCAATCATAAACTGTCCCGTACCGGCAGTGCCATCGCTATACCAGTCGTCTACGGCCGAATTAGGGGCTCCATTGTAAAAATTTGCCTTCAGGTCCGCATCAACACCAAAATTTGCTTTAATAACAGGCGTAGTTATTTGTGATAAACCGGTCTGGCCGAAAACTGTACAAAGTATAAAGAATAAAATTGTTTTCATATGCGATTCACTTAACCAGTGAAAAATTTATATTCCATAATTCAACTTTACTGAATATATATGATGTACAGGTCCGATGTGATGGTACTGTTATCACTCAAAACGGCAATTACCCGGTAACTCAATGTGCCTGGTAAAACCGGCGTGTCAATTATTTTGAAGATTGGCGTGCGGGCAGTAGCGGGAATCATGCCAACTGTTCTCCAAACAGAATATATATCGTTTGGATCTTCGTAAGTGCAAACAACAACAAAATGACTGATGCCGGTGTTTTCATGCAGATCCATACCCCAATTAATAGCATGGTTTTTACCCTGTTTATGACCGCGAATAAATGAAAATGAGACAGGGGGAGTTACTTCAGCAACTGGTAAGACCGTTTCAGGTGATTTTGCGTGAACGGAAAAATGTGCACCGCATAAAAGGGCTGTGATAAGCATAATAGTTTTCATAGTTGGTTTTTTATAAAGTGATAAAAAATAAATACGTAAACGTTACGGACTGGTCAACATGACAAAACAGGATTCCGTAAAGGATTAATATTTATCAGTTTAACGTGTAATAGCAGGATATAAGAATTAAACTGTTAACCTGAGATAATATTGTACGGGAAGGGCTGTGATTTTTGATAATCGTAATAATAGATTTTTAACGTTATTATGCGGGTTTGTTGGTTTGCAAAATGGGTATTTATTTCGGGTAATACTACTTTGTAAAAACACGTCTTATTAAATACAAATGCCATCACATTAAAGCAGTGGCATTTGTTGGGTTAGTAATTTATCTGCTCATAATAAATTTCCGGAAATAATTTCCTGATCGATGCTGTACCTTAAGCAGGTAGATGCCCGGGGGTAGTTTTTTTATCTCTTTAAAATCTAAACGGGTTTCGCCTTTGTTTATTTTTTGATTGTTGGTAGCAATCAACTTACCGGTAATGTCCATACAGGATAGTGTAACACTTCGTTCCTCGTCGCTATAAAAGTTTACAGTAGATGTTGTTGTAACCGGGTTGGGGACCAGTTTAAAGTCTAATTTTTTGTTTTTTTCAGATATAAAGATCGTGTTACTGAATGCTTCAGCATGTTGCTTATCAAATGCGTGAACGTGGTAATAATAACTTTGGTTGAAGATACTGTTATCGGTAAAGTAGTAATCTGTCTTTTGTGTTGTATTATTCTTTGCAGCAACATGGCCGATAGGGAAAAAGTGTGTGCCGTCTGTACTTCTTTCCACCTCAAATCTATACAGGTTTTTACCCGGCTGTGTGCTCCATTGTAAGTGCATATTATTGTCAGCCGGTTTACCGGATAGATCACCCCAACTGTTTTCCAATATTCCGGTTGTAGTTATTCCATCAACACCGGCAGCCTGCCAGTTTGCAATGGCAGTATTTACCGCTGCCGTGCGGTATGCTGCTGCTATAATAAATGGCCCCCCTTTATATTGAATGCCATTGTAGGTAAAACCAGGCCCGTCTTTTAGTTTTGTACTGTTTATCACTCATTTAACGGAAACCTGGTAGTTTTTCAATAGATCATAGATCAACCCGTAAGGCTTTAAACCATTATTTATAGTTTGAGGCGTTTTTCCCATATTAATAATAAAAGCGCCTGCCGCCAATGTTTCATTGCCGGCATAGCTTTTAAAGCAAAAGAACATGATAAAATGCAGCCATATAACCGCATTAATAACGTATTTCTTTTAATCCATCATTGAGGCTTGATTAAGAGATACTTTCTGCAACTAAAGGTTTCCGGGCTTATTTATTTATATCATCTAAAAATCAATAAATCCTTAAAAGGAATAACATAATTTTTCTTTAGGTAGTATACCAGCAACGAAATGTGAAATAACTTTAGAAACTAACCACTTTTTATAATATTTTGTAATATGAAAAGATCCTGGATGAACATGAAGTTGCCATGCTCATGTAGTTTGAAAAAAATAAACAGGATCACCCTGCAAGCTGGGGTTATTGGTCTTAAATATGCATTGTATTGATTTACAATTCATTGTCATTAAAAAAGCAGTTGTGTTTTAGCTCTTTCCCAAAAAAAAACCGTAATTTCCGCAAAAAAAGAGTAGAAATATTTGGTAGATTAATAAAAAGCAGTAATTTTACTGGCTATAAAGTAGATACCCCCTAAGATTATCGGTTCTTTATAGCCTACACATTGAGTCGTCTTACAAATAGAAAGTAAAACGATAACAATGAAGAAATTTTTACCCAGGGAAAAAGCACTGATCTTTTTTATCCTTCTTTCATCTTTTTATACAAGTGTTGCTCAAACGGTTGAATTTCCGTCAGGTGCATTTATTGTAAACATGGGTGTTGTTCCCCAAACTTATAATAATGGTGTTAAACCATGGGGCATGATTCACGACCTGATAAAAAATTATCGGGTTGAAGTAAAATGGGTAATTAACTCATCGAAAGCCAAAGACGGAACGGACTTTAGTTATAATGGTACCGACTTTAAAGGAGGTACATTCATTATACCAGCCCAATTCCGCACTACGGCTATAAACCAGCGTATAACTTATTGGCAGGGCCAGGGAGTTGTTGGTGTTACAACCAATTCTGCATTAACAGTAGATGTTACCTACAATTTAAAATATACACCACGCTGGACCTTTGATTTTAATAACGGAAATATTGCATTAGGATTCTTAGAGGAAGCTGGTATTCCAACTGCCGGATATCCTAGAAAATTACCGCAAGAACTTAACAGTTGTGATGATATTTTTGTGATGCCACATGCTGACCCCACCTGGGCCACGCATAATAATTTGTTGATGTGGAACCGGGATTATCGTGGATGGATCTGGGGTGGTTGCCATGCAACCAGTGTACTTGAAAATTTGGTAAACCCGGCTAATCCTTCACAACGGATGAATTTCCTTTCTACCGACGGACTGGTGTTATTCGGCGACCATGATGATGCTACGCCGCCTTACACGTATCGATATCCAAATGATGCGGAAATGCAGTTTATGGGAACAGTTGATGAAGCCATGCAAAATGGTTCTGAGCAGGTATATCTTCCCAATTTAAACAGTACATGGCGCCCGGGTACTAAGGTAGCTGTATACGACGCCACGCAGCAAAATGTGCCTTCTATTTCTCCGGGCGAAGCCGCTACAATAGCTTACGGCCGGGCATTTGGAGATAGTACCCTTGGAAAGATAATGTATACCGGCGGGCATAATATTAATAAAGGAAATGCAGCCGCTGTTTCGGCAATGCGTACATTTTTTAATTTCTCTTTCATGTCTGTTTATGATAAAGCAGTTGATCTCAGCATTGTTGGGCCGATAAATCTTACTTCATTAAGCACCTATACTTACCGGGCAATATTACCGGTAAACAATAGTTCAAAAAACTATGCTTATCACTGGACCTCCACCTGCGGCGGCACTTTTAGTAATCCATTTGATACAGTAACTACTTTTACGGCTCCATCAGTTTCCAGTTGTACAAACTGCACTATTTATTGTACCATTACGGATGGTTGTGGAAGGGAATTTTACCGGGCTTTTGACATTACGATCTGTTCTGCCATACCACCGGTTGCCCTGGACAGGGTGATGAACTTAATTACCAACCCGGACGGAACAGCAGCACTAAAAATCGGCGATCCGGTTCCTTTAACAGGAACCGATGAAGATGGTTATGTTATACAGTATGTTTTAAAATCGCTTCCGGCAAATGGCCAGTTATTTTATGATCATGATAATAATACCGCTACGGCTGATTTGGCCATCAGTACCTTGCCTGGAGGAGAGTTAATACTTAGCCCCGGTCAAATGAAATCAATGAAGTTTGATCCGGCAGATGGTTTTGGCGGCAATACCAGCTTTATGTATACGGTAATAGATAATGCCAATCTGCGTGATCTTACGCCGGCTACCTATACCATACCGGTAAACCCACCACCTGTGGCAGTAACTAAAATTTGTACGCCGGTTGCCAGTAATTCAGATACGGTAATGGTATGTGCTATGCAGGCTGCTGATAATGGAACTATTGTAAGTTATACGATCACAAGCCTGCCGCCTGCTTCTCATTGCAACGTTTTTGTAGTTAATAATGCCGCTTTTGTGGGCCAGGTGCTTACACCTGTTGAGGCAGGCCAGTTATATTTTAAGCCTAATGGCAAATATGTTGGGTATGCCGAGATCATGTATACGGCTACTGATAATAACGGCGCAACCGACCTTACGCCGGCTACACTTACCTTGCAAATGGTGAATCAGCCTCCAACAACATTCGATGTGGCTGCGGTAAATATTGCTAATTCAACCATAAGTACCCAGTACGCAATGCCGGCACTTTCGGCAAAAGACGATGATGGTACAGTTGCTTCATACTCGATCGTTGCTACCACACCTTCAACACAGGGGGTTCTCTATTATTTAAACGGTGGCAGTTATGTACCGGTTATCAATAACCTGGGTTTAACTCCTGCACAGGCAGCTACACTTAAATATGATCCTAACGAATCATTCACCGGCATTGCATCGGTATTGTATACCGCTAAAGACAATAATGGTTTACATGATAATACACCCGATACACTTTCTATCCCGGTTAATTATACGGTACCCAGTCCAAATGGCCAGGTAGTAAATAACTGGTATGCGGGTGCTGGCTGGCAGCATGTTCCGGCTTTAACAGCCTCTGGAACCGTAACGCAGTACATCATTACCTATGTGCCGCCATTATCAGAAGGCAAATTGGGGCCTGATATGAACAATGACAATGTGGGAGATTACAGGATCGGTTACGATGCCGGTAAAGAGCTCCCGTATATCTTAACTCCGGCGGAGGCTGCCATACTCATGTTTTATCCGGAAAAATCATATACCGGTAACAGCTATTTTACATTTACGGTAAAAAATAATACGGGCAGCAGCATGGCAAATGCCGCTGTGCAGTTCAATAATATTTACAACACGTTACCCGAAACATATAATGTGGTTAACAGTGTGGCGTTGTCGCATGCTGCAGGTGCCACTGCTATTTCTGATATCAGTGCTTTTGATGCTGACTGGGCAATTAAGCCGCAGGACAAAAACAACGAACATATTGTTATTACTTCGTTGCCGAAACCCGCTACGGGCGTGTTAATGAGTGGATATGCTCCCGTGCAATTATGGGATATACTTTCTGTAACAGCAGCAGATGCCATGACCTTTGATCCGGCTGCTGGTAATTCAGATACGGCCATATTCACTTATACGTATATGGACAGATGCCTGGATATAGATCCCACTCCGGCAACATTTAAAATTCCGATCACTGGCCCGGCAAATATTGAGCCCGTTTCAGCAGACGCAACCATGTCGCCGCTTTCCGTTAAAGCAGGCGTACTGGTTCCCTTATTGCCTTTTAATGGAACCGATGCCGATGGTGTTGTGGTAAGCTATAAAATAATGGGTGGCGTTAATCCAACTCAAGGTACGTTGTACCTGGATGGAGTAGCTATTACAAACACGCAGGTAATACCCGCAGATAGAGGCGACGATTTGTATTTTAGCCCTGCTGGTAAATCGGACCTCACAGTAGATATCAATTATAAAAGTATTGATAATAACGGAGCCCTTTCGGCTACAGCTTATGTATATGTTCCATTGATTAATAGGGCACCCGTTGCTAAAAATATTACGCTTGAAGGCGTTAAAAAAGGTTCAACAATTAAAATACCTTCATTGATGGCAACCGACGAAGAAGGAGCTGTTAACAGGTATAAAGTACTTACGCTGCCTGCATTGGCTACACTACAGTGCGACAAAACCGGAAGTAACAGCTATTCAAATGTTTCCGTAAATGAGGAACTCACACCTTCGCAGGCCGGGCGTTTGCGTGTAATAACAGCCAATGTGTTGGGAAGCACGGAATTTACCTATTTGGCAATGGACGATTTGCTGTTAAATAGTAATATTGCTGTGTATACTTTACCTGTTGTTTCAGTAAATGTTAATCAGGCACCAATGGCAAACGCCATTACCAGTTCACGTGTCAATGCCAATGCAGCGTTAACAGCTATCAGTCCAATTGTTGTAGCTGACGTGGATGGAACCATAACATCATATACCATTGTATCAATACCCCCTGCTTTTTATGGAACTTTGTTTTATAATTCAGCAGGAAACGTTTATGATTCAATTGTTATCGGGAATAAAATTATTATGCCCGCTCAGGCTGCTACCTTGAAGTTCAGGCCGTCTGGCATGTATTCCGGTAATGTTAGCTTTAGTTTTTATGCAAAGGATAATGACAACCTGGTAAGCAATTTGGCAAATTATACAATACCTGTAATCAATCTGGATCCGGTTGCTGCAGATATAAGCAACAGCCCGGTGTCGAGCAATGCAGGTCCATCAATACTTAACCCATTGTCAGCTACTGATGAATCGGGTATCAAGTCTTATATTATTAAATCGCTTCCTTTGAGCGCAGAAGGTACACTGGTATTGGATGGTTCACCGGTAGTAAGAGACCAGGTAATACCTGTTCTTTATCGCGGTAGATTGGAATTTGATCCCAACCCTTCGTTCTCGGGCACAGCAAGTTTTAAATATACCGCTGAGGATACCTATGGTGCCGTTGATAAAACATTTGCCAATGTAACCATACCGGTTAACAATTTTTTACCAACCGCTATGGTAAACTGCAGCCAGGTTGTTACCAATGCGTTGGGTACCAATGCGCAAGCCATTCCTGCTTTACGGGGAGAAGATCCTGACGGAACCATTGCTTCTTTTAAATTACTTACGCTACCGGCTAACGGAAAGTTGTATGTAAATGGAACGGCCATCAATTCTGTACCTGGTGGAGGGTTGGTTTTAACGCCGCTGCAGGTTACACAACTGGCCTTTGATCCAAATGATAATTTTAGTGGTACTACATCATTTACGTTTACGGTAGTGGATAACAATAACAACACGGCCTCAGCGCCAGCCGGTTATTTCATTTACTCGAATGTACCACCGGTAACCCAAAATGTAACCAGCGTGGTAATGACAGTTAACCAGGGATCTTCACCAATTTCTGCATTGATAGGTACTGATGATGTGGTGGTTTCCTATTATACAATTACCGGTTTACCAGACCCTGCAGCAGGTACCTTGTATCTTAATACAACCCCGATCACATCCCTGTCGCAGGTAAGTAACCTGAGCCAGGCACAGGTTACGCAATTACGATTTGCAACATCTGCCAATTTTAAAGGAGCGGTATTTGCCTATACAGCAACCGATAACCTGGGTATCATTGACGTAACGCCGGCTATTTACACCATACCTTATAGCAATGGTACGTTGCCGGTTAAATTGGTCAGTTTTGCCGGTTTGAAATCAGGTAATGATAACCTGTTAAAATGGACAACTTCGCTTGAAATAAATGCAAGCCATTTTGAAATTGAACATAGCACCGACGGACGAAATTTCAAAACCATTGGCAGCGTTACGGCTATTGGGAACAGTACTATCAAAACGGATTATGTATTTACACACAGGCAGGTAACTGATGGTAAGCATTATTACAGGTTGAAAACAGTTGACCTGGATAACAGTTTCAGCAATTCTATCGTAGTGTTACTGAACAGGGATATCAACAGTACAGTGATTACCGGCATTTTACCCAATCCATTTACAGAAAGATTGAATATCTCATATCAATCAGAAACCAATTCTGTAGTTATTTTCAGGTTGTATGATGTTACCGGTAAAGCGGTTAAACAGTTTGAGGTAAAGGTATCAAAGGGGTTAAATATGGTTCAACTGGATGGTTTAAATATATTGTCTAGCGGTAGTTATTATTTGGTTGCCACAGATGGTGATATTAAATTAAGTGCCCAGATCATTAAATTGTAAAAACAGTAAGTATTATATTTTTGTGCTGCCCCCATCTTAACAGGTGGGGGTATTTTTTTTGGGTGGTCAGTGACTTTTATTAAAAAACATAAGAAATAGCTGAAGCATTTTGTCAGGATGATTCTGCAGGATATCTAACGTATCCTTTTATCCACACCGATAATTGTGTATATGGAGTAAAGCCTGAAAAAACTTCACGTCTATTTAATGAATCCTGTCTTTTTAATCAATTGATCCTGTAAGCATAATAGTAATAACAGCAATTTCTTTTTTTATGAGCCACGCCAATTTCCGTTAGGGTAGCTTTGTTTAAACAATTCAAATGGGTTCAGATTTTATCTTAAACCCGGGTATGTTGTTCACTTTTGGTGAAGATTTTTTTCAGTGATTTTTCAACGATTCGCAATTCAATACTTTAGGGTTTTAGAACCGTTTATTGAATAATCAGCCGGCAGGTAGAATAATATTTAAATTGAATAATCGATTAGGGTAAAGGTTTTACTTCAGGTTAAAAAAATTTATTTTTTATTTGGCTGTCTCATTTTTTTCTTTTTTCTTTGTGCTATCGAAATAGCATAGGTCTAATAATTAAAGTCCTGTGTAATCCGTCCTGCTGGTATTCTCTGATTAACTATTCACCCCCCATTCATTTTTTTAGTCACGCTGACTTTTTTAGCCATTGGCGTAGCTTTTGTTTCATTTTTATCTAATAAACACTTTAAACTTATGAATCAGTCACCGGTTACGATCCAAAAACTAAAAGCAACCACGGGGTTTTTAAATCAAGTTGTTCAGGTTTCAGTTTTCTATGTATTTTTTATGTTTTGTATGCTGGCAACACAGGCTCAATGCGTTCCGAATGATCCTACTGCACAAAACGGGACTTTGTTTTGTGCGCCTGAGCCCGTATGTTCAGCCGGAAATTTCCTGTGGAGTCAAACGATCGACAACACCACAGGTATGCCTTCGGTTGTACGCTTGGTTGCAAACTCAACGGAATTTTATGAGATACCTTCAGCAACATTTCCTGTTGCTTTCTCTGGTCCGGTCACCATTACGGTAAGCGATGTGGTATCGTATGATGGTTATGAAGGCAGAGACGTTGTGGTTCCTCAGCCTAATGAACGTTGGAAGATTAGATTTGAGAGACTGGGAGTAACGGTGGGGGAAACACCTTTCACGAATGATTTGGCAGATCTGCAAAATCAGGCTTATTGGCGGGGTCCTTTAGGTACACCGTTGTTTTTTCAAAACGGGTTTGATGAGATTGTTATTTTACATGAAAATTTCCCTAATCAACAGGGAAATACAGCAGGGTCGGTTACCCCGGTAAGTATTTGTTTTAATTATGTCGCCAGTAGTTTAGGTTCCATAGGTGACCAGGTTTGGATAGATGCCAATAATAATGGTATTTTTGATAACGGTGAACCCCCCGTGCGTAATGAGGAGGTTTGCCTGTATAAAGATGATAACAATGACAATATACCCGATGGTGCTGCCATCGCAACAACCACTACCGACTTCAGCGGCACCTATGTGTTCCTCGACCTGGTGCCGGGTAATTACATAGTTGGTGTAACCACTCCAGCCGGAACGGTCAGCAGTGCAGTTAATGGCGGCGACCCAGACAATAATATCAACAACGACAATAATGGCGTAACAGTTTTTGGCACAAAAACCATCGGAAATGCCATCACTTTAACAGCAGGTGGTGAGCCGGGGGGTAACAGCAACAATACGTATGATTTTGGATTTGTTCCTACACAAATATTAGGTAACCAGGTTTGGGAAGATACCAATAATAATGGCATCTTCGACGGCGGCGAAGCCGGCATTCCCGGTGTAGAGGTTTGTTTGTTTAGAGATGATAACAATGATAATATACCTGATGGCGCTGCCATCGCTACTTTTATTACTAACGCGGGCGGAAGTTATGTGTTTGTTGACCTTTTTCCGGGTAACTATATAGTAGGCGCAACCACGCCGGCCGGATTTGTCAGAAGCGCGGTTAATGGCGGCGACCCCGATAATGATATTGACAATGATAATAATGGTCTTTCAGATTTCGGGGGAAAGACCATCGGAAATGCTATCACCTTAACATCAGGTGGAGAGCCGGGTGGTAACCTCAACATTACCTATGATTTTGGATTTGTTCCTGTTCCTCCTGCACTTCTTACCTTAGGTAATTATGTTTGGTTGGATGCCAATAATAACGGGATCGCAGATCCTGGAGAAAGCGGCATACCGGATACAGAGGTTTGCCTGTTTAAAGATGATAATAATGACAACATACCGGATGGGGCTGTCATCGCCACTGTTAACACCAATGCCAGCGGCTTGTATGAATTCAGCAACCTGCTTCCGGGTAACTACATCGTAGCTGTAACCACACCAACTGGAACGGTTAGCAGTTCGGTTAATGGCGGCGATCCGGACAATAATATCGACAATGATGATAATGGCCTCGCAGCTGCAGGTGGAAAGACCTATGGAAATGCCATCACCTTAACAGCAGGTGGTGAACCAACGGGTGGTAACACCAATAATACGTATGATTTTGGATTTGTTCCTACTCAAACCTTAGGTAATTATGTTTGGTTGGATGCCAATAATAACGGGATCGCAGATCCTGGAGAAAGCGGCATACCAAATGCAGAGGTTTGCCTGTTTAAAGATGATAATAATGACAACATACCGGATGGGGCTGTCATCGCCACTGTTAACACCACTGCCAGCGGCTTGTATGAATTCAGCAACCTGCTTCCGGGTAACTACATCGTAGCTGTAACCACACCAACGGGAACGGTGAGCAGTTCGGTTAATGGCGGCGATCCGGATAATAATATCGACAACGATGATAATGGCCTCGCAGCTACAGGCGGAAAGACCTATGGAAATGCCATCACCTTAACAGTGGGTGGTGAACCGGATGGTAACAGCAACACGACCTATGATTTTGGATTTGTAACTGTTCCTGTTATTACACTTTCAATCACTTGTCCTCCTGCGGTAACGGTAACTGCATGTACCACAGCAACCGGTGTCAACTTGGGTACGCCGGTAATTAACGGTAATTGTACAGCGGTTCGGGTTATTACCAATAATGCACCAACAGCATTCCCCAGAGGACAAACAACAGTTACATGGACAGTTAATGATGGTTGCGGTAATACCGCTACCTGTACACAATTGGTAACCGTTACTGGATTTTCTGTTAACCTGGGGCCTGATCAAAGTCTTTGTAATGGCGAGGTAACGTTAACTGCTACCACCAGTGGCGGAGTTACAACCGGCCCGGCACCGGGCACTCCATTCACTGAAGTTTCAGGAAGTACCGCCGACATGAGGTTGTTTAGCGGTAATATTAATCATATTACTATCGGGAATACATTTAGCCAACATGAGGCGAGGGATAACTGCGGTAAAAATGCAACTGCATCTGTAACATTAAACATACCTGCCGGTGCTGTCGTTAAAAAAGCGTACCTGTTCTGGTCTGGATCAGGTTCCCTGGATAACCAGGTAAAATTGAATGGTGTTTCTGTAACTGCCGATGGTACCAAAACATTTTCAAGATCAGGTGGGTTCTATTATTTTGCTGCAAGAAAAGATGTGACAAGTTTGGTTACCGGTTCCGGTGTATATGGTATAACGGATCTTGTTTGGAGCAATGGCAGTCCATATTGCAATGATAATTCAGCATATGGCGCATGGGCGATGACCGTTATATACGAGAAGGTTTCACTGCCCAGTGCAAGAATTCATGTGAACACGGAGAAGTTTACATTCACATACCCTGCAGCTACTTACTCAACAACGATCAACAATATTCATGTACCTGCCGGTTGCGCTGCAGATGCAAAATTGACCATTGTTGCTTTTGAAGGAGATAATTACAAAACAGAGAAACTAAGGATTGCAGGTGTATTGGATCCAAATTATAATAATTTCCGTGGACAGACTGGTCCTAACCTGGATATTGTTACCAAGGATGCTCCAGGTATTGTTGGAGGTACCACTTCCCTTACCTATTCTATTCAATCCTATTTGCAAAGCACCATATATGGTAATGCAATAGAAGGTTTGTTTGATTATGTAAAAGTGTTGAAATATAATAATTGTCCTCCTGCATGTAACAGTTTGACCTATTTGTGGAACACAGGAGCCACCACTCGAACGTTAACCCATGTTGGCCCCGGAACATATAGTGTGATCGTTACCGACTGTTCGGGTTGTGTAGCCAAGGATACGGTTATTGTTACTGCTTGTCCACCGGTTGATCCTGCTAAATGTTATAAGATAATAGCCAGGTGTAGTGGTAAGGCATTAACCATAAAATCTGCTTCAACTTCCAATGGTGCTGATGCCGAACAAAGAACATATGCCGGAACAGGTAACCAGATATGGAATTTTGAAGAAGTGCAACCTGGTTTTTACAAGATCACCAATGCAAACAGCGGAAAGGCACTTGAAGTTACAAGTGGCAGCACTTCGGATGGTACAGTGATTCAGCAAAATGCTTACACAGGAGCCAACTTTCAACTTTGGAGCCTGACGCAGAACGGATCATATTTTATTGTTAAAGCCAGGCACAGCAATAAGGCGATGCGTGTAAAAAGTGGCAGTACTTCAGAAGCTGCGGTTGTGGAGCAAGGTGGCACCGGGTTATACTCTTCTGAGCAATGGTCTTTTTATGAAGTGGATTGCCCTGCTGCGCCAAGAGCCAATTCATTTGTTTCAGAAACAAAAGAAGTAGAGGAAGAGGTTGAAGAAGTTCAAACACCGGTTGAAGTTGAAGTAAAAGCTCCGGCAACGTTTGAGGTAAATATTCAGTCACCCGTTATTGTTAAAGACGAATTTAAAGTAAATGTTTATCCTAATCCTGCCGGTTATGAATTTACCATCATGGTTAGCAGCAGGAGTAACGAAAAGATAACGGTGCGGATACTGGATATGAATGGTGCGGTAAGATCGGTGCAAACACCAATTACCAAGTCAAACTCGATCAAAGTCGGGAAAGATCTTAACGGCGGCACTTATATGGCCGAAGTTACACAGGGTAAAAACCGTAAGGTGGTGAAAATTGTGAAACTGGATTAATTTTTATTAACCGCTAATTTAAGAGGCCGTTTCATTAAAATATGAGACGGCCTCTTTTTTTATAACGGTTTTACCTGCATGGCTCCTTATCATTAACACCATCTTGATTTACTAATTAGTCCAAAGTACTACGTTGAAATCTTATACCATCTTGATTTAATAAGCAGTCCAATGTACTACGTTGAAATCTTGGATGGTATGATACCGATAGCAAATGGCTTTGGGCTACATACTGGTATAATTGGTATTAGATGGTATCATACCGATTGCAAATGGCTTTAGGCTACCTACTGGTATAATTAGTATAACACATATAAACTTGCCGGTTTTAATTTTTTATTTCTTAAAGAAATAATTGATTTTTGTATCCATGAAAAAAATTATTGTTACAATTGATGGCTGGTCGGCATGCGGAAAAAGCACCCTGGCAAAACAATTGGCTAAGGCACTGGGCTATGTTTATGTTGACAGCGGAGCCATGTACCGGGCTATTACACTGTACTTTTTGCGAAATCATATTAACTGGCTTGATACCGAACAGGTGGAAAATGCTTTGCAGGATATTATCATAAGTTTCAGGTTCAATAATTTAACGGGGCAATCAGAAATTTATTTAAACGATGAGAATGTTGAATACCTCGTCAGAGATTTAATAATAGCTGAAAAAGTAAGCGATATTGCTTCCGTAAAAGAAGTAAGAATATTTGCCGTTGCCCAACAACATAAAATGGGAGAGAAAAAAGGCATAGTGATGGATGGACGTGATATTGGGACAACTGTTTTCCCCGATGCTGAACTTAAATTCTTTATGATAGCGGATATAGCCGTTCGTGTAGAAAGGAGATATCTCGAAATGTTGGAAAAAAATCCAAACACTTCCATTGAAGATGTTAAGGCAAATCTTGAAATGCGGGATTATATTGATTCACACAGGGAGATCAGTCCGCTCCGAAAAGCTGCTGACGCCATCGAACTGGATAATACAACCTTAAGTATTGAGCAACAATTGAATATTGCTTTGCAACTCGCAAAGGAAAAAATTCGTTGATTTGTTTATTTTTCAATGAAAAATAATGCGATATTAAATTTGCTTATTTTTAAAAACTATTGTAAATTTGATTCAATTGCAAATCACATATCCCTTCCATAGGATCAAATATCCTAACACAAAAGCCAATTAGTACTCTGATATTCTGAAATACCACCCACTCTCAAAGGAACGTGTTTTTTTATTCTCGCTATACATGTGTTTTCACATGTTGGCCTATTTATTTTACTAAACATGTTTGAATTATGGTACAAGAATTATTAATCCGAAAGACAACTACTATGACAATTTTGCAAAGAAAAAATTGGATTGTAAATAAATGTTTATTTGTGATACTGCTGTTAATTACTGCCGGTCCGGCTGCGCAGTCTCAAAGTAGTAATGCCATTGTTTCCAAGGCATTGAAAATTGTACATGTAAAAGTAACTAACGAGTCGGTGAGTGGTTTAATTGATGGAAAAATAGCCATAGCCATCAAAGACGATAGTCCGAAAAGGTCTACCTACAGGCTGTCTTATGATTTTCTTGCTGAAGGAAATCATTTTGTCTCCAAAGAATTAACTGCGGTAAATGGGGTTATTACGCTGGAAAATGCGAGGATCGGAGGGTATTATAATCTAAGAGTTATCAGAACTGCAGATCAGTTGACGAGTAAAACTGCTGATGCTTTTTCTTTAAAAAATGCAACAGTTTATAATTCATCCGGTTTTGCAGAAACCACTTCCAGCGCAACCTGTTCCTCAACTTTGCATTATGTTAACTGTGCAGGTTCCAATAAATCCATTTCCAATGCTGTCACAGATAAAGCATACAATGATGAAAACGATTTTCGACCATGTGGGTTTGAAGTAAGTGCAGGCTGCAGCATAACAGGTATTAACAGGTGGCATTGCATCGATGGCAACAAATCGGTACCGCCAGTCAATAATAGGTATACCATCACTGATTATGCAGGAGTAGGCATTTCAGCTTTAGCTGCCTGCCGTATCAACTGGATCGTTTGCAATTACAACTATAAGGCATCAAATGTTGATGATGCCATTTGGTATTTGACGGGAACAGGCGGTTCAAATAATTCCATTGCGCAGGCTGCCGCTGCTGCCGTACCGGCTGTGAACGGAACCCAGAATTTAATGGTTTTCTATAAGTCTGATAACAATTCTTATCAGAACATGATTAAGTGGAGCTGTGTAAATAATAGCGGCTGTAATGCCCGGGTTACCGGTTTATATTTTAACGAGTTAAACAATGGCCCGGATCTGCCGATCACAAATGGTGCAATATTTACCCTGGCCCAGCTGGGTTCTTTATATAATTTGGAAGCCAGCACATCCGGTACCGCGGGAAGTGTACGTTTTTCCATAACCGGCCCAACGGCAAGTTCAAATACGGAGAATGATGTCCCTTATAATAGCCCGTCTACCGGTAGTGGGGCATGGACAGGTGCTGCAGGGAATTATTCGGTTAACATAAAAGCCTATAGTGGCAGCAACGCTTCGGGTACGCTTTGCCATGATACCACTATAACATTTATTGTTTCTCAATCATCATCTCCCTGTACTATAGGTGGAGTTAACTTAGGTAATTTAACGAATTACCTGTACGTATTTACCAATGGAAGTTATGAAGCTAAATGGCAAAGTGCTTCTAAAGGGCATATCGGCGATGTGGCCGTGGATGGTATCGAAGCCAATGAAGCCACTTCCGGGTCTTTTGCTTATGCAGGAACTATCTATTCAAATTCGTCAACATTAAGTAATTGGCAGGATATTGTAGATAATAATACAGGTCAGGCTTTCTCTTCATTAAATCAAACATCCCGGATATCAGGACTTGAAACGGATCTGAATAATGCGTTCACACAAATAAATGCGTTACCGGTTAGTCCCGGTTATAACGGCATCCATTCAACTTCATTGAATGGATTGAATACGACGAACAATATTGCCGAACGTTTCGTGATCAATGTAACCAGTGGTTTTGGAATTTCCTCCAAGATCAATATTACCGGTGATCCCGGAGATGTTTTCATATTCCGGTGGGATGATGATGCGGATTTCAGTAATGGATATGATGGCCAGGTTAAATTTCAAAGCGGTGGTGCCATAGTGCCACTTGGCGGATTAAAGCCTTCGAATTTTATTCATGTTGCAGGTGATATTGATGCCAGTGGTGGCGGTTCTAATCCGGCTTCACCTTATCCCCAGGGGCCGCGTACAAATAATGGTACCGGGTCATTAATTACAGGTGGTGCTGATTTTAGCGGTGGTGGCTTCTTTACGGGTTATTGGCTAACTACCGGTAAACCTTCAGACGGCAGAACATCGGATCTCAGTAATGCCATTTTCGTAGGTGGGTGGTATTCTTCGTCTGTTAAATTTAAAATGACCTCAGGTACAAGCGGTGTTTATGTTGCACCGGTTTGTGGTGGGGGAGGAACCGGGTCAATTGGCGACAGGGTTTGGAATGACGCAAATAATAACGGGTTACAGGACCCAGCCGAAACCGGCGGAATAGCGGGCGTTACCATTCAGTTGAGAAATGCTGGTGGTAATGTTATTGCTGCAACAGAGTCTGGTACTAACGGTAGCTACCTGTTTCCGAATTTGCCGGCCGGCACGTATACCGTGGTTTTCCCAACAACATTTGCCGGCGGCGCTTTATCTCCCGCTAAGGTTGGCTCAAATGATAATATAGATAGTGATCCCAGCCAGGCAACAGGTGCCACTGGTAATATAGTATTGGCCACCGGGCAAAACATTACTACCGTTGATGCCGGATATTTCGGTTTTGTTGGTCTTACGCTGGGTAATAAAGTATTCTTTGATGCCAACAGAAGCGGCATGTTTGACGCCGGCGATGGTCCCATGCCCAACACGGTGGTACGCTTGTATAAAGATGATAATAATGATAACATCGCCGATGGTGCCGCGATAGCCATTACAACTACGGACGCTAATGGTATTTACAAATTTGAAAACCTGGCTCCGGGCAATTATATAGTTGGCGCCGAAATTCCTGCCAGTTATGCGATAACTGTTGTAGACGGTGGAGACCCCGATAGCAATATAGACAATGATAATAATGCAACTGCCAAAATAGGAACCGAGGCCAGGGGTATGGCTATTACCCTGAGTTTTGGGGCAGAGCCGGATGCTGGTGGTAACACCAACAATTCGTATGATATAGGATTGTACAATCCGCTGGCGCCACCAAATGGCGGACAAAATTGTTTTGCCGGCGTTAATCCGCTAGTTTTTGCAAAAAGCTATTGGACGGTAAATGCGAATACGCAAACCGTAACACTGCGTGTTACATTTGCCAAATCCTTTGTTGATAATTGCTACAAGGCGACTGGAAATGCGGATAACTGGAATCGGTCACATACTTTTGCAAACCTTACCGGCTCTGATCACCTGCAGTGGTCCATCCGAGATGCCAATGGACTGGAAAAACTGTCCTTTAAACAGGATTATATCAGTGCCAGTAATACCTTCCCATCAGGATATGGAACACTCGGTTTTGGTGGTGATGGCGGTACCCCAACAGTTGGTAATGCCGCAGATGTGCTCAGTTTCAGAACATCGATTTCAACCAATTTCAACGATTTTGGTTATGTTTTATTGAATGATTCTCCTCCAACAGACAGCAATTACACACCTAACCCTGCGGCTCCCAACTGGATATATGATACCTGGTACGAGGTAACCATTAAGGCTTCCTTATTTGGAAATATCGGCTTCGGGTCTGTTAATGTGGCATCTGTGCATGCGAGTCCCAGTAAGACCGGCAATAATACTGAAACCATTACCAATAATCCATGTGCATCTGGTTCCATTGGCGATCGGGTTTGGAATGATATCAATAAGAATGGAACGCAGGATGCCGGTGAAGTGGGCATCTCCGGAATAATAGTTTCGCTGTATGACGGATCTACCAACAAAGTATTGGCAAGTACCATCACGGACGGTTATGGTAATTATAAATTCAGTAACCTGGAAACCAGTATATCCGGTGTTGATTACCAGGTTCGGTTTAGCTTGGCTCCCGGCTACAGGTTCAGTCCCTCAGCAGGGGCTGTTACATCGGCTGTCAATAGTGATGCCAATGTATTAACAGGCCGTACCGGTACCATAACCTTAACCAATGCAGTTCCCAATGTTACTTATGCCGACGCCGGTATGTATTATACCCAAACTGCACGACTGGGAGATTTTGTATGGAATGATATGAATAAAGACGGTATTCAGGATGCCGGAGAACCGGGCATTGCAGGGGTTACCGTTATGTTGTATACCAGTGCCAATGTTCTTTACCGGTCAACAATTACTTCAAATAATGGTTATTATTTCTTTAATGATGTTCCTGCGGGCTCGTATTATATAAAAGTTGCGCCACCAATCGGTTACCAGGTATCTCCTAAAAATACAGGTGCCGGTAATGTGGACAGCGATATAGATCCGGTAACGCGTAAAACAGGGAATATCGTTGTGGTAGCAGGTACCAATGATCTCACCATCGATGCCGGGTTAAATGTTACGGCAACAACAGGTGCTTCTGCCTCATTGGGCGATAAGGTTTGGGAAGATCTGAACAATAATAATATACAGGATGCCGGAGAACCCGGCGTGGCCAATGTTACGGTTGAATTATTCAACAGCAGCAATGTTTCCCAGGGTACCATTACTACCGATGCTTTCGGTAACTATATATTTAATGGTCTTATCCCGGGTAGTTATTATGTTAAATTCACGTTGCCACCAGGTTACAGTTATGTTACTGCCAATACAGGCACCAATGATGGTATAGACAGCGATGCTGACGGTACGGGTACCACGCAAACTGTAACTTTAGCTGCCGATGAAATAAATACCACTGTTGATGCAGGTTTGCGTCGTACAACAACCGGTGCAACCCTGGGCGACTATGTTTGGTATGATTTGAATAAAAATGGGGTACAGGATGGTGGAAATGAAGTGGGCGTACCGGGTATAACCGTATTGTTATACAACAGTTCAAATGTTGTAATAAGTACAACCACAACGGATATTAACGGGTTCTATTTATTCACAGGGTTAGCTGCCGGAACTTATACAGTAGGGTTTGAGAATATCCCGGCCGGTTATGGTTTCAGCCCCAATGCCGGAGCGGTAACAGTGGCGAATAACAGTGATGTGAATCCGTCAACGGGAAGAACAGGAAATATTGCAGTAGCTGCCGGTTCAGATAATAGATTTGTAGATGCCGGATTGATCAGTACACCAAAAACATTCGATAGTAAAGCATCGGTAGGCGACAAGGTTTGGAATGATCTGAATAACAATGGGATCCAGGATGCCGGCGAGCCCGGAATACCTGGCGTAACCGTTACCTTATATGCAGCAAACGGAACAACCGTTGTGGCCACCACTACTACGGATGCATTGGGTAATTACCTGTTCACCAATCTTGATGCAGGAAGCTATGTGGTAGGTTTCAGCGGCTTGCCAACGGGCTATGTATTTAGTTCAAAAGATGCCGGTACCGATGATTCAAAAGACAGCGATGCTGATACAGGAAGTGGAAAAACAGCTCCATTTACCCTGGCACCCGGTGAAATTAATCTCACGATCGATGCCGGGGCCCGAAATGCCAATACAGCGCTATCTAATCTTGGTAATTTTGTTTGGTACGATCTAAACAATAACGGAATACAGGATGCAGGCGAGCCCGGGGCAGCAGGCATTTCTGCAAGACTTACGAATATGAGTGGTCTTATAGTTGGTACAACCACAACAAGTGCTACTGGCGAATACCTGTTTACCGATTTACCTGCCGGTAACTATTTTGTAGAATTTGGTAATTTACCGGTTGGATATTCTTTAGCCATTAAGAATGCACCGGCAAGCACCTCGGCGAACAACAGCGATGCTAATATCGCCACTTCCAAAACGGATATTATCATTTTACCGGCTGCAACAACCGATTTAAACTGGGATATGGGTATAGTTTCCACAACCCGGGCATCTTTGGGCGACTTTGTGTGGAACGATTTGAATAACGATGGTATCCAGAATATCGGAGAGCCAGGTGTAGCCGGTGTTACCGTTACTTTATACGACAACAATAATGTTGCCGTGTCTCAGACAGTTACGGATAATACCGGGTTTTATTTCTTTTCTAACCTGTTACCCGGTACCTATAATGTAGGCTTTAGTAATATTCCGGCTTCGTCATCATTTACAACACAAAATGCCGCAGGCGGTACCGCTGCCAATAACAGCGATGCTGATCCGGCAACCGGCCGGACTGCAAACTTTAGTTTAGTTGCAGGACAATCTAAAACGGATGTTGATGCAGGTTTAGTATCGTTAAAAGCTGCCGTTGGTGATTATGTATGGCACGATATTGATCGCAATGGTATACAGGATCCCACAGAAGTTGGGGTGGCCGGCGTGACCGTTACCATGTATAGATCAAACGATGTCATTATCGGCAATGGAGATGATGTTGCAGTCGCTTCGGCCGTAACCAATGCAAACGGATATTACTTTATAAATGATGTGCCGGCAGCAATCGGTGGTTCACAATATTACATGCGGTATACCGACGTACAAACAAGCTTTACCACATTTACGACCCCACTGGTTGGTGGCGCAGGTGCATCTGATAATAGTAAGGTTACTTCCATGCCGCTAAGCGGTGGAAGATCAGGGTTCTTTACACTTAATCCGGGCCAGGTGTACAGGGATATGGATGCCGGCGTGTATAAGCAACTTAGTTTAAGTGGTAACGTTTGGCATGATGTAAATGGCATGACGGATAACTTGGTTAATAACAGTGGTGCAGCGCAGGTTCCACCGGCAATTGTTATTCCAACCGGCATGAGAATTTCCCAGGTAGATGCTGTAACAGGCAGGGTGGTAAGTGTAGCACTGGTGCAGGGTAATGGGATGTATAATTTCCCCAATGTTGATCCAGGCAATTACATTTTAGTGTTAAGTACCATACCTGGTACCCCAGGGCAATTGGCACCATTTGCCAGTGTACCACAGGGCTGGGTAAATACCGGTGAGAACCTGGGATTACAACCGGGCAGGGATGCAGTTATCAATGGCAAACTGTCGGTAAGTGTTACCAGTGCAAATGTTACCAATGCCAATTTTGGTATTCAGTTAAATAATGATGATATAGGGATAAACTAAAAATATTACCCTCTAACAATAATTGATAAAAATTTAAGATTATGAAAACAAGAAGAATTCCCCGAATCATTCTTGCGCTTACCTGCCTGGTTGCTAGTGTAAGTAATCTGAATGCGCAGCCTGGTACCCTGGAAATGACAAGTTTGTCAAGCAACACCACAGTTCTTGGCCCGTCGGTTGCCCCGGTGGTCATTAATTTCAGGGATGATATCCAAAATCTGACTTTTGGAACACTTTTTAGGATTGATACATCTGCCCTGCGTGCAACAATTACATTGGCTAACCAACAGTATACCACAACCGCCGGCAATATGCCAACAGGTATGGCATTTGGTGGTGGAACCACTGGTTCTACAGGTGGGGCTACACAGCAATCGGCCGCTAACCCGATTTATAATGCCTTGGGTGCTACATTGGTGCAACCTCCACAAAACGGTATGTTTTTGTCTAGTCCAGTTGGCACACCCGTGGCGAATTATCAAATGGGGGGCAGGGGCGTAGGTTTAGATCCTGAGGGTACCCAGGGAGGAATGGATATCAACAATAATAATGCTTTTGATTATAGTTTTGGTACCACTGTTTATACTTCAGTAGAACCATTATGGGATGCTAATTTGCCAAAGGATGGCAGGTATTATTTTGGTGACCTGGTGATTACATTTAATCGAATTGTTGCAAACCCGGTTATACATATCGGCGGTTTGGGTGGTAGCTACAATTTCCAGCCGGTAACACCTGGTCCCAGATTAATTTCTTATTTCACTGCGGAACTGGAATTGCAATCAAGTGTTCCTGTTAATACATCCACATTTATGGCAGGTAACGAAAACTTCCACATTGTTGGAAATAAAATACTGAACAGTTCTGCAACGCCTAATGGTGGTTCGTACAATGATAATGGTACCCAGGGAGGCTTTTTAACCTACGGTGCAGCAACTGGCAGTGTACGAATCAATGGAACAGTTACACAATTAGTATATAAGGTTTTTGTAAGAGGCAGTGTAAATTCGGATTTTAATTTCTCTAAAAATCAGGCCGATATCAGTGGCGCTACCAGGGACCCTTTCAACGGTGATTTGTTTTATGTAGCTGTCAGTGTAGACAATTCACCTCCCGGAGGCCCTGTTCCCATCAAACTTTCAAGTTTTGAGGTTACCAAAAACAATTGTACTGCTAATCTTAACTGGAAAACTTCAACAGAAGAAAATGCAGATAGATTTGAAGTTGAAATAAGTACTGCCAGTAATGCCAGTTTTTCAAGTGTTGGCAGCGTGCAGGCAGCCGGTAACAGTACTACATCCAAATCCTATGCATTTAGTTATCCAATGCAGGCAGGTATAAACTATTATTTCCGGTTAAAAATGATAGATAAGGACGGAGCCTTTAAATACAGTGCGATCCGTTCGGCAAGTTGTTCAAAAGGAAGTGGTACCGATATAGTGATTGTACCAAATCCGGTAAATGATCATTTTGATATCAGGGGAATGGAAAATGGTAAGAATTTAATTATGATCTATACAGCCAATGGGCAGCTGGTTAAATCATTGGTGATTGCGCAAAACCAGGGTGTTGTTAATGTAAATGAATTATCCATTGGCTTATACATGGTGAGCGTTACCAGCGAAACGGGCAATACGAAAGTTAGTAAATTAATAAAGCAATAAAAAAGTTTCGATAACCAAGCACAAACAAAAGATGTCCCCCGCCTTAACCGGGGGCTCTTTTATTAAATAAATTAAGCTGCCGTTAGTTACATTACCCCATGGATCTAAAAATTTATTTTCAAAATAAATTTGGAAATGACTTATTTATTTACTTATCTTCGCTGTACCTCTAATCACATATCCCATTTAATAGGACTTACCTCCTATCTAGAAGCCACATCTTCCTAATATTCCAGGATTTCCTAATCCCTCATCGAAACATGTATTTTATTCCTGTACCCGCATGTGTTTGCGTGTCAGAATAATTGTCACTAAAAAACATGTTAAGATTATGATACAAAATTCAGGTTCAAAACAAAAAACAATAATGTTTTTTTCTGTGTTAAAAGTGGTCCGCAAATGGATATTGACTTTCGGCCTGATTGCATTTTTCAGTGCTGAAAGTAAAGCGCAAAACGAAACATTAAGTACGGGATCCTATATCATCAATATGGGTGTTGTTCCACAAACTCAGTCAAATGCCTTAAAGCCATATGGTCTCATGTACGATCTTTTAAAGAACTATAATGTACAGGTTAAGTGGGTAATCAGTCAAACCAAGGGTAAGGATGGGGCTGACTTTACCTATAACGGGATACAGTACAAGGGTGGAACATTCATCATTCCTGCCCAGTACAGGACCACGGCAGTAAATAACCGCATAACTTTCTTTGGAGTAACGGGTACTACCACCACATCGCCGCTTACCGTGAATGTAACACACACGCTTACTATTGCACCAAAATGGACATTGGATTTCCAGAATGGCGCGATTGCTGCCGGATTTTTTGAAGATGCTGGTATACCTGCATCGGCTTATGATACAAAAACACCTGCTCAACTGAATGGCTGTGATGAAATTTATGTAATGCCACATGCTGACGCCGACTGGACATATTACGGTCCGTTAAGGAATTGGGTTTTGAATTACAGGGGTTCTTTCTGGGGCGGATGCCGTACTGGCAGCCAGATTGAAAATTTATATAACCCGGCTGCACCAGCTGAGCAGATGAATTTTCTTTCAACAAATGTTGGTGCTGCGGGAAATGCGTTGATTCCTTATAATAATCACTCGGATGGTACGCCTCCTTATATTCATCAGTTTCCTACCAGCACTGTTGCACAATATATGGGGATCACCGATGATGCCCATGGTAATGGTTCCGAAAGGATCTACCTGCCTGTGTTGAATGGTTCGTGGAGACCAACCACCCAGATAATAGTCCATGATCCAAACCATAGCAATGTACCTGCAAATTCTCCTGGCCCTGCATCTGCTATAGTATTTGGACGTGCTTATGGAAATCCATTAAGTGGTCTTGTAATGTATGAAGGTGGGCATAATATTGGGGGTACCGGCGTAGAGGAAATTGCTGCCCAACGGGCTTTCTGGAACTTTAGTTTTTTAAGTTCAACGGAGGTGCTACCTGGTGGCTGTGTGGGCACTATAGGTGATTTTGTATGGAGTGACAACAATGGAAATGGTATACAGGATAACGGAGAAGCGGGTATACAAGGTGTTCAGGTAACCTTAACCAGGCCTGATTTATCAACAGTTACCACCACTACCAGTGCTGCTGGCTTTTACCAGTTCACCAATTTATCTGCCGGTAATTATAAAGTTACTTTCCCCGCTACATTAACGGGTGGATACGCTTTAACCAAACGCGATCAGGGCAATGATGATACAAAAGACAGTGATGCGGACCAGGGCACGGGAATAGTAAATGGAATTACCATTTATCCCGGACAAAATAATACAACGGTTGATGCCGGTTATGTATTGGCAAACCTGACACTGGGTAATTTAGTGTTCTTCGATAGAAACAGAAGTGGTTTGTATGAGGCGGGTGATAGTGTGGCAGCAGGTATTATTGTAAGGTTATATAATGATGTTGATAATGACAATATTCGGGATGGGTCATTCATTCAGGCTACTACCACAAATGGAGCAGGCGCATATTCATTTGCAAATCTGATTGGTGGTAATTATATCGTTGGAGTAGTAGTTCCGCCGGCATATGCAGTAACAGTTATTAATGGTGGTGATCCCGATAATAATATTGATAACGACAACAATGCAGTTTCAATCGTATCCGGTGAAGCACAGGGTATGTCTATTAACCTGACTAGCGGTGCAGAACCATCGGGTGGTGGTAATTCCAATAACACATACGATATTGGCCTGTATAATCCCGCACTTCCGCCAAATGGTGGCCAGAGCTGTTTTATCGGTGTTAATCCCCAGGTGTATGCCAAGAGTTTCTGGAACGTGAATATCAATTCCCAGACGGTAACTGTGCGGGTAACTTTTTCAAAATCCTTTACCGATAATTGCTATAAAGCGTCTGGCAATGCCGACAACTGGAACAGGTCTCATACCTTTGGTAATCTCACGGGGTCAGATCATTTGCAATGGTCGCTGAAGAATGGTAATGGAACTGAAGTTTTAAAATTCAAACAGGATTATATTTCGGCTAATGGTAGTGGTTATAACTATCCTTCGGGGTATGGTACGCTGGGCTTTAGTGGCGATGGAGGCACCCCCGGCCCGGGTATTGCTTCAGATGTTTTAAGTTTCCGAACATCGATATCTACCAATTTTAATGATTTTGGATATGTGTTAACCAACGATTCGCCGCCAACAGATACCAATTATACGTCAAACCCGGCTGCACCAAACTGGATATATGAAACCTGGTACGAAGTCACGCTAAAAGCTTCTGTATTTGGCGCGGCAGGATTTGGGTTTGTGGATGTGGCATCAGTTCACTCCAGTCCAAGTAAAACGGGTAACAATACTGAAATAATTACGCATGCGCCATGTGCAGGCACGATCGGAGACAGGGTATGGAATGATACGGATCGGGATGGCATTCAGGATGCAGGTGAGAATGGTATTAGCGGAGTAACGGTGAAGTTGAGAAATGCGGCAAACGTAGTAATTTCAACACAGGTTACAAACGCAGCAGGTAATTATCTATTTACCAATCTTGATCCCGGAGTTTACTCTGTAGAGTTCCCAACTACTGTTTTTGGTTATAGATTATCTCCTGTTTATGTGGGAGCAGATCGCAGTATTGACAGCGATCCATCGGTAACAACTGGTATCACACCGGCAATTACACTGGGCGCTGGCGAAAATAACCATACAATTGATGCCGGCATGTACTTGTCACTTAATTTAAGTGGTAATGTATGGCATGATGTAAATGGAATGAATGATAACCTGGTTAACAACAGTGGAGCAGCACAGGTTCCACCGGCCATTGTTATCCCAACCGGCATGCGGGTTTCATTGGTAGATGCGGTAACAGGATTGGTAGTGAGAGTTGCCTTGGTGCAGGGCAATGGCATGTATAATTTCGCTGACGTATTGCCCGGCAATTATATCTTATTGTTGAGTACCATACCGGGTACTCCGGGGCAATTGGCACCATTTGCCACTGTTCCGCAGGGTTGGGTAAATACCGGTGAAAACCTGGGGTTACAACCAGGCAGGGATGCAGTGATCAATGGCAAGCTGTCTGTAAGTGTTACTACTGTAAATGTTACCAATGTCAATTTTGGTATTCAGTTGAACAATGATGATATAGGCATTAATTAAAAATTTTAAACTCTTTATAAGCATTTTTTAAAACAAAAATAAAGATTATGAATACACGAAAACTCTTAAAAAACATTTTGGTTCTTACTTGCTTGGTTGCTGGTGTAAGTGGCCTGAATGCGCAGCCTGGTACGCTGGAGATGACAAGTTTGTCAAGCAATACCAACATACTGGGGCCATCTGTTGCACCAGTGATAATCAATTTCAGGGAAGATATCCAAAATCTGACTTTCGGAACTTCGTTCAGAACAGATGCTTCCGGGCTTAGTGTTACGCTGTCGCTGGCAAACCAGCAGTATGCTACAACTGCAAGCAATATGCCCACCGGTATGGCATTTGGTGGTGGAACTACTGGTTCTACAGGCGGAAATACCCAGCAATCGGCCGCTAACCTGATTTATAATGCGTTAGGTGCTACGCTGGTGCAGCCTCCTCAAAACGGCATGTTTGTTTCAAGTCCGGTAGGAACCATTGTTCAAAATTATCAAAATGGTGGAAGAGGAGTGGGTTTGGATCCGGAAGCAACCCAGAATGGGCGCGATATTGATAATTTCAATGCTTTTGACTACAATTTTGGTACTACTGTTTATACATCTGTGGAACCCTTATGGGATGCTAACCTGGACAAAGCTGGCAGATATTATTATGGAGATCTGGTTATTACTTTTAACCGTGTGGTTGCCAACCCGGTTTTACATTTTGCCGGTTTGGGCGGAAGCTACAATTTCCAACCTGTAACACCGGGCCCCAGGATAATATCTTATTTTACTACTGAACTTGAATTGCAGTCTAGTGGTCCTGTAAATACGTCTACTTTTATGGCTGGTAACGAAAACTTCAGCGTTGTTGGTAATAAAATTCTAAACAGTTCAACAACTCCAAATGGTGGTTCATATAATGATAATAATACCCAGGGTGGTTTTCTTACCTATGGCGCTGCAACGGGCAGTGTACGTATCAATGGAACAGTAACGCAATTGGTTTACAAGGTTTATGTAAGAGGAAGTGCCAATTCGGATTTTAATTTCTCTAAAAATCAGGCAGATATCAGTGGTGCTACCAGGGATCCATTTAACGGAGATCTGTTTTATGTAGCGATCAGTCTTACCAATGCACCTCCGGGAGGCCCTGTTCCGATCAAGCTTTCAACTTTTGACGTTACAAAAAACAATTGTACTGCTGAACTTAACTGGAAAACTTCAACAGAAGAAAATGGCGATAGGTTTGAAATTGAGGCAGCTACAGGTAATAATGCCATATATTCAAATGTTGGCAGCGTAAAAGCGGCCGGTAACAGTACCACAACCAAATCTTATTCTTATAGTTACACAATGCAGGCAGGTCAAACCTATTATTTCAGGTTAAAAATGATCGATAAAGACGGAACCTTTAAATACAGTGAGATCCGTTCTGCAAGTTGTTCAAAAGGAACCGGTACTGATATCGTGATCGCACCAAATCCGGTAAAGGACCATTTTACCATTAGAGGAATGGAAAGCGGTAAAAATTTGATCAGCATTTATGCCACAAATGGGCAATTGGTTAAAACACAAGTGATTACACAAAATCAGGGTCTTGTAAATGTAAATAAATTATCCCCTGGCTTATACATGGTTAGAGTTACTGATGAAACAGGTAACACAGTAGTTAGTAAATTAATAAAGCAATAAAAAAGTTTCGATAACCAAGCACAAACAAAAGATGTCCCCCCGCCTTAACCGGGGGGCTCTTTTATTTAAAGATTTTTTTATTTAATTGCTCGAATATAAAACTTTGGTAATCAATTTTTTAAATAAGTAATAATTATTTTTTCTAAAAAAAGTTCAACTAAAATTAGGAAATATGAAAACTGTTTTCGTATATTTGTAATCCCTAACAATAGTATTTATACCGTCTTTCACGTGTTTTCTCCTTTAATTTGACAAAGTTGGTTTTACCTAATCGTAATGCCGATTTAAATTTCCAGAAACAGTCACTTATTGATTATGTTTTAAAGGTATTGTACCTCTTTAACATATGTATATGAGCCTGTAGTTGGGAGTACTTTAAAATGTATCCAATATCCTTTTTCGTTTTTGAAAGACCAGAAACTTAGTTAATTCCTGAAACCAGGTTTTAATAAATCTGAAAGAAAACAAAATGGATAAAAATTCTACCCAAACCACGAAAATTAACCTTACCGCTGTAAGTGTGTTTTTCATTAAAATTGTGATCGTATTGATTACCGTTTTATTTGTAACATCCGGTTCCCTGCAAGCTCAGAATAATGGGTTGGCAAAAAAGGATGTTAACAGGCAAGCTGCTACATCAGTTTCGCCTGGAATAAACACGGAAAATATAGCTAAGGTTATTAAAGCTTCAGCCCAAATTTTATACGCCTCGATCGGCGATTATGTTTGGATTGATAATAATGCCAACGGTATCCAGGATAAAGGTGAACCGGGCGTTCCTAACATCGAAGTTGTTTTATACGATTCGGCGCTTAATATCGTAGGTATCAAATATACCAATGATAACGGGTATTACCAGTTTGATAAAATTTCGGTACCCGCTAACGAATCAAAGTCATTTATAGTTGGATTCAATAATATTCCACCGGATTACGCATATACGAAACCGCTTGACGATAAATCATCCCAATTGGTTAACAGTAAACCTGATACCATTTCCGGAAGAACCAAACTTTTCTTTTTAAGGGCAGGGGAGGAGCGTAATAATATTGATGGCGGGCTAATAAGTGCGCCGGGCGTGGTTTTACCATTCATCATTGACCAGTTTAACGGAAATTATTCAGATGGATTAATTCAATTGGGCTGGAGTACCTATTCTGAAATAAATATTGGGCAATTTGATATTGAAAGAAGCACCGATGGTAAAAATTTCAGGCAGGTTGGTAAAGTAAATACGGAAAGCGGTGCCATCAAAAGTAATTTGAACTATAGTTTTTTAGATATTACCGCACCAAGGGGTACCAATTATTACAGGCTGGCTATTGTAGATAACAACGGTAATTATACCTATAGTAAAACCATTATGGTTACTGTTGACGTAAAAGGTATCAGTGTAATGATTGTTTATCCTAACCCTTTCAGTAAGCGCGTACAGATACGGGTGAACAGCGATAAAGCCGAGAAAGTAGCGATTAATGTTATAAACAGTAACGGTGGTTTAATGAGTACACAGGCTGCCCAAACCGAGATTGGTGATAATAACATTGTGATTCACAAGGTTGACGCTTTACCTGCCGGTATATACTACATTGAAGTAGTCAGCAGCACCAGAAGTTTAAAAACCAAAGTTGTTAAGATAAATTAGTTTTTTTTCCTTACCTCTATGCTAATAATAAAACCTTACCTGGTGTAAGGTTTTTTTTATGGGTAGTCGTTTAATTGTTGGAGCAGCTCTGCATCAGGTTTATTTATCGAAAAAACCGATTTCAATTTATTAATAACAGCTTCTACCAGAGCATCGGGGCAACTGGCACCACTGGTCAATAAAATTTTAACAGGTTCTTTTGCCGGTAAAAAATGATGGGTTAACATTTCTGTTTTATTATGAATGTTAAATTGAAGTATGGAATTTTCGTCCATGATTTTTTCAGCATCATTGATGAAAAAAGTGGGTAACTGCGCTTCACATAATTCTACCAGGTGCGAGGTATTACTGCTGTTGTAACCACCTACAACAATGGCCAGGTCAGCATTTGTTTGCAATAATCCATAAACCGCCGATTGGTTATCATGGGTAGCATAACACAAAGTATCCCGGGTGTCGGCAAAACGTGTTTCAATATTACGATCATCCAGGTTATATTTTTTAAGCATCACCTGTTTTAAAAAGTCTGATATTTCCTGCGTATCACTGGCCAGCATAGTTGTTTGGTTAACCACACCAATTCTTTCAAGATCCCTGGAAATATCAAAGCCATCAGAAATTTTTCCCGCAAATTCTTCATGAAACAGGCGGGGGTCTTTTTCACCGGTTATATATTTACTTAAAGCAATGGCTTCAGTCATGTCGTTCACAATTACCGTTGGTGTGTGTGCCGAAGCATGCGAAAAAGTGGCCCGCGTTTCCTCGTGCGACGGTTTACCATGCACTACAATGCTGTACTTATTTTTGGCAATCTGTTCACTTCGGTTCCAAACCTTTTCAACAAAGGGGCAGGTAGTATTATATTTTTGAGATGCAATTCCAATATCAGCAAGTTTTTTTTCAATAGCCAATGTAGTACCAAAAGCCGGTATGATCACGATATCATCTTTGGCCAATACTTCAAATGGAATCACCTGTTTACCCTGTGTATCCTGCAAAAACCGTACACCTTTGCTGAGCAGATCCGCGTTAACCTGCGGGTTGTGTATCATTTCACTTAACAGGTAGATCCGTTTACCCGGATTTTCTTCAATTGTTCTGAACGCAATTTCTATCGCATTTTCCACGCCATAACAAAAACCAAAATGGCGGGCCAGGAATATTTGCAAGGCACCAAAATCAAGCAGGGTGGGGCTGAAATCCTTTTTCATCTTATCCTGTTCTTTGCGTTTGTTTTTGATCGCTGCAATTAAAGGACTGCGGTAGTTGATGGGAACATTAAATTGTTTCATGATAAATTATAACAAAGGCAAAGGTACATTGTTGATGTTAAAGTTACCGTTTGGGATATTTCCAGAATTCCATGCTTACATTTGATAAACAATTAATTGATAAATGAAGAAAAGCGATGGCGAATACTATTTTTAAAAGGGCTGATTGGATCGCGGATACCAATATTTATGAAGTAAATATCAGGCAATATACTGCCGAAGGAAGTTTCAACGCATTTGCAAAAGCATTGCCCCGTTTACAGGATATGGGTGTGGAGATACTTTGGTTGATGCCGGTTCACCCGATCGGAAAAGTAAACCGGAAGGGAACACTGGGCAGTTATTACTCCATTTCAGATTTTAAAGCCGTGAACCCGGAATTTGGAACCGAAGCTGATTTTAAGAACCTGGTTGCAAAGGCCCATGACCTCGGAATGAAAGTTATTATGGATTGGGTTGCCAATCATGCCGCCTGGGATAATGTATGGACAAAAGATCATCCCGAATATTTTTTACGCGGAAGCGATGGACGTTTTATACCACCGTACGACTGGACAGACGTTATCCAGATCGACCATAAGAATCCTGCTGAACAGGATGCCATGATAGACGCGATGAAATACTGGGTTACCCATTTTGATATAGACGGATTCAGGGCCGACCTCGCACATTTAACGCCACTTGAATTCTGGAAAAAGGCAAGAACAGAAATTGAACCGATAAAAGCCAACCTGTTTTGGCTGGCCGAGTCTGAAGAGATCAATTATCATGAAGTATTTGATGCCAGTTTTACCTGGGAGTGGATGCACCGCACAGAATCTTATTATAAAGGAAATGTAAACTCGAATAGTTTATATGATGTGCTGGCCAGGTACGAAACAGATTTTCCGGCAACTGCTTATCGCATGTACTTTACCAGTAACCATGATGAAAATACCTGGAACGGAACCGCTGTTGAAAAATATGGGGATATGCTGAAAGCCCTGATCGTATTCAGTTGCACCTGGAATGGCATTCCGATGATTTATAGCGGAGAGGAAATACCTAATTTAAAAAGACTGCAGTTTTTTGAAAAAGATGCAATCGATTGGACAGGTGAAAACAAATTGCATGAATTTTACAAAACTTTATTGCAGTTACGTAAAAAAAATAAAGCACTGCGGGCTGCCGATGAAGGGGTTTCTACTTTTCATGTAATCACGGAGGGCAGTAGGTATATCATGGCCTATTTACGTAAAAATGAAAATGATGAGGTACTGGTGTTATTGAATTTGAGCGGCGATCCTGCGGGGATCATCATAAAAGACCGGCTTATTGATGGTTTATATGCAGATGTATTTGGAAAATCGGAAAGCCGTTTGGCAACGGATAGTTTTATCAGAATACCGGCATGGGATTTTTTAGTTTTTGAAAGAACCGGGTAGCCCAATAAAAAAGAGCAACAAAACATTGCTCTTTTTTATCATCACCATTTGTTTATTGTCAATCCAATGAAATGGGATATTCATAAACACCATCATAGCCGGGATAGAATCCACTGATGGTAATATTTTTGTTCGTTCCAACAACGGTGCTCATTTCTTCCACCGATTTAACTTCTTTGTCATTAACTTTTAAAATAATAAAACCATCCTTCATCCGGGTTTGATCGTTCAAAGCACCTTCATTTATTTTCTTTACAATAATACCTCCGGCAACACCGTAATCTCTTGCTTTTTTAGCGTCAAGATCGGCGAAATCAGCACCCAGTAACCCTAACAGCGCTTTGGCTTTCACTATGTCATAATTACCTGCCTTATTTTTGAGCGTAACGATCACTGTGTTTTCTTTGCCGTTTCTTGCATAGGTAACCGGAATTTTATCACCCGGTTTCTGGCGGCTGATTAACCCCTGCATTTCTGCACCATTAATAATGGTTTGGTCGCTTATTTTATTGATGATATCGCCCCTGCGGATACCGGCAGCATAAGCGCCGCCATCGGTTGGTACATCTGATACATAAATACCTTCTGCACCTGCCGGAATACCCTGTTTCTTTTTCTCATCATCCGTTAAATCGCTGGCATTTACAAAACTAACACCTAAAAAACCCCTTTGAACGGTTCCGAATTTGATCAGGTCATCAATTACCTTTTTTACAATATTAACCGGTATAGCATAGGAATAACCCGAATAATATCCTGTTGGAGAAGCGATGGCCGAGTTAATGCCAACCAACCTGCCATCCGTATTTATTAGTGCACCACCACTGTTTCCCATGTTTACAGCTGCATCAGTTTGTATAAATGATTCTACGCCTGTTCTGGCATCACCGTTCCTGTCTTTATTTAAACCCAGCGTTCTTGCTTTGGCGCTAATGATTCCGGCGGTAACCGTTGTTTCTAAATTTAATGGATAACCGATAGCTAAAACCCATTGCCCTATTTTTACATCATCCGAATTGCCATATAATAGGAAGGGTAAACCGGCCGCCTCAATTTTAATTACCGATAGGTCATAAGAGGGATCAGAACCAATAACTTTTGCTTTATAGGTTTTTTTATTGCTCAGGGTAATATCAATTTCATCTGCATTTTCTACCACATGATTATTGGTCACAATGTATCCGTCTTCACTAACGATGACACCCGAACCACTTGCCCGCTGTTCCGGAATAATTCCCCGGCCCCTGCCGCCAAACAATTGGTTAAACATATCATCATCAAAAAAATCGCTGAACGGATTATTGGGTGATCTTTTTGGTAAACTGTTATTGGCCTGCTTGGCATTGGTTTTTGTTTTGATATGTACAACAGCGGGTGTAGCTGCCTGCGCCGGCGCCGTAAAATCTACGGTGTTGCCGGGTGGGGTATTGCCATCTAAAAGACCGGTATATTTATAATTTGCAGGAATAACGCCATTTTGCTGCCCTGCATAAGTATCCTTTTCTACAAAGAAAGTACTATATCCCCAAATGACTGCGATTGCCGTTACTGCACTAATGGCTACTGTAAAGAAAATTTGTTTCAGTTTCATTTTTCTAAGGTTTTATTTAATTCAACAATTTAATGTAAGATTTTGTTTTAGCTGATCTGTATGCTCAATCAACTCCCGTGCCTCTTTGCACAAATTAACGAAGCAATGACAAAATGTTATTTACCAACTGACATCTTTAACAATTAATTAGTAAGCGTTTCGTAGATTGACTTTTTTAAAATGAAGTCAGCTTTCGCAAGCCTAACCCCCATGCTCCCGAATTTTCGAAACGGTGGGCGTGAAGTTATACAGTTAGCAAAAATTGCATGGTATCTACGCCATCTGCATACGCCATTAATGAAGGTTTCTGTACCTCGCCAAAAGCTACGCCTGGTTTTCCGCAAATGCATTGGATCTCCTCATTATTCTTTAATAACTCCAGCACCGTTTCTTCCTTGTTATAAAAGCTGTAATGGAGCTGGCTTATGGCAGTAAAATTGGCATCATTTTCCAATAACAGGATACTGCCATTGGTCATATAAAAAATATTATTTAATAAAGCGATGGAAAGCTGGTAATCATAATTATTTTTGAATTTATGATGATCTGCAAAATAGGCGTACTTATCAAATGCCCTTAATAAGGGAACAAAATCATATCCTGCGGGAACAAATAATCTGGTGACATTTCGACAGCCTAACCCAAAATATTGATGCACATCGTCAGATAAAAGCGCTAAATCCTCCGCTGTTTCATACCCGTTTAAAATGCCTACAGACGTACGGTTTCGGCGAATGATATTCGGATATTTTGAAAAGTATTGATCAAAATAACGGGCCGAATTATTACTGCCGGTGGCAATATAGGCATCGGCTCCCTTTAGTATTTCCCTGAACCGGATAGATGCTTTTAATCCGGGTTCCCAATCAATCATTTTTTCAATCAAATATTTCAGCAGGATATCATCTTTCGAGGATAATTTAATGGTTTGATGGTGTCCGCTGAGAAAAATACATAAAAAATCATGGAAGCCAACCATCGGGATATTACCGGCCATGACAAGCCCGATATTTTTGCCTCCAACATTATCATCCAGGTGATAATGGGCTGCCCATTGTTCCAGTTGATCCTGCTGTAGAAAATGAGAGCAGATATTGTTGGTGGACAGGTTGATGAAATCTTCAATAAACCAGCCATTATGAAATGAGGCTTTTGTTTTCACATGCTGCCATTCTTCAGGATTGGTTAGTAAATAATCTTTTAATCTTTGTAATAATTCAATTCGTTTTTGTAAATTCATATTGTTATTATTAAATTGCACCTGACTTCATTAAGATGTATTAAAAATCAAAATTACGATAGATGGCTATAAAGATCACAGAAGAATGCATAAACTGCGGGGCCTGCGAACCGGAATGCCCGAATAACGCCATTTACGAAGGAGGTGTTGAATGGGCCGTATCCGATGGAACAACCATAAAAGGCATGTATAAATTAATGGATGGGACTGAAGTAGACGCCGATCAACGCAATACCCCCGTAAGTATGGACATTTATTACATTACACCCAATAAATGTACCGAATGCCAGGGTTTTCATGAGGAACCACAATGTGCTGCTGTTTGCCCGGTAGACTGTTGTGTACCTGATGAGATGTATGTTGAGACCGTTGAAGAATTGCTGGTAAAGAAAGATAGAATGCATATTTAACACGGGCATGAGTTGGTAAACGGGTACGATGAGCGAAATATATCATTTCACGGGTGAAGGTAAATGAACGTAAGGCTAACAATTTTTAAGGCTCAAGGGCCTGCTAAAGGCAGGTGATATTTCCTGCATCATGGCGAGGGTATTTGTAAAAATACTTTCGCCTTTTTAATTCCATCTAATTTTATTAAATTGTAGAATGATTAAAATTTTATTTTCTTTTACCGGATTAATCGTGTTTGTTGCCTGCAATAATGCTGAGAAGAAAGAACCTGGTAACAATGCCTTTGCGAAAATGGAAATGATGGATGCCGACAGGACCTTTTCAAAATTGAGTGAAGAAAAGGGTATGAAGACGGCTTTTATTGAATTTATAGACAGTAATGGCGTTTTATTACGACCAAACAGGTTACCCATAACGGGTGCAGATGCAATTGACTACCTGATTCAACAAAATGATTCGGATTATACCCTAACCTGGGAACCCCGTAACGGAGCCATTGCTAAATCGGGCGAATTGGGATATACCTATGGTATTTACGCACTGCGGCCTTCAGGAAAAGATACCGTGATATATGGTACCTACGTAAGTATTTGGAAAAAAGAAAAAAACGGTGGCTGGAAATTTGTGTTGGACAGTGGCAATGAAGGGATAGGTGAACTGGGAAATGAAGAATAATTAGTTGTGAAGTTGGAAAATTGTTAAATCGGGTAAAGGCCGGAAACAGTCAATTAAAATGGTAAAACCATAGTCTATATTTCGTTTCTTTGTAAAACAACCTGCAACAACCGAATGAAGAAAAAAATTGCATTAATTACCGGTGGATATTCCGGTGAGTCCGTGATCTCCTATAAAAGCGCCATTTCCATTGAAAAAAATCTCGATACTGAAAAATGGGAATCTTACAAAATAGATATCAACCCGGCAGGTTGGAATTACCTGGCGCCCGGCGGTGAAAAATACCCGGTAGATAAAAATGATTTTAGTATAACGGTGGCCGGAAATAAAATTATTTTCGAGGCGGTTTTGTTTAGTTTACACGGAACACCCGGCGAAGATGGTAAACTGCAGGGTTATTTTGATGTATTGAATATTCCCTATGCCACTTGTGATACCGCCACTGCTGCACTAACATTCAATAAAAGATATACCGTGGCGGTAGCCTCTTTTGCAGGCTTGCACGTAGCTAAATCTGTTCACCTGTTTAAACACTTACCGGTTACGGACGAAACGATCTTGGCAACTTTAAAATTGCCGGTATTTGTGAAGCCAAACAGTGGCGGAAGCAGCCTGGGAATTAGTAAAGTAAAAGAAAGAACGGATTTGCAACCGGCTGTAGAAAAGGCTTTCCAGGAAGATGACCAGGTTCTGGTTGAAGAATTTATAAAAGGAAGGGAATTAACCATCGGGGTTTTTAAATCGAAAGGAGAAGTGATAGCTTTACCCATAACAGAAATCATTGCTAAAAATGAATTTTTTGATTTTGAAGCCAAGTACGAAGGGGCAAGCGAAGAAATTACACCGGCGAAAATTGAGGAGGCCATCGCATCGGAAATTAGATCCGAAGCCATAAAAGCCTATGCCGTTTTTAATTGTAACGGACTGATACGGATAGATTTTATTTATGATACCGATGCGGGTATTGCGTACATGCTGGAAATAAATTCCGTACCCGGACAAAGTGAAGCCAGCCTGGTTCCCCAGCAGGTTTTGGCCATGGGGTGGACTTTAAAACAATTCTATACCGTTTTGCTGGAAGAATGTTTTTATAGTAAATAATAAAACAAACAAATTAATTTAATAAATTTCTGCGTGTTTAAATTCATTACAAATAAACCCTTTTGGGTAAATCTTTTAGCAGCGATCGTCATGGCTTTGCTGATCTTGTTTTTGGTTTTAAAAATGCTGGGCTTGATCACAAAACATGGTGAGTATTTAAAAGTGCCCGCAGTTAACGGCATGAAAACAGCTTCGGCAGTTGAACTTTTGAAAAGCCGGGGTTTTGATGTTTATATCCAGGACTCAGTTTTTACAGATACAACTGCCAGGGGGATAGTTTTAAAACAGTTACCTGATCCCAATGCTTTGGTAAAAATTAACCGTACCGTTTTTTTAACTGTTAACCGGTATGTACCACCTATGCTGGAAATGCCCAAATTGGAAGGACAAAATCTTGCTTTTGCTACAAAAATTCTTGAACGTAATCATTTAAAACTGGGCGATACCAGTTTCAGGCCCGACTTTATGTTGGGCTCTGTATTGGAACAACAGTATAACGGAATGCGTATTGCAGAAAAAACAAAAATACAATGGGGAAGTAAAATCGATCTGATCATTGGAGGGGGGCTCGAAAATAAACAAATGCCGGTACCTTCCCTGGTCGGCATGACCTATGCCGAAGCAAAGTCGTATTTGGATGATCATGGAATAAGCTTCGGAGCTGTAATAGGAGATGGTATCATACAGGATACTGCCTCTGCTTTTGTAGTAAAACAAAGACCTGACAGGTTTGATGCTGACAACATGCTTAATTATATTCAATCAGGTCAGTTAATGGATGTATGGATATCCCAGGAAATGAAGATACCTGTTGACTCCCTGTTAAATAAGAAAAAATAAATACCATGGTAACCATTTATGCTGAGGAAATTAAAGCCCGTTTGGATTCCGGGGAAACCGTTCATCTAATTGATGTACGTGAGCCTGATGAACACGCAGCGTTTAATATTGGCGGGCATTTCATCCCTTTGGGAAATATTATGATGATGCAGGTTGATGACATCGAGGGGTTAAAAAATGAAGAAGTGATCTGCTATTGCCGAAGTGGTAAAAGAAGCGCACAGGCCTGTATGATGCTCGAAACATTCGGGTTTACCAATACAAAAAACCTGGATGGCGGGACGCTTAACTGGAAAGAAAAGTTTGCATAGGCTCCAGGCTGCAAGGGAGCAAGCTTTACATTTGAAGCTTGCTCCCTGGTAGCCCGGCCGGGGCGGCTTTCTGCCTGTTAAAATTTTAAATTTACGCCCAACATCATATTAAAACCTGCCATAGGAAAATAGAAATTTTCTGTAGTTAAATCGCCTCCATAAATATAGCTGAAGCTGTAGCCATTGGGTTCATACTTTTTGTTAAATACATTATTCAGCTGCAGTATAATATTTGTTTCTTTTATAATTTTATTTTGAATTAAATAACCAAGCCTGATATCCTGTACATAATATGGATTTAAACTCCTGGATTTTTGTGTTGTGTTATCCAAATACTGCCTGCCAACATATTTGCTGATTAAACTGAGCTCTCCGTTTTTAACAGGAATAAAATGGATACTTCCTCCTGCAATGAGTGCGGGAGAAAAAGCAATGTTGGTCTTGTTATAAAACTTAGTCTGCTGCCCGCCATTGTCATAATCATCAAGATATTCTGTGAAATTTTTTATTTTATTTTCACTAACCGTCAGGTTAGCCGACAGGTTTACCCGGTTTGTGATTTTTGTCATGCCCTGTAATTCAATGCCGGTACGGTAGCTTTTGTCAATATTGGTCCTGGTGTAAGCGCCTACATCATTGATCTTGCCTGTTAACACAAGTTGATCTTTGTAAAGCATATGGTAAATATTGGCGGTAAACGAATAGTCAGTTCCCTTTTTTTCAAACCCAAATTCCACATCATGCAAACGCTCGGGTTTCGGCAATGCTGAATTACCTGCCTCAAAATCATCACGGTTGGGTTCTTTACCTGCCAGTGCATACGATACAAAAGCCAGCCAGTTTTTGTCAGCATAAGTGATCCCGATTTTTGGATTAAGAAAACTATAATTTTCTTTAATTTTCAAAGCTGGGTTATCCCTGAAACCATGAATGGTATAGTCAATATGTCTAAACTGAACGTCCATAAAACTTTGCCAGTTGCCGTTCCATTGCTGCGTCCATTTATGGTAAACCGAAAGGTCTTTTTTATACGCTTTCAATTCGTACCAACGATGATCTTTGGGCACGGCGGCCTGTACGGATGCCCATTTCAATTCACCAAAATGATTGCCATCGTAGGCATGGTAACCACCACCAAAAATGTACTGGGTTCGGTTCTTTTGATACTGTAAAGAATAAATGCCGCCAAAAAAATAATTATCCAGCCAAAGCCGGCGCACCAGGTCGGAACTTGTTATGGTGTTGGTTCCGTCAAAATAATCTGGTAAACCGTACTCTGCCAGCTTTTTATCGGCTTTATACTGTTCATAATAACCTTTGCCCCGGGTTAAGAATGCCGCAAGGTTTCCCTTCCAGAATGTGTTTAATTTTCGGTTGTAAAAAAGCTGGTAGTGTGTTTGCGTATAATTGTCGGTTTCGTTTTCATACGGTTCACCCGGTTTTTCAGTACCACTTGGGTTATTGGTCCGGTCAGATTTCAGGAGATGCCCGGCCACACCATTCCATGCCTGGTATGTTTTTTCTTTCCCGGAAAAGACATTCAGTCTCAGTGAATTATTTTCATTCACGTAGGCCGTGCTGAGGTAAAAAGATTGCAGGTTGGATTTTGCACGATCAATATATCCATCGCTGCTGATGCGGCTAACCCGGCCATCCACGGTTAGATGTTTACCCATTATTCCGCTGCCAAACTGGATATTGTTTTTTAAGGTATTGAATGATCCGAAACTGTTATTGGTGGATGCATACCCTGTTTTATTCAGTTCATTGGTCGATACATTAATACTGCCACCAAATGCTCCTGCACCATTTGTTGAAGTTCCCACACCTCGCTGAATTTGTATGCTGTTTGCTGAAGAAGAAAAGTCGGGCAAATCAACAAAAAATGTTCCCTGGCTCTCTGCATCATTATACGGAATGCCATTTAACGTAACATTGATCCGGGAGGCGTCTGTACCACGTATGCGTATACCCGTATAGCCAACACCATTACCTGCATCGGAATTAACGACAACAGATGCGGTTTGATTTAATAGAAAAGGAAGGTCCTGCCCCAAATTATTTCTTTCAATATCTTTTTTGGAAAGATCAGTTTTAGCGAATGGCGCTTTCTCCGCAGCCCGGATGGCGGTTACTTCAACCGGCTGCAGGTATGCGGTATCATTAAATTGGGATTGTTTTTGGGCACATAAAACAATAAAGCCGGCGCATAAAAAGCCGCTTAAAAATATTTTTTTCATTCTTAAAAAAATTGTGTTGAAAATCCGGAAGGATTAAGGTTGTACCGATTCTCATTACATGGGTGTGTAAGGAGGAGCTGTATTTTCTCCCTTCGCAGGCATTATCCTGTGCAGGTTATCGGGTATCATCTCAGCTTTTTGTCTTACAACAATCGGCACCCCGGAAATTCAATCGGTTAAAGAACTTTTGAATTGTGAAGTTAAGCCAGTTTTTTGTTATTTTTTAATAATTGTGTAACAAAAACGGTTACGGTTGCGTATCATGTGAAAGTATAGCCATGAATAATGCTTTTCAAAGCCTCCTGAAGTGAGATTGCTTTGATGTTAAAGCAATGGTTTTAATTTTAAAAAAAATAAAAGATGAAAAAGTTAGTACTATCCCTGGTCAGTTTTCTGGCATTGTCTGTTTTTGCACAAAAAACCTACGAAATTAATGATCCCAACGCAGTTGAACGGGAGGTAAACAAAGGATTTACTGCAATACAGGTTTCCAGCGGGATTGATCTGTATTTAACACAAAGTGATGATGAGTCAGTTGCGGTAAGTGCTTCAGAGGAAAAATACCTGGAAGGGTTAAAAACGGTGGTAACAAACAGGACTTTAAAAATCTATTATGAAAGTAACGGGATTAACTGGACAACTGGTAATAAAAAGCAACTGAAAGCCTATGTTTCGATCAAAACTTTGGCTAAACTAAATGCCTCAGCAGGGTCGGAAGTGATGGTAAATGGCATCATGGAATCTGATACCCTCGACCTGGATTTCAGCAGTGGAGCTGTGTTTAACGGCGAGATCAATGCAAAAACATTATTTGTTGATCTGAGCAGTGGATCGGGGGTTAATATAACAGGCAATACCCAAAAATTAGATATTGGTGCAAGCAGCGGTGCCAATTTCAAAGGATATGAATTTGAAGTAGAATTTTGTGATGCCAGGGCCAGCAGTGGAGCTTCCGTTAATATTACCGTAAAAAAAGAACTGAACGCCAAAGCCAGCGGTGGCGGTCTAATTCGTTATAAGGGAGATGCTGTAATAAAAGATATCAAGATCAGCGGTGGCGGTGCCATTAAAAAGGCCTGATCTAACTTAAAAAATTTGTGATGAAAAAGATCTATTTAACCCTGGCGATCATTTGTATTACCCTGGCATCAGCAGCCCAGCAGGATATAGTTGTTGACCCCAATGTTTCATTAAGACCATTAAGCGGGGAATTTAATGCCATTAAAGTTTCTAATGGTATAGACGTTTATTTATCCCAATCCAACAATATGGCCATTGCCGTAAGTGCAGTAGATGAAATATCAAAAGCAGGGATCAAGACCAGCATCGTAAACGGCACCCTCGTCATTTTTTATGATGGAGATAAGAGCTGGATAAAAAAGGATCGTAAATTAAAAGTATACGTATCGTTCGAAGACCTTAAGAGTATTTATATATCCGGTGCGTGTGATGTATTTGTGATCGGGAATTTAACAGTAACCTCGTTGGATATTCAGATGTCCGGCGCCTGCGAATTTAAAGGAATCATCAAAGTAAATTCATTAAAACTTAAACTGAGTGGTGCATCCGATGTAAAAATATCGGGTACTGCCAACATGGTCAATATTGAAAGTACAGGTGCCAGCGATGTTAAAGGTTATGATCTGGTAGCCGACTATTGTAATGCTGATATTTCCGGCGCTTCCGATCTGCATATTACAATTAATAAAGAATTAATAGCTCGTGCAAGTGGCGCCAGTACTATTAAGTACAAAGGCTATGCGGTGGTTAAGGAAATGCATAGTGGGGGTTCAAGTAGTATTACTAAAGTGAATTAACTCTTCATAGTTTTTAGTTCGTAGTTCATAGCTCATAACTCGCGGCTCCTGTCTCCCGTCTCCCGCCTCCAGTCTCCCGTCTCTATCTCCCAAAAGCCCAGATCAAAAACCCGGGCAACTGTTTTCTCCATGCACCATAATCATGGGTTCCGCTTTTGTCTTCCACAAACCTGATATCATCCGGCAGGCAAATATTTTTGTCTTTGATGATCGCAATAAGGTCTTTACTGTCGTCCACCACATCAATAATTCCATCCTTATCGCGGTCGCTGTCTTCTTCCTGGCCACCTGTATAGATCCAGTATTTTAATCCCGGTTTTTTTCTGGATGATCTGATTTTATTGTGCATGATCCTGTTCCTGCTGTCTGAATAATCTTTCGCTTTATCATCTTTGTCACGCCACCAGAAAGAACCGGAGAATACACCTACTTTATCTATTTTATCTGCCCGGTTCCAGGCTACGTCAAAAGCCGACAAACCGCCCTGCGAGCATCCTGCCATCGCAACAGATTTGAATTTACCGACAGCAGCATTTTTTTTGATAAAAGGATAGAGTTCATTGTTTATAAAGGCATCATACTGATCAGCCTTATCGCCCCGCTTCAAATAATCGGGACTACCTGCAACTCCGTATTCTTTCATCCTGTCACCAGCATGCACTGCAATAATGAGCAGGGGTTTAATTAATTTTTTTTTATTCAGGCTGTCTAAAATATCCCGTACACCAAACTGGCCTGTTTCCTGCCCGTCATTCAGAATTAATAAGTTCAGGTCATTTTTATCGTCAGGCAGGGCTGTGTTGATGATGGTTAATTTAACCTGGCGCTGCAAATACCTGCTGAAGATCTCATCATCCTGCTGTTTTATTCTGCTTTTGCAGCCAGCGGATGTAATCAGCAACAGTAGCAGCGTTACAGGTGGTAAAATCTTTTTAATCATGGCCAAATCTACAACATCAAACTATATTATTTGGCAGCGATGGGTTAAAACCTTAGTTTTGCACCGCGAAGTAGAGCAGCGGTAGCTCGTCGGGCTCATAACCCGAAGGTCACTGGTTCGATCCCAGTCTTCGCAACCAGATCTAAGGCTCAGAAGAGCCTTTTTTAGATTATCCAGAAAATAGTTCTTTAATTTTAGGTTTTTCGACAATTAATAAAGCGATGTAATGTGGCTCATATCCGCCAGTTGGCGGACACTGGTTCGATCCCAGTCTTCGCAACCAGATCTAAGGCTCAGAAGAGCCTTTTTTAGATTACCCAGAAAATAGTTCTTTAATTTAAGTTTTTTCAATGTTTACCGTTTACGTACTTTACAGTAAAGACTACGATAAAATTTATATTGGGTATACTTCTGATTTGGAACAGCGATTGCTTTCCCACAATGAATTGGGTAAGAAAGGTTGGACAATTAAATTCAGACCCTGGCAATTGATCTATAAAGAAACAATTCAGCTTAAATCTGATGCCATGAAAAGGGAAAAGGAATTGAAAACGGCAGCAGGAAGAAACTTTATTTGGTCTATTATTAATGCGATGTAATGTGGCTCATATCCGCCAGTTGGCGGACACTGGTTCGATCCCAGTCTTCGCAACTACAAGGCTCTGTAAAAAGAGCTATCTTTATTCTTAGCATTATTAGCTAATGAATTTGATTATCTCCTCCTTTCACCGTCGATGATGGTAATCATTTCCATTAGCTGATTTTTGCTCATAACCACCAGTTTAAAATGAAATCAGGTTTTGTAAATATATTTGGTAAGCCCAATGCAGGCAAAAGTACTTTGCTTAATGCGTTGATGGGCGAGAAGATGGCCATTGTATCGCATAAGGTACAAACAACCAGGCACCGAATAAAAGCCATACTTACAGAAAAAGATTACCAGATCATTTTCTCCGATACGCCGGGCATCATCGAACCCAAATACAAATTGCATGAAAAAATGATGCAGGCTGTAAAAGGCAGTTTAGAAGATGCGGATGTGGCCCTGCTAATTACGGATGTTCGTGAAAACACGGATGAAAGTGATGCCATTTTCGCTGCTTTAAAATTGAAAGCCCCGGCCATTGTTATTTTAAACAAAGCCGATACGGTTAATGGTGAACAGTTAAAAACTACCGCTGCTTTCTTTGCATCAAAACCTTACTGTAAGGAAGTGGTTTCGTTGTCTGCATTAAAAAAAACCGGTATCAGGGAATTATTAAAAAGCATTCTTACTTATTTACCGGAAGGGCAGCCTTTTTACGAGGGGGATGATTTAAGCGACATGCCAACCAGGTTCTTTGTTGGAGAAATGATTCGTGAAAAAATATTTTTATTGTATGGTGAAGAGATCCCTTACCATGCAACCGTTTTGGTACAGGAGTTTAAAGAAAAAGCATCGCTCACAAAAATCAGTGCAGAGATCATCGTGCAACGGGAAACACAAAAAGGGATCATACTTGGCGGTGGCGGCAGCATGATCAAAAAATTAGGCACCGATGCCAGAAAAGATATTGAAGCCTTCCTGGGCAGGAAAGTCTTTTTGGAATTATTTGTAAAAGTGCGGCCCAAATGGCGGGATAATGAATTTCAGTTGAAGGAATATGGGTATTAAATGGATAACGGATAATGGGATAACGGATAATTTTTTACTGTTCAGCAGTATCCTGAATATCTAAGGCATTATTAATTATCAATTATCAATTAGGTAATTATCAATTAAAAAAATGAGTTTCACAGTAGCAATAACAGGCAGGCCCAATGTGGGCAAAAGCACATTCTTTAACCGTTTGCTGGAGCAGCGAAAAGCCATTGTTGATGATGTCAGCGGTGTAACCCGCGACCGGCAATATGGTGTGGCCGAATGGGCGGGAAAATCTTTTAATTTAATTGATACCGGCGGCTTTGTTGCCGGCAGCAATGATGTATTTGAAAAAGAAATACGCAAACAGGTGGTGATCGCCATGGAAGAGGCCAATGCCATTATTTTTATGGTGGATGCTGCAACCGGTATTACCGAACTGGATAATTCCATGGTTGACCTGTTGCGTCGTTCTACCAAACCGGTTTTTTTGGTGGTGAACAAGGTCGATAATCATGAACGGCTGATGGAAGCCAGCGAGTTTTATGCCCTGGGCTTTGAACAAATATTTTTTGTGTCTTCTATTAGCGGAAGTGGTACGGGCGAAATTTTAGATGCGATCACCGGATCGATCAGTGTAAAGGATTCAGAGGAAGCAGCAACAGAAACCGAACTGCCAAAAATTTCCATTATCGGTCAGCCCAATGTAGGTAAGTCATCCTTATTAAACGCATTGGTAGGACAGGAGCGTACCATTGTTAGTGATATTGCCGGTACAACCCGTGATTCCATCCATACACATTACAACCTGTTCAACAAAGAATTTATGCTGATCGATACGGCGGGTATACGCCGTAAAACCAAAGTGCACGAAGACCTGGAATTTTATTCGGTGATACGCGCCATTAAAGCGGTAGATGAATCTGATATCTGTATGCTGATGCTGGATGCCGGTAAAGGCATCACGGCACAGGATCTTTCCATATTTGCGCTGGCTGTAAAAAAGGGAAAAGGAATTGTTGTACTGGTTAATAAATGGGACCTGGTTGAAGAAAAGAAAACCAATACAACCAAGGACTATGAAAAAGAATTGAAACAACGCTTTGCGCCATTCAGTGATGTACCTATTATTTTTATATCCGTAACCGAAAAGCAGCGTATTTTTAAAAGTATTGAAGCGGCCCTGGAGGTTTTTGAAAACAGGAAAAGGAAAATCACCACTTCACAGTTAAATGAGGTGATGCAGAAAGCCATTGACGCATACAAGCCACCGGTAGTAAGAGGTAACCAGCTGAAAATTAAATACATTACCCAGTTGCCAACTTTTACACCCAGCTTTGCATTTTTCTGTAATTACCCGGATGATGTAAAAACACCTTATAAAAATTATCTCGAAAACAAGCTGCGCGAAAATTTTAATTTTAGTGGTGTGCCGTTGAGGTTATTTTTCAGGAAGAAATAATTACCGACGATTAAAGGCCGGTATGGTTTAGCAAAAACAGCTGTATTCGGCATCCTGTTACACATGCCTGAAAATATAGGGGATGAAAAATTTTCGGGGAGTACCCCCGCACACAAGTCATTTCATAAAAAGCCTGCGCGTTTTTATTTCCTTCTGCAGGTTACTGATGCGTAGTTGCCGGGCATTATTGATTTTCCGCCGATTTTCTGTTTCTTTCTCTTTTGAAACCAACAGCCTTTTCATGCTGGAAAAAAAATCTATACTGTTGTCGGGTGCTCGGTTTTTTGAATCCATGTTATACCGATAGCAAATGCTTTTGGCCGGCATACTGGTATACCCGTTTTAACCCGCTTTAAACTGTCCTATACCAACTGCAAATCTTTGGATAATCCTTCCTTCTGGATCGCGTTTTTTTGATATGCCTGAACTACAGCGATGATTTATTAATGCAATTATATAATTAAATTCCAAAAATGACGTTAAGATAATCGTGCTTAGGCGCTCATAAAATGATTATTTTATTAATAATTACTGCCCGGGCCGAATTTTATTCAAATTTCCCATTCTATGAAAATATTTACCGTAAACCGGCATATGTTACCGGTATGCTTTTTTTCTCTTTTTTTATTAAACAGTTGCGATACTAAAATTGCTGAACCCCCTGCTGAAAAAAATAAATACGATGAACCTGCCAAAGCTGCTGCGTTTCAAAAATTACGTACGCAAGATCCCAATACCGGGGAAATTCCGATTGACCGGATGTGGGATGCCGTTACCCAAACTAAATTATTAAAAGATGAATTATATAGTTCCTCAAACTTAATATCGGCATTAACCTGGGCAGAAAGAGGATCAAACTCAGATGTAGTTGGTTCCTCCAATGGTAATACGCGGGCAAACAGTGGCGTAACATCGGGCCGAATGGATGCCATCTGGGTTGATATAACGGATGCAACCGGTAATACCGTTTGGGTGGGAGGCCGTGGAGGCGGAATCTGGAAAACAACCAATATCAGCTCCTCCCCGGCAACCTGGGTTCCGGTTAATGATTACATGATCAACCTCTCTATCATTGGTATCACGCAGGATCCGGTTAACCCTAATATTATGTATTGCTGCACCGGGGAATCATTTAATGAATCGGGTGCCTTAAGAGGTAATGGTGTTTTTAAAAGTACCGATAACGGCGTAACCTGGAACCAGTTAAGCAGCACCAACAACAGCAACTATTATTATTGTACCCGTATTGTTTGCGATTACCAGGGTAATGTTTATCTCGGTACCCGGAGCGGGTTGTACAGAAGTACAAAAGCGAGTGGCGGTGCTGCCTGGACGAATATCACACCAACAGGGGTTTCTTCCAGGGTTTCTGACCTGGATATATCATCAACTACAGCCGCAGGAAGACTGCATGCGCTTTTTGGAATCAGTGAAACATTAGACTCCAGATATACGGATATACCGGCAACGGTTGCCGCAGGTACCTGGACAAGCCCGGTTACCACATTGCCTGCTGCCAGCCGCAGGGCCGAAATGGCTGTTGCAGGTAATACGTTGTATTGTTTGCCCAGTGACAATACCTCACAGGCGCCAACTGTTTATAAATCTACCGACGGAGGTGCTAACTGGTTTACTGCCGGCTCCACCCCACTAACGGCAACGGGTGATCCATTTGCAAATAACCAGGGCTGGTATAATTTAGCCGTTGCCATCAATCCTTCCAATACGAATGAATGTATAATCGGCGGCATCGACAACGCCAAAACTACGGATGGCGGTGCCAGCTGGACCAGGATATCCAACTGGGTTGGTACCACCGGGCAATACGTACATGCCGACCAGCATGCCAGTGTTTGGTATGATAACGGCAACAAACTTTTGTTTGGATGCGATGGTGGAATTTTTTATTCATCCGATGCCGGAACTACCATCCGTGACCGTAATGTTGGTCTGCGTATCAAACAATTTTATTCAGTTGCCATTCATCCATCCGCAACCAATTATTTTATTGCGGGGGCACAGGATAACGGTACACACCAGTTTAACAATGCGGGCCTCAGCAGCAGTGTGGAAGTACTGGGCGGAGATGGCGCTTATGTTGCCATAGACCAGGATGAACCACAATACCAGACTGGAGCCTATGTTTATTGTAATTTTAGAAGGAGCGCCAATGGCGGGGCTTCCTGGTCATCAGGCCCAAGTGACAATAACGGGTATTTCATCAATCCCTATGATTATGATCCTGTAAACAATATGCTGTATGCCAGTTATACGGCGGGGAGCTATTTAAGATGGACAAATCCGCAGTCGGGATTTTCCTATACCCCTGTTCCGGTAGCTGCTTTTGGCGGACAAAGGGTGGGGACTGTTTGTGTATCGCCATTCACTTCCGGAAGAACTTATTTTGGCATGGGTTTCGGTGGAAAGATCATCCGCGTAGACGGAGCCAATGCGGGTACACCAACCGGTGTGGATATTACCGGAGCAGGTATGCCCACGGGATCCGTTTACATGAACTGCATCAATGTGGGAAGCAGCGAACAAAACCTGGTGGCCTGTTACTCAAATTACGGTACCAGCAGTATCTGGGTTACAACAGATGGAGGAACCAACTGGACGGCCATTGAGGGCAATTTACCCGACGTGCCGGTCTACTCGGCCATTTTTCATCCCTTTGATAACAACAAAATGATCATTGCCACCGAAACCGGCATTTGGGAAACCGATGCCATCAACGGCAACAGTACCGTATGGGCCCCCAATACCAGTTTCCCTACTGCCAGGGCAACCATGTTAAAATACCGAAGCAGCGACAGAACCATTGCTGCTTCTACTTATGGCAGGGGATTATGGACCAGCACGGTTCCAAACGTTACCACGCCGGATATCCAGTTTTCGGTTTCAACGGCTGCGGCAACCGAGTTAACAACTTCTTCGGCAACCTGCCGGGGCTATACAGATTATACAGCAAACATGCAGATAATAAATGCACCAACAGGAAATGCTACGGTTACATTAAACGTGGCAGGAGGTGCAACGGCAACTGCCGGTGTTGATTATATTGTTACTACCAATGGCAATTTTGTTACACCATCCATGGTACTCAGCTTTGTAAGCGGTTCAACTGCTCAGCAGCCTTTTACCATCCGGGTTTTTGATGATGCAGCATTGGAAGGGGCCGAAAATTTTATATTGGGCTATACCATTACCGGATCAACCAATGCACAGGCCGGAAGCAGTAATCAAACCTATACCTATACGATAAATGATAATGATGTGGCACCGTCTACATCAACCAACTTATCGGGTGCGGTTGGAAGCTATAATATTAATCTTAATCAACCGTTCAGGGGCTCTTATTTTGATGCACGCACCCAGGTGTTGTATACAGCAGCAGAGCTAACGGCACTGGGTTTTACAGCCGGGAATATAACTGCCGTTGGTTTTAACGTGATCACCAAAAACAGTACAGGGCCTTTTAACGGGTTTACCATCAAATTAAAGAATACGGCAACAGCGGCCTTGTCAACGGGGGCTTTTGAGGGAGGGGGCACAACAGTTTATTCAGCCAGTTATTCAACAGTTGCCGGTGTAAATACCATACCCATAACCGCTTTTTTATGGGATGGAACTTCTAACCTGTTGGTGGACATGTGTTTTGATAATGCTACCGGTGTTGGCGAAGACATTGTTGCCGGCGCTACCAGTGCTGCCAATACCTATTTTGACAGGCAGAATTCCAATGTTACGCCGGGTTGTTCCATTGCCAACAGTGTTTATGTTTTCGGTACTTCGGCCCGCCCGGTGTTTACTTTTAATTTATCAACTGCGGGCACCCAGGTTTCTTCCGCACTAAACAGTTCTACAACAGCATACCTGGGTCCGTATGATGAGGTTTATTTTTACGACGGATCGGGTAATATCCTGGCAAGGGTTAGAAACCTCACAGCTTTTGATTATGGATGTACGCAGGTGATCATTGACCGGGCAGGTACGGCCACCGTACCGTTCTGGAATAACAGTTTCAATAATTACCTGGCCTCAAAAACCTTCAGGATTGTACCCACCAATAATACCGCAACGGGCAACTACCAGGTGTCATTCTATTATACCGCTGCGGAGGTCAACAACTGGATGGCCGCCACCGGGGAGTTATTCTCTGCTGCCCAGGTCATTAAAGTGAGCAATGGATTTTATGTGCCCGATGTAACCCCTTCGGCCACGCATGTATCCGATGTAATACTTAGCCCCTTAACCCCGGGTACCTTTGGCACCAATTACATCGCTACCGGCGATTTTAATAATACCGGGTTCTCGGGTTTTGGCATCGGTGTTGCCGGTACGGCCTTACCCATCGGCATCCGTTATTTTACCGGAACCAAACAGGCAACCGCACACCTGTTAAACTGGAAAGTGAATTGCAACGGCGCAGAACGGGCAACCATGGTACTGGAAAGAAGTACAGACTCACGTAATTTCAACACTATTCATTCCATTACGGCCGATGCTTTGCGTTGTTTTCAGCCATTTGAGTTTACCGACAGCAGGCCTGGAAGTGGCATTAATTATTATCGCCTTAAAATTATTGATCCAGACGGTAAGGTTAGCTACAGCAGTATTGTTGCATTGCTCAATGCCATTCAGGGATTTGAAATTATCAGCTTGTCACCAAACCCGGTTGTTGGCGATCAGCTCACTTTATATATCACCAGTGCCCTGGCAGTAAAAATTGATTTACGCATAACCGATATGCATGGCAAATTAATGCGCCGTTTAACGGTACCGGTTTCGGCAGGGTATAACAGCATTCCGTTACCGGTGAATACCCTGGCAAAGGGCGTTTATCAGATAAGCACTGTCATCAATGCGGATAAAACTAAAACCATCCGGTTTGTAAAACAATAGTATTTATTTTTTTTAAAACATGCCCCCAACGATCCGTTGGGGGTTTTTTTTATGCAGTATGTGTAAAACTTACCGGAAATTTATGGTTAGTTACGGCAGCTATTTTCAATAATCCAGTATCTTGCGTAAAATCCCGGTTAAATTTTTAACCACTATATCCCATAAATTACCCCCTGATCATTCAACAACCGGTAATTGGTTTACGAACCATACTGGGAATTTCGTTTTTAAAACTATTTAAATTTAGTGTATGAAGAAAGTTTACGTTTTAATGTTTATGGTTTTGGGGAGTTTAGGAGCGTGGTCACAGGTTAGCTTAACTAACGGAAGTCCATCAGCTTTGATCGATTTTAGTAATACGACTCCTACTGGTGTTGGATCTAATCCGTCAACGGCATATGCCGCTGCAGGATTTGAACCTGCAACTGTAACTGCTGGGAGATTAAATTCCAATGCATGGTCTACAACTGGGTTTAGTGATGGAGCCTTGGCATTTGGCGGAACAAATACGGCTGGAGATCATGCCAGGGGAGCAACTGCAGTCGCACAAACAACGGGAGGTATTTGGGCATTCACTGGTGCTCCTGGCTCCGCTGCAAATCCTACTTTAATGATTCAACCGGGTGCAGCTGATTTTACGCCAGGTACTTTAACATTGCGTATTCAAAATAACGGTACAACCAATATGACTCAGCTGGCTGTATCGTATAATATCTATATAAGAAATGATCAAGGCTGGAGCAATTCGTTTAATTTTTCTTATTCGTCTGATGATGTCACCTATACACCGGTTGGAGCCATAGACTATGCATCTCCTGTGGCAGCCGATGCTTTGGGATGGGTAGTTGTTGCCGGTGCACCTTCACGAAGTACTACAATAACCGGACTTGCTATTGCACCGGGTAGTTATGTGTATATCCGTTGGAATGGCGACGATGTTAGTGGTGCCGGCTCAAGAGATGAATTTGGACTCGATGATATTAATATGACAGCAACCTATTCTGCAGGAGGAACCCCTGATATTTTGTTATCATCGGATAATCCTGCGGTTCCGGCCGGCAACATTATACAGGGAACCACCAATAATTTGATTTATGATTTTGATCTTGTAATAACAACTGCTGATGCCATCTTAAATGGTGTAACCGTAACAACTGCCGGATCCTATTTACCTGCAGATATTACAAATATAAAATGCTGGTATTCTACTGATAATATTTTTAGTCCGGGCTCAGATGTTCTGTTATCTACCAACGCCGCAGTTGGTGCCGCAGGAACACAGGTTTTCCCAACCTTTATAAGTCAGTCAATATTAACCGGTGCAACGGGTTATATATTTATCTCAGCAGATGCGGCCTGTGCTGCAACGGTAGGGAATACTATTTCGGTAAATGCCATAACCACAGCGGATATTAGTTTTGTTAGCGGCAACAAGTCGGGAACTGCGTTTGCAGGAGGCACGCAAACTTTCACTGCAGCTACAGTAAATGATGTAACCGCACCGGCTGCTTCAGTTGGCAATACCAGTTCTAATTTAACCTGGACAAATCCGGCAGGATGTTATTCCGAAATTATGATCGTGGCTTCACAAGGTTCCGCTAATTCGGGTGGCGCACCATCGGGTGATGGAACTGCTTACACAAATAATTTAAATTATGGCGCAGGAACTGCTTATGGCAATGGTTTCGTAGTTTACAAAGGTTCAACTTCAGGGCAAATTGTAACCGGTTTAACTAATGGTACACCATATTTTTATAAATTCTTTACCCGTTTTGGAACCAGTTGGAGTACAGGCGTTGAGATCAGTCAAACTCCTGCTGTTGTTACTTCTGCAACAGATTATTTCCGATCTGTGTCTTCGGGCAGTTGGGCTACGCTGGCTACCTGGCAAAGTTCAACAGACAGCATTACCTGGATGGCTGCAACAATAGTTCCGGGCGCATTAGCAGCACACGTTGTTATTCAAAGCCCCGACTCGGTTTGGTTAACGGCTGCAACAACGACTCAGAATCTTACTATCCGAACCGGCGCAGTAATGAACGCAGGGGCAAATGCGATGGTTGCCACAGACCGGTTTAATTTATTAGGCACAGCTTCTTTTTACCAGGGAGGAACCCTCACAGCTATCCCAGGAGTAGTGCAGGTTTTGTCTCCAACAAGTAATTATCGTTTTAATGGTGTTCAAAACGGTGCTTCAGGTGCATTTCCTGAATTTGGTAATTTTATCTGGGAACCTACGCCGACAGGAAACAACACGTTCCAGAATTCAATTACAACTGCTCCATTCTATAATGGTTTGGTTATTCGTGGAAATATGATAATCAACATTCAAGGAGCAACACCGAGGGAAGTAAGATTTGCTACCGGAGGTTCGACCGCACGTAGTCATGTTATTGACGGCAACCTGAATATCATCAGTAGCAGTTCTATAGTTATTATACAAAACGGAACCCTGGCAATTTTTTCAAATGTTACGGTTGGCGGCAATATCAATATCAGCGCCGGTATCTTAAGAGGGGTAACTTCATCTGGAAATGGGATAGTAAAATTATCAGGAAGTATAAATAATACCGGCGGCACGATCGAATCAGGAGTTGGTAGCGGAACTTTTAGTATTAACTATGTTGGTACAGCAGCTCAAAGCATCAATAATACAGGTGGTACATTTAGTTTTTTGGCTAATCAAGTGGATACGCTCAATAATAGCGGGCCAGGGTTAACTTTAAATACACCAATTACACATGGAGGTACTATTCATTTTATTTCCGGATTATTAACTACCACTACCATTAACCTGCTCACAATGGATGCAGGTTCTACTGTATTTGGAGCGTCTAATACCAGTTTCGTCAATGGCCCTGTCTCAAAGATTGGCAATACAGATTTTGTTTTTCCGTTAGGTAAGACAAACTGTGGTCCCTCAGGAACTGTTAATGGATATGCTCAATTGCAAATTTCCAATTCGGTTGGTGGTGCAGCTACAGACAGGTATACAGCTGAGTATATCAGGAACAATACAAATTTTTTGGCACCAAAAGCACTTGGCTTGAACAGAGTAAGTAAATGTGATTATTGGACATTAGATCAAAATGCCGGTACTTCTACACTGAATGTTACTTTAAACTGGCAGGATGCTATTAATAATTGCACGTATGCATCACCTTTCGTTAGTACACTCCCTGATTTAGTAGTTGTACATTATAACGGTACTTCATGGGATACTTATGGCCCTGTTTCTACTGCAACAGGAACAACTGCTACAGGAGATGTTACCTGGCCAGGTGTAAGCGTTTTCAGCCCATTTGCCATTGGTAGTGTAAGTTTCCTAAACCCGCTCCCCATCACCATCAACTACTTTAACGGTACAAAAAATAACGGCAGTCATTTATTAAACTGGAAAGTTACCTGCATCAGCACGCCAAGTGCAACCCTGGAAATGGAGCGTAGTTCCGATGGGGTAAACTTTAATTCGATCTACAGCATTTTTGCAACTGCCCTGCGGTGTACCCAGCCATTTGATTATACCGATAACCAACCGGCTAAAGGGGTAAATTATTACCGCCTTAAAATGACCAGTGTTGATGGAAAAGTAACCTACAGCAGCATTGTTAGTTTGATCAATGCCGTGAAAGGAATTGATATATTGAACATTGCACCAAACCCGATCGTACAGGGTACATTTAATTTAAAAGTAAGCAGCGCAGATAAAACACAAATGGAATGGTTAATTACGGATATGCAGGGCAGGGTATTGCAGAAGCAAACGACCAACCTCATTGCCGGGTTCAACAGTTTACCCATACATGTAAAGAATCTTGCCGCAGGCACTTACCAGCTGTTTGGTTATACCGCCGATGGCAAAACAAGAGTATTACGCTTTGTTATTCAATAATCTCAGGAACTAATTGCTTAAAAAAAATCCTGCCGTTTGGCAGGATTTTTTTTTGTAAATTTATTCCACCCTACGTAATACCATCTTGATTTATAGGAGTCCAACGGACTACGGGGAAATCTTAGATGGTATTATACCGATAGAAAAGTGCTTGGACTATTTAGTTTGTCACATCGGTATAACAGTGAACCGGAACCATTTAATCTTTAAAAATACCGGCTATGAAAAAGGTAGTTTTATGCTCAACATTATTTGCGCTGCTTTGCTACGGACTGACTGCAACAAAAATGCCACATCCACGTACTTCCACAATTTCTGAAACAACCCCGTACGAAATAAGTTTTTCGCGAATAGTATCATCGGTTACAGATTATTTCAGAAGCAAACAAACCGGCGATTGGAACAATGTGAATTCCTGGGAGTCTTCTTCCGATAATATCACCTGGGGAAATGCTACATTGATACCAAACAATACCGGTAATACCATTACAATCAGGAGTACGCATATGGTTACCATCAGTAGCACCCGGGTAATTGACCAGGTGGTCGTTGAAAACGGGGCCGTGCTGATGTATACCGGAGGTATATTAACCATTACTGATGATGTTTCGGGAGATGATGTGATCATAAAGAGTGGGGGAGTCTTTACTTTGGCGTTTACATCAAATCCTCCATTGTTTTCTCCTGCATCTGCAACAGTGAATATAAATACAGAAGGGGTTTTAAGAGTTTCTGCAACCGGGTTAACATTTGCCTCACCAAATCCGGGTGTAAATACACCGAACTATATATACCAGCATGCTGCTGTGCTGGAGTACACACCCAACCTGGCTTTTGCTTCAGCAGGTGTTACTTTTTTCCCGAATGTGAACGCTGCAACAATTCCCGTTTTTAGAACAACAGGCAATTTGGGATTAATTGGGGGAAATACAGCAACAACATTTAATGGCTTATTTGAAGCTAATGGAAATATCACCTTTAGCAGCAGCGGTTCAAAAACTTTTCGTAACGGGATTGTTGGAACAGGCAATATTGGCAGCGATCTTTCATGTGGTAAATTTATCATTAATGGCAGTACCGCAAGTTTAGGAGGTACGGGTTCTTTAACCCTACCATCGGGCGGTGGACTGGATATCGGGAATAATACCACCGTAAGCATGTCTTCTGATAAATCTTTTACAGGCAATATCAGCTTACTTATTAATGCGCTGGTTTTATTGGGGAACAATAATTTAACCATCACGGGTGATATTTCGGGAGGATCAGCCACATCACATATAGTAACTAATGGAACAGGAAAATTGATCATCAATAATATTGCCGGTGTGATACCCAGAATATTTCCGGTTGGTGCAAGTGCAACAACGATAAACCCAATGGCCATCTATAATGGAGGTGGTTTACATTACGGGGTACGGGTTGAATTGGGTATTAATCCGGGAATTGTTGCACCGCTTAGAGCCGTTGACAGAACCTGGATCGTTAAACCATCCGGTACGCCCGTCTTTCCTGTTAACGTAAATTTTTATTACACAAATGCTGATGGGAATGCATCGTTCAACTATGCCGCAACGGTTGAACACGGCTTTTATACTGCTGCCTGGAATGTGATCAATACAGGGCTCACACAATCAGGCGGGCCTGTCAATTTCCAGGTGAATACCACGGTAGATATTTTTGCTGCCAATATCGATGCGCCGATGGTCATCGCAAATTTATATGCCATACTTGCTGCGGATAACGCAGTTTCGGTAAATTACTTTACCGGTATCAAACAAAATAAAGATCATCTTTTAAACTGGAAACTTACCTGCAACAGTACTCCTGCCGTTACCCTGTTTCTGGAACGAAGTACGGACGGGATAAGCTATCGTGAAATTTTTTCGGAGTATGCTACTGCATTGCGATGTGAGCAACCGTTTACATACAGGGATGATCAACCGGCGGCAGCTGTAAATTTTTATCGCTTAAAAATGATCGATGTTGACGGAAAGACCGCTTACAGCCCGGTTGTACGTTTGATCAATGCAGTTGGCGAAATTAACCTGTTGAATATCGTTCCCAACCCGGTTACCGGCGGCTGGTTACCTGTAAACATCAGTGCTGCTAAAAATGAGCAGGTGGAAATTGGTATTACAGACATGCAGGGCAGGGGGTTAATGAAAAGATCAGTTTTGTTGATCGCAGGCTTTAATTCCATACCGCTGGATGTTAGCCATCTTGCCAGAGGCACGTACCAGCTTTCGGCAAAAACAGCAGGTGGCCAGGCTGCCATTTTACGATTTGTAATACAGTAAAAACCCGGCTATTCACTTAAGTGTTTTTTTATCAGTACAAAACTGATAATGGCAAGCAAAAGTATGGTGATGATGGTAATATACAGCCATGGCTGCTCCTTAAATCTTCGCTTTTCAGTCTTCTTTTTCTTCCTGGAAGTTTGTTTTTTCAGTTCATTATTGAGTTGCTCAATGATCAGTGAAAGCTCTTTTTTATTTTTGAAATTTTCCAAACCTTCCACGGCATCATTAATAAATTCATCATCAGCCATCTGTTTCTCCACTTCATGTGCATCTGCAGCCGACAGTTTCCTGTTCAAATAGTCGAGCAGTTTTTCCTGCTCAATGTCTTTGTTTAAGTTAGATAATATGTCTTTTAAATTGTCGCTCATTTTTTATTCATAGTTCTTTATTCATAGTTTTTAGTTCTTAGTTTTTGGTTGGCAACCTTTCAACTTATCAACTTTTTCACCTTTAACAAACAGCCAACTGCCCACTGCCAACTCCCGAATCCCAACTCCCGACTCCCAACTCCCGTCTCCCCTCCCAACTCCCGTCTCCCGCCTCCCAACTCCCGTCTCCCAACTCCCGACTCCCGTCTCCCAACTCCCGCCTCCCAACTCCCAACTCCCGCCTCCCGTCTCCGAACTCACGTCTCCCGACTCATCCTCTCCATAATGATCCGCAAATTCCTTTTCCCGTTCTGAATATGACTTTTTACCTGCAGAATGCTGAAGCTACTTTGTTGTGATATTTCGAGGTAGCTCTTTTTCTCCAGGTAAAACAAAGTTACACATTGTTGTTGCTCCCTGTTCAATTGCTGTATGGCAATTGCCAGGTTGTCTAATGTTTTGTCTTTTTCAAGATAGCTGTTTTTGTTTTCAGGTTCTGCAGGTGTTGTTAAGGTTAGCTCGGTTATTTCAACGCTGAACCTGCCTTTGTCGCGCAGCTTCATCAAACAATGATTTTTGGCGATCATATAGATCCAGCTTTTAAAATAGTCTACCTGGTATTTATGTAATTCATGGATCGCTTTTAAAAAAACCTGCTGTACGGCATCCCTGGCCGCCTCTTCGTTTTTCAGGTATTTCATACCAACACCCAACAGCAGGATGGTATAACGCTCCATCAAAATGCCCAGCCACTCATTATCATGGTCGGCATAAAACCTGTTCAGCAGTTCGGTATCGCTGATATGTTGATATTGATTTTTATTCAAAACTTTTTACTGTTGGGTACTAAACTAAATTATATTCCTGATTTTTTTCCTGTATTGCTTATTTTCTTTCTTTATTTTTCAGCACCAGGTATTCCAGCAACAAAGCCTTATTATACGCGCTGCAATAAAAGAAATAAATAAGGTAACCACAGTGAAGAAATACCTGCTTAACCGGTGTGGGCTGCGCAAATGCTGCCCTGGCCTGAAAAAAAACAAATTTATTTTGATTTGTTTTTTCAAAATCTGTGATGGTATTTATGGTAAGCGGCGGCGCTGCCTCCCCTAAATACAACAGGGAAGTTCGTAAAATGATCTGCTCCATCATATTATTTCTTTTACCAAGTAACCGGTTTGCATCTGCTATTAATTGATCTTTGTATTGCATGAGTTCAGCAATTTTAAATGTACCCAGTAACCTGCTAACATGGTAAAGCAGTATAGCAGGTTTTACGTAACAGGGTGAAATATAAACCGGCGCTTTCAGGTATTCCCTGTTCTGCAGCATTTGTGCCAGCAGGTTAATGGTTGCGCTGTCCTGTTTTACAAGCGGCAATTTTTTATCAAACATAAAATACAGGATGTTGCATTGTACTGCAAAATCAAAATCAGGATGCATTTTTTCTCCCAGGTAGGTACTGTATGCGGGTATGTTTCTGTATTGTTTACCGGTTGAATTTATTTTTCTCTTTGTAAGATTACTCATCCGTATCAATCTTTCTTTTAAAGCAGTATTAGAGCTGTCATTATTTGCTGACGCCATCAGGATCATTACGCTGTCGTCGGCATCTTCGCCCTGTGCCAAAACCCCATCCAAATATTTAATGAAATAGGAATGCGGTAAAATGCGGGCATTGGCGGGCCAGAAACTATAATAGGGAAGGCCATTTTTATTTTGATAATGGGGATAAGCAGCGGCAGCATTTTTAATTACCTGCTGCACTTTTATGGTATTGCCGGCACTTAAATGCGGGCTGATATTTTTTAACGTGAAAGCAGTAATGGCAGTAAAAAAAATATTATTATCGGGCTGGCAGTTATGCGGAAGGCCTGCACATTTTCTATAGGAAGGGAACGTTCCTGTATAAAATTCACCGTCCTGTTTAAACTGTGCTGCCTCTATGTCATTTACCAGGTCATTTATCCATGCTGAATCATTTTGTGCATTGCAACATGCATTAACAGACAGGGAAACAAAAAATAGTAAAGGAAATTTTTTCATACAGTTGAATACAAAGGTTTAATTAAAGTAATGTCAGCTTTTGAAACTGAACATATGGTTTTTGTCATTTCTACGATAGGAGAAATCTATTTGTTTACTATACGAGACGTCTCCTATCGTCGACATGACAGATCGTTTAGAAATAAGTTTTAAACTGACACAAACCCTAAATTATCTTATGCACAGGACCAGGCTGCCGGCTTTTAGTGGTACAGTTCGTCTATACAAAAAATACGGTTTTTTTATTCCGGAAGTAGATAGGCATACCTCAACCACTTCAAAAAATTTGCAGGCTTTTCCATATCTACGATCATATCTTTTCGCTGCAGTTGCCACCAGTTTATTTTGTCGCCCGTTTTTTTCTGCAGGCGTACAAACTGGTCAAGCGCAACCAAACTCCGGGCATTAATGGTATTCATTACAAAACAAAATTCTTTTTTATTTTTTTCAGCAAAGGGTAATGCCATAATTTTTTTGTTTTGCTGTTTTACTCTTTCTAAAAAAATTTTCCTCAATGTTGAAAAATCATCGCAGGTGTTTATCAGTGTATAAATGTTATCCCTTACATCTTTATAGAGATCAAAAATATCGTTTCCCAACTGGTATAAACTGCCAATCAAAAATAAAGCATCCTGCATCTGCTCATCGGCTACTTCATCCAGGCATTGATGATAAAGGATAACGGAAACAGCGCCCTTTGTATAGGTAAGGTATTCCAGCTCCTGTTTGGTGATGCCCGGTTGTGTTTGTGCTACCGTTTCAATCTGTATGTTCAGTACATTTTTAGCTGCCTGCAGGTATACATCTTTATCCGGAACCTGCTGCAATAAAAAGGCCTGTATCTCTTTAGCTACATTTGCTGAAAAGGTAGTAGCAGCAAAAGTTTCCGGACAGTATGTTATAGCTTTAATACTTTCAATATCCAGTTTATCTTCGTCAAACAGGTCATCACCTACGGGTGTTAAAATACCAAACAGTGTTGCCCTTTTTCTTTCATCGGCTGAAAGTGTTTTTCCACGTAAACGCTTATAACTGCTGCACAGGAATGAAGTGATGAATAAGCCATAATAATCAAGGATCTTTTGTTTTTGTTCTTCCTGGAATTTTCCGCTGTATTTTATTTCGAGCTGGTACAGGTAAGGTATCAGAAAATCTTTGTTAAATTGCTTTTGAACCTTTATTTCTTTATATACGCTCCTGATTATGCCGGTATAAGTAAACAGGTTCATCCGGAAACTACTTTTTTATCTGCATTCATATTCAATTATTTTCAGCAAGATGTAAACTTACTTTAATTTTCATAATTTAGATGTAACGAAAATTAAAACATGAGTTACGCCGTTTGTTGTGTTTCTGTAGCGCCTATGAGGATTGAACCTGACCACCGATCGGAAATGGTGAGCCAGTTGTTATTTGGCGAATGTTGTATTATCACCATCGTGGCAAAAGGCGGTTGGGTAAAAATTGTAAATAAACTTGACGCGTATACCGGCTGGTGCCGGCAGTCTCATTTCCAGGAAATAGACGATACCCAATATTATATAGAAGTGAATAGCCTTACAGCGGATTGGGTAAGTGAAATTGATTACAACGGGCACATCATGCATGTGCCGTTGGGAAGTTCATTAACGGCCATGAAAAACGGCCATGTGAACTGGCGAAAAAATTCAGTGCATTATTCAGGCAGCGTATGGGAACCTGCCGCCGCCAGGCAGGATGCTAAAACCATCAGGCAGCTCGCTTATAAATTTTTAAACAGCGCTTATTTATGGGGCGGCAGATCTGTTTTTGGACTTGATTGCAGCGGCTTTACCCAATCGGTATATAAATTTTTGCATGTTCATTTACTGCGGGATGCGCAGCAACAGGCTACACAGGGCGAACTGGTTGCTTTTCTGCAGCAGGCCCATTGCGGCGACCTTGCTTTTTTTGATGATGAAGAAGGGCGCATTATACATGTGGGCCTGCTGCTAAATGCCTATGAAATTATGCATGCTGCCGGTAAGGTGCGAATAGACAAGATAGACAATGAAGGCATTGTGGAGGCAGAAACCGGGCAGCGTACGATGCGGTTACGGATCATTAAACGTTATTTATAATTACCCCGTTGAATCTCCTTTGTGATGAATGGAAGTCTGGTTTGGCGGGCTCTCTATTGGCTGTTCACTTTTTGTAATATCGTTGATCTTTGTTGATTTGTCGAAGAACAGCATCTTGATGGCAATGATGATCATCACGATGGCAAATATTTTTTTAACTGCATCATTCGAAAGGCTGAGGGCAATCTTGCTGCCGAAATAACTTCCGAGGAAAAATGCCAGGGAAATGATCACCACCACCCGCATGTCGATATAGCCCTGTTTGTAATATTGAAGTACACCCAGGATTCCAACCGGCAATAATAAAATTCCCAACGAAGTGCCCTGGGCCATTTTTTGAGAAAATGCCAGGAAAAACACCAGTGCCGGTACAATAATGATCCCGCCGCCAACACCTACCAGGCCACTCAATACACCTGCGCAGATGCCAATCACAACCAGTATCAAAATTGTTTGTGTATCCATAACCGTTTTTTTTGAGTTCATTTGGTAAAATGGGTTTTATAAAAACTGATCGCATCTTCAATTACCCGGTAGGCATCTTCTTTATTTTGAAACTCATCGATCTCCACTTTTTTATTTTCCAGTACTTTGTATTGCTCAAAATAATTTCGAAGAACGGCAATAAAATGTTTGGGAAGGTCTTTTACATCGGTATAATAATTTACCCCGGGATCTTTGGAAGCAACGGCGATGATCTTATCATCTTTTTCGCCATTGTCGATCATTTGCATATTGCCGATCACCGTGGCTTCTACCAGGCAAAGCGGTTGGATGCTTTCACTGCAGATGACCAGGATGTCCAATGGATCATTATCCGCCCCCAGTGTTTGCGGTATAAAACCATAATTAACCGGGTAATGAAAAGAGGAGTAAATGATGCGGTCTAATTTTAACAGCCCGGTCTTCTTATCGATCTCATACTTGGTGTGTGAACCCTGTGAAATCTCTATCAGTGCATTAACTGTTTGGGGAGCCTGGTCTCCAAAATGGGCACCGTGCCAGGGGTGTAATGTATACATGTTTATGGTTTATAGTTTATAGTTTTTGGTTTTTAGTTTTTAGTTTTTGGTTCTTAGTTTGTTAGCGGTATAGTTTTATGCCTGTTCGCAGCGCATGCCTGTTTCATTTTTCACACACTTTTTGACAGCAGCTGGTATCCCCAAAACGTGGCCATAATACCAAACACAATGCTGCTGATGATATACGTAAAAGCCAGGCCATATTTGCCATGTTGCAGCAGCCCCAGGTTCTCTATGGAAAAAGCCGAGAAAGTGGTAAAGCCGCCACAAAAACCGGTTGCCAGGAATAATTTCCAATTATTCAAAAAAACTTCATCTTTTATACTCATCGCAAAAACAACACCAATGATAAAGCTGCCTGTAATGTTCACCGCCAACGTAGCGTAAGGGAAATACCGGGGACTGATTAACAACGTTGCCCCATACCTGAGCATCGACCCAATACCACCACCCAATCCAACAAGGAATAAATTTTTGAGCATGTCTTATCTATAAATTTCCCGAGAACGTATATTTCAGGTCAATCAGCCATGTATTACCAGACCGTATTACTTTGAGTTTGGTTTTATCTGTAAGGCTGTAACTGTTGCTGTAATTGAAAATGCACACACTGTCGGTTATATAACTGATTTCATTTACAATAATGTCTGCATTTTTATATTTTTCCAAAATGGCTTTGTCTTTTTCGCTGTATTGTTTTTTAAAGCGTTCAAAGATCTGGTCATTTGTTTCGTCCCTCAACAAATGCTGTTCTGCTTCCTTAAAATTATTATCCAGCAGATTACGGACAAATGCGGTAGCGACCTCCACATCGGTTACCGGCTTTTTTTTTGTTTCTGTATTGCAGGAAAATGCGATCGTGGCGAGCAGCACCAGGGCCATGTATTTATTAATCATGGTTAAAGTTAAACATCTTTAGTGTATGGCAAAAAAAAAGCATCCCGTTTATTGCCGGGATGCTGCTGTTAAAAATGGTTCCTTATTTTTTCTTCATGATCGATTCTAAAGAATCCACCATGGTCATGCCTTTATCCATCATCATTTTCAGTGAATCGGCACTCATGTTTTTAAACTTTTCCATTTGTTCCTTCATATCACCCATTTCTTCCGAATTCATTCCTTTTTCCTTTAGTTTTTCCACACCCATATTCATCATGGTACCCATATCCATGGCCACCTTCCAGCTGCCAGCTTCTTTCTTTAAAACAAAATTAATAGATTCGCCACCTTTGGTTTCCTTAACATTTACCGTTGCTTTATCGCCGGTAACAACGGCCTCACCAAATTCCATTTTGCTTTTATCATATTGTTCTTTGGTTTTATCTTCCATCGTATTATCCTGCATTTTCAAACCCATTTCCATCAGGTCGAACATGCTTTTGCTGTCGGCTGTTGCCAGTTTACGGGCCGCGGCAATATCCTTTTTTGCCATGGCATCAAAAAAGGCGGTTAAAGTGGCTTTGGGATCACCACCCCCGGCGGCACTGTTACAACCTGCCATGTATATCGCCGAAAATGCAAAAACAGCTAATAGTAATTTTTTCATAAATAATTTATTTAAAAGTTAAGACCATAAAAATAAAAATATTTTTCATTTATCCGTATTTTATATTTTAAATGGCTATGGCTGCTGCTTTCTGCTATCCAGCGAATCCAAAGCCTGCAGGCCTTTATTGATCAGCATCTTTAGCGAATCGGGATCCATTTGTTTTAATTTTTCAAGGCCGGATTTTAAATCTTCTTTTCGGGCGCCCATATTACCCTTCATACTGTTGAACAGCTCATTACCCGGTTTGGTCAGGGCTATTTTCCATGCATTATCTTCTTTCACCAGTTCGAAGGTTTGGGTCATTGTTTTTTTGCCCGGCTGATCCATAAGATCATCGCTGATAATTTCAGCCTGAACCGTTGCCCGGTCGCCGTCAATGGTTTGGTTCTTAAAACTGTATTGCAGGTTTTTTGAACGTGCCTTTAATTCAGTTTCCATCCTGGATTTTATTTTTTGTATACCCTCCGGGTCAATGCCGGTCATGATCTTTTCAGCAGTTTCCAACATGGCAACATCCGACCTGGTAATGAATTTTTTCATGCCGTTTATGTTGCCTTGCTGCATGGCAGTAAACATCTCATCCAATACCGCAGCAGGGGGTGTTGCCGGTTCTTTACAGGCGAACAGCACAAAGGTTGCAAAGATCAGGGCAAGTATTTTATTCATAGTTATTATTTATACCGGTTATACCAATAGGTAGTCCAATACCATTTGCAATTACCGATTATATCGGTACAGACCGGCATCATAGCAGATGGAATTAGCTGCCGCCTAAAATTAATTTTATTTTGATAGTTTTTGATATTTTTTTCGGGGTACAATAAAGAGGCAGCGATCAGCTGCCTCCGGATATTACCTGGGGAATATAGAAATCAACCCTTATTTTGTTCTTTTTGTGCCGTTATACGCACATCATCTTTGTTGTAAGCTTTGATGATCTGTTTAACCAGCCGGTGCCTCACCACATCTTCTTCATCCAGTTCAATTTGCGCAATGCCTTCAATATTTTTTAATATACGGGCAGCTTTAAACAAACCGCTGGATTGGTTTTTTGGCAGATCGATCTGTGTGGGATCGCCGGTGATGATGGCTTTTGCATTGGGGCCTATCCTGGTTAAAAACATTTTGATCTGCAGGTCATTGGTGTTTTGGGCTTCATCCAGAATGATAAAGGCATTATCCAGTGTACGGCCACGCATATAGGCCAATGGCGCGATCTCGATGGTGCGGGTACTCATATAATAACCTAATTTGTCGGCAGGTATCATATCATCAAGCGCATCATACAATGGCCGTAAATATGGATCAATTTTTTCTTTCAGGTCTCCCGGCAAAAAACCCAGGCTTTCGCCTGCTTCAACTGCGGGACGGGTTAAGATGATCTTTTTTACCGTTTTGTTTTTTAAGGCCCTTACTGCCAATGCAACAGCAGTATAGGTTTTGCCGGTACCTGCGGGGCCGATGGCAAAAAGCAGGTCATTTTTGTCGCAGGCTTCCACCATCCTTTTTTGATTGGCGGTACGGGCTCTTACCGTTTTGCCATTGGGGCCAAAAACAAGCACGTCATTGGGATTTCGATCCATGAAATTGTCAATAACACGTTCATCATCGCCACCCAGGATCTGTTCAAAATAATTGGCACTCATGTGCCCGTTTCGTTCAAGGTATTTCAAAATAAGGTCAATTTTTTCCCTGGCGCCTTCAATTTGTTCAGGGGCCCCGCTTAATTTTATCTGCGTGCCTCTGCTGAGAATTTTTAAAAGGGGAAATTTCTTTTTCAGGATGTCCAGTTTTCCGTTGTTTACGCCAAAGAATTCGATAGGGTTAACGGTTTCCAGGTTGATGATTGATTCTGTCAATAGAATTTAGTTTTGCCACTGTTTCTGTCATATTACCGGTATCAGGGTATACATAGCAGCGGTTAGTTAACAATTAAAATACAATTGGGATTACTAACTTGTCTCTTCACCAAATATAACGAATAGGAATTAAAATATTGTGCATATACTTATTCACAGGCTGTTAATATTAATAATTTAACAGGAAAAAAAAAGTGAAAAATTAATTGTTGCCGGTTGGATAATTTGGAATGTTCAATCCTGAAATAATATTACGCTCCACCACTTGCAAACCATTTTGCATTTTTATTTTTGAAATACCCTTACCGGTATGGTATGGCATGTAATACCGATTATACCGGTATGTAGTCCAAAGCCATTTGCTATTGGTATAATACCATATCAGATTACCACGCTGTGCTTTGGACTTCTTATTAAATCAAGATGGTATAAACGGTAAAAATTAATAGCTGTAAAATGATCTGCTTCATGGCAACAAGTTACAGGTATACCAATAATTATAAAATGACAGATCTCAAATGTGTTATGCTTTCAACGACTTCGTAATAAGTTATAGTTTTTTTATTCCTTTTGCCAGCTTTTTATCTGTTTCCACAAAGCTGATGGCATAACCACCTCCGGGCGCACTAAACTGTGCCAATTTCGATTTACTGGTCACAACAAATTTGTTTATGGTATAGGCTTGTGGATTTGTTTTGTAATGGGCACCAGGCGCATCTGCATAAATGGTTGCGACATATATTTTTTGCGGGTCTAAAAAATCAAAGCCAATGGTTGCGGTGCGTGATGCTTCTCCGTTTACACTTCCTAAAAACCATTGGCCTGTTTTTTTGGCTTTGCGTGCCACTGTAAGATAATAGCCCGGTTCTGCTTCCAGGTATTTACTGTCGTCCCAATCTACCGCTACATCTTTAATAAACTGAAAGGCATCGGGAAACCGGTTATAGTTTTCCGGTACGTCGGCCGCCATTTGCAAAGGACTGTACATGGTTAAATACAGGGCCAGCTGGTTGGCCAAGGTACTGTTAACATGTGATTTGTTGTTTGGATTAAGCTTACTGATTTCCATTTCAAAAATGCCGGGTGTATAATCCATGGGCCCGCCGAGCAACCTCGTAAAGGGCAGCAGCGTTACATGATTGGCTTTTGATCCGCCAAAAGCCTGGTATTCGGTTCCCCTGGCAGATTCATTACCGATCAGGTTGGGATAGGTACGTCCTATCCCGGTAGGACGTACAGCTTCGTGTGCGTTTACCATAATTTTATAATCTGCAGCTTTTTCAATGGCGTATTGGTAGTGGTTTATGATCCACTGATCGTAGTGATTTTCACCCCGGGGCAGTATCGGTCCCACGTAACCGCTTTTTACCGCGTTGTAGCCGTTCGCTTTCATGAATGCATAGGCGGTATCCATATGGCGCTCGTAGTTTCTTACCGAACTGGAGGTTTCGTGATGCATGATCATCTGGATACCTTTTGATTTGGCATAATCCCTTATTTCCTGCACATTAAAATCAGGATAGGGTGTTAAAAAATCAAAAACATAATCTTTGAAATTTCCAAACCAGTCTTCCCAGCCAATGTTCCAGCCTTCTACCAAAACCGCATCAAAACCATGCAGCGCAGCAAAGTCAATATACTTTTTTACGTTGTCGTTGTTGGCGCCATGGGTGCCATTGGGTTTTGCTTTTGAAAAATCAGTTATACCCAATTGTACCGAAGGATATTCATTGGTGTAGGCCCAGGAAGATTTTCCGCAGATCATTTCCCACCAAACGCCGATGTATTTGATTGGTTTTATCCAGTCCGTTTCTTTGAGTTTATTGGGTTCATTCAGGTTATAGATCATCTTGGTAGCCAGTATATCCCGTGCGTCATCACTAACGATGATCGTTCGCCAGGGCGAGGTACAGGGCGCCTGCATAAAACCTTTGTCTCCCCTGGCATCGGGTGTTAACCAGGATTCAAATACCAGGTTTCTGTCATCCAGGTTTACATGCATGCAGGAATAGTTGATCAACGCCGCTTCGTGTAAATTGATGTAAATACCTTCTGCCGTTTTCATCATCAACGAGGTTTGTACACCTGTTGGTGAAAAAGCCGTTTGTGCTAAGTTAAAAGTCCGCGACTTTTCCTGCAAGCCTCTTATTGCTGTCAGTTTCGATTCATTGTAATCGTATTCCTGTGTATCATAATCACCCGGTATCCAAAAGGCTGTGTGGTCGCCTGTCATGGCGAATTGGGTTCTTTCTTCCTTAATAACAAAGTAGGTAAGGTTTTTTTGTTGTGGAAATTCATAGCGAAACCCCAATCCGTCATCAAACAAACGAAAGCGGATGATCAGGTTCCGGTCGGTTCCTTTTTGGTTAAGGGTCACAGCCATTTCGTTATAATGATTGCGTATCGTTTTTACTTCTCCCCAAACTGGTTCCCAGGTTTCATCAAAGGAAGACGTTTGGGTATCAACGATCCCGAAGTTGTTGTATAAAGAAGTAGATGGGGATGGGTCAACTGTTTGTTCTTTCACATTAATATCCGGGGCAGCCATGGTAGATTTTTCGGGTTTCAGTTCAAGCCCCAGCCTGCTGGGCTTAATAACGGCTTTACCTTTATAGGCCAGTGCGTACGATGGGCCTCCGTCGGCAAGCAGCACAAAGCTCATGGTAAAATTTCCATTGGGAGAAAGCAATTCCTGGCCAATGGCCATGCTGAACCATATCAGTAAAAAGCTAACAAGTGAAACGATTTTTTTCATGTTTTTTATTTTCTGATGATGAAGCTGTAATTATATGCTGCGGCAAAAAAATACATTTTATCTGCAACGTTTAAAATTAAGGTTTTTTTGGTTTTGAGCGTTTATAGAACTTTATATACCGGATAAAAATTGTAACTCTACCAGGAACAGACAGGTGAAGCGAAGCAACGAAGCAGGAGAGTTCAACATGGTTAACCCTTTGTGTACCGGAGAGATATTTATAGCAGTGTTATCGTAAATCACGTACCAGGTGAAATATACTACCAAAAATTATTTATGAAGAGAAGGATTTATACCTGATTGAAAAGGTGCTAAGCTAATGAGACAGGTATCTTTTTTCGTGGTGAGCCACCCTGGCGGGGTGACTCACCGAAAAAAAAGGAGGCTGTTTTTAAACAACCTCCTTGGTAAAATAATTTCGAAACTAATCTTAATTGATCTTCACCAGTTTCACTATTTTTTTAACCCTGCCCTGTGTTACTTCGGCCATGTACATGCCTCCCGGCAGATCGGCCCCCACTTTCAGGGTTTTTGTTTTGTTGCTGATGATGTGTACCTGTTTAACCGTTCCCGTTACATCCAGTATCCGCACCGTGATGGGTTCATTACTGCTGCCGGTTACCAGCAAATTAAAATCACCGGCAGATGGGTTGGGGTAGGTATTCACCCGCATGGATCTTTCAGTCTCCGGTATGGTTACCAGGTTAGTTAACCGTGGAGCAACAGGCGGAGCAGCTGTTACTTCCACCGTAAACGAACAGGTAGCGGTATTTCCACCTCCATCTGTGTAGGAGAAACTGTTGGTGGTAATACCCACAGGGAAAAGCGATCCACTTGGTAAACCTGCTGTTTGGGTAAGATTTGGCGGCGTACATTCAAATTCAATAATGAACGGATAGAAATAATTGGTGCCAAAATCTACCCATTTGCCGGTGCCGTAGAAATTCATAAATACATAATCTTCATCTCCACCGGTATTATTTGGTTCGCCCGGAAACCAATTGGTATACGTTACCGGTTCGCCGGTAACCCAGGCAAAGGTTCCTTCCACCGCCTCATCGGTTAATCCGATCCAGGCCGGGTCGCCAGCGAGGAAATTATTCTCTGCTGCACTGGTGATGGTTACCAGGTGTGCGCCTAAGCCTGTGGCTAAGTTGTTGGCTTCAGACCACCTGCGGCTGAAGTTGGAACGGAAATATTTATGTCCG
>JANNSN010000022.1:0-153903 GCA_031402615.1 Chitinophagaceae bacterium
AATGACTCAACATAAAAACTTTGCGCTTTGTTCCGGCGGAACAGTTTGCAGGTAGAAAGGAACATTACAGAGAAGGAAACGTTCCTGGAGGAACGCATTGTGCTTGTTTGGGACTCTGAGGTTAGCACAACACGTTCCTACGGAACGAAAACACATCTATATGCTGAAGTTCTACCCATGAAATGTTCCTAACGGAACAAAGATACCATGCGTATCTAACAACAGAAGCCGATTCATAAATAATAAAAACAAAAAAGGTCAATAACCAATATAATGACTCAACATAAAAACTTTGCGCTTTGTTCCGGCGGAACAGTTTGCAGGTAGAAAGGAACATTACGGAGAAGGCAGCGTTCCTGCTGGAACGCTTTGTGCTTGTTTGAGACTCTGAGGTTAGCACAACACGTTCCTACGGAACGGAAGCACATCTATATTTTGAAGTTCTACCCATGAAATGTTCCTAACGGAACAAGCATGCCATGCGTGTCTAACAACAGAAGCCGATTCATAAATAATAAAAACAAAAAAGGTCAATAACCAATATAATGACTCAACATAAAAACTTTGCGCTTTGTTCCGGCCGAAAAGTTTGTGGGTAGAAAGGAACATTACAGAGAAGGAAACGTTCCTGCTGGAACGCATTGTGCTTGTTTGAGACTCTGAGGTTAGCACAACACGTTCCTATGGAACGGAAGCACATCTATATTTTGAAGTTCTACCCATGAAATGTTCCTAACGGAACAATGATGCCATGCGTATCTAACAACAGAAGCCGATTCATAAATAATAAAAACAAAAAAGGTCAATAACCAATATAATGACTCAACATAAAAACTTTGCGCTTTGTTCCGGCGGAACAGTTTGCAGGTAGAAAGGAACATTACAGAGAAGGAAACGTTCCTGGAGGAACGCATTGTGCTTGTTTGGGACTCTGAGGTTAGCACAACACGTTCCTATGGAACGGAAGCACATCTATATTTTGAAGTTCTACCCATGAAAAGTTCCTAACGGAACAAAGATGCCATGCGTATCTAACAACAGAAGCCGATTCATAAATAATAAAAACAAAAAAGGTCAATAACCAATATAATGACTCAACATAAAAATTTTGCGCTTTGTTCCGGCGGAACAGTTTGTGGGAAGAAAAGAACATTACGGAGAAGGCAGCGTTCCTGCAGGAACGCTTTGTGCTTGTTTGAGACTCTGAGGTTAGCGCAAAAAAAAGGCCAGGTACCAGTGGCACAAAAAAAACTATTATTAGCATGATTATTCATCACTATTATTTTTTTGAAATACTCACTACCGTTAGCTAATTTTTCACTAAGAGTGCCGGGGGATTACGGTAAATAAAAAAATCCCTCCTGCATTATTGCAGGAAGGACTTTTTTTATTTTATCGATGTACAACGTACATCCAACATCAACCATATTAATATCCGCCCATTCCGCCCATATCAGGAGCCCCATGTGCATGAGGTGCTTCGTCCTTTGGTTTTTCTGCTATTACACACTCGGTAGTTAACATCATTCCTGCAATAGATGCTGCGTTTTCCAATGCTACGCGGCTAACTTTGGTAGGATCAATAACGCCGGCTTTAAAAAGATTCTCATACTTTTCGGTACGGGCATTAAAACCATAATCAGCTTTGCCTTCTTTAATTTTATTAACAACCACACTTCCTTCGTAACCCGCATTTTCCACAATGATACGTAACGGCTCTTCTACAGCACGGCGTACAATCGCAATACCTGTTGTTTCATCTTCATTGATGCCGGTCATTTTCGCCAGTACATCGCTTGCACGTACATATGCAACACCGCCGCCGGGTACAATGCCTTCTTCCACTGCCGCTCTTGTTGCATGCAATGCATCATCAACACGGTCTTTCTTTTCTTTCATTTCAATTTCAGTTGCCGCGCCAATGTACAGTACCGCTACTCCACCGGCCAACTTAGCCAGGCGTTCCTGTAATTTTTCTTTATCGTAATCAGAGGTGGTGGTTTCAACCTGTGCTTTAATTTGATTTACCCTTGCTGCAATATCTTTTTTAACACCTTTACCACCAACAATGGTTGTGTTGTCTTTATCAATAGTGATGCTTTCTGCCGAACCTAAGTATTCGAGATCTGCATTTTCCAATTTGTAACCCTGCTCTTCACTAATAACGGTACCGGCAGTTAATACAGCGATATCCTGTAACATTTCTTTTCTTCTGTCGCCAAAACCGGGTGCTTTTACCGCAGCTACTTTAATGGTACCACGTAATTTATTTACAACCAATGTAGCCAATGCTTCTCCATCCAGGTCTTCTGCAATAATTACCAGGGGGCGGCCACTTTGAGCAACTTTCTCCAGTATGTGCAGGATATCTTTCATGGTAGATATCTTTTTGTCGTAGATCAGGATATAAGGATTGCTGATCTCTGCCTGCATTTTTTCACTGTTGGTCACAAAATACGGAGATATATAACCCCGATCGAATTGCATACCTTCTACCACATCGACCGTTGTATCCGTTCCTTTTGCTTCTTCAACGGTAATCACGCCTTCCTTACCTACTTTAGACATGGCCTGTGCAATTAAAGCACCGATAGCCGAATCGTTATTGGCAGAAATAGAAGCAACCTGCTCAATTTTTTTGCTGTCGCTTCCGATTTTTTCTGATTGTTTTTTCAGATTTTCTATAACAGCAATAACAGCTTTGTCGATACCACGTTTTAAGTCCATCGGGTTTGCACCAGCCGCTACATTCTTTAAACCTTCGCCAATAATGGCCTGCGCCAGTACAGTTGCAGTAGTTGTTCCGTCTCCTGCAATATCCGCAGTTTTTGAGGCTACTTCTTTAACCATTTGAGCACCCATATTTTCAATTGGATCTTCCAGCTCAATTTCTTTAGCAACGGTAACACCATCTTTGGTAACTGTTGGAGCACCAAACTTGCGTTCGATCACCACATTACGCCCTTTTGGGCCAAGCGTTACCTTTACTGCGTTTGATAAAGTATCAACGCCTTTTTTCATTTTATTTCTTGCTTCTATATCGAAGAATATCATTTTAGACATATCAAATTGTTTTTAAGTTTTTGGTTTATAGTTTTTTTTTACCGGCTGTAAATCTTTTCTCATCATCGTTGCGTCGCACGCTTGTACGTCATAGCTCCAATCAGCTTTACCTGTGGAATAGATTAACCCACCTTCATCAATATATCAGAAGAACGCATCATTAAAAGATCATCACCTTCCACCGTTATTTCTGTACCTGCATATTTGCCATATAATACAACGTCGCCAACTTTTTGCTTAACAGGAATGATATTTCCCGTTTGCTCGGCATATTTTCCGGGTCCTACTGCAACAATGGTTCCTTTTTGTGGTTTCTCTTTCGCAGTATCCGGGATAATAATGCCACCAGCTGTTTTGGTTTCAGCAGCAGCAGGCTTTACGAGTACTCTATCATCGTATAACTCGTAATTCGCAACTTTTTTTGCCATAATGTATGTTTTGATTTTGTTTAAGAATTAAATAACCGTTTTTTACGGGTGCCAAAGGTACAGCTATTATTGTACCAATTGAATTAAATGGTAGTTATGTCAGTATAATGTGGACTGTTGTCAGGTTATCCCTTTTTAAAACGGACAATTTTTCATTAAATGAAATTTATTGCAAAAAAAAACCGCCTCTCCAGGCGGTCTTTGCATGCGGAATTGCTTTTCTATTCTTTTATAACCTGTTTTATAAATTCGTTGCCGTTTATCAGAGCCTGCAACAGATAAATTCCCCTGCTCAGTTTACCTGGAGGAAGTAAAAACTGTACCTGTTGTTCGCCAACTGCAATTTTTTGAGTGGCCATCAGCCGGCCAGACATATCAGTTAATCTTAACTTACCGGCAGTTTCAGGTGCTTGTACAAAACGTATTGAAATATTATTTTTAAATGGATTTCCAAGTACGATCATTTCCTGCTGAATACCGGCAGGTTTAATCAAAACAATATCGCTAAGCTTACTTTTCTCATCTATATCCACACTTCGCAACCGGTAGAAATTTTTCTCTGACAGTTTTTCCATATCCGTAAAACTGTACTTCTTTACGGTGTTGCTGTAACCCGCAGCAGGTAAGGTAGCAATCTTTTTGTAGTGGATCCCATTCCATGATTTTTCCAGTTCAAAATGTTTGCTGTTTACTTCGGTTGAAGTTGACCACTGCAGTAAAACCTGTTTGTTTTGTAAGGTTCCTCTAAACTCCGTTAGGGTAACAGGCACAACCGGAATGCTCAGGCTGGTGCTCCACATACCGTGACCATGCGTACCAGCCACAAGCTTATTATCTTCTTTTCGCAATGCTAAACTTGATACCACAGCATTTCCAATCTCAGTGGCTCCTTCCTGGGTCCAGGCCACCGCCCCCGGCAATCCCATAGAAGCAAATAGCCCCGCGGAAGTACCAACAAAATATTCAATGCCTGTTGCGGTTAAAGCAATGGCACTGCTTCGGTAAGATGGGAGTGTTATAGCGCCTTCAACAGCCGTCCATACAGGCACTGCTGAGTTTGCCGTGCCGGTCCAAAAAACACTGGTAACCCCATAATTGGAAAATGTAACCAATACCGTATCATCATTTCTTGGATTAACTGCAATACTGCTTACATTACCCGCAGGAAAAGATCCTCCGGTTATATCAACCGGTGCAGTTCCCGCTGCAACCCCTGTAGGATCATTCAGCCTGTAAACGCTTCCATCGCTCGTTCCTAAAAACAAACTGGCAGTAGCGGCACTATAAACGCCCCTTGTAGTTGCAATAGCAGTAATATTGTTTGCTGCACCAACCGCAGTACCAATGCCGGTCATTTCAGTCCAGGTACCGGATGTTACTGTAGAAGCAGATGTTGTTCTATACAATTTTTCATCATTGGCATAATATAATCTTTCAGTATTATCAACATCCAGTTTAAAAAGAGTGACGAACAAACCGGTTCCTGATTCTCCCGGAGGAATAATAGAGGTGCCAAACCCAGAGCCTAATGTTGAAACCCTTCTGAAAATTTCACCAAATTGAAAGCCAACATATTCATACTGGATACCACCAATCAGATCAGACAGACCTACAGAAACACCATCTCCGCCAAAAATACTTTCATGGCTGGATCCTACACCACCAATATTACGGGATGTACCATTATCCTGGGTACCACCCATTACTTTTCCATTTGCCAGGCGGGGGTCTACCGTTACATGGTAATATTGATAAGTGCGGTAACCCGAATTAATTGGAGTCCAAACTACAGTTGCTGCCAGGTTAGCTGTTGTGCGTTGTATTCCACCGTCATTTCCGCAAAGCATAGTAGTGGTGCTGGTTGGTTGAAAAGCAAAAGCATGTATATCCGGGTGAGAATCGGCATATAAAGCGTAGGAAGCCGCAGAGGCGTACCCTCCAATTCTCGTCCAGGTAAGGCCTGCATCGGTTGAGCGGTAAGCATTGGTACCTCCTATAAAAACTGTACTGGATGCATCTGGTTTCACTGCAACTACAAGATCATACCCACCCTGTACAGCAAAAGGATCATTACCGGAAAGGCAGCCAGCCTCATTTGGTAATGTAGCCGATATATCGGTCCAGGTTGATATTCCATCGTCCCAGTAAAAAAATTCAGCTTCGGTTATTGCGGTGGGGCAGGCAGGACTTCCAGAGCTGTAATAGAGTGCATAAACCCTGCTTTCAAGACTGGGTGCATAAGACAGAACAACACGGTCATAAGCTCCTGTTGCATTCCAGCCGACAGGACTTGGCCCTGCTCCGGAACCTGCAATTTTCGTCCAACTACCGGAAGCACCTGTCATTGATGTCCATACACCGGGCATATCAACGGGTATTGAATTGGCAGTTCCTGAAAAAGCTGCATAAAACCTCCCGGTAGAGGTTACAATAATATCGGTTAACATAGTAGAACTCCATCCTCCAGAACCCGATGTTAAAGCAAATCCCCAGGTGCTTCCCCCATCTGTTGACCTGTAAATAGCATCACTTCCGGCCACATATACATTACCATTGGTTGGATCTACCACAACTTTTGAAACCAGGTCGGTACGGTGATTAAAGCCTTCCAACGAAGTAGAATTTAATGAACCTAGATGCGTCCAGGTTTCTCCATTATCTGTTGATTTATATGCACCCTTGCCCAAATAGAATGCACCTGAGCCACCTGCAGAGTTACCGCTGGCTTCACCAGTTCCATAATACCAGGTATCCCTGAAACCTGCACGTGTGTCCTGTGCTATACTGGTACAACTGAAGTGGTCACCTGTAGGGCTTTTACGAACCCAGGTAGCGCCATCATCAAACGATTTATAAACACCACCACTTACACCGCCGGCGAATATGATACGGTTGGAAGCGCCATCATACCGTACATCATAAGCAATGGTACGGGTTCTGCCACCCAGGTTATCGGGCCCCTGGAAAATATAGGGAGTTCCCGCAGTAACAATGTTACCCTGTTGCTGGTTAGCGAGGATGGCCCTTGCCTGTTCAAGCTCGCCTGTAAAACTTCCTTCGGGAATTTTACCGGTTGTGGGGTTTTTGATCATGTTGAATTCGTATTCCATTGCGCCGTTAAAATCGGTATGACCCTTTGTTTTTTTGGGATAATGTTTTTCACTGTCAGAAATATCTTTAGTATTGTTTTTACAGGCCACCAAAAATACTATTGCTGATAAAAAAGTAACCAGTATCTGAAAAAAACGGTTGTTGAGTATAATTTTCATACGTGGCTATTTATGTGAAGAAAATAACGAACAAATCAAGGTAAAAAAAATATCTCAAATAAACAAATTATAGAACGTGTTATTAAGCACATCTTTTACTCCTTAAAATTTCACCTATCTTCGCCGCTTTAAAACAGCTCTTACGCAATGATCAGCAGAAGAAATATCCGGGTTAAAGTGATGCAGACCTTATACAGCATCGACAGTATGAATGGAGATGTAAGACCTGGCGAAGCAGTTAGTATTCTCACCAAAAAAATTGAACAAAGCCGCCAGATTTTTACTTATCTCGTTTATTTTATAACTGAAGTGGCCCGGTATTCCGAAACTGATGCCAGGCAAAAAGCGTCCAAACACCTGCCAACTGCTGCCGATCTTAATATCAATACCAAAATTGCCGGTAATGAATTGTTATGGAAGATTGTAGAAGAACCAAGTTTTAAGGCTGCGGTTGCAGAATTCAAGCCCGGGTTTATTATGGATGGCGAGCTACTGAAAAAGACCTACCTGCAGTTGGTTTTATCACCGGAATATACCGGGTATATTGAAGAACAAAGCAGGAATTCCAAAACGGAAAAAGAAATGCTGGAATTTATTTTCTGCAACCTGATGCTGCCAAATGAAGATTTTATTTCGCACGTTGAAGAGCATTTTATTCATTGGGATGACGATGCGGAGATGATGAATCAATTGGTGCTTAATTTTTTGCAGAAGCCTGCACACGTAAATTTTTTAGAAATCCTCAGCAAAGAAAAATGGGAATTTGCCAAAGGGCTTTTACAAACCGTTTTGGATAAGCAAGAGGTGACCATGGAGCTGATAAAACCCAAACTAAAAAACTGGGATGCAGACAGGATCGCTGCACTGGACCTGATCATTTTACAAATGGGCGTTTGCGAATTCTTGTTTTTTGAAACCATACCAACTAAAGTTACCATTAATGAATATATAGACCTGGCCAAAGGATACAGCACGGTACAAAGTGGCCAGTTTGTTAATGGCTTACTCGATAATATACATAAAGAACTTATGGCCGAAAATAAAATAACCAAGAAGATTTTTAAAAACAGTACTATATAAATAACTTTGCAAAAATTAAGCAATGAAAAAATATTTCTTGGTTTTGCTGGTAACCCTGATCGTCGTGTCATGCGATAACCGCCGTAAAGATAAAATTGCCGATGATGGGGCAGCACAAACTGCGCAGGCATTAAAGGATACCACCAGTGTACAGATTATAGACTCCACTTTTAATTTTGGAAAAGTTGCAGATGGCGAAAAGGTAGCATACAATTACCGTTTTAAGAACACAGGTACAAAGCCGTTGGTGATTGTGGACGCAACGGCCAGTTGCGGATGCACTGTTCCTCAAAAACCGGAAAAACCCATCCTGCCCGGTGAAACCGGTTTTATAAAAATAGTATTCGACAGTAAAGGCCGGGTTGGTAATGCTTATAAAACCATTACCGTAATTTCTAATGCAAAACCAGCATTTCCGCAATTGATATTAACCGGAGATGTACAAGCTAAAAAATAATTATACCCGGTACCAACCGGATCAGCATTTTAAACAAATAAACAAACAACATGCAATTACGAAGTATTTTTTTGATGATGGATCCACAAGGTAAAGGTGGAAGCAGTGGCACTTTAATTATGATGGGATTGATGATCCTGGTATTCTGGCTATTTATGATAAGGCCGCAGGCAAAAAAAGCAAAGAAGCAAAAAGAATTTATCAATAACCTGCAAAAAGGTGATAAGATCGTTACCATTGCCGGTATACATGGTAAAGTAAATAAAGTTAGTGACGACAACACGCTGGAACTGGAAGTAAACCCGGGCAGTTATTTAAAAATCGAGCGTAGTGCTATCAGTATGGAGTGGACTGCCAACATTAACAAGCCGTTAGAAACAGCAAAATAATATAATCGATTTTAGACCTACCGGCAGGCAGGTTGGTAATTTGCGATTTCAGATTTATTTTAGGTTTCGGTCTTTCTAACAGGCAGGAATCAACAATCTGACATCGCAAATTTTATGTTTACAAATGATCAAAGTAGGTATAACAGGCGGAATAGGCAGCGGTAAAAGCACCGTGGCCAAAGTATTTGAAGTACTGGGTATACCGGTTTACTATGCCGACGATGCGGCCAAAAAATTGATGAATACGGATGCGGTATTAAAACAAAAATTAAAGGACCAGTTTGGTGAATCAATTTATATAGATGGTCAGCTAAATAAAAAACTGCTTGCCCATATAGTTTTTAACGCACCCGAAAAGCTTGACATGCTGAATAACCTGATTCATCCGGCAATCATTTCTGATGCTGAAAACTGGATGCAGCAACAAGTAACGCCATATACTTTGAAAGAAGCAGCTTTGATTTTTGAGAGTGGTGCCCGGGAGCATTTGGATTATGTAATTGGTGTAACTGCCCCTGCCCCATTGCGTATTCAACGAACCATGCAACGGGATGGCATACCCCGTGAAGATGTAATAGCCCGAATGAATCAGCAGATGGACGATTCCGTAAAAATGAAACTCTGCGATTTTGTTTTAAAAAATGATGAGCAGGAAATGTTGCTGCCACAGATACTTGCGTTGCATAAAAAATTACTAATTCTTTCCAAGTAATATTACCGATTTAGAAAGGCAGGAAATTTGATTCTAAAATAGACTCCTCATCCTAAGGGTACTGGCTCCTCTCCTTTTGAAGAAGGGTTGGGGGTGAGGTCAAAAATAAATAATATGGAAAAAGTAAATCTCACAGAAAAATTCAACCTCTTCAATGACTATTGCAATCCCCGCATTATTGGTGAACTGAATGGCCAGCATGTAAAAGCGGTAAAGTTAAAAGGCGAATTTGTGTGGCATAGCCACGAGCATGAAGATGAATTGTTCCTGGTAATAAAAGGTACATTCAATATGGAATTAAGGGATAAAACAGTTACAATAAATGAAGGTGAATTTTTTATTGTACCCAGAACCGTTGAGCATAAACCTGTTGCAGAAGAAGAAGTACATATCCTTTTATTTGAACCGGCAACTACTGTAAACACCGGCAATGTTGAAAATGAATTAACCAGGACTATTTTGGAAAGACTCTAAACTATTTACAACAATCTTGGAATCATTTGGTTTTAGAATTAAATTGAACTTCTAAAACCTAAGAGTAGAATTACCAATAAAGAAGTAACAGTAGTACAAAAGTTGAACATAGCTGTATCCCGAAATCGGGCTGTATTCGATTTCGGGGGCTCCGCCAGCTGGCGGATACTTTTTTGGGCAAGCAAAAAAGTACATAAACCGTTTTACTGCTTCACAAACTGCAGCACCTGTCTCTCATCCCCGCTTTGTAACCTAAGCCAGTATTGGTCTGCAGGCAAATTATGTACCGGTATAGTAATGGTTTGGATTGATGACGGCGATATAAATTTCTTTACAATTTGTCCTGCACTATTAATAACCTGCACATTCATTTTATCGTACCCTTTGTTAAGTTGCAGTTGCAATACATCCGTTGTTGGGTTTGGAAACACAAGAATTTCTGTTGAAGCATTATGCTGAAGTTGTTGAATATTACTGTAATCAATTTGCCTGGCAATGCCCTTTATTTTTAAGCGGTAAAATTGCAATTTGCCTGTAGCATCTCTATCAATAAAAGTATAGGATTGTATGCCGCTGATATTCTTTGCAGGCAATGTTCCAATCTTATAAAAATTAAACCCATCTGCACTCTTCTCAATATCAAAACAACAGATGCCGCTTTCCTTATCAGTAGTAAAATCAAGCCTGGCTGTTTTGCCTTTTTCTAACCAGGTGGCTTTAAAAAAAACTAATTCAATGGGCAAAGCCCCTAAATTATTGGCATCAATAATGGACGATACATTTCGCCACGGGCCATACACCTGGCCTGTTAATGCTGTTACGGGATCGTATTTTACCCTGGCCCTTATTTTGGTGTACTTGCCGCCATACCATATTTTATTTACCAGGTTTTTTATCTCTGTTCCGGCTAAACCCAAGTCGGTATAACTACTTTGCTGATCGGTAAAGAAAGTACTGTTGGTAATGGGTATACCACTATAAGGGTCAAAATTAAGCCATGTTTCCCAAACTAATTTGCCCTTAACCCTGCCTAAAAAAGATTTGGCAAAAAGCCCTGTTCCAAAATTGCCGAAGATAAAATTGCTGCTGTTGATAGGAGTGGTGAGATCGGTATTGTATAAACGAAGATTATTTCGTTTACCACCAATGCCATTTCCATAATAAACAAAACAACGCCCTACAGTGGGCCAACTTCCGTGGTCAGCTCCCACAATCACATCGCTGTAACCATCGCCATTTACATCTCCGGTCCGGTTAACGGAATTGCCAAGGTTTGCATTCACCTGGTTTGATTCCATAATAGCCGCAGCCGTAGTATTGATGCCTGTGGCAGAACCTTGATAAATAAATACAGCGCCTTCGCCGCTTTGTCCATTACTGTAAAAACCGGCACCCACAACCACATCGCAGTATCCATCACCATTAACATCTCCAGCTCCGGATACAATTCCAAAATTGGCTCCTGCCTGGTTACACTCTATCATTGCCGATGCAGCCGTGCTTATTCCTGCAAAAGATCCATGATAAACAAAAGCAGCACCTTCGTCAACCTGTCCATTGTCATACAAATGGGCACCTGCTATCACATCGCTGTAACCATCTGCATTCACATCACCTGCCGAAGAAACAGAAACGCCAAGGCCTCAGCCCGCCTGATTAGATTCCACGATGGCTGCAGGGGTTGTGCTTACAGGATCAATGGTAATGGGATACATTGCATCTTTTGTATCAACCTCAATAAATTAACTTCCTTTTTTATTTTTTTGAAAAGAAGCCGACAAAGGCTTTTTATTAGCATCCCAATCTTTTAAGTCCTCATAATTCAACACATTTGTTTTTTTGTGAAAGAACTTTAGTTGGTTACCGTTTAATTTATTTTTCAATTTTGCTTTAATATTAAAATATATTTTTAGCTCCTCATTTTTTGATAGCGTTTTTTGCACAATAAAAATTCTGCCGCATACCTTCTTTGTTGTTGATGTACTGCACGGTAATATTATCAGTAATATACTCGGCTTTATTACCGGTAACCTGCCAAACGCCTTTACCCACCTGCTTTTTATCCAGGTTAAAATTTATTTTCCAGTTGGGTAGTTGTTTATATTTTATCTCATCAGGTCGCTCCATCGGGTCAAAATCACCAATGATATTTGCGTGGTACGGGGTTCTACAGTAAAGCCATTTTCGTTATAAAAAAACGCAGGTTGTTTTTACGGTTGGGTGTGCAGTATGCATTTTGTTTTTCTACCCTTTTAAAATGGTATTCACTTGCAGCAATGTTTTTCATGGCTTCGCCATACCAGTTGCTTTGTTTTAAAGAAGCGGTATCGGTTGCCAGGTCTTTTTGTTTACCCAACTCCCAAAAAGGGCTGTTAGCATTTTTAAAATGTTAAGAAATATTTGCTGCCGGTGCTTTGGGCTTTATAGATGAATTATTGGCAGCTAAATTAGGGAACAGCATTACTGCGGCAAGTAAACATTTAAACTGCATATTGTTCATTTTATAGTACCGGTAAATATGATTTAAAGAAGTTGTATACACAATTCCCCTTTCGGGGAATAGCCATGCTGTTATAATGAAGCAGATTATTTCTATATTTAACCTGTTGTGCTATTAGATAATTCAGGAAAAATAAGATGTTTCATACAGCTCTTCAAAGTTTTGTCTTTTACTTTTTTGCTTCTCCAAAAGAGGCAACCGAGTGGGATTTTGCGAAAAAAAAGAAGCCCCCGAAAACGATTACATCCCGTTTTCGGTAAACAGCCCTGATTAAGCTTTTGCACTACTGTAAACTCAACTTCAGTTCCCTGACGTAAAGACTCTGAATAATTTTAGCAGTTTTCAATAGCACAACCCGTTATATTTAACCTTAAAGCCTGCTTTGTTCAATAAATGAGAATTATCCTCAAATACATCATGCTTATTATTTTGCTGCAGGCATGCAGTGAAAATAATAAACAAAAAATTGAAGAGACATCCTCATTATATCCCAAACCGCTTACTGTTTTACTCAATACTACAAACGGTTATAGCTTTAACCCCATCACCGGCGATTCTATAAAACCATTGCTCAATTCATTTGGCGATACGCTTAAAACAGGTATCCCTGTTCCATTCAGCGGCGTAAAATCTGATTCGGTAAAAACAACAGTGCCATTAAAAAACAAAACTGTTACACCTGCAAAAACAATCATCAAAAGCAATATACACCCGGTTCCGCAAAAGCTTACCATAATACCCGTTGACACAACAAAACTAAAACAGGTAAAAGCCGGTAAGCCAACAGTAATAGCTGCCATCGGAAAAATAATACCTTTCAGTGAGCCGGTTCCGGTAAAGGCCCTGCCCCTGCGTTTTAAAGATAATGCTACTGCTAATGTTCAGTACCTGGATGTGGACCAGGGCATGGGTGCTTCTTACCTGTATGCCATACTGGAAGACAAAAGTGGCAACCTTTGGCTGGGTACAGATGGGGCCGGCATAAGCAAATACAACGGGGTTTCTTTTACGCATTACAGCCAAAAAGAAGGTCTTACTGAAAACTTTGTTTCAGCCATACTTGAAGATGCAAATAACACGATCTGGATAGGCACAACAGATGGCCTGAACAGTTTTGACGGGCAACATTTTACCCAATATAAAGATGGATTGCAAGGCAATATGATTATTAAAATGATGCAGGACAAGAAAAAGAACATCTGGATATGTACCAATGCTGGTGTAAGCAAATATGATGGAAAATATTTCACAAATTATACGGTAAAGAATGGTTTACCTTCTGATACTGTTGTGGCATGCACGGAAGACAGGAATGGGAATATATGGTTTGGAACAAATGCCGGGGCAGCAAAATTTGACGGTGAAAGTTTTACCCATTTTACATCCAAAGATGGATTGCTGTATGATGCCATCACTTCATTAGTGGAAGACAGTAGCGGCAATATATGGCTAAGCTCAAACAAAGGCATTAATAAATTTGATGGAAATAGTTTTACGCAGTACACAGAAAAAGAAGGGCTGTCTGCTAATGTTGTTTGGACAATGAGCAAAGACAGGTATAACAATATATGGATAGGCACCAGTTTTGGCGGTATAAATAAATTTGATGGAGAAAGTTTTACGCAGTTTAATATTAAAGAAGGTTTATCTAATAATAAAGTAAGGGCCATACAGGAAGACCATAATGGCAATATTTGGTTTACCACAGATGGTGGCGGTATTAATAAACTGAACGATGCCGGTTTTAGTTATTTGCCACACAACGAAGTACTGGCCAATAACAGGGTGAGGCCAATAATAAAAGATAATAATGGCAATATATGGTTTGGAACTGAAAGTGGTGGTATTGGAAAATATGATGCAGAAAATTTCACAGAAGTTACGGGTGAGTTTGCTTATTACGCAGAAAAAAATAACCTGGCATTCCAGGGGCAACGTTCATTACTACTGGATGCAACCGGCAATATCTGGATTGGAACAATCAATGGTAGTATCATTAATTTTAATGGGCAGGTTTTTACAGAATATCCTCCGGATGCAGGAAGTTTTGAAAATACTGTTTTTGACATACAACAGGACAGGCTGGGTAATATCTGGCTTGCAAAAAGAGATGATGGCATCGGCAAATATAACGGGCATTATTTTACCGGTTATACAGAAAAGCAAGGGCTGCCCTGCAAAAAAATCTTTTCTATACTTGAAGACAAAAAAGGAAATCTTTGGTTTGGTACCGAAGGGGCAGGCATGTGCAGATACGATGGAACACAACTTATTAATTATACAGAGAAGGAAGGTTTTTTTGGTAAAAGCGTTACATCCATTATTGAAGATAAAAAAGAAAACCTTTGGCTGGGCACATTAGGCGCAGGTGTGTGCAGGTTTGATGGAAAAAGGTTTACTTACTATACCGAAAAAGAAGGTTTAAGCAACAACAATGTATGGTCGCTTATTGAAGACAGTGCCGGGCATATGTGGGCAGGCACCGATAAAGGACTCAATCGTTTTATTCCATCAAAAAACAATTATGTTATTTACAGCTACGGTTTGCAGGATGGATTGAAGGCCCTTGATTTTAACCTGCACAGCGCCTGCATGGATAATAATAACCGCATGTGGTGGGGAACCGGAAAAAATATAGTTATTAAAGATCTGAACAGGCCGTTTAAGCAATACCACGTGCAGCACGTAAAACTGAATTATATTGAACTGAATGACCGGTTTTATGAATATCGTAACCTTGCGGACAGTATCCATAAAAAAATCAGTTTCAGCAGGGTAATTCCTTTCAGCAACTGCCCCGATAGTTTATCCGTTACACACGACCAGAACCATTTTACATTCCATTTTTCAGCAATCGACTGGTCGGCACCCGATAAAATAAAATACAGTTACCGCATGCTTGGCCTGGATGAAAAATGGAGCAAACCATCTGAAGAGCCGCTGGCAGATTATCGCAACTTAAGTCATGGCAAGTACGAGTTTCAGGTAATGGCCATTGGTCAATCGCAGGTATGGACTGCACCGTTTACATACAGTTTTACTATTCTTCCGGCATGGTGGCAAACCTGGTTGTTTAAAGCATTAATGATTGCTTTGTCCATACTGTTAATTTTCTTAATTGTACGTTTCATTTATTTTTACCAGTTACGCAAACAAAAAATACTGTTGGAAAAACAACTGGCCGTGCAATACGAACGGCAGCGGATCTCGGCCGAAATGCATGATGATATAGGTGCCGGGCTTTCGGGCATCAGGCTGATGACAGAGATGGCAAAAATGAAATCGAAGGATGCAGAAAACGTTTCTGAAATAGAAAAAATATACAACTCCGTTGGTGATATATCGGCTAAAATGAAAGAAGTGATCTGGAGTTTAAATACAGAAAATGACAGCCTGGGCAACCTGCTCTCCTATTTACAAAAACAGGCAAGGCAGATGATGGAGAACTATCGTGGCAGTTTTACCATATCCATGTGTGAACAAATCCCGGATATTAAAATTGGGGGTGAAACAAGAAGGCATATTTACCTTGCTGTAAAAGAAGCGCTGCATAATATCATCAAACATTCGGGTGCTGATAATGTGAGTTTGATTTTTACGTGTGTAGATAAATTGATCATTAAAGTTGCAGATAATGGCAAAGGAATGAATGCAGGCGAAAGCAACAACGCCGGAAATGGATTAAAGAATATGAAGAACCGCATGGAGCAGTCAGGTGGAAAATTTTCTGTTGAAAATAACAATGGACTAACATTAATATTTGAAATACCATTAAATCCAATTGTATGATCACCATATCAGTAGTAGAAGACAATGAACAGTTCCGCAATGCCCTGGAGGCTATTATACAGGCACAGGATGATTTTGCGCTGGCTGGATCATATGAAAGTGCCGAAAAAGCATTAACCGGATTAATAGAAACACCGCCAGACATTGTAATATCTGATATCAGCCTGCCGGGTATGAGAGGCACAGAACTGATCATGCGTTTGAAAGACAAAATGCAGCAAACACAGTTTATGGTTTGCAGCATACATGATGATAATGATACCATATTTAAAGCATTGAAATGCGGCGCATCGGGATATATACTGAAAGACCCCGTAACTGCTGCCGAAATTGTAAAAGCCATACGTGACCTGTATAACGGTGGCTCTCCCATGAGCCCCTATATTGCCCGAAAAGTGATCAGCAGTTTTCAAATAACAACAACCCATAACGAACAGGCATTACTAAGCATCCGTGAAAAAGAAGTGCTTGAACTGCTTGCGAAAGGACTGCTGTACAAAGAAATTGCAAAACAACTGGGCGTAACACATGAAACCGTAAAAAAACACCTCAAGAATATTTACCAAAAACTACATGTCCAGAACAAGATTGAAGCACTGAATAAATTCCGTTTATTATAACCCCTGTATTCCCCGAAAGGGGAATTGTTTTTTATTTTATTTCTACTCAAATTTATTCATGGGTTACCTAAAAATTTCAATCATGAAAAAATTACTTGTATTGCTTTGTATATTATTGTTTACTACTTATTATTTAGCAGCACAAAGTGTTGGTATTGGAACCTCTACACCCAATGCAAACGCCATACTAGATATAGCCAGCAGCAATAAAGGATTATTGATTCCACGGTTATCTCTTTCAGCCGCCAATTCGCCTTTACCTCTAAGTTCTTTTGTGACGGGTATGATAATATATAACATTGCTTCGGCAGGAACGGCCCCAAACGAGGTGTCACCGGGGTATTATTATAGTGATGGTGCTATCTGGATAAAACTCCTTACATCAGCATGGGCATTGTCAGGAAATGGCGGTACTACATCGTCTAACTTTATCGGGACCAATGATACTGTGGCAATAAATTTTAGAGTTAATAACGTGAAGGCCGGTAAGATCAGTTTTAACTACAGGAATATATTCTTCGGAATTAATGCGGGTGGAGCAATGTCAACAGGAAACTATAACGTTGCTATAGGTGACAGTGCGTTGGCAGTTTCTGCCGGCGCTGAAAATAATACAGCAATCGGGAACCAGGTTCTTGCAAGTAATTTAACCGGCAGTGGCAATACAGCTGTTGGCAGTATGGCTATGTTATACAATACATCAGGCGGTTCAAATACCGCCATTGGGTTCAATGCTCTTCGAAGTAATACTACTGGCTCTTATAATGTAGCTGTAGGCCGCTGGGCGTTGTTTTCCAATACTACTGCTGGCAATAATGTTGCGGCTGGCCAGGAAACCTTACTATTCAGTAACACTGCTAATAATACGGCAATAGGTCATAATGCCTTAAGGAATGACGTGTCAGTAATAGGGGAGCAAACCGCCGTCGGTTATTTTGCGTTGAGAAATAATACGACCGGCACAGCGAATACAGCGGTTGGTAGCTTCGCATTGCAGAAGAATTTAATTGGAAATGAAAATACAGCAATCGGCAGGAATGTATTAGTTGACAACAGTGGCAGTGGGAATAGTGGTTTAGGAGCATTTTCTTTACGGTCAAATACAACAGGGAATAATAATACAGCTTACGGCTCTTCTTCTTTGCTTCAAAATACAACGGGTGGTAACAATACAGCTTTGGGGTATTCAACCCTATATTATAATAAAAAAGGAAGCAATAGTACAGCCATTGGATTCCAGGCGCTTTTTTCGGATACTACCGGAGGTAATACTGCCACCGGTTACCAGTCTTTATTTGCAAATACACAAGGCAGTCAAAACACAGCCAATGGTTATCTGGCATTGTTGAGTAATACAACTGGTTATCATAATACCGCTGTTGGGCACGCTTCATTAGCCTCAACCACAATAGGTGTATCTAATACCGCGATGGGTGACAATTCCATGTACAATAATGTCAATGGCAGTTGGAACGCAGCGATTGGGGATGCCGCAATGTATTCAAATTTATCGGGCAACGCAAACGTAGCTATCGGTCAGAGTGCTCTTCAATTCAACTTAACCGCAAACTGCAATGTTGCAATCGGAAATCTTGCGCTTAGAGAAAATATCGTAGACCAAAATACGGCGGTTGGAAATCATGCATTACGAAAGAACTCTATCGGTCAAAAAAATACAGCAATAGGTAACCAGGCTCTCGATTCCAACACTGTTGGCTTTTCAAATACTGCAATAGGAAGCACAGCACTACGGAATAATATCTCAGGCTCGTATAATACTGCCATTGGCGTTGAAACTTTGTCCAGAAATATTTTCGGTACGGATAATACGGCCAACGGATATCATGCTCTATTTTTTAATTCCGCTTCTCAAAATACAGCTATTGGCTCAAGCGCTTTATATGTCAATGAAACAGGGGAAGGTAATACTGCTATTGGTTCCCATTCAATGGAAAGCAATCTTCTCGGCTCATATAATGTAGCTGTTGGATTAGGCAGTATGACTTCGCACTTCAGCGGAAATACTAATACAGCCCTTGGCTTTTGGGCATTAAAGGCCAATACGGGTGGCGGGGATAATACTGCAACGGGAAGTGCGTCTTTGACCAAGTCACAGGGAGACAGAAATTCAGCGAATGGTTCCAGTGCATTAGAAAATTTAGTAAATGGAAATGATAATACAGCAATTGGATGGCGTGCAGGTTTTAATCAAACGGGAGGACAAAATAATGTTATGATAGGAATGGATGCACAGGTTCCAAATTTAACCGGCAGTAACCAGGTACGTATTGGAAACACCAGCATCGGCTATGCAGGAGTACAAGTTGCCTGGACCATTACCAGCGACAGCAGGTATAAATCGCAAATTCAAAACAGTAATCTCGGTTTAAATTTTATTAATCAACTCAGGCCGGTTTCCTATTTCCGGAATAATGATGAGAGTGAAAAACTGGAATACGGTTTTATTGCACAGCAGGTAGAACAGGTACTTCAGCAATCAGGGGCCGGGCACACCGGAATTATTTCTAAGGACGATGCCGGTATGTATAGCATCCGTTACAATGATCTCATGGCGCCAATGGTAAAAGCCATACAGGAACAGCAGGCGATGATTGACGGTCTCAAAAAAGAAGTGGAAGAACTAAAAAACCTGATTCATAAAAACAGTTCCCACTAAAACTGGCTTGGCCGATTCTTTAAAGGGGATTTTTTTTAATTTATTCACTCATCTTTTTTACAGCTCGTATATTCAATATGCATGTTACTACGTACATAATTACTCCAAGAGAAATGGAAGTGCTGCAATTGCTATCATTAGGATTGTCCTATAAAAAAATTGCCATGCAAATGAATGTAGGGCATGAAACAATAAAGAAGCACCTGAAAAATATTTACCGCAAGCTGAAAGTAACAAACAAGATTGAAGCCCTTCAAAAAGTAAAATTACTCTAGCGCATTTCCCGAACGGGGTATTGTTTAATTACTGTTTCAATTCATTTTTACAGTGTATTTGTACGACCCGTGTTTTACCCCCTTGGATTTCACATCCTACACCTGTCAAAAATCAGCAAAAAAAATTACTGGTAATACCGATTATAATAGTATGGAGTCCAATGCCATTTGTTATCGGCGTGATACCATCAAAGATTTCAACGTAGTGCTTTGGACTATTAAATCAAGATGGATTAAGTTTTGTAACTTTATTTCATGAAGATATATTCAGCAGCGCAAATAAAAAAATGGGATGCTTTTACAATGGAGAAAGAGCCCGTGATTTCTATAGATTTGATGAAACGTTCTGCAAGCGCATGTTACGACTGGATAAGCCAAAATAATTTTGCCAACAACCATTTTAAGATATTTTGTGGCAAAGGTAATAATGGAGGAGATGGCTTAGCGTTAGCCATATTGCTTATTAAAAGCAATTACAAAGTAAATGTTTATATACTCGAGTCGGACAAGCCAGGTTCGGCAGATTTTGAAACCTATCTTGAAAAACTTTACCTAACGAGCCCTGTTATACACCAGATCAATTCACCCGGCCATTTTCCGGCAATTGGCAGCAATGACATCATTATTGATGCCATTTATGGTACCGGTTTAAATAAACCACCCAAAGATTTGAGTGCGTCCTTAATCAATTATATCAATCATGCAGCCACCACCACCATAGCAATTGATTTACCATCGGGGTTGTTTGCAGACAGCAGTTCCAGGGGAAATACCATAATTAACGCCACCCATACCCTATCCTTTCAAAATTACAAACTGGCATTTCTGGTACCCGAAAATGAAATGTATTGCGGCGATGTTCATCTTTTAAATATTGGTTTGCACCCTGCTTTTGAAAATGAAGAAACCGCCGAATTCGAATTAACGGATAAAGTAATCATAAACCACATTTTCAAACCCCGTTCCAAATTTGCACATAAGGGTAAATATGGTCATGCAGCACTGGTTTGCGGGTCATCTGGAATGATGGGTGCGGCGGTTTTATCCTCCCTCGCCTGTTTAAAAAGCGGTACCGGTAAACTAACGTCCTATATCCCAAAATCAGGCTATGATATTCTTCAGTCAACTGTACCCGAATCCATGTGCTTTATAACCGGCAAAGATTATCTTTTATCTACCCCCGGCTTAGAAAAATTTAATGCGGTTGGCATAGGCCCGGGTATAGGCATATATCCTTCGCATAAAAAATTATTACCCGAAATCTTTGAACAGGTGAATACGCCGATGGTAATTGATGCCGATGCCTTAAACTTGATGGCCAAAAAAATAGGCCTGTTAAATCAACTACCTGCGCATTCAATTTTAACACCTCACCCCAAAGAGTTCGAAGCATTGTTTGGACATTCAGAAAATGATTTCGAGAGATTATTATTGGCAAAACAAAAATCGAAAGCATACAATATCTATATCATATTAAAAGGGCATTTCAGCTTTATCAGTACGCCGGAGGGCACGTGTTATTTTAACAGTACCGGAAACCCCGGGATGGCAACCGCCGGCAGCGGTGATGTTTTAACAGGCATCATTACAGGACTGTTGGCACAGGGTTACAAACCGAATGAGGCCGCCATTTTAGGCGCTTATCTACACGGATTGGCTGGTGACCAGGCTGCAGGTAAATATTCAGAAGAAGCGATGATCGCCGGAGACATTGCTGCTTGTTTAGGCGACGCATTTAAATTGATCAGGTCATATTAAAATCAAAATTACAAACAGGTGGATTAACCGGGATTTTAAAAATCAGTTGACCAATTCCTTGCGTTGCGTAGCATATAGAATGATAAAAACAGCGGCGATCAGCATGGTAAATATCATACCAATGCCGCCAAACATACTTCCAAATCCAATGAACGAAGCATAAGAAATGATCGGTATTATTTCTCCAACAACATAAATTAAATATCCCTGCTTTTTTAAATTACGCATTTGCATGGCTCCATAAAAACAAAGTGCAGCCCCCAGCAGCGCCAAAATCATGATCATGGTACGGTTTTCATACTCCTTTTTCATCAGTTCTAAAGAACCAATCATGATGGATTCCATCATTTTACCTTCTTTACCACTTAATCCTTCGGAACCGGAACCTATACCCTTCATCATTTTGTACGATGCACTGATCGTAAAATAACTGTACAATGCGCTAATGGTAACCAAAGCGCAACCAATATAGGTAAGTATGGTCAGCACATTCAGCATCTGCGGCAATTTTTGCATGTCTTTTTGCTCCAGGTTCAACAAATCTATTACCTGGCCTGGTTCTTTGTTTAAATCTGTCATTATTTTAAATTTACGAAGAACAAAATACTATATAGTTTTATTTATACAATATTATGCATGAAGTATTATTCAATAATTGACTAAAACTCTTTGTCATTCAGTAATTAACCAATCTGATATGCCGGTTTTTAATCCATTTACCCTATTTTTGCCCTCCAAAAATCTGAATAATTACTACTTATGAACAATTTGATTTATGTAATACCCGCAATGGGGCTTGTAGCCTTGTTGTACACTTTTATAAAGTTTGCATGGGTTGCCAAACAGGATGCAGGTAACGAACGCATGAAAGAGATCAGCACCTATATTGCCGAAGGTGCCATGGCTTTTTTGAAAGCAGAATATAGAATCCTTACTTATTTTGTAATTATCGGCGCCTTGCTGTTGGGTGTAATGGGTTATAGCAATCCCAACAGTCATTGGAGTATTGCCGTAGCTTTTGTTATCGGTGCATTTTTTAGTGCGCTGGCCGGTTTTATTGGAATGAAAGTTGCCACCAAGGCCAATGTACGCACTGCCCAGGCTGCCCGCACCAGTTTATCAAAAGCCCTGAAAGTTTCTTTTACGGGCGGCAGCGTAATGGGTTTGGGTGTTGCAGGCTTAGCGGTTTTAGGATTGGGTGGTTTGTTTATCGTCTTAAAAATGATCTTTGCTGCCGATGCGGCTGTTGATAGTCACGAGATGGAAAAAACCATAGAAATTTTAACCGGCTTCAGTTTAGGGGCAGAGTCGATCGCTTTGTTTGCCCGGGTTGGTGGCGGTATTTATACCAAAGCAGCCGATGTGGGTGCCGACCTGGTGGGTAAAGTAGAAGCTGGTATTCCCGAAGATGATCCGCGTAACCCGGCAACTATTGCAGATAACGTAGGTGATAACGTAGGCGATGTGGCTGGTATGGGCGCCGATTTATTTGGTTCTTATGTAGCAACCGTTTTGGCAACCATGGTTTTGGGTAGAGAAACGAATGCGATGACCGACAATTTCGCAGGCATGTCTCCTATTTTATTACCCATGCTGATTGCAGCGATGGGAATTTTGTTCTCGATTATTGGAACCTGGTTTGTACGCATCAGCGACAGTGCGGGTTTAAGCACACAAAAAGTTCAGAACGCTTTAAATATGGGTAACTGGGGATCAATTGTTTTAACAGCTATTTTCAGCTATTTCCTGGTAACATATTTAATGCCCGATACCATGACTTTGCGTGGACATGAGTTCACTAAAAACGGAGTCTTTGGTGCCATCATGGTTGGTTTAATTGTGGGCACTTTAATGAGTATGATCACCGAGTATTATACAGCGATGGGTAAGCGTCCTGTGAATACCATTATACGCCAGTCGGGTACAGGCCATGCTACCAATATTATCGGCGGTTTAGCCATGGGTATGGAAAGTACTTTCTTACCCATACTTGTTTTGGCTTCAGGTATTTATATGAGTTTTTGGTGTGCAGGTTTATACGGTGTAGCCATTGCAGCTGCCGGAATGATGGCCACTACGGCTATGCAACTGGCCATTGATGCTTTTGGGCCCATTGCCGATAATGCCGGTGGTATTGCTGAAATGAGTGAGCTACCAAAAGAAGTTCGTGAAAAGACAGATATATTAGATGCAGTAGGTAATACAACGGCAGCAACCGGAAAAGGTTTTGCCATTGCTTCGGCAGCATTGACTGCGTTGGCCTTGTTTGCTGCTTTTGTGGGTATCAGCGGTATTGACGGTATCGACATTTACAAAGCACCGGTTTTGGCTGGCTTGTTTGTAGGTGGCATGATTCCATTTATTTTTTCGTCATTGGCCATTCGTGCGGTTGGAGAAGCTGCTATGGCGATGGTAGAAGAAGTACGTCGCCAATTCCGGACTATTCCGGGTATCATGGAAGGTACCGGTAAACCTGAGTACGACAAATGTGTAGCCATTTCTACTGAAGCATCACTTAAAAAGATGATGTTACCGGGTGCTATCGCCTTATTATCTCCGTTGATTATTGGTTTTGCCTTTGGTCCCGAAGTTTTGGGTGGATTTTTGGCCGGTGCTACCGTAAGCGGTGTGTTGATGGGTATGTTTCAGAATAACGCAGGTGGTGCCTGGGATAATGCAAAAAAATCTTTTGAAACAGGTGTTGAGATCAATGGGGAGATGTTCTATAAAAAGTCGGAACCACACAAGGCTTCTGTTACAGGAGATACTGTTGGAGATCCATTCAAAGATACTTCCGGCCCATCCATGAATATCCTGATCAAACTGATGAGTATTGTTTCGCTGGTTATTGCGCCTACCCTTGCAACTATGGATTGGGGTGCGGCGGCAGAAACCACCAAACAGGAAATGACAAAAGAAATTTTGATCATCAAAGCAGACAGTACCAATCAGGTAGATTTAACCGTAACCCCTGATGCCAATGCGCTAAAAGTTAACGATTTAATCGAGGCTTTGATTGCGGGTAAGTTAATTGAAAAGGATAATTATACGCTCAGATTATCAAATGGTAAATTGAGTTTGAACGATAAAGAACAATCAGCCGAAATAACCGGTAAATACAAAACTTTAATTGATGCACTGAATGGTTCAGACCTGAACATCAGGAATAATACTAAAAACTGATAAATTTACGGTTGTTCATCATGGTAACACTTACCTGGCATCAACTCTTTGCAGAAAAAGGTAAAAAAATACTACATAAAAAACCTCCTGTTTTCAGGAGGTTTTTTATACCGGTTATTTTGTTTTAAAGTTTATCAATCCCCTCTTTTTTCTTATCATATTCAGCTGCTTTTACTGCATCACCATTCATTTTGCTGGCATGGGCCAATATCTCCAGGGCCAGTTTAAAATTGGCTTTATCACCAAATTTGTATTCCGTTAATGTTTCCAGTAGTTTCACGGCTTCTTGTGCATAGGGAACACAATCATTCATGGTCGTTTTCAGTTTAGCCTTCAGTTCATTCTTTACCTTTACTTCTTCTGGTTTGGTGCCCTTTATCCTGGCTATACGATCCTGTAAATCGTAGGTTTTACTATAATAGATATTGGCTAATTGTAAATTGGCCTCAATGGTTGATTTTATGCTGATCGCTTTTTTAAAAAGCTCCTCGATCCGCAGTTTGTAGGCATTTACATCTTTTCCGGCTGTTGCAGCACCGGTTAAGAATTTATCAATTTCCAAAGCGTAGTTATAAAATACCATGTAATTATCAGGCAGGGTTTTGGTTAACTCTTCATATTTATTCAATAGTGCCTCGCCCTCCAGGTCCTTGATAGCGAAATCGATTTCCTGTGTTTCCCAATAGGCCTTGTCAACTGGATAATATTTTTTAGCTGCCGCCAGGTATTTTGCAAATAATTCCCCGTTTTTTTCTCTTTTATACTTTAATACCAGATCATCATAAGCAGTTACATATCTTTCCTCGCTTAAATCTGCATCAGCAATTCTTTTGTAAAACACAGCTGCTTCATCTTTTTTCTTTAGCTCATTGGCCAAAATGGCAAGATTCCATACGATATCCGTATCGTGTGCAGCAAATTTCAGGTCATTAGGCCCTATAAGTTTATTGTCGAAAATATAATCGTGTACGTCCAGGGTCTTTTTAAAACAATCATAGGATTCTGTAAAGTCTTTACTGTTATATGTTTTAATCCCCAAATCGTAAAAGCCATAATAAATATTGAATAAAGTAGAATTCTTCTCTTCCGTAGTTAACGGAACCTTAGGATCAAGCGCCGTATATTTTTTTATGGCATCATAGGCAAAGGCATACAATGACTTACTTTCCGTAATTGCCTTGCCTTCTGCCCTGCCCAAAGAATTATAGATATATGCTTTAAAATACCAGCCTTCGGCTTTTGACGCATTTTTTTCAATACCGAGATAACCATCTACCTCAGCCTTTGCTTTATCAAATTGCCTTAATTCTGTAAATAATTTTACATTTTTTAAATCCTGGCTATTACTGCAAAATCCGGCCAGTACTAATGTAATCACTAATAAATTTTTCTTCATGTTTTTAATAATTTTTATAGTTAAAGATATTAAATACCGATGATTTTTTTTCTAATTTTTCATAAATCATGCCATTGTATTATATAATATTATTTTTGCAGAAGTTTAACACAACTGTATTATATGTAAATTACAGTTACATTATTTAAAAATTGATATCCCAGAACAGCATACAACAAATTCTCAGCCGCATTGATATTGTGGAAATAGTAGGTTCTTTTATTAAACTGAAAAAGAGGGGTTCCAACTATTTAGGCTTATGCCCTTTTCACAATGAAAAAACACCATCTTTTACCGTATCTCCTGCCAAAGAAATATTCAAATGTTTTGGTTGTGGCCGCAGCGGCAACAGTATCGGCTTTTTAATGGAAGCAGAAAAATACAGTTATGTTGAGGCCTTGCGATGGTTGGCGGCAAAGTATAACGTGGAGATTGAAGAAACGGAAACCAGTCCCGAATACAAACAACAGCAGCAGATTGCAGACAGCCTGTATATCATCAATACTTTTGCGCAAAAGTATTTTAAAGAGTCACTTTTACATACAGAGGAGGGGCAGGATATTGCTTTGAGTTATTTAAAGGAACGCGGTTTTAGAGAGGACATCATCAATAAATTTCAGCTGGGATATAACAGCGAGGCCAGGGATGGATTTACCCGGGCAGCCCTTGATGCGCAATATAGTCTGGCGTATTTATTAAAAACAGGGCTTGTAAACGAACGTGATGGCCATCCCTATGATAATTATCGTGGAAGAATCATCTTTCCCATACATAACCAAAGTGGAAAAGTGCTGGGCTTTGGTGCCCGAATCATTAAAAAGAATGATAAGGCCCCAAAATACATCAACAGCCCGGAAAACGAAATTTATGTAAAGAGTAAATTACTCTACGGTTCTTATTTTGCCCGCCAGGCCATAGATAAAGCTGATGAATGTTTGCTGGTAGAAGGCTATACCGACGTGGTTAGTTTGCACCAGGCCGGCATTGAAAATGTGGTAGCCAGCGGAGGAACATCGCTTACTCCCGACCAATTAAGGCTCATAAAAAAATACACCAGCAACCTCACCATTATTTATGATGGTGACAGCGCCGGCATAAAAGCAGCGCTGCGTGGGCTTGACCTGGCACTGGAAGAAAGCCTGCATGTGAAATTGGTCTTAATACCCGATGGAGAAGATCCGGACAGCTATGTACATAAAGTTGGCGCAACAGCATTCATCAACTTCATTGCCGAAAATAAAAAAGATTTTATTTTATTTCAGCTGGGGATAGCATTAAAAGATGCGGGCAACGACAGTAATAAAAAATCAATTGTTGTAAACCAGATCGCAGAAACCATTTCAAAAATCAACAAGACCGAGGATTTTACCAAACAGCAGGACTATATAAAACAATGCTCCGAAATACTAAAGATAGAAGAAAGCGGGTTACATGCACTGGTCAATAAATTCATCCGGGAAAAAATTGGCAAAGAAGAAAACCGGCAGCAACGGGATCAGCGTTTTGTGGAAGAAACGATCAGTTTCGGGCAGGGTGATGCCATGGAAAATGACGTTGCCGCGCTTTTTAATAAAGACGAAATTAATGAGCAGGCGATGATCAGGAGTTTGCTTGAATTTGGTTTAAAAGACTGGCCCCCTACACACGGGCAGGCCGGTGACGTGCAAAAAGTTGCTGACTATATGTTTAAAGAAATTCAAGAGAACCAGTTGGAAGAGTTGATCGATAATAAAGAACTAATCAGGATATTACAAACCTACAAAACATGGTATGATGCTGGTCTTGAGCCAACAGCCAGGCATTTTTTATACAACGAAGATCTGCAAATGAGTGCATTGGTGGTTAGTATCATGGATTTTAACTATGAGATCAGCCCCAACTGGAAAGAACACTTTGATGGCCATATTGCCACGCGTGATGATTTGTTTGCCGAGGAAGTTTTTTCAACCCTTAATTATCTTAAACTGCGTAAAATAAAAAGGTTGATTGACGACAACCAGAAAGACATGGAAAAATCTACGGTCATGGAAGACCAAATGCTGTTGGTACAAACCCACCAGCATTTAAAACAAATGGAAATAGAACTTACCAGGCAAATGGGTACGGTTATTTTCAGGTAAGAGAAACAAAATTGCGGGATTGCAGGTAAAGGAAAGGCAAGCTTTTAAAGCTTGCCTTTCCTGGCAATTTAATTAATACCATCTTGATTTAATAGGTAGTCCAAAGCACTACGTTGAAATCTTAGATGGTATCATACCGAAAGCAAATGGCTTTGTACTAAATACTGGTATAACCGGTATAACTAAAAAAAAGAGGAAGCGACGGGCGGCAATGTTCTTCTCCAGTGGATTAGGGGGTATCGGCCAATTTCATCAACATCTCCCACTCTGCCGGTTTTACAACACCTACACTTAATCTGCCCAAACGAACCAGGTCCATATCGGCAAAGCGTTTGTCGGTTTTAAGAACGGACAGCGGTACCGGTTTTTTTAATTGCTTAATCGCTTTTATATCTACTGCCACCCACCTGTCGTCATCTGTAGTTGGATCCTGATAGGCTTCTTTTACCACTTTTGCAATGCCAACAATTTCTATCCCTTCATTGCTGTGGTAGTATAACACTTCATCACCTTTCTTCATGGCACGCAGATTAATACGTGCTGCATAATTACGTACACCACTCCAGCAGGTTTGTTTTTCTTTTACCAAAGTATCCCAGCTGTACACGGAGGGTTCTGATTTTACCAGCCAATAAGCCATAGTCATTAATATTTAGCATCAAATTTATAAATAAAATTGGCGGCATTTTGATGCACCCACAATTTTTTATAATACAAATTTAAAAATGTTAAATCCGTTTAACAAAATTGTCCGTATGTAGATAAGCTGTTTCTTTTTCTCAAAAAATAAAAAATTTAAAACATGAATTCAAAATTAACCAGAGTAATTATTCCGGTTTTGCTGCTGATGTTTGCCGAAACGTCTTTTGCCCAGTCCGGAAAAGAAAACCCCATAACAACAGCAGTGCCCTTTTTGAGGCTGGCAAGCGATGCACGAACTGCAGCAATGGGCGATGTTGGCGTAGCGACAAATCCTGATGCCTTTGCTATGTTTTACAATGGCGGTAAAACAGTTTTTAACGAAAATAAGTACGGCATTGGTATTACTTACACACCATGGCTGAGCGAACTTGATCTTAAAAACATCAACCAGATCTCTTTAGCCGGTTTTTACAAACTGAGCGATAAGGAGGCTATCAGCTTTGGTTTTCGCAACTTTAACCAGGGTATTTTTACTTTTACCGATGCCCTGGGACAGGAAGCAGGCACTTTTAAACCTAACGACCTTGCTATTGAAGCTGGTTACTCACGAAAGCTATCCACAAAAACCGGCATTGGCCTTAATATTCGCTATATACACAGCAGACTGGCCAACAATTTGGTAAACAGCAATTACAAATCAGGCAATGCTGTTGCTGCCGATATTTCGTGGTTCTACACAAAAAAGGCATGGAATTTTGGTGCTGCTCTTTCCAACCTGGGCAGTAAACTCAATTATGGTGGCGAATCTTCCTACATACCGGCAAATCTTGGTTTGGGTGCGGCTTATAACAAAGATATTAACAGTGATAATAAAATTTCTTTTGCGCTCGACATCAATAAATTATTGGTACCAACACCTCCCGATGCTTCCGACGCACAAAAAGTAGCAGACTATAACAGCAAGGGTGTTGTTGGAAGCTGGTTCAGTTCTTTTGGTGATGCTCCCGACGGAGGAAGTGAGGAGCTAAAAGAATTTCAACTAGGTTTTGGTGCTGAATATATGTACAAAGAATTATTCAGTCTGCGTACCGGATATTTTACCGAAAACAAACTTAAGGGAAACCGCAATTATCTTACGGTGGGTGCCGGATTACATTATAAAATTGCCGGTATTAATTTTTCTTACCTGTTACCAACCGGTAATAATACAAATGACAATGCGCTTAAAAATACATTTAGGCTATCCCTGTTATTTGATTTCAATAAAGCAACCGCATCAAAATAAAATAACTTAAAAATTACAATAATGAAAACAATGATTATTAAAATAAAGCAACTGATATTGATGCTGGCCCTTTTTACCGTAAGCTTGGTAACCAATGCATCAAGCCACCGGGAAGCCCCTTTAATTTCAAACGATCCCCTGTGCGATAATACAGATGTATATGCTTTTCGCAGTCCCGATGATCCGAATACGATTACGATAATTGCCAATTATATTCCCTTTGAATTGCCAGAAGGAGGACCTAATTATTATACATTCGGCACAAATATCCGTTACGAAATTCATATCAAGAACAAGACAACCACCACAACGGATGATATTCTTTACCGCTTTACTTTTTCGCAGATCAATCAGGATCCTACAACGTTTTTCAACATCCGCCTGGGTGCACAAAACATAAAAACAACTTACCTATGCGAAAAAAGTGTGAACGGCGGGGCATTTACAACGGTGGTTACAAACGGTATTGTTCCTCCTGCTAATATTGGCCCACGCTCCATTCAAAGCAGCCCGGTTGGTTTGGGAGTAGCTAATTATGATGCACTAATTACTGCAGCTATTGCAACTGCAACCGGCGGCGAAAAAGTTTTTTGCGGCCCGGTTGATGACCCCTTCTTTGTTGATCTTGCCGGTGCATTTGATGTAGGTAATTTTCGTCCGGAGGGCAACACAACCAATCCAACCAAAGATGGTTTATCCCGTTATAATGTGCATAGCATAGCATTAAAAATCCCTGTTAACCTTTTACAAAAAGATGGTAAAACTGTAGCGCAGGCTGCTAACATTTTAGATGGCGATTTTGTAATTGGTGTTTGGGCAAGCGCCAGCAGGCAGCAAATTAAAACACTTGGCGCCGGTGGTGCAGTAGGTTACGCTGGCCCATGGATACAGGTTTCACGTTTGGGTATGCCACTTACCAACGAGGCAATTATTCCTTTAGCAATGAAAGATAAATGGAATGCAACCACACCAGCCAATGACCTGCAGTTTGCCTCTTATTTTTCAAATCCTGAGCTGGCTTTGTATATGGATGACTCGCAATTTGGTGGAGCGGTTCCATCTTTAAATGCTTTAAGAATTCAAAACCATGCTTTAGGCGCTTATGATTTCAGAAATGGCAAACCCGGATTATTTGCTTTAAAAGGTTCTGCAGCAGTAAAAGGCACCGCGCTGGATGATGCAATTTTCGGCACCATTTTATTACCCGATAACAAGAGCCCCAGAGCTGTTGATATCTTACCTATATTTTATACCGGCGTTCCAAACCTGGCTCCATACCAGTTGGCAACAGGTAAAACAGGTGGGCCACTTTCACCAGGCAAACCTTTTATCAATAATTTTTTACCTACGCTGGGAGATATGCTACGACTGAATATGGCCGTGCCTCCTACGCCACGCAATGATCCTAAGTTTAGTAGCCTGGGTATAGTAAATGCAGCAGTACTGGGACTTACCGATCCTGCGTACAACGGCAATGCAAATATTCAGTTTATTCCAAACATGGACGGTTTTCCCAATGGCAGAAGACTGGAAGACGACGTAACAACTATTGAACTGCAGGCGGTGGGTGGTGTTGCTTTGGCAGCGATTGGTTTATGGTACGATGATTATAAACTGGACGGCAGCAGCCCGGTTACAACCAACCTGGTTAATGTACTCAGTTTTTCAGCGGGCCCCACAAAGAACGATACGACTTTTAAAGCCGGTTTCCCTTATTTGCAGGCTCCATGGAGAGGTTATGATTACACCATAAAACCAAGATTCTAACCTAAAAAATTAACCATTATAAATATAAATTGTATGAAACAATATTTTAAAATACTTACTGCCCTGCTGATATGGACAACGGCATTTACAATAAATGCGGCTGCATCCAGCCACAGGGAAGCACCATTAATCAGCAATGATCCATTAGCTGATAATACAGATCTTTATGCTTTTCGCAGCCCGTCTGATACAAGCAAAATCATCCTGATTGCGAATTATATTCCTTTTGAACACCCGGCCGGCGGCCCCAACTGGTATACATTTGGAGAAAATATCCGCTACGAAATTCATATTGATAACAATACCGCAACAACCGGCGATGATATCATTTATCGTTTTACATTTACACAAATCAATGAAGATGGGTCTACTTTCTTCAACATACGATTAGGCAAACAAAATGTAAAAACAACCTATACCTGCGAAAGAAGTATTAATGGCGGCACAAGCTTTACTGCAATTGTAACCAATGGTGTGGTGCCTCCTCCAAACATCGGCCCCCGTTCAATTGAAGGTAGTGTAGGTTTAGGTGCAGCCGATTATAATGCACTGATGACGGCTGCCATTGCAACAGCCAGCACAGGTGAAAAAGTTTTCTGCGGCCCCATTGATGATCCTTTCTTTGTTGATTTAGGCGGTGCATTTGATGCAGGCGGCTTTAGAACAACTGGTGCAAGAGATGGACTGGCTAAATACAATTGCCATACCATTGCCATAGAAGTTCCCATTTCTACCTTACAAAAAACTGGAAAAACGATAGCACAGGCAACCAGTATTTTAGATGCAGATTTCGTAATTGGTGTATATGCCAATGCAAGCAGGCCAGCAATTACAACCTTAAGTACCAATGGAACCAAACCTACAACTTCAGGCGCATGGACACAGGTTTCAAGATTAGGAATGCCTTTGACAAACGAAGTAGTTATTGCTATCGGTGATAAAGATAAATGGAATGCAACCGCTCCGTCAGGTGACGGACAATTTGTTCCATACTTTAAAAATCCAGAACTGGCTTTGTATATGGATGATTCACAGTTTGGTGGTGCCGTACCAGGCCTTGCAAAATTAAGAATACAAAAAGCTTCTTTAGGCGCTTTTGACTTTAGAAATGGAAAACCGGGTTTATTCCCTTTAAAAGGTTCTCCTGCTGTTGCAGGTACAGCTTTGGATGATGCTATTTTTGGTACCATTTTATTACCGGATAACCAAAGCCCAAGGGCCGTTGATATCTTACCGATATTTTACACCGGTGTTCCAAACCTGCGTCCTTATCAATTGGCTACAGGCAAAGGTGGAAATCCACTGGCGGCTGGTAAGCCTTTCATCAATAATTTTTTACCAACATTGGGCGATTATTTGAGATTGAATATGGCAGTGCCTGTTACGCCGCGTAACAGCCCCGATTTCAGTCCACTGGGTATTATTCAGGCTGCTGTTTTAGGATTAACCGATCCCCGGTTTAATGCGAGTGCAGCGCTGCAGAATATTCCTAACATGGATGGTTTTCCTAACGGAAGAAGATTGGAGGATGATGTAACTACCATTGAATTACAGGCCGTGGGGGGTGTTGCCCTGGCAGCCATTGGTTTGTGGTACGATGATTTCCCTGGAACCGGAAGCCCGGTTACACCGCAACTGGTGAATACCATCACTTTTAAAGAAGGTGTTGGCAGAAACGATACAACATTTAAATCCGTGTTTCCTTTTGTGCAAACACCCTGGAGAGGGTTTACCGGAAACGGATATTCAGGGCCAAAGAGTAATGTTTTTGGTGGCAACTTAGGACTTGCTGCAGACCCTAACGCCTTTGTAGCTTTTCCAAGTCCATTTAAATCATCAACAACTTTCCATTACAGGCTTAACCAGGATGCAACTGATATAAGCATCGTTATTACAGATGCAACTGGAAGAAGGATTGCGGTTTTAAGAGAACCCGCCAGATTAAAAGGTGATTATTATTTACCATGGAGTAAAACAAACCTTGCGCCAGGTGCTTATTACGCCAGGTTGTATGTGGATGGTGCAAAAACAAAAACGATGGGAATAATAAAAACAAACTAAGTAAGAATAAGCCACTAATTACACGAACTGGCACTAATTAATACAGATCATTCTTGTTCATAAGTGTACTTCGTGGCTAAAATGAAAAAAAATGTTAAAAAGGAGAACCAAGGTTCTCCTTTTTTCGTAACTATTAAAAATCAACAACAAAATGAAAAAGACTTTAACCCTTATTCTATTTTTTGCCCAAAGGGCGCTGTTCGCTGCTTTTTTAATTTTTACTGCCCTATCCATATTTAACAGCTGCAACAGCAGTGAAGCAAAACTTAAAGCTTTTGTAGAAGACCAAAACCCAATGCAGATCCCGAATCTGTTAGAACGCAAAGGCGAACTGGCCAACGCCGCCGAATGGAAAAAAACACAGGAAAAAACAGCAGAATTAAAAGCCAAACTTGCTGTAAATGCCAACGATGTAAAAACACGCCTGCAACTGGCAACTATTTTCATAGCCGAACAACGTATTACCGGCGAACACCATTACTACTACCCTGCCATTGAAAAAATATTAAATGGTGTTTTAAGCCTTGATGCTAAAAATTTTGAAGCAAATGTGTACAAAGCTTCGCTGAGAATGAGCCAGCACCAGTTTGCCGATGCTAAAAAAATTGCAGAAGAAGCAAAGAACATCAACCCAAACAATGCTTACGTTTATGGTATTTTGGTTGATGCCAATGTAGAACTGGGTAATTATGAAGAAGCTATCGCCATGTCGGATAGGATGCAGGCAATAAAACCATCATTGGAAGCCTATTCAAGAGCCAGTTATTTACGTGAGATACATGGAGATTACTACGGTTCCATTGAAGCTATGAAAATGGCTGTACAGGCAGGATTACCCGGCAGTGAACCACAATGCTGGAGCAGGAATATGCTGGGTGATCTTTACTACAATACCGGAAACCTGATAGCGGCTGAAAATGCTTATGCCGAAAACCTGGTTATGCGACCCAGCTATGCCCAAAGTATGGCTGGCCTTGCCAAGGTAGAAACCAAAAAGAAAAATTATGTAAGAGCCATTGCTTTGTTAGATTCTGCCAACGCCATTATGCCGCAATCATCTTTTGAAGAACAAAAAGCAGATGTGTATGTTGCCATGGGCGATACCAAAAAGGCAATAGACAAATACAACGAAATTCAAAAGCTGTTGATAGCAGATGCAAACTCCGGCCATCATTCGGTTTCTTTGGAATTATGCAGAAGTTTTATTAAAACAAACCAGTGGGACAGCGCAAAAAAATATGCCATGATGGAATATGCCATTCGCCCCAAAAATATTGATGTAAATAATGAACTGGCCTGGATTGCTTACAACCAGAAAAATGTAGCCAAAGCAAAAGAATATTTAAAAACAGCCACATCTACAAGTAGCAAAAACCCTGAGTTACTGAAAAGATCTGCTTTAATTAACGTACAGTAATTTGTTTAGGGTTGCCAACCTTTTACAGGTTGGCAACCCTTTAAAAACCGTTTAACACAACTACAGACCAGGAATAAAAGCACAGATATAAATTTGTACAATAAACCGCACTGCTTTTAAAATGAAAAAAATCATCCTGCATATTGTACTTTTAAGCTACATGGTTGTAATGCTAAAGCCGCTACTGCCTTATGTGGGTGATTTTGTAAACCATGTTTTCTTTTACGCACAACATATGTCAACCGTGCATATGGAAAACGGTAAAATGCATATCCATAAAGAAATTGTGGACAATGCAAAAAAACAAGCATCACAAAAAGAATTGCCATCATCTAAAAAAGACAATTCAGCAAACGATCATATCAGTTTTCCACAAAAAGAAACTACAACACTTTCAGTTTTGAACAGGATATTTCAAATACCTGTATCGGCTGCACTGCAACACAATTACCTGTCTGGAGATTATCCCCCGCCCAGGGCCAGGGCCTGATGATTTTTATTTACGCCACCTGGTAATAAAACAACTTTTCCGGCTATCCTGCTTTACCGGCAGGATAACAACGGTTGGCTGTTAATTACCATCTCTATTGATCATCCGTTTAAATTTTATGTATGCAAATCAATAACACCTGTTATATTACTGTTCTTATAGCTTTTCTTTTGGGAATATTTTCTGAAGCACAGGCACAAAATACCATCCGTGGAAAAGTGGTGGATGCTATTAGCAGGCAACCACTGGAAGCGGCCCTGGTAGCAGATACAAAAATTCCTGCCTTTAAAACGCCAGCAGATGAGAACGGCAGTTTTACCATAAAAACTTATGGTGAAGTAATTATCTCCTGTATCGGCTATAAATCCATAACCAGTACACTTGACAAAAAAGATGCTAATATCATAGCCCTGCAACCCGATGCCATCCGGTTAAAGGATATAGTGCTGGAAAGCAATGCTGCAAATAAATTCAGCACTTTTAGCAAAATTGATCTTGACCTTAAACCTGTAAAAAATACACAGGGTCTTTTAAGGTTGGTGCCCGGTTTATTTATTGCACAACATGCCGGCGGCGGCAAAGCTGAACAGATTTTTATACGTGGCTTTGATGTAGATCATGGCACCGATGTAAAAGTATCTTTTGATGGTATGCCGGTAAATATGGTAAGCCATGCACATGGGCAGGGTTATGCCGATGCACATTTCATTATTCCTGAAACCGTTAACAATATTGATTTTGGCGCCGGCCCCTACTATGCACAGCAGGGAGATTTCAATACCGCAGGTTATGTATCTTTCAACAGTTTTAAAAACATCAGAAACAGCCTGGTACAGGTAGAAGCCGGAAGGTTTAATTCATTTCGCAACTTAGCCATGGTGGATCTTTTTAAAAAAAACAAGGAAAAGCAAAGCGCATATATTGCTGCCGATTTAAATTATACCGATGGCCCTACCCTTGCCAAACAAATTTTTAAACGCCTGAACATTTTCGGAAAATACAATCTTTCCTTAACAGATAATACAAAGCTTACTGCTTCCCTCTCTACTTTTACCAGCAAGTGGAATGCAAGCGGACAAGTGCCTGACCGTGCTGTTAACGATGGCACTATTGACCGTTTTGGAAGTATTGACCCCACCGAAGGTGGCCATACAGAAAGGCATAATGCCAACCTCCTTGTATTGCACCAGTTTAAGAATGGTACCCACTGGGAGAACCAGGCATTTTACAGCCGCTATAAATTCAACCTGTATTCAAACTTTACTTTCTTTTTAAACGACCCCGTAAACGGCGATGAAATACAACAGGCCGAAAGCCGCAATATCTTTGGCTATGCATCCAAACTGAACCACAAATATTTTTTTGGCAGCAAATCACTGCAGTCAACTTATGGCGCCGGACTGAGACAAGATGCAACAAAAGACAGCAAGCTGTCAAATGTAGTGCGCCGTAAATTTTTAAGTGATATTAAACTGGGCGATATTAAAGAAACAAATGTTTATGCTTTTATGCAACAGAAACTACACGTAGGTAAATGGTTGTTTGATGCCGGCTTACGGGTAGATTATTTTAGTTTCAGTTACTTGGATAAATTAAATATAGCGCAGCAGCCATCGCAACAAAAAACAATTGTTAGTCCTAAGCTTAATTTTCTGTACACCATTAATAAACAGGTACAGTTATTTGTAAAAACAGGCAAGGGTTTTCACAGTAATGATGCAAGGGTGGTTGTTGAAAATGATGGGAAACAAATACTGCCTGCAGCCTATGGAGCAGATTTCGGCGTGATTGTAAAACCATCCGAAAATATATTGATAAATATTGCTGCGTGGTATTTATATCTTGATCAGGAGTTTGTGTATGTAGGCGATGCAGGCGTGGTAGAACCAAGCGGTAAAAGCAGAAGACAAGGCATTGATATTACCAGCAGGTTTCAGTTTACTAAAAATATATTTGCCAATGCCAATTTTAATTTTACTAAACCAAGGGCTGTTGACGAACCTACGGGTGCCGACTATATTCCATTAGCACCAACTTTTACAAGTGTTGGTGGATTGTACTACAAAGCACAAAAAGGTTTTAACGGTGGTATTAATTATCGATACATAAAAAACCGCCCGGCAAATGAAGATAACAGTATAGTTGCCAAAGGTTATTTTTTATTAGATGCAACTGTTAACTACACCAGGCCTACATATGAGATTGGCTTAGCTTTTGAAAACATTTTTAACAGGAAGTGGAACGAAGCACAGTTTGCAACAGAATCAAGATTGATGAATGAGCCGGCACCTGTGAACGAGTTGCATTATACACCTGGTACACCTTTCTTTGCAAGGGTTAAACTGGTATTTTTCTTTTAGCAATGTATAATTTGAACCACATACGAAAAAAGGAACAATAGAAAACATAGCCTATGTACAATCCTATGCATCTATGCGCCTATGTGGTTCAACAATTAAGTAAAAAATAATGAGCAGCAATAGCAACAAATATCATATAAGAATCATTGGCATTATACTTTTGTGTTTTCTCATCAGCCAGCAATTATTTGCACATGATGATGGTGCATTAGCAAAACTAAGCAAGACAGAAGTGGCAGGCATCTATCTGCAATTGGGTTTTACACATATACTTCCGCTGGGGCTCGATCATATTTTATTTGTACTCAGTTTATTTCTGCTCAACCCAAAATTAAAACCCATTTTATGGCAGGCCACCGCTTTTACTGTAGCACATACCATTACCCTTGGCCTTGCTATGTATGGTGTAATTAAACCGCCCGCCAATATTGTAGAGCCTGTAATTGCTTTATCAATTATGTACGTGGCTTTGGAAAACATCTTCTCCAATAAATTAAGGGCTAGCCGCATCGGTATTGTGTTTTTATTCGGTCTTATACACGGTATGGGCTTTGCCAGCGTGTTGACAGATCTGGGGCTTCCTAAAAATGCGTACTTAAGTTCATTACTCATGTTTAACCTGGGTGTAGAACTGGGACAGATTTCCGTTATTTTAGCAGCTTTCTTTTTACTGGGCATGCCCTTTGGTAAAAAACCGTATTATCGTAAGGCCATTGTAATTCCTTTATCAATAATGATCACCATCATGGCCGGATATTGGACAGTTGAACGTTTGTTCTTTTAGATCCTGCCATCGCATAAAAAAACTGTTGGAAATTTCCGGAGAAACTGACCAACAGTTTAATTATGAATTTTGAAATTGTATTATTTTGCTTTGAAACCGGGATTTTAATATTGTTGTGTGGTACGTTTTATGGCTGAACTTTTATAACGTCACTGTAGCTGATATTACCAAAAACATCAAATTGCTTTAATCGATAGTAAGCAGTCTTGTTATTCTTAACTACGATAATGTCTTCTTTGAAAGCGTATCTTTTACCTGTTCCGGTTGTTGTAAAACCGTCCAAAATAATGGCAACAGTTTTATATTGGTTCATATCAAATGATCTTTCTACTTCAAAATGGCTATTACCGAATTCAGCAACAGTATTCCAATCCAGCATAACCGATTTTTCGGATGTTTTGGCTTTAACAGACTGATAATAAACACTTTTTAAAGGGGCAGGTGTAATATCTACCTTGTTTTTCACATTTACCGGTGATAAGGCTGATGTTGAAACAACAGTTAACAGGGTTATCATTGAAACAAAGACTGACTTAAGCGAAACAGATGGGTTGAAATTCGTTTTCATTTGGTTGGTTTTCGTTTAAACAGGCTTTTGCCTATTTTAAACCGGGTTTGAGATTAAGTTTTTTCGAAAACCGCAGAATAACTTGATGGTAATTTTACGGCGTTCTGGGGTAAAAACGCATACGGACATTCTTTTATTGTGCATGAGGTAGAATTTTTTCGATTAAGCAGCATTTAGACTTTAAATAAATTCAAAAAATCTCCAAAAAACCAGAAAAGGAATGATCTAATACCATCTTGCTTTAATAAGCAGCCCAAAGCACTACGTTGAAATCTTAAATGGTGTTATACTGATAGCAAATAGCTTCGGACTACATACTGGTATAATCGGTATAAGCTGGCTTTTGATATTAGCTGCAATAAAATGAGTTAATGCTTTAAAAGTCTGGCTTCCAGGTAAAAATCGAATCCGAACGGGTATGTTAACCCAAATTTTGCTGTTGAAATCTATTACGAGAAAAAAATGCTTCAAACACAGGCATTTGCTTGATTTTTTGATCTCTCCGTAGTTCACCATGATTTCGTCCAAAAAATCTGCCCAAATACCCGTCTTTATTGCCTTTTTTCCTCTCTTTACTATTTCAACAGCAAAATCTGGGTTTAAACAAAAAAGCCGCCGGAAGTTTCTGAGAAACAATCCAACAGCTTAGTTATATCCTGAGAAATAACCTTTATCTGCTTTGAAACCGGGATTTTAATATGCTGGTGTGGTATATTTTATGGCTGAACTCTTACAACTTCGCTGTAGCTGGTATTACCATAAACATCAAATTGCTTTAAACGGTAATAAGCTGTCTTATTATTCTTAACCACGATAATATCTTCTTTGAAAGCATATCTTTTGCCATTTCCGGTTGTGGTAAAACCGTCTAAAACAATGGCTACTGTTTTAAAATGATTCATATCGACCGATCTTTCAACCTCAAAATAGTTGTTGTTTAATTCAGAACTGGTGTTCCAATCCAGGTAAACTGATTTTTCAGTAACTCTGGCGGTTAATGATCCAGAATTACCAGATTTTAACATCTCAGTTATAATAGTAACTTGATTTTCAAAAGTTAACGGGGTTAATGCTGATGCGGAAATAACAACAAACATGGTTACGATGAAAAGTGAAGTTGCCTTTTGAACAATAGATAGGTTAAAATTCGTTTTCATTTTGTTGGTTTTAGCTTAAAACAGGCTTTTGCCTTTTTTAAACCGGGTTTGAGATTAAGTTTTTTCGAAAACCGCAGAATAATTTGATGGTAATTTTACGGTGTTTCGGGGTAAAAACGCATACCGGCATTCTTTTATTGTACTTGGGTGAAGAATTTTTTCGAAATAAACAGCATTTATACCTAAAAAATATTCAAAAATTCCCTTTGTAAGTATAAATAGATGACATCTATTCCCAGCCATGGGCCAAAACATCTGCAATATGCATGGTTTTTATCGGAAGTTTTTTGCGGCTGATAAATCCGTCCAGTTGCATAAGACAACTTAAATCGGTGGAGATGATATAGTCGGCGCCGGTTTCCAGCGCATTGGTTAGCTTCTGATCGGCCATACCGGATGAAATGGCGTCAAATTTTACAGCAAAAGTTCCACCAAAACCACAGCAGGTTTCTACATCGTTCATTTCACTAATTTGGAGCCCCTTTACAAAACTTAATAATTTGCGCGGGCCGGCCTTTATTTTACATTCCCGTAAAGCCGCGCAACTATCATGATAGGTTGCCTTTCCTTTTAACTCGGCACCGAAATTCTCAATTTTTAAAACATCGGTTAAAAATTCAGAAAACTCAAAAATGCGTTTACCTAGATCTTTTACCAGGTTATGTTGCGATGAGTTTTCGAAAATCTTACCATAATAATTCCGTACAAAACCAACACAACTGGCACTTGGTGCCACAATATAATCTGCACCTTCAAAATCCTTAATGAATTTGGAACAAACGGCTCTTGATTCATCCCAAAAACCGGCATTAAAAGCCGGTTGCCCGCAACAGGTCTGGTTGGTATTGTAAACCACTTCGCAAGTGGCTTTCTCCAGCACCTTTACCATATTAAATGCTGTTTGCGGGTATAGCTGGTCAACAAAGCAGGGAATAAACAATTGTACTTTCATGCCTATTTCTGAGTCTTTAAAAATGCTGTAACTATAAATTTTTTAATTTTCACCAGGTCTTAGAACAGTAAACCGAAGGTTTCCGGATTCACATAAAACCGGCATTGATAACAAAAAATGCATTACCATGATACCGTGCCGGTATCGAAAATCCGGAATCTTCATGATAGGGATTCGCCAACAGAAAAGTCGTACCCTGTTTATGATTACTTACCGAAATACTATCCCAATCTCCGTAATTTTTTTTTCGCACCGTATCCTTAAACGCTTGGGCATAGTTTGATGAAGAATCAGTCTGTACAAGCTCATAACCGGAATCTGTTGGCGCCTCTTCAGCCTTACTTGAAAATGATTACAGGCAGTAAATGAAATCAAAAAAGGACCTGGTGAAACGACTATTTAAAAGTACCAATTAAAGAAATCATTTTTAATGCGGTAACCGCCGACTCTTCTCCTTTGTGGCCGTTTTTTCCGCCAGTTCGTTCATCTATCTGTTGCTGGTTATCTACCGTTAACACACCAAAAATTGTAGGTACCGGTATCAATAAATTTAATTGCGAAACCCCTGTTGTTACTGCCTGGCAAACGTATTCGAAATGAGGCGTATCGCCCCGTAGCACGCAACCTAAGGCTACAAAAGCATGCGGTTTAACCTCTTTGTATTTATATTGCTCCCAATATTTTTTTATCACAAACGATAATTCAAAAGCACCGGGCACCGTTATGACCTTGTGCATAACGTTGTTTTCTGTTAACACCTTTACGCATCCTGCTTCCAGTTGATCAACAGCAGCAGCATTCCATTCGGTGCGTACAATTATAACACAGGCATCCTTTGGAATGTTGATGCCTGCTGTATTGTATAAGTTTGAAGAATCTGTGGACATAATGGAGTTGTGTTTACCTGAAGCTTTGCATGATTATTCGTGAACTAAAACCCGATTCTTTACTACCAATTACCAATTCCCCTAATTATTTGATTACTCCTAAACTTCCCAGGTATTTATCAACATCGCCAGAACTCACCCTCTGACTCGCCGGATATTTATCTTTCAACTTCTGAAACAATTCCGTTGCTTCTTTTGCTTTACCGATAGCATCGGCATACCTGCCTGCAGTAAATAATGCTTCTGAAGCCATCCCTTCATCAAGATCAGCAATGTTTCCTGCTTTGGTATAATATTCTAAAGCATCGCTTGTTTTCTTTGATTCAGCATAAGCATGTCCCAATAACAAATAAGCTTTGCTCTGCACCTGGTCTGCACCGTGTCCATCAAAATCCTTTAAATGACTGACAGCCTTATCAAACTGCTTTAACTGTAAATAACAGGTGCCAATCATATAGTGTGCCCTGTTACCCGATTTGGTACCCCCATATTTACTGGCAATTTTTAATAAACCGGTTACACCAGTCGCCTTATTTCCGTTCAAAACCATATTAACGGTGTCCTTATTATAGGAGGACTGGCTGGCTATTAGTCCAAATAATTTTTCGGCGGGAAATATCTGATCATTCGCCGCTTTTTCATTGGGTATGGTAACCAGGTATTTGTAGCCAATGTATCCGCCTAACAGAACGATTACCGCAGTACCTGCAATGATTATTTTTTTACTGTAAGCCACCCAAAATCCTTTTGCTTTTTCCACCAGCTCAGTGGCATCTATTTGATCTGTTTTAACTTTCTTATCAGCCATTTAAATTGATTGTTTATTAAAAATTAGAATTAAAAAATTGGTTACTTATCAGTCCACAATAAAAGGATAGTCTTCCTGAACATAAACGTCTTTCAGCAATTCACTATCATCAGGCCAGGGACTTTCTTCGGCAAATTTCACACACTCTTCCACTTCGTTCTTAACCCGGTCAATGATCACTTCAAATTCTTCATCGGTTAGTTTATATTGAGTTTTCAATACGTTCATCGTATGCTCAATCGGGTCTTTTTCCTTGTACTGTTCCAGTTCATCTTTGGTGCGGTATTTTTGAGGGTCACTCATACTATGACCTTTATAGCGATAGGTTTTTATCTCGAGTAAAGTGGGCCCGCCTTTTTCCCTGGCGCGGTTAACAGCTCTTAAAACACCATTGTGCACATCTTCCGGACTCATGCCATCAATGCTGTCGCACGGCATTTCATAGCCATCTGCCAGTTTATAAATATCTAAAGTTTTACTGGTACGTGCTACCGATGTGCCCATGGCGTAGTGGTTGTTTTCACAAATAAAAACAACAGGCAAATCCCATAACATCGCCATATTAAAGGTCTCATGTAACATACCCTGGCGGGCCGCACCGTCGCCAAAAAAGCAAAGTACCACATTATTGGTACCGCGGTATTTTTCTGCAAAAGCCAGTCCGGCACCTGTTCCTATCTGGGCTCCCACAATTCCATGCCCACCGAAGAAATTTTCTTTTACCCCAAAAAAATGCATACTGCCGCCCTTTCCTTTACTGCAACCGGTTGCCTTACCGTATAACTCGGCCATGCAGGCTTTGGGCGTTATACCTTTGGCAATCGCCAGGGCATGATCCCGGTAAGCGGTAATAAACTTGTCTTCAGGAATAGTTGCAGTCATACACCCTGCGGCAACTGCCTCCTGTCCAATATACAGGTGACAAAAACCCCGAATCTTCTGCATTCCGTACAACTGGCCTGTCTTTTCCTCGAAGCGGCGTAAAAGCAACATCAATTCGTACCAGTATAAATAGGTTTCTTTAGAAAACTTAGTAGCCAATGAGTTTAATTTTAGTCGGCAAAGATAAGGGAGAAATGGGAAATTGTCACGAGGAAATGATACCCAGACCTATCGGGATATAATTGGCAACCAGGAATAAGATTTCAGTGGATTTTTACGCTGAAACTTCCGCTTGTTTATTATGTTGGAAAATCATCACCGAATTAACAAAACTGAACCGTTTTCTACGGATTCACGGCCAAGGCCATTTGTAAATTTAACCCGGTAAACATAAGTGCCCACAGGCTGCTCTTTATTTTTTAAGCGTCCATCCCAACCCTGCCCATATTCATAGGTTTCAAAAACTTTTTGCCCGTGCCGGTTAAAAATAACAAAATAATAATTTTGAATAACCTGGTTAATGACCGGTTTAAAGATATCATTGTTTGCATCTCTATTGGGTGTAAAAGAATTTGGTATGCCGGTTGGTATACAATCTTTCTTCAAAATGGTTATCGAATCGGCACCCATACAATTATTATTATCTGTAACCGAAAGCTGGTATACACCGGGCCTTAGAACGATCAGTGATGAAGCTGTTGAACGATCACTCCATAAATAATTCTTATAATCACCTGTTACTGAAACAAGTAAACTACTGCCGGCACAGATTTTACCAACAGGCAAGAGGAAGTTACGTGGAAGGGTATCAATCGACATAATATTAAATGTATCTGATCCCGGGCACTGATTAGTTCCCATGATCCTTACCCAATATTTACCAACACGGTTAGCTGTAAACGAAGGTAAAGTACTACCGTCCTGCCATAAATAATTGCTGAAACTGCCGGCGTAAAGAACCACCGAATCTCCAAAACATAAATTCCTGTCTGCTCCAAGCCTGGGTTTAGGAGCAGGTTTAACGGTAAGCCGCGTTGCAACAACAGAATCGCAACCGTTGTTGGTTAAGAGTGTATCATAATAAGTACCTGCAACTGTTTGGTAAAATCCACCAGCCAGGAAGGTCTCTCCTTCGCAGATAACTGCATTGGCATTTGTAATGATACGATTTATGGTGAGCTGAAGACTGATGACCACACTGTCACATCCCTCTGTAGTTCGCAAAACCTGGGTGTAATTTCCTGTAGATGTGAACACCTGGCCATTTAAGGTATAACTATTGCAGGTAGTTATTGACAGGGATAAAGTGGAAAATGCCGGGCATTGTTTCATTTTATGAATAAAAATATCGTCAATACCATTACTGGTAAGATTATAAGTAGCTGCATTGGGGTTAAAATCAACCGTTCCTCTGAAATACCCGGCAGCATATATATATTTTGAATTGTCAACATAAACTGCGTTTCCGGATTCAAATAAACTTCCCCCAAATTGTTTTACCCAAATAAAATCTCCGTTCTTATTGAGCTTTGATAAAAATATGTCCAGGTTTCCTACTGCCGAAATGTTGTAAACAGCCGGACCGGGGTCAAAATCTGTTACCCCGCCAAAGTATCCAATAGTATATACGTCATCGGAATTATCCGTTACAACCTGGTATGGCCTTTGGAAATCAGGTCCCTGCAGCGCTCTTGCCCATCGAAAGATACCATTTGAATCGAGTTTTACAATAAAGGCATCATCGTTTCCATCGGCGGTGATATTGTAGGTCCCGGGACCGGGGTCAAAATCGCAATCACTCACAAAATTACCAGCAACTATTACATTCCCGTGTAAATCTATACTAAGGGAACCGACCCTGGAGTAAGAATTACCCCCTATTTGTTTAACCCATACAAAATCGGCATTATTATCTAATTTCAAAATAAAAACATCATCCTGGTCAACACTGGCCACGTTATGCACACCTATGCCGGGGTCAAAATCAACGATATTAAGGAAAATACCGCATACATATATATTCCCGGCGGCATCAGTTTTTAGCGAATACCCGGCGTCGTAAGACTCTCCGCCGATTTGTTTTACCCACTCAAAAAGGCCTGCTGCAGAAAGTCTCAATATAAAAATATCGGCAACGCCTGCCGAGGTTAATGTGGCAAACCCGGAACCGGGATCAAAATCACTGGTACCTTCGAAATAGCCGGTAATAAGTATAGACCCATTACCAGCAAACGCAATGGAGCTCAGGCGGTCGGTCAACGACCCGGCGATCTGCCTGGCCCAAACAAGATCCCCGTTTGTATCTAATTTGCAAATGAAATTATCCGTAAATCCGTTAGAGAAAAAAGTTAAAGTCCCGGGGCCGGGATCAAAGTCAACATGCCCAAAAAATATACCCCCAATTAAAACATTTCCTGCTGCATCTATCGCAATCGTTGTACCGGACTGATGCCTGGTTCCTCCAAATTGTTTCACCCATAATAAATTACCCGCACTATCCATTTTACTAACAAATACATCTTCGTCCTCAACTGCTGTCAGGTTAAAAATACCCGGGCCCGGATCAAAATCTACCGTTGCGGAAAAATAGCCTGTGCAGTAAATATTACCCGCTGTATCCATGGTAATCGCCTGAACTTCTTCAAAAGAAGTTCCTCCCATTTGTTTTACCCAAACCAATTCGGCATCCTGCGCAATTGCCCGGGTGTAAAATAAAATACAAATTAGTATAAATACACATTTCTTCATTCCTGGATCGTAGCCCGACTTTATATTTAGAAACGCAAAAAAACAGGCAGGAGATTCAAAATTTGCCATTAATCTGAAAAAAAATTAAATACTTTCAAACAGACATCTAAATATACCTTTTTGTTGCTTCTGTACCGTCTTTTGTTCCGTTTTTACCCGGTATGTTAACAACCGACTTCTAACATTTGTTATATTGCAGCCTATGTTATTTCTGCAAAAAATAGTGTTAACACAGTTTAAGAATTACAGCCATTCCACATTTTCCATTAATGAAAAAGTAGTTGGCATCTGTGGACTTAATGGCAGAGGAAAGACAAACCTGCTCGATGCCATCTTTTATTGTTGTTTTGCAAGAAGTTATTTCTCTGCATCAGATATATACAACATTCAATTTGACCAGGACGGATTCCGGCTTGAAACTTATTTTTTAAAGGAAAAAGAACTGAAGAAACTGGTTTGTATAAACCGGAACAACGGAAAAAAAGAATTATTATTGAACGATATTCCATACGATAAACTGTCGCACCATATCGGAAAATTTCCGGTGGTGATGATTGCGCCCGATGATATTGAATTAATAACCGGCGGAAGCGAAATCAGGAGAAAATATCTTGATACCCTGATAAGCCAGATTGATGCTGAATACCTGCAACAACTTATTGGTTACAATAAAATACTGCTACAACGAAACAGTTTGCTTAAGCGATTTGCCGAGCAGGGCAAAACAGACTGGCCGTTGTTGGAAGTACTCGACGAACAGTTGATTGTTCCGGGAAATTTTATCTATGCTAAAAGAAAAATGGTTACCGAATCATTAATTCCGCTGGTGAAAACCTTTTATCACCGCATAACAGATAATGAAGAAGCGATATCATTACAATACGAGAGCCGGCTGCATGACAGCAGTTTTTACGATTTGCTGAACAATTTCAGGCAAAAGGATTTGATACTGCAGCGAAGCAGTGCAGGCATCCATAAAGATGACCTGGTTTTCCAGTTAAACGGCCAGGTTTTTAAATCAACTGCATCGCAGGGTCAGCGAAAAAGTTTATTGTTTGCTTTAAAATTAGCCGAGTTCGAAATGCTCAAAATGAATAAAGGCTTTGCCCCAATCCTGCTGCTGGATGATGTTTTTGAAAAGTTGGATGCCAATCGTATGCAACAACTTTTGCAATGGGTTTGTAACGAAAATACCGGGCAGGTTTTAATTACAGATACACATATGGATAGGTTGCTGGAAGCATTTGAAAAATTAAAATCGGGTTACCAGATCATTGAGTTGTAAGTTGCTGGATTCTTTACCTATTTTTACATTATGGGAGAAATTTCTTTACAGGACGCCATCAAACAGTTTTTGCAAAAGAGCCGGCTTAAAAGCGGTATACAGGCATTGCGTATTGATGATGTTTGGGAGGAAGTGATGGGTAAAACTGTTGCCAAATACACTGATAAAATTCAGATCATTAATGCAACCCTATTTATTACAACAACTGTAGCTCCCTTAAAAAATGAATTACTTTATCAAAAAGAAAAAATTATTGAGCGGGTTAATGAAGCACTTGGGGAAAAGACGATAAAGGAAGTTGTGATTAAATAGGAATTGGGAAAAACATTTCAATGATATTAACCAATCATAGATTTTTTACAGTTAAACGGCATAACCCAATTACTAATTACGCATTACTTATTCTCTAAACCTCTAACAACATACCCTGCTTCCTTTAATAATGCGATCAATCCCATTTTGCCTACTAAATGTCCGGCGCCAACAGCTATAAAAACTGATTTTTTTTTCAAGATCTCATTCAACTGCACAACCCAGTTCTTATTCCTGCTGTCAAGCAAAATATCCTGGTTGGATTCCATACCCAAAGCGGGATCATTAATAATTTTTTCAATCTCGGCAAGTTGTTGATTTTTATAGGCGTTTAACATCTGCTCAAAATATTTTTTTGAGTTTTTCATACTGTCTATTGCCTGTAATAGTTCTTCGGCCTGTTTTTCGTAAGGGATACTGTCAAATACGGAAGCCTGGAAAGCCATGGTTTCCAATCCCCTGATCTCTTTACCCCATGCTTTTGCCAATTGCATAATGGATTCTTCAATGCTGCTCACCGAATTACAAGGCATCATTTTTGGATACAGCAACGCCACTAAAAACCCCGGTTTCATCGATTGAAAAAGGCCGATTGGTGTTTGAAGACTGTCTTTAAAATAACCTGCAATCCTGCTGTATTCCCCAGGATTGTACAGGTCTTTTATCTTTTTTCCGTCTTTCATACTCATCAGCATCAGCCCCCCTAACAAGGTTGCCGGATCATCCAGGTCAATTTCCAGGTATACTTCTTCGCTGTTTTTCACCGCCTGTTTTAAAGCAATACTAAATTGAATATCCTCTTTACAGAGCAAATGAAAAGTTCCAAACAGGTATGAAGGGTTTTGAAGCCCGTTACCGCTGATCTCCCATAATAAAGTATTATCATCCTTATTGGTTTTGATCATATGATCGCCCGGCTGCGCCTGCACAGATCCGGCAAAAAATAACAGGCTAAAAAGACAGTATAGTTTCATTTAAAAAATTTAAACCCAAAATTAATGAATACAAAAATAAACTTAAGGTTAATACCTATATTAGCCTAAAGTTTACAGCATGAAATCCATTTATGCGCTACTGTTTTTTTTCTCCGGTGCCGTATTGCAGGTAACAGCACAAAAAAACCAGCCTGCATTTGGTAAAGTAGAGAAAGGCGATCTGCTAATGACGGATTGTGATTTTGACAAAGGTGCCGATGCGGTTATATTAATTGACTGGGGTAGTACTTTTTACGACCGGGGAACGGTTGGTTATTCAACTTTTAAAACGGTTTTACAACGTCGCATACGAATTAAAATTTTAAAGGAAAAGGGTATTTCGCAGGCCGATGTTGAGATCCCTTTTTACATCCACAACAAAAAAGAACAGGTATTAGATCTGAAAGCCAATACGTATAATATCGACGGCTCGGGTAACATAGGAATTACAGAAGTAAAAAAGAGTTCGATCTATTCAAAAAAAATAAATGATTATTATTCAAAGATGATCATTGCTTTTCCCGAAGTAAAGGTAGGCAGCATCATTGAATACGCTTATACTATGGTGCGGGAAACCATCAAACTTACCAACTGGTATTTCCAGGGTCGCATTCCGGTTAGATTTAGCGGGTATCAGTTAAAAATCCCGCAAATATTTCGGTTTACGGTTCAACCATCTGTGGTAGATCCGATAGAGGATAAACAGGAAGTGATTGACGAAATCCTATCGGCATCTGAAGGTGTTATAGAGACCAGGTCTTTAAAAAGCAATTATAGTATGCGTAATCTACCGGGCATTAAAGATGAACCTTTCATGGGTTCTGCAAGGGATTATATGCAGCGGCTGGAATTTCATTTAACACAGATCTATTATAGTGAAACCCACATAGAAGACCTAAGTTTAACATGGAATGATGTTATAAAAAAGGATTTGAACGAAAATGAAAATTTTGGCCTGCAGTTAAAGAAGTCTGTTTATGGCACCAGTGATTTAGTGGAAGCAGCAAAAAAAATACCGGATGACGAGGCCCGGATGAAATTCGTATTTAACCAGGTACGCCAAACCATCATCTGGAATGAACGCTTTGGTATATACGTGGATAACGGGATATCAAAGACATGGGAAACCAAAACCGGAAATGCTGCAGATATCAATTTGCTGTTGATCAAAATTTTACATGATGCGGGCATTAAAGCCACCCCCATATTGTTCAGTACCAGGCAACATGGTTTGGTTTCGCCCTATTATCCAGGCACAGACCAGTTTAATACGGTGATGGCTTACGTAGAGATCAAAGATGATTATTTTGTATTAGATGCAACGGATAAACTGAGTCATTATACATTGTTGCCGCAACAGATAGTCAATACCAGGGGTTTTATTTTGGAAGGACAAGACGGGATTTGGAAAGATGTATTGTCCGGTAAAAAGAGGTATAGAGTGATTACAGCCATTAAAGGCGAAATTGATGGTAACGGATTGATGAAAGGCAGTGGACTGGTTAATTGTTATGATTATGCCCGTATTCAACGTTGTGCAAGTTGGTTAAGTAATAAAGAAAGGTTTAAGAACGATTATTTTATTAAATATTATCCTGCGTTACAAATTGAAGAGGTTATCATCAATAACCTGGAAACAGATTCATTACCACTTGAACAAAAAGTAAAATTCAGTTCTGTTTTAAACAGTTCGGGAGATTACCGGTATTTTTCTGTTAATATTTTTTCTGATCTGGAAGAAAATCCATTTGTTGCCAAAACACGGGTTTCGGATTTGGATTTTGGTGTTCAGCAGAACTATATCATTTTTGGAAATTTCAGTATCCCGCACGAATACAGTTTTGATGGGATTCCTGAAAGCATTTCGATGTCAACGGCCGACAGGGGCATAGTTTTTAACCGCTCTGTGCAGGTAGAAGCCAATTTATTGAACGTGCGGATGACCCTGGAATTTAATCATTCTTTTTACCCGGCGGGTTCTTATCCTGAGATCGCGGCGTTTTATAAAAAACTGTTTGATGTACTAAATGAACAGGTAGTGATCAAGAAGAAAGTTTTGCTGTAGCGAAATTTTATTGTCGGGGCATGTTATACAAGCTCCCTCCTTTTTCAAAAAGGCGATCGATACTTTTATCAACAGCTGCATCTTTTTTAACCGGGGGGGCATGATGTGGTTTTATGCGGGCATCAAACACCAACGGCCCGTTACAACCCCAGTGTTTGTTCTCTGTAAAGCTATCTATCCCGTACAGATCATGTGATGGATTACAGCGGGTAAAACTTACCCATAGAAAATTATTTAGCGTTTCATGCACAAAATCTGAATCATCGCAGACGATGATTAATGGATAATTGGTTAATGAATAATGAATACCGGATAGCTGTTTATTGAAGTTTTCAAATTCAATATGGGCCACTTCATAATTTGTAAATTGTTTTGTTTGTATTGCAATAATACCGGGCAGAACAAGTTTAGGGTTTTCGAAGCCTGATAAGTTATTCAATACATCCGGAATTTCAGAACTTAATTCTCTTACAGGTTCACCATATGCCGCCAAAACTACTTTGCTGCCGGTATTTAATGATGTCCCTGAATAATCCAGTGTATCAATACTGGTGTTGGTATAAAAGTGAATATCCCTTTTTAAATTGATCCGTTTTAAAACAAAGTCAAGGTAATCCTGTATATGATTTGTGGTTAGCATATTACTGTCATCGGCTGAAATGAATAAAAACTTGGCCAGGCTCAACTGCCCGGTGCCCAAAACATGATTCGCTATGGTTAAAATTTCTGCCGGTTGTTTCGTGGGTGCATACGGGGTATATCGTTCGCTGCCAATGGCGAGTAAAAGCGGATGAACTCCTGCAGCATCTACCGCATGCACTTCTTTAAGTCCGGGTATTTCACTTTGTAAAGCCTGCCCTGTCATTTTATGGATGAGTTGGCCAAAACTGGTGTCTTCCTGTGGCGGCCGGCCCACAACAGTAAACGGCCAGATCGCATTTTTTCTTGCATAGACCTTGTGCACTTTCATCAATGGAAAATCGTGGGTGAGGCTGTAGTAGCCTAAATGGTCTCCAAAAGGCCCTTCCGGTTTATTTTCGTTTGGGTATACCTCACCGGTAATCACAAAATCGGCATCGGTACTGATACAAAAATCATCCTGATAACAATACCGGAATCTTCTGCCGCCCAAGACACCGGCAAAAGTCATTTCACTGATACCCTCGGGCAATGGCATCACCGCTGCCACACTATGTGATGGAGGTCCGCCAACAAATACACTTACTTTAAGCGGCAATCCTTTTTTATTGGCTTTGCTTTGATGTACGCCAATTCCACGATGTAATTGATAATGTAAACCAATTTCTTTATTCATTTCGTAGCCATTGCCCGACAATTGAATGCGGTACATGCCCAGGTTGGCATGCATAATGCCGGGTTGGTCAATATCTTCGGTGTACACCTGCGGGAGCGTAACATAAGCACCACCATCCATTGGCCAGTGCTGAATTTGTGGAAGTGCAGCAATATTTATTTCTTCAAATAAAACCGGTTTTCTAAAAGGATTTTTTTTGGGCAGGGCTTTTAAAGCTGCAAAACCGGTTTTAAAATTTTTAACCGGACTTTTTAATGCCTTTACAGGATCATCTTTTAGTTCGATCAACTGCTGTACCGTTTTCAACGAATTTCTGAACATGAATTCGCTTCTTTCGAGGGTACCGAAAATATTGGAAGCCGCCCTGAATTTACTGCCCTTTACATTTTCGAACAGCAGAGCCGGCCCTCCGGCTTCATGTACACGTAGATGTATTGCTGCCATTTCAAGATATGGATCAACCTCTTCCTTTATGCGAACCAGTTGTCCGTTCTTTTCAAGATCCAGTAAACAATCTTCCAAAGATTTGTAAGCCATGCGTAATTATTTCTACGCAAATGTAAAACACAAATGGAGGAGTATTGTTCTAAAATAGCATGGTTCATCCTATTTCTTCATATACATCACTTCCTTAACCAGTTTAACTGTTCGGGGAACATCGGGCAAATAAGCCGCAACCAGGTTTGGAGCGTAATGCATGGGCGCATCGGCAGACGTTATCCTGCGAATGGGTGCATCTAAATAATCAAAACCTTCTTTTTGTATGCGGTAAGTTATTTCGGAAGATACGGAGGCAAAAGGCCACTGTTCCTCTACAATAACCAGCCTGTTTGTTTTTTTAACGCTTTCGAGTATCGTGAACCAATCCAAAGGACGTATAGTTGCCAAATCAATTACTTCGGCTTCAATGCCTTCTTTGGCCAATTCTTCGGCGGCACCCAGGGCTACCTTCATCATTTTATTAAAAGAAACGATGGTAACATCTTTACCTGCTCTTTTTATAAAGGCCTTGCCAATTGGCAGCAGGTATTCCTGCTCGGGTACTTCACCTTTTTCGCCATACATCACTTCACTCTCCATAAAAATAACCGGGTCATCGTCCCGGATGGCACTTTTCAACAATCCTTTGGCATCATAAGGATTTGAAACCGAGATAACTTTTAAACCCGGGATATTTGCATATAAAGCTTCAAAAGCAGTAGAATGTTGAGCTCCTAATTGACCGGCGCTGCCGTTTGCGCCACGAAAAACGATTGGGCATCCAACCTGTCCCCCGCTCATGGCCAGCATTTTTGAAGCGGTATTTAATATTTGATCTAAAGGCAATACTGCAAAATTCCAGGTCATATACTCAACAATAGGGCGAAGGCCGCTTTGAGCTGCACCAACTGCAATCGCTGTAAATCCAAGTTCAGCAATGGGTGTATCAATTACCCTTTTTTCGCCGAACTCATCAAGCATTCCCTGGCTTACTTTATAAGCACCATTATATTCGGCTACTTCCTCACCCATCAGAAAAACGGTTTCATCCCTGCGCATTTCTTCCTGCATCGCTTCTCTAAGTGCTTCTCTAAAGGCAATTTGTCTCATCTGTATATTTTATAATTAGGTCGCAAATTTATCTTATAAGCAGCAGATGAACAAATTGATATTTAGTATTTGCCCGTGGTATCCGTGCGTGTCTTTAAAAAGGAAAAAACCGCCTTAATGCATAATGAAAGGCGGTTTTTACTCATGATCATTGATCCTAATTCATTAATTCCAAAAGCTTGTCACTCAATTCTTTTCCAAACAGGTTTTTACCAATGATCTTTCCTTCTTTATCCAATAATACGTTTGAAGGAATTGCTTTGATATAATATTGTTCAGATGTTGCATTTTGCCATCCTTTTAAATCACTCACCTGCTTCCATATTAAACCATCATCCACAATGGCTTTTTTCCATTTGGCTGCCCCTTTTTCATTATCATAGGAAACTCCGAAAATCTCCAACCCTTTAGCGCCGTATTTTTCGTAAGCCTTTACAATATTTGGATTTTCTTTTCTGCAGGGTCCGCACCAACTGGCCCAAAAATCTACCAAAACATATTTTCCTTTAAGTGAAGAGAGACTCAACGCATTACCCGAGGTATCCATTTGTATTATATTTGGTGCAAACTGCCCTATCGCTACTGTTTTATAAACATCAAGCATCTTTTTAACAGCTTCACCGGCAGCTGTATTTTTTACCGATGCTTCCAGGCTATTATATAAAGATTCCACCTCATCAGCTTCGGCGTAATAACCATAATTCTCTGATATGGCCATGGCACTGCGTATGGAACCCGGGTTTTCCATTACAAAATGTTTGATCAACCCTCTTTTCCTCTTGGTTATTGCATTTTCCAGTGCATCCAGGCTATCCATTACCTGCTGGTTTTTATTTTTATAGGCCTCATTATAAGCCGCATTGAATTTTTTTTGTTCTGCATTAAAATCTTTTAGTAATACAGTTAGTCGTTTGTCATCATCATTTAATGCCGACCCTGTAATAACGAGGTTCTTTAACTTATCGCCTTTTCCGCTGATGGTTATTTTTGCAGGTTCAACATAAAAAGCCAGGGCATCATCCGGATGGTCTTTCATGGTAAGGATAGCCCTTAAAATTTTTTGAACTGTGCCTTTAAATGTGAAAACTCCATTAACGATGTTTACCGAATCCTTTTCAGCACCATTTTCGCCATACACCGTGAGGTAAACTTTGCCTTTCCAAACCTCTTCCATTTTGCCAAAAATGCTGAACGCATTATTAGGTTTTTGCGCACAAACAGACAAGGTGGCCATTACAAACAGTGGCAATAATAATTTCTTCATCATTCAAAATTGAAAATTGAAGGTATACCAAATGAAAGGATTGATAAATACCATTTATAAAATAGGCTTTCCGCAACAGCGGGCCGTAATTATTTTGTTACTTCATTACATATTTTCGATTACCATCGCAGATGCTCCTCCTCCCCCATTACAAATTCCGGCAGCACCATATTTGGCGTTGTTTTGTTTTAATACATTCAACAAAGTAACGATGATCCTTGCCCCGCTGCAACCTAAAGGGTGTCCAATGGAAACCGCGCCACCGTTTACATTTACCGTAGCCGGGTTTAATTTCATACGACGACTGTTTTCGATACCAACAACGGCGAATGCTTCATTCAACTCCCAATAAGCAATATCTTCCATTTTTAATCCGGCTTTTGCAACTGCTTTGGGCACAGCCAGTGCAGGCGTTGTGGTAAACCATTCGGGCGCCTGCTCTGCATCTGCATAACTTAATATTTTGCCAATGGGTTTTAAACCCAGTTCATCCGCTTTTTCCTTACTCATTAAAACCAGGGCAGCAGCGCCATCATTCATGGTTGAAGCATTGGCGGCTGTTACCGTTCCCTCTTTTTGAAAAGCTCCTTTTAGCGAGGAAATCTTATCGAATTTAACATTGAAAGGTTCTTCATCCTTGTCGAAAATGACCGGGTCTCCTTTACGTTGGGGAATTTCAACAGGTATAATTTCATTTTTAAATTTTCCGGCTTCTGTTGCAGCCTGGCTGCGCTTGTAACTTTCCATGGCAAAAGCATCCTGTTCTTCGCGGGTTACGCCACAGGTTGATGCACACATATCGGCTGCCATACCCATGGCTTTGCCATCATAAACATCCGTAAGCCCATCTTTCGCCAATCCATCAATTAATTTTGTATCGCCATACTTATTTCCCCAACGTATGCTATCCACATAAAAAGGCACATTACTCATACTTTCCATACCTCCTGCCACCACAATATCCGCATCGCCCAATAAAATACTTTGGGTTGCCTGCGCAATGGCTTTCATTCCACTGGCACAAACCTTGTTAATGGTTGTACAATTTACTTCGTTGGGTAAACCGGCAAGTTTTGCAGCCTGTCGTGCAGGTGCCTGTCCCAGGTTGGCCTGGATAACAGCACCCATCAACACATCGTTAACCAATTCGTATTTAATACCGGCTTTTTCCAAAGCTCCTTGTATGGCAAAGGCACCAAGTTGTGGAGCTGTAAATCCTTTTAGAGAACCGCCAAAACTTCCGATTGGCGTACGTACAGCCGAAATAATATATACTTCTTTCATATCGCTTTATTTTTAGATCGCAAAGGTAAGAATTATCTACGTAGCCTGATAGATGACTGAAGTACCAATTAGTTCAGGTTTTAAAAATTAAAAAGGCAGATCAAATGACCTGCCCGTGTTTTATGTGCCTGCCAATAAGTTTATTCAATGGTTGTTACTTCATACCGCACACGGTCTCCTTCAATTATTTCTTTGTAATAAATACCGTTTGTTGTAACAAAATATTTCTGCTGATTAATGACCTGCACTTTTGAATCCACCGGTAATTCATCATACCTGCTACCTAATGCCGGGATCTCGTCATCCATGGCATGTAGATCTTCCTCCTGGTTATAACCCGTATTTAAAACGCCATCAGTGCCTACCACCCTATACCTGAGTTTATTTTTTTCGGTGATCTCTTCCTGGTAAAATGTTCCGCCCACCTGGTAATATTTTTGACCGTCAATTACCGTAACCCGGGCATTGGCCGGAAGATTTTTTACCGTTGCATGTAATGGAGGTGCCACCACCTGGTAGCCCCCATTGGCATATGGGCGGTAATAAACTCCCTCGTAATAATAATATGGATTTGGCCCAACGTAGATCCGGCTGTAGCCAAAAGGCAACAGGTTTATTCTTAAACCGAATACCGGGCCAAAATGCACATAGGATCTGCGGCTATTGTACACAGGACGATAAATGGGTACCGGCCTGTTATAAGAACGATAGGTGGGGTAATAGTGATACCGGGGCATCACCCTTACCGACAGATGGTTATTGTAATAATGACGATTTGAGTTGTAACGAATATTATTGTGTCCCCGGTTATGATGACCTCGGCCCCGTTGAGCAAATAAACCAACTGAAAGCAGTAATGCGAAAACCATTAACGTAATTAGCCTAAAATGTTTCATAAAATTGTTTTTATTATTTTAAAATTAGCCAAAAGAACAGGACCAAGTTGTTAATGTATTTTTTTTAACATTAACAAATGCTATTCCGTTGTTCTCTGCAAAAAAAATTAAAACCCAGAAGAACTGGGCTTTAATTTGATTGCCGGTTTTAATTTTTTACCAACGATTCTTTTTATATTTTTTATTTGCTTTGCCATAGTCACCAAACTGATTTCTTTCATCATAGAATTTGTGAACTACTGCATGAATCTCAGTGTCCCGTTGTGCTTCTAATTTTCTGATCAAACGCCCTTTTTGGAACCTGCTCATAAAAAATTCGTTGCGCACAGACTGGATCTTGTAACTATAATCCCGGTTTATATGGGCTATTTCCATATCACGCTCACGCGGAGAAAAGAAATAAATTCCATGTTTACCACGATCATCGTGTCCATAACCCTGGTCATTGCCGGCAACATAAATGTCATGTGATTTATCGTTGCCTTTGTTTCTTTGCCCGGGTTGTGCAAACGCTGTACTCAACAGGGCTGTAGTAAATAATAGTGTAAAAATCTTTTTCATCATTATAAAATTTAATTGTCAATAATCTGTATAAGACCGTGCCAGCTAAACGCAGTTTACAAAAGATATGTTAATAGATCCCGGTATTGCTGATAATCCGCTTATCAAATATTCAGGCGTTTCTCATTTATTAAATTTAATTTGTTGCCCTAACTGATAAAACTATTTTTTATGAAAAGAATTTCTTTTGTTTTATTATGGATCACCGTTGTCATTTTTGCAGCCTGTTCAAAAAAGTCAAATCCGGCCAAAGTGGTTGTTCCAAAAACATCCTACTCCGTAGATATTGTACCGTTAGTACAGGCTAAATGCACCCCTTGTCATTTGCCAACAAAAGCTGGAAGGATAACCAATTTTGAAAACTTTGAAAATACAAAAAAATATAGCGAAGCTATACTTACCCGTATTCAATTAAACCCGGGCGAAAGGGGATTTATGCCCTTTAAACAGGCAAAATTAACGGCAGAAGAAATTGCCATTTTTAAAAAATGGGTGGATGACGGATTGCTGGAAAAATAGAAATAATTACCGGTTAGTTTACCATCTTAATGCGGGGGTCAACTGTTCTGTATAAAACGTCGGCAAACAGGTTGATGATTATAAAAATACAGGCGCTGAGCAATACCGAACCCATCACAACCGGGTAATCGAGTTTTTCAAGTGCATCAACGGTTATTTTGCCTATCCCCTTCCAGCCAAAAATATATTCTACAAAAAAAGCTCCGGCCAACAGTTCGGCAAACCACCCCGTAATGGCGGTAATTACCGGGTTGAGGGCATTTCTTAAGGCGTGTTTATAAATAATCGCATTTGTGCCAAGCCCCTTTGCATAGGCGGTGCGGATATAATCCTGGCCTAACACATCCAGCATGGAACTGCGGGTTAATTGGGTAATGATGGCGAGCGGCCTGATGCCCAGGGTAAATGCCGGCAGTACCAGGTTTTTGAGGCTGATGTATTTTTCGCCTGTTACTTCATCAATCTCAAACCAGCTTCCTGTTAAATTTAATCCTGTGTATGCATGCAAAACCACACCAAAAAAATAGGCAACAACAATGGCCATAAAAAAGGAAGGTGCCGAAATGCCCGCAATGCTGGAAAAAACTGCTGTGGTATCCATCCAGGTTCCTTTTTTAACCGCGGCCGTAACACCCAAAAAGATCCCGATAATGGTGGCAAATAACATGGCAGCAAAAGCTAAAATTAAAGTGCCCGGCAATGCTTCCAGTAAAACTTTGCCCACTTCCTTTTTTGTTTGATAGCTTTTGCGGAGATAGGGTATTTTGATACCAGACCGATAACTGCCAGGGGTATTGCCGCCAACAAATAATCCGCTTAATTCTTTTTTATCAATATCGGCCTGTTTGTGCACACATAGCGGAGAAACATCATTAACATACAAAACGAACTGTTTCCATTTTGGTTGATCCAGGTAAAGATCGGTGCGGATATTGTCGAGGGTTTTTTTGTCACCGGTTTGTCCAACGATCATTTTAGCCGGATCGCCAAAGCCCTGGAACATAATAAAAACCAATACGACTACGCCCAGCAGTACTAAAAAGGAATAAAACAGTTTTTTAAAAAAATAGTTCAATTTTAAATGTTTGAATATCGAATAGGATCAATCGCCGGTTTTAAAATAATCCAGGGCTGCTTTTTTGCTTTTAACAACGGCACCCTGCATTTTATACAAGGTAGGATTAACCCGGGCTGCAGTTTTTATAGCGGTTACATCGCATGTTAAAATAGTTAACCCCGGTATCGGGAACAATTCCCGGGCAATTTCCGGATTGGCAGTTACCAGGTAAACAGGAATTTTACTTTGGGTAAAAAATTTCGCAAAATCGCCATACCAGTTATCTTCTTCTTTATTAAAGTCTTTTGCAAAAACCAGGTAGTAAGCTCCAGGTTGATTCAATATGGCCTCTGTTGTATCAAGTCCACTTTCAGTTTTTAAAATAAAATCATTGATCAACGGAATATTGTTTTTCCCTTTTTCAATCAATACCTGTTTCCGGTCAACAAACGCCCAGGTACTGTCGGGTAACGCATCCACATTAAAATCTTTTTGCACGCCATCCTTACTGTAAACAAACGTGTAATCAAATTTATCGGGTATGGCATCTTTTGGCATTTTACGTAATTCCAGGATATTATTGCCCGGTTTAAAAGGCAGGCAGTCTTTTACCGGTAAGTGCTTCAGTACATACCACTGTAAGGCCAGTACGCCAAAAAAGGAAACTAAAAACAGCACTACATTGACAGTATTGGAAAAAACAGGTTGTATATATTTTCTTCCAAAAAGAATAAACAGCACCAGGATCAGCAGTATAATATCTTTCGCAAATGTTTGTATGGCTGTTAAAGGAATGCAATCGCCAAAGCAACCACAGGCACGGATCTTACCGCTGAATAAAACATAACTGGTCAGGAAAGTAAAAAACAATATCAGCAAAAGTAACAGCCAGGATACCATCTTTTTTCTCCAGCCCAACAGCAAAGCAACACCCAAAACAACTTCCATGGTTATCATCAAAATCGAGAACAGTAATGCCTGTTCATTGAACCAAAGCATCAGTCCTTTCATGATCCCTTCAGAAGCCCATACGTCAAAAAACTCCTGCATTTTATAGGCAAGCCCCAATGGATCAATGGCTTTTACCAACCCCGAAAAAATGAATAACAATCCAACCAATACCCTGGCTACGTTTACAATCTGTTTCATATCCGTGTTTTTTATGTTGCTTGTTTATGTATGTGGTTTGATTTTTTGATTCAGGCCGCTTAAAGCGTACCGGCTCATTTGAAAGCGTTCCGACTCTTATGCACTATGTACTGCTTCATCAATCAATATCAGCCCAAAAGCGGCATAATTGATGATGTCATATAAATTGGCATCAATGCCTTCACTGATCATGGTTCTACCCTTATTCGCTAAAATCTGCTTGATGCGTAAAATTTTTGCAAGGGTCAGGTCTATAAAACTTTCCTGGCTCATGTCTCTCCAGGCCTCCCCGTAATCATGGTTTTTATCCAGCATCAGCCGTTTGGCAATGGCAACTTTTTCATTGTACAATTGCGCCACGTTTTCGTAAAGCAGGTCTTCCAGTTCATCTTCTTTAATATCCAGTTGTATTAAACCGATAATACCATAATTCAATATCCCCTGTAACTCACTGGTGATATCATCACCGACCTTCCGAACACCTGTTTCCTGTATAGTACGGATGCGTTTGGCTTTGATATAGATTTGGTCAGCTACAGAAATGATCCGGTACACACGCCAGGAAGTACCGTAGTCCCTGGTTTTCTGTAAAAAAATGGCCCTACAGGATTCAACTGCCCGATCGTATTGTTCGTTTGTATTCATTTATCAATGTGCATTAGTACCTTAGTGCGATAATAGCTCAAAAATAAATGAAAAAGATTTGATGAACTGCATAAACTGCAAAGGAAAACTTGTAGACCTTACTGAACCCGTAGTGATGGGTATCATCAATGCTACGCCTGATTCATTTTATGAAGGACATTTACGATTAAAACCGGCAGAAATTTTATTGCTGGCCGAAAAAATGATCCATGACGGAGCCTCCATCTTGGATATTGGGGGGCAGAGTACCAAACCCGGCAGTATGATGGTTTCTGTTCAGGAGGAAACAGACCGGGTTGTTCCGGTGATCGCATCCATTCATGCCAAATATCCCGGCATCATCTTATCCGTTGATACTTTTAATGCTTCCACGGCTAAAGCAGCAGTGGAAGCGGGGTGCAGCATGGTTAATGATATCAGTGCGGGAAACCTGGATAAGGATATGATAACAACCGTTGCCGGTTTAGGTGTTCCCTATATATGCATGCATATGCAGGGAACACCAGCAACCATGCAAAAAAAACCTGTATATAAAGATGTAGTAAAAGAAGTATTGGATTTTTTTATTCTTAAAATGGAGGACTGCCAAAAAGCCGGTATAAAAGATATCATTATTGATCCCGGGTTTGGTTTTGGAAAAACCATGGAACATAATTTTCAATTACTGAAACAACTTACTGTACTGTCCATCCTGCAGCGGCCGGTTCTTGCGGGCTTATCTAGAAAAAGTACCATCTGCAAAATTTTGGGTATCCCTCCTGCAGAAGCTTTAAATGGCACCAGTGTTTTAAATACACTTGCATTGCATAATGGCGCCTCTATATTACGGGTACATGATGTTCGCGAAGCCAGGGAAACCATAGCCCTTTTTTCAGCATACAAAAAAACGCCCTGATTTTATCCGGGGCGCTTCATTCTTTATTCTTAAAATAACATTTCCTGTTTGCAGCTTTTATACTGCATATCGGGCTTATCCCGATTATACCAGTATTTAGTCCTGAGCCATTTGCTATCGGTATAACACCAGTTAAGATTTCAACGCAGTGCTTTGGACTACATTGTAAATCAAGATGGTATTATTTATTTGTTCCCTGCTCCTGCATTTTCTTCATCATTTCTTCCTGCATGGCCTTTTGTTTGGCAAGAAAGGCTTCTTCAGTAGATGCGTCCACTATTTCAATATCGAAAACCAGGTTTTGGTTAGGCTTAATTGCTTCGCCATTTCCCTGTAGACCGTAACCCAGTGAAGAGGGAATATAAACAGTAGCCTTAGTACCCTTTTTTAACTGCAGTAAAGCATCAGTCCATCCTATAATAACGCCGCCAAATTCACCCAGGTTAACATCATAAGGCTGTACATGATTGAATTTAGGGTCAGTATTAGAGTCAAAAACACGGCCGCTATCCAGCGTACGGCCTGTATAATTTACAGATGCAACCTGCGTATTATTTAATTTTTCACCGGTTCCGTCAAGGGAAACAGCAATATAGGTACCCCATTTTGTCTTTTGCGCTGTAATATTATTTTTGGCCAGGTAATCTTCAATAAGTTTATTGTCGATTTCCAGTTGTGCTTTTTTTTCTGCCAGGTCTTTTTCAATCCCTTCCACTTGTTTTTTATAAATTCCTGGTTTTGCCATTGCCGTCTCGGCAGCGTTGGCGCTGTCTGCCTGATCCCTGCTTTGAAAAATGTTAACCAATTTTACATGGGTATACAGGAATTTTCCCTTTTTCATATACGCCGGTATAGGCTGAGCCGCATCTTTAAATGCAGAATCGGTAAGTAACCTGATCACCAGGCTGTCACCTTTTCTCATCTGGCTTATTATTTTATAATAAGACAAGGGCGTATTTATTGAGTCCATTACCTGAATGCGGGGCATGTAATCACGGGTGTCCATCAACACGGTGTCTTTGGTACCGCCATACACCTGTTTAATATGGATCTGCATAAAATTTCCGTACCCGATTTTATTGCCGCTTCCTGCAGCTATAATTTTGTACTCCAGGCCATTGTCGCCTTTTTTAAATGAACCTGTACATGCCGATAAAGCCACCACACAGATGATTGACAGATAAAAGAATTGTTTCATTTTTTTATTGAATTTATTGTTTTAAAAATTGATAACTGCTTAACTGGGCCACGCAATCTTTGATGGCCGCTTTAAAACTTGTGACAACTTCGTCCAGGGGTTCCTTATTGAATCCGCCTGCGGCATTAAAATGCCCTCCTCCGTTAAAATAGGTACGCGCAAAAGTATTTACGTCAAACCCATCCTTACTTCTAAAAGAGCTTTTACGTTCTTCTCCCCTGTCAATAATAAGCGCTGCCAGCTTGATTCCCTTAATGCTTAGTGCATAATTGACGAGGCCTTCTGTATCACCGGTCTTTACATTGAATTTGATAAGATCAGCTTGTGGAATAGCCATTAAAGCCGTATTATACTCGTAAAAAACCTCCATTCGGTTTAATAATACATGTCCTGTAAAACGAAAGCGGTTCTCTAAAAAATTATCAAATAATGCTTCATGTACATGGGTATGTTCCAACCCCTTTTCTTTAAGATCGTAAACCATTTTATGCACACTGGCTGTTGTGGATGGAAAACGGAAAGAACCCGTATCGGTCATAACGCCGGCATATAAACATTCACCAATGGTTGCATCAATCAGGTCGGCATGCCCCGAGTTTACTATAAGGTCATAGATCATTTCAGCCGTTGAACTCTTTTCAATATCACTGATGCCGTATGCAAATACTTCCGTTTGGGGTTCCCGGTGATGATCTACCAGAATGCGATCCCCCTTAGCTGATCTTAATTTTTCTTCCATCTTTTTTGTCCGGCTAAGTATATTAAAATCCAGGCAAAAGATCCAATCGGCATCCTCCATGAATATATCAGCTTTTTTAGCCTGCGACTCATAGTCCAACACTTTATCGCATCCCGGCATCCAATCTAAAAATGAAGCCCAGTTAGTTGGTGATATTACCGTACAACTGTGCCCTAATTTGTTTAAAAAATGATAGAGCCCCAATGTGGAACCCATCGCATCGCCGTCAGGCTTTTGATGCATGGTAACAACAACTTTTTTCGGTTGATGGAGTAAAGGGAATAAATTTTGTACAGGTTGCATAAACGGGCGCAAAAGTAAGTCAAATCAACTTATAAAACAATTGCTCCCTTTCGATTGAACATTGCCCCATGGTGTTTTCAGGTTGAAATCTAAAATCGACAATCTGAAATCTAAAATTGCTTCCTATCTTTGCGGCCTAAAAAAAAGTGAAAAATGAGTAACAGAACATTTACAATGATTAAACCGGATGCAACGGAAAAAGGCAATACCGGTGCTATTTTACAAATGATCAATGCAGCCGGTTTTCGTATCGTGGCGATGAAAATGACAAAATTAAGTAAAGAAAAAGCGGGCGAATTTTATGCAGTTCATACCGAAAGACCTTTTTACGGCGAATTGGTTGATTTTATGAGCAGTGGCCCAATTTCAGCAGCCATTCTTGAAAAAGATAATGCAGTGGCAGATTTTCGTAAGCTGATCGGTGCAACTAACCCTGCCGAAGCTGCCGATGGTACCATACGAAAGCTTTTTGCAGCGTCAATCGGTGAAAATGCGGTACATGGCAGCGATAGCGATGAAAATGCGGTAATAGAAGGGGATTTCTTTTTTAATAAGCTGGAGCAATTTTAATATCCCATACCGGTAAAAATTGGCAATGCCCCTGAAAAATCAGGGGCATTTATTTTTTGAATCGAGTACAAACAAACAAATTTTTCGTGTCCGATCCGGTCTGGCAAACAAACGGTTAAATTAAATATTTATTGTGTGGTTGTTGATAATACCGCCTTCGTTTTAACAAAACAGGCTTCGTTTAAACCGATCAGGCTAAAGGTTTCAACGCTTGCAACAAAAGTTGTAGATTTGAACATTCGCGATCGCTAATCTTATATATGAAGAATATTAAATTGATTGAGGTACCTTCTGAAATTGGTGCGGGCACAAGAGGTGCCAGCCTGGGTATTGAAGCTATAAAAATTGCTGCGCTTGACTTTATGAGCAATTTTTTTGTGCATTTTCCTTCCGAAAAAATTGAAGAAGAAAACAAATTATTATATGAACCGATTCAATCTCCCTACGCCAAACGTATGCATGGTGTGTTAACGATGGCAGAAAGAATAAGCAAAGCTGTTGCAGAATCCATTAACACTCATTTTTTTCCGGTTGTATTAAGTGGCGACCACAGCAATGCCGCAGGTACCATTGCCGGAATTAAAATCGCCAGGCCAAAAAGTAAACTGGGGGTTATCTGGATTGATGCACATGCCGACTTACATACACCTTACACCACACCATCGGGCAATGTGCATGGTATGCCCATGTCTGCTTCTATAGGGGAAGATAACATGGAAATGAAAGTGCATGACCTTGATGAAAAGACAGCCAAACAATGGGAGCAGTTAAAAAACCTGGGTAAAATAAACCCCAAGGTTTTGCCGGAAGACGTGGTTTTTATTTCCTTACGTGATTTTGAAAAAGAAGAAAAACACCTAATTGATAAACACGGGATGAAAGTAATTACCACGGCCGAGGTAAGACGCAACGGCGCCGAAAATACATGCCGTAAAGCACTCAGGCATTTAAGCGATTGTACAGATATTTATATAAGTTTTGATGTGGACAGCCTGGATTCGTCCATCTCAAGGGGAACGGGAACACCCGTAAGCAACGGTTTACGCGAAAGGGAAGTAGAGGACCTGATCAGTAAATTTATGCAAAACCGCAAGATATGCTGTTTTGAAATTACCGAAGTAAACCCAACACTGGATAAAGAAAACCTGATGGCGGAAATTGCCTTTAATATTTTACAAAGAAGTGTCAATGTGTTAATGATGAACTAACATACCTGCAGCTGCAGTGTCCTGTGCCATCGGGATGATTATTTTATTATTCATATTTTTATTATGCAAAAAGTATTTTTGATAGCAGCCGGAATTTTTATGTCAACCATTGTGATCGCACAAAAAAAAGATTTGTATACTGCGCAAATAAAGACCTATCAGAAGAATTATGTCTCCAGCCATGAAGTTGTTTCAAAAAAAGATAGAAAGCATTTTCATTTCTTCCCCATTGACAAGGCTTACAACGTGATCAGCCATTTTGAAAAGATCACCGATACCATTGGTTTTACCATGACCACATCTGCCAATACCGTAAAACATTACTATAAATACGGCAGGTTGGATTTTTTGATTTTGGATAAGGAATACCTTTTATTTGTTTACCAAAGCAAGGATCTAATGGACGTTGAAAAATATAAAGATTATTTATTTGTTCCTTTTACGGATGCTACTACCGGCGATAAAAGTTATGGCAGCGGCCGTTACCTGGAATTTTTTAAACAGGACATTCACGACAATACCCTGAGACTGGATTTTAATAAAGCTTATAATCCATACTGTGCCTATTCTTCCGGTTATAAATGCCCGATTCCACCAAAGGAAAACCGGCTACCCGTTGCCATCGAGGCTGGTGAGAAAAATTTTGGCAAAGCACATTAACATGCAAAATACGGCTCATCTTTTAATGATACAACCTGTTAATTTTGGGTTCAATGCCGAAACTGCGGTTAATAACACTTTTCAAAGAAATATTGACGGAGATATACAACAACAGGCTTTAAAGGAATTCAATAATTTGGTGGCCGTTTTGAGAAACAATAAAGTGCAGGTTACGGTTGTTGCAGATTCGGATGATCCCTCTACCCCCGATTCCATATTTCCCAATAACTGGATCTCTTTTCATGCTGACGGACGGGTTTACCTGTACCCGATGTTTGCTGTTAACCGGCGGTTGGAGAGAAAAACGGCGGTGCTGGACCTGGTGAAGTCTAAATTTTCAGTTTTTGAGATCATTGATCTCAGCGGTTCCGAAGCTAACAATCTTTTTTTAGAGGGAACCGGAAGCATGGTGCTGGACAGGGAGAATAAAATTGCGTATGCCTGCCTGTCGCCCCGAACCGATGAAAAAATACTTAATGATTTTTGCAGCCAGGTTGGGTACAGCCCGGTAGTATTCAGTTCAAAAGACAGTACCGGTGTTGAGATATACCATACCAATGTAATGATGTGTATTGCAAAAACTTTTGTGGTTGTTTGTTTGGAATCGGTAACGAATGAAGAAGAAAGAAAAAAACTTGTCTATTCATTAGAAAAAACAAAGAAGGAGATTGTTGATATTTCCCAACAACAACTCAACAGCTTTGCCGGCAATATGCTGCAGGTTAAAAACATGGATGACGAATTGCTGCTTGTTATGTCAACACAGGCATATAAATCTCTAAAAACTGTTCAAATTGACATGTTGCAAAAACACAACCGGATCGTCCATTCTTCACTAAATTTTATAGAAACCGCGGGAGGTGGCAGTGCCAGGTGTATGATGGCTGAAGTTTTTTTACATGTAAAATAAAATGCGCCTGCCTATTGCGACTGTCAGGAAAAGATATTACATTCATATTTTATCATAAATCCAATACGTGAAAACCCACCATTGCCGGTTTCCCTCAAATCAATAGTACCGAACCATGAAAACTATTCGTCTCTATTACTGCGGGTAATACGTTAAAATTTTAAAACATGATGAATAAGATAATTTTCTTTTTATTGGGTTTCATTGGCCCGGGCATCCATGCACAGGTTATAACCGGCAGCTATCAAACTTATAAAGGCAATGTAATGGGGGCTGAAACTGTGATTCATTTAAACAGGGTAAAAGATCAGGCTACGGGCACTATGTACCTGTTAAAAGATCCCCGGCCATTCTTTTTTTATGGATCCGAAATAAAAGGAGACAGCATCTTTTTGTACGGCGACCGCAGTATGCAGACTTCCATGCAGATCATGGCTACAATAAAAAGCGGTAATATAAAAGGTACAGCTAAACTTGAGTTGGAAGGGAAGACCATTCGTAGCGGCGCTGCCACATTGCTGTTGGATACTGTTAATTATACTGCATTTGATTTTTACACAGCCGCCGCCGGAAGCAGCCTGCCCCCGGCCATGAAAAACCAAAGCCGTTACGAACAATCTGCTGCCACCATCTGGCCAAAAGCAAACGACAAAACACCGGTAGGTACTTTTGTACAAAAAAAGGGACTGGGTTTCCTGAATCAAAAAACTACAGCGCATCCTTTACAGTTTTTAAGTACCAGCCAGCAGCAAAATATAAAAAAATGGAAAGCGGATAATGCAAAAGCATACCCCAAAGGAGCGGCTGATATGGGTTTGAGTTTATCTGCAACAACCGAGCAGCGTTTTTTGGTTCTACAGGAAAATAAGACCTGTATTAATTTTATACAGTACTATTTTTCGGAAAGCGGCGGTGCCGCGCATGGCAGCGCCAGCAGCGAACTGCTTGTTATAGACAAACGAAACAATAAGCAACTTAAATTGCCGGATATACTTACACCTGCCGGTATTAAAGTCTTACCGCTTTTGTTAGATAAAGCAGCCCGGTCGCAGTTTGGCATTGCAGCCAATGCCCCGCTTGACCAGCGTTTATTGGTAAAACGAATTGAACCATCCGATCAGTTTTTTATGGCCGATGCCGGAATTGGTTTTTGGTACAACGCCTATCAAGTTGCTTCCTTTGCCGATGGCGATGTTATTTTATTTATTCCATTGGCTTTGATTTCGAAATATATTCAGCCTGCTTTTTTAAAGTAATTTACCAGGCTTTATAGCTGTAATTTAATGGTGAATGATACTAACGTTAATTACCGGGCCGGTTTATTGTTGAAAAATATTTTTTTTGCCTGATAAGAAATTACTTACCTTGAACCTCCTGATAAATCAATACGAACATACCGTATTTTTCATTCCGATTCCGGCAATATTTCGATGTTTTTTAATTAAGCAATACCAGTTTACCTGTGTTTATTTTATTTCTAAATTGTGTCCTGATTTTTAAAACATGTTAATTAAACTTTTGTTTTATGGGAGATGAAACACTGAAAAGGAAAGAATTTTTTAACCGCATAGCTGCTTTCAAGAAAAATATGGCAGATGTAGTGATGCATGCTCCTCCGGGAGATACTGACCCCTTGTTTGAAAAATATGCAAGAAAAACTTTGGGGCCCAGGCAATACAGCCCGTATTTGGCTATACATGATCCAAACGGCCCTCAGGGGTCGCTCCTTAACCGGGTGGGTAATGTTACCAGCGGACTTGCGCCATATACAGGTCCCTGGACGGTTTGGGAAGTAACGCACCTGTTACGCCGTGTTGGGTTTGGTATTAAAAAAACCGAATTGGAATCCTTGCTGGCCATGACCACATCAAACGCAGTTGATGCCCTGCTTACCATTGGGCCACCCGTAAACCCGTCTGCTACCCCGCTTAATAACTATCAAAATACATTACCCGATAGTGGCGGTATTTTGCTTGGGAGTAGTTGGACATCCAATAACCTTAGCTATGTTAATGGAAATGACAGTACCAACAACCTCTACCGGCAGAACAGCCTGATCCACTGGAGTTGGGGGGTATGCTTAAACGAAAATACCAGTATACGTGAAAAGATGACCCTTTTCTGGTATCATTTCATACCGGTAAATTTTGAAGATGTAAGAGACTTGAAGAATAATAGTGCAACCATGTGCAATGATTATATGAACCTCCTGCGCACCAATGCACTTGGTAATTTTAAAACATTAATTAAAGCAATTGCTAAAATGCCGGCCATGCTGGTTTACCTGAGCAATCAAAACAGTACAGCAACGGTGCCTAACGAAAATTTTGCAAGGGAACTATTGGAATTGTTTACCCTTGGAAAAGTACCTACACAAAATTATACCGAAAACGATATTATTGCAGCATCCAGGGTTTTATCCGGTTGGCGGGTACCGAACTTTAATAATCCCTACCCTTTTGCACCGGGCTTTAATGAAACGTTTCATAATCAAACCAATAAAGTATTTTCTGCGTTTTTTGATAATACAATTATTAATAACCAACCCGGTCCAAATGGTGCCAATGAGTTTGATATTTTCTTTAACATGCTGTTTACCCATCAGCAGGTTGCCATTGCCAAATATATATGCCGCAGGCTTTACCGCTTTTTTGTTTATTACGATATTGACGCAAACATAGAAGCAAACGTAATAGTACCGCTTTCGGCATTCCTGATCAGCAGTAATTGGGAAATGGCCCCGGTCGTGATTAAATTATTAAAAAGTGAACACTTTTTTGATCCTGCTAATAAAGGAGTAATGATCAAAAGCCCGCTGGATTTTATTGCCGGAACGCTACGCACATTAAATATCAATACCACACCTGCAGCCGGGGCAACGCAGATCGTAAATCAATATACCATCTGGCAATATTTTCAAAATTATGCCAATAACAACCTGGACCAGGGTTATGGGCTTGTACCAAACGTGTCAGGCTGGAAAGCCTATTACCAGGATCCTACCTATTATCAAAACTGGATCAATGCTAACGCAATACAAAAAAGAGCGTCATTGCTCACGGCATTTGTGAACGGATTTACAACCGGAAGTACAAGTATTAAAATTGATCCGATAGCCTTAGTACAGCAATTTCCTAACCCAACCATCCAGGATCCCGATCTTTTGATTGACCTGGTTATACAGTATTTCCTTCCTGTTGATTTGCCGGCTGCATATAAAACGGATACCAAAGTGCAAACACTGCTGGCCGGACAGGTAACCAATAATTATTGGACAACAGCCTGGAATAACTACATAGCCAGCCCAACAACCACCAATGCAAATATTGTAAAGTCCAGGCTAAATTCATTGTTAACCACTATACTTCAATTGGCAGAATACCAATTAATGTAGCCTTTTAAATTAAAACTATGAACCGTAGAAAATTTTTAGGTAACACGACACTTTTTTCCGTGCCGATGATGTTAACAGGTATTCCTGTTTTTGCAGGCGATGGCCTGTTACATCCGTTTTTGCAGGCGCTGGCCATGCCGTCTGCTAATTGCGACAGAATTTTAGTGGTCATTCAAATGAACGGCGGTAATGATGGGTTAAACATGGTGGTACCACTGGACAGGTACACTGAATTAAACAATGCAAGAGCAAGTATCCTGCTACCTGCTGCTTCTGTTTTACCGCTTTCCGGTACAACTACAACCGGCCTTCATCCGGCTATGACCGGTTTGCGTAATCTATTCAACGATGGTAAGGTTAACCTGGTGCAGGGTGTATCTTATCCCAATCCAAATTTTAGCCATTTTCAGGCACAGGATATTTGGTTTACCGCTTCAAGCACGTTGCCTACGCCAGATACGGGCTGGCTTGGCCGGCAGTTGGATGTCAGCTACCCGGGATTCCCAACGGGATATCCAAATGCCAGCAATCCCGATCCGTTAGCTATACAAATTGGCGGTGCTTTACCCCTCTCCCTGCAGGGGCCTAATATCAATATGGGGTATAATGCACCCAACCCGGGCGCGCTGGTTAACGTGGCTACCGGTACGCCCGGCCCGGCACCGGCAAATGACTATGGAACCGAATTAACTTTTTTACGTTTGATGAAAGATCAAAGCAATGCATATGCTTCTCGTATCACTACCTCCTATAATGCACAGGCTACCCAGTCAACCATGTATCCGGCTTCGGGTAATACGCTGGCCGATCAGCTTAAAATTGTAGCAAGATTAATTGGCGGAGGACTAAAAACGCCGGTTTATATTGTTAATCACCCCAATAGTTTTGATACACATATTGATCAGGTTGTTGCCGGAAATACTACCACTGGCTGGCATGCAGATATTTTATCAAAACTATCTGTAGCTATTACCGCATTCCAGGATGATATTACCTTGATGGGTAAGCAAACAAAAGTTACCGGTATGACTTTTAGTGAATTTGGACGCCGTGTTATCAGTAATACCAGTAACGGCACTGATCATGGATCGGGAGCTCCTGTCATTTTCTTTGGCGCCATGCTTATTGGAGGTGTAACCGGCACCTCGCCGGTGTTGCCAACCAACCCAACCGGAAGTACACAAGTACCGCTGCAATACGATTTCAGGCAACTCTATGCAACCGTTATGCAAAAATGGTTATGTATGACGGCCACTGAATCTCAAACCATTTTAAACGGCACTTATGCCACTGTACCCATTTTTAATTCGGTACTATTGCCACTTACCGGTATGGAATTAAAAGCAGCCTGGGAAAATGGATTTGCAAAACTGGAGTTCGAGGTAATTGCGAATGATACCTATGATTCTTTTATTGTTGAGCGCTCGATTAATGCAATAAACTTCGAGCCGGTTAACCGCATTAGCAATAACACAAATAATAGTCAGCAAATTTATGTGTACAGGGATGCCCGGATTTATGCCCCCGAGGTATTCTATCGCATTAAAGGAATTTCCAAACAGGGTGAGGTCTCTTACTCAAAAGTTGCAAGACTTAAAAACAGCAGTACCCAGGAAATCAGGATATACCCGAATCCGGTTAGAGACTTTACCATTAACATCGAATTCTTAACCGTTGTAAATGGAAATGTGGAGATCGTTATCCATGGCATGAAAGGCGAAAAATTATTTTATAACCAGGTTAGCCCGGGGGGAAACCGAAACATCAGAATTAAGGTACCCAATTTATTTAGTGTGCAAACACTTTATATCTTATCCGTTTCGTTTAACGATACTGTTATAAATGAAAAAATATTTTTTGAGTAGTTTTGATGATGCGTGTAAAACCTGCTTTAAACACGGATTATCAGCCGGAATAATTCATCTCTTACCCATTGCCTATTAAAATTATAAATATGGTCTAATACCATCCTGATTTAATAAGTAATCCAAAACACTGCGTTGAAATTGAAGATGGTATTATACCAATAGCAAATGGCTTTGAAGTAAATACCGGTTTAATCGTTATAACAATGCCGGAAGTAAAAACTTCCGGCATTCAATTGCTTAATTGTATCATTTAAAAACTTTACAACCCCATCTTCATTTTTTTTGATTTCAGCCTGGCCAAGCCGGGATCTAATTCAATAGCCTTATCACACATTTGCATGCCCCTTTCCGTCTGTCCTTTTTTCTGGAAACAAAGCCCGGCCTGGTATAAAGCCTTACCATCTTTCATATCCAGTTCAAGTATTTTTTGACAAAACTCCAATGATATATCATACATCTTCATTTCGTAAAAAGCACCAGCCACATTTATGATCAATTCTTTATCTCCCGGTTTTTTTGCGACGACATCCTGTAACAATTTTTCTGCCTGTTCAGTTTCCCCGCTATACAAACAGGCAAACCCGAGATTTTCATTTACATCATTGTTGCGCGCATACCCATGGTTAATTGCATTGGTAAAACTTTTTGAAGCGGCTTTAAAATTTTCGTTATTGAGATATATAAGTCCCAATTCATAATGCCAGGCAGCATTCGTTTTTAACAGCTCAACTGCTTTTACGTAATATGGAATTGCTTTTAATTCGAAACCCATTTCCAGGTAATTCCGGGCTGTAGTATAAGTTAATTCCGCATCTTTGGGGTTTTTTGAAACCAAATTCAGCAACAATTTTTCGGCCCTTGCATAATCTTCGAGTTGAAAATAAGACAAGGCTACTATCCGGTCCCTGGCCGGGGCGATTTTACATTTTTTTGCAAACTCAATAGCTTGTTGATACTGACGGTAATTAAAATATAGTTCCATTAATTCAGTAACAGCAATTTCATTTTTGCTATCGAGTTCATAGGCCCTGGTGAAATTTAATTTAGATTCATCGGTCCTGCGCATTTCTTTATTAACGAGGCCATTTTCAATATAGGCCTCGATATATGCAGGATTAAATTTAATCGCATTTTTAAAATAGCCGGACGCCACCAGGTATCTTTTAGAGGACTTTTCTTCCAGTCCTTTTTCAAAATAATAACGGGAGCTATCAAACGTATTTGAAAAAGCTGCATACGACGATAAAGCTAAAATTAGCGTAATGATATTTTTCATATATGGGATGGGTACAAAATTTATTCAATTATCCTAAAACTATACCTCCTAACGCCGGAAGATGCACATTTATTTCATAAGTCTGTGTCTTTTTGTCCACCAAACTGATTTCCGGAGATGGATTAAATACATCACCGGTTCCCCAATATTGTTCACTGTCACTGTTGAAAACTTCTTTCCAGCTTGATTTTCCTTTAACCACAAGCTTCCAGTCTCTTCTAACCACGGGTGTTAAATTTAAAATGATCAACATATCATTTTTTTTGTTTTTCCCTTTACGCATATAGGCCACAATTGATTCCTGGCGGTTGTTTAAATCAACCCATTCAAACCCCTGAGGCTGAAACTGTAATTCATGAAGGGCAGGTTCGTTTTTATATAAATGATTTAAATCCTTAACACAATTCTGCATTTGTTGATGGCAGTCAAACTTCAGTAATTCCCAATCCAGTTCAGATTTGTAATTCCATTCCGTGGTTTGGGCAAATTCATTTCCCATAAATAAATGTTTGGCTCCGGGGTGTGTATACATATAGGTGTATAATAAACGCAGGTTGGCAAATTTTTGCCATTCGTCGCCGGGCATTTTATAAACCATCGGGCTTTTGCCATGTACCACTTCATCGTGGCTCAGCGGAAGCATAAAATTTTCATCATAGAAATACATCATACTGAACGAAAATTTATCCTGATGAAATTTCCGCATCCATGGATCCATCTTAAAATAATCCAGTGTATCGTGCATCCAACCCATCATCCATTTCATACCAAAACCAAGCCCACCGGCTGTTGTAGGCTTAGATATTTTTGGCCAGTCGCTTGCTTCTTCAGCTATGGTTTGAATATCGGGGAAATCTCTGTAAACCGTTTCATTAAAAAGTTTAATAAATTCAATGGCTTCCAGGTTGCCGTTATCGCCAAATTTATTCGGTGTCCACTCTCCTTCTTTTCGTGAATAATCCAACCGCAGGATCGAGTTCACGGCATCAACCCTGATACCATCCACATGAAACTGATCAAGCCAGAACCGTGCACTGCTTATCAAAAAAGAACGTACTTCACCCCGTTCATAATTAAAGATATAACTACTCCAATCCTGGTGATAACCCTTGGTCATATCCGCATACTCATACGTGTGTGTACCATCAAACATAAATAACCCATGCGCATCATACGGAAAATGCGAAGGCACCCAATCCAGTATTACACCAATATCTTCGAGGTGAAATTCATCGATCAGATCCCTGAAATCATCGGGTGTACCAAATCGTGAAGTTGCCGCAAAATAACCGGTTCCCTGGTAGCCCCAGCTGCCATCAAACGGGAATTCCATAACCGGCATCAACTCTACATGCGTAAAACCCATCTTTTTCACGTAAGGTACCAGGTGCTCCTTCAATTGCAGGTAACTGTTATAACTGTCTTCATCCGCCTTATCCGGGCGCATCCAGCTGCCAAGATGAACTTCATATACACTCCAGGGCGCTTCCAGGGCATTATGCTTTTTTCTGATTTTCATCCAGGAAGCATCCTGCCAGTCGTGTGTAGTATGCCAGGTAACAGATCCCGTTCCCGGTTTTAATTCGCAGTATTGGCCATAGGGATCAGCTTTTTCTGAAACAGCACCTTTATACCCCTTGATATAATATTTGTAGGTTTCACCAATTTCTATGTACGGTATAAATCCTTCCCAGATACCCGACTTGTCGAGCCGTACAAAAAGCGGATGTTGCCGTTCTTTCCAACCGTTAAACCTGCCAATAACCGAAACCTCGGTTGCATTGGGTGCCCACACCGCAAAATAGAAGCCGGGCGTATTTAATACCGCTAAAAAATGGCTTCCAAATTTTTGGTAACCATTGTAGCAAGTTCCATTCTTAAAATTGGTAATGTCTTCTTCTGTAAAAAGCGAATAGTTCCAAACGGGTTTTTGAGAATCAACAAAATGCTCATCCTCGTATTTTTTAACCGGCTCTGGAGATAAAACCCCTTTTACCGGTTGTATAATTTTTGCCGACTGTCGTTTGGAAGTTGCCATCTGTGGATTTGTACTTTTTATTATGCTCTTAAATATTCAATTTTGTTTTAACGTAAATTTAAGAATAAGGATTTACTTAATCGCAATAAATATATACACCTTTAACTGAAATTTTAGTTTTCGCACTAAACACCAATCCAACTACTGTATGTCAAAACTTTCTGCAATATTCATCCTGGCCTTGTGTTTATGTACTAAGGTACAGTCGCAAACTATTACTGTTTCCGGTTCGGTTGAAGATACCCTGAATAAAAAAGGCATTCACAATTCGGTTATTGCACTGCTTTTGGCCAAAGATTCGGTATTGTATAAGTTTACCAGGACAGATGTTACCGGTAGGTATTCCATAAAAAATGTAAAAGCCGGCACTTATATTATTTTGACAACACATCCCTATTTTGCCGATGTGGTATTGGCGCTTGATGTAAAGGAAACCTCAACGGTGATCCCGAATATAGCTTTAACGTCGAAAAGTAAACTTTTGGAAGAAGTCATTATTAAAAGTGGCAGCCCAATTAAGATAAAAGGAGACACTACCGTATACACCGCCGATAGTTTTAAGGTAAGAGCCGGAGCTAACGTAGAAGAGCTTTTAAAAAAACTTCCAGGCATACAGGTTGATAAAGATGGTAAGATCACCGCCATGGGCGAACAGGTGAAAAAAGTGTTGGTTGACGGGGAGGAATTCTTTGGCGACGACCCCGGTATCGCTACAAAAAATCTAAGGGCCGATATTGTAAAGGAAGTGGAAGTATTTGATAAAAAAAGTGACCAGGCTGTTTTTACCGGTATTGATGATGGCATTAAGGATAAAACCATTAACCTGAAACTGAAAGACAATGCCAAAAAGGGGTATTTTGGGAAAGCAGAAGCAGGGACTGACTTTAACAATTATTATAATAACAGTGTGATGGCCAATGCCTTTAAAGGCAAACGAAAATTAGCCGCTTATGGTATCATGAGTAACACCGGGCAAACCAATCTTGATTGGAAAGACAACCAAAATTACGGTGGCGACAACAGCTCCATGGAGATGATGGATGGCGGCGGCATTATGATAACCAATGAAGGAGACGGAGACAGTTATTATAATGGCCGGGGTGGAATTCCTCAAAACTGGAACGGCGGTTTTCACTACAGCAACAAATTTAACAATGGTAAACAGTCGTTGAACAGCGGGTACAAAATTTCCAAAGTAAACAGTCCCAGTGGTGAAAGAAACTTTACAACCAACTTCACAGGCGACTCATCATTTAATTCCAATAGTGTTTCAGAGGGATTTACTTCCAAATTAAAACAAAGCATCAACCTTACTTTTGAAATAAATATTGACTCTTCAAATTCCCTGAAATTTACATCCAGGGGAAATTTAAACAACACACAAACCAACAGTAATTTTAGCCAGGAGTCGATCAGCGATAAATTTTTGTTGATCAATAATATTACCAGAAGGTCGAATAGTGAAGTTGACAACTCATCCATTAACAATAACCTGTTATGGAAACATAAATTTAAAAAACCAGCCCGCACACTTACTGCTAATATCAGTTATAACATATCCAGCTCCAACAACGAAAGCTTTTTGTATTCTAAAAATGATTATTATTTAAACGGTATTCCCAATAATAATGATACCACCGACCAGAAAAGTTTAAGGGATAATAAAACAAATACGTTGACCGGTAATATAACTTACACCGAACCTTTATCAAAAGAACTTTTTCTGTCATTTACCTATCTCTATAGTATAACGAGCAATGAAAATGACAGGTTTAGTTACTCAAAAGATATCAATGCCAAATACACTGCTAAAATAGATTCACTCAGCAATTCCTTTCTTTTCAGGCAGGTAAATAACAGGCCGGGCGTAAGTTTAAGATTGGTTAAAAAGAAATACAATTTTAGTATCGGAAGTTCTGTAGCGTTCAGTCATTTTGAACAGGACAATCGATCTCAAAATATTTCCCGTACATACGATTTCACCAATTTCTTTCCTACGGCATCGCTTTATATAAAACTTAAAGGATATGCCGGGATACGTTTAAATTACAACGGCAGCACCACGGCGCCTACCCTCGATCAATTACAGCCCATTGTTGATAATACGGATCAGTTAAACCAATATATTGGCAACCCCGATTTGAACCAGTCATTTACACATAATGTGAACCTGAATTATAATTTTTACAATGTACTCAAGGAAAGAGGTTTGTGGGCAGGCCTTTATGGTAATCTGACACAACAAGCATTTGTTAATGAGCGTAGCATTGACGGATTTGCCAAAACAACTTACAGAACAGTTAACGCAGATGGAAATTATTATTTTGGGTTATATTCCAATTATGATTTTAAAATAAAGAAACCCAATATCCGTATTTCCTTTGGCCCCAATGCAAATATCTCGAGGAATATTTCCTTCTTAAAAACACCGCCATCAACTGCTTTCCAAAAAGCCGTGAACACAAATTCGAGCTATGGCTTACGCTTTGGAATCAGAAAGGAGAAAGAAAATAAGTATGAAATTTCCATTAACCCCGAAATAAGCCGGGTTTATGCTAAAAATTCCATTAACCCTGATGCATCGGCCAATTACTGGCAGGGCAGTATCAACAGTAATATAAAAGTTACGCTGCCGTTGAAGTTCAGAATTGAAAGTGAAGTAAATTTTACGGCCAAGGAAGTTGACCCGCGTTTTCCGGCAAAAAATAAATTCACCATCTGGAATGCTTCATTAAAACGTAATATTTTCAAAGAAGTGCTGGAAGCTTCATTATCGGTAAACGATATTTTAAATGAACGACGTGGCTATGACCGAAGTTTCAACGAATACCGTTATTCAGAAACCTTTTATAATACTTTAAAAAGATTCTGGATGCTGACGCTAACCTGGAATTTTTCGAAAAACGGAAAACCTACATCTGGATTTTAACTAAACCCATCAGCAAATCATGAAATACTTACTGTTAATTGCCCTTCCCTTTTCTGTACAAAGTTTGCAGGCACAGGTTTTTGTTGATAAGGGGCTGATTGAATACACGGTTGTTGTTAACAACCATAAAGCCATGGGTGAAAGTAGTTGGGCCGAAATGTTTAAAGACAAGATTCCAAAATTAACCACCAGTTATTACCAGCTCACCTTTAATGATGATAAAAGTATTTATGTATTCGACCGCAAGGATGATAAAACCAAATCGCCTTTCGGTAATGATAACGGCGAGGAGAGTATTTGGTATAATGACTATGCCCAGGAAAGTTTTATTCAGCAAAAACCCATTTTTGGCAATACCTATTTATTAGTCGACAGTTTATTACCTATAGACTGGAAAATGACCAACGAAAGCCGCGTTATTGCCGGGTTCCATTGCAGAAAAGCGGTGGGTGTTTTATTCGACAGCGTTTATGTTTTTGCTTTTTATTCAGAAGAGATCACAGTTAGTGGCGGGCCCATGGGTTTGCATGGCCTGCCCGGCATGATCCTGGGCATTACGATTCCCCGGATGTTCAGCAGTTGGGTGGCAAACAAGGTTGAAATTAACGGCGTCAATTACAATAAAATAACTGCCCCAACCAGGGGTAAAAAGAAAAAACCAGGAGACATGGAAGCCACTATTATTGACGCAACCAAAGACTGGGGCAATTATGGCCAACAGGTGGTTTGGAATATGTTTCTGTAACCGCAATAAATTATATCACAAAACCATCAGGCAGTATCGCTCTTTTTTTAACCACCACGATCCCATCTTTTACTGCGTATAAGGCATGGTCGGTATCGGCCAGGTGAGCACCGCCGATGATGATTACGTCATTACCAACGCGGCAGTCTTTATCCAGTATCGCGTTTACGATTTTACAGCGTTCTCCTATCCCCAGTTTTGGAATCCCCTTTTCAATCGAACTGGCCATCTCGTCAATGGTTTCATAATAATCACTGCCCATGATATAGGAGCTGGTTATTTCGGTATCTTTCCCAATCCTCGTTCGTATACCAATTACACTGCTCGTTATTTTTGAAGCCTCTATAATGGAACCCTCGGCTAAAATACTGCTGGTGATCAGGGTACTGCCGATTTTCATGGGAGGTAACATACGGGCACGGCTGTATATCGCCTTAGAACCGTTAAATAAATTAAAAGGTGGAATCTCTAAAGTCAGAGCCAGGTTGGCTTCATAAAAAGAGTAAATATTCCCAATATCCGTCCAGTAACCATCATATTGAAAACTTACAACTTTCTGTTTGTCTATCGAATCCGGAATGATCTCTTTCCCAAAATCAGTAGCATCTTTTTTATCCTCCAGCAACTGATCAAATAAAAACTTTCGGTTAAAAATGTAAATACCCATCGATGCCAGGTATTTCCGGCCCTGTGATTTCATTTCCTCGCCGGTATCACTCTCCCATTGCGGTAATATATCCTTAGTAGGTTTTTCTATAAACGAGGTTATATGATTTTGTTCATCTGATTTTAAAATCCCGAACTCAGGAGCTTCCCGGTCTCCAACGGGAATAGTAGCAATTGAAATATCCGCTCCTTTGGCCATGTGGTTTTCAAACATTTCCCCAAAATCCATTTGATACAACTGATCTCCGCTTAAAATTAAAACATACTCAAAATCATTATTTTTGATATGTTTCAATGATTGCCTTACCGCATCTGCCGTACCCTGAAACCATCCGAGGCTGTCCGGTGTTTGTTCGGCAGCCAGGATATCCACAAATCCACTGCTGAAATTACTGAACTGGTATGCGTTTTTAATGTGCTTGTTCAATGAGGCCGAGTTGTATTGTGTTAATACAAACATCCGGTTGATATTGGAATTGATACAGTTGGAAATGGGAATATCCACCAGTCGATATTTACCACCGATGGGTACTGCTGGTTTACTTCGGGTTGATGTGAGTGGAAACAAACGCGATCCGGCACCGCCTCCAAGAATTACGGCTATAACTGATTTACTGATCATGGGTTTTATTTTATTTGAATGGATACATACAAGTTAATATATTTTTCTGCACTTTTTTCCCAACTGTTGTCAATTTTCATGATCTGATCTCTGATCACTGTCATTTTTTCTTTATCATCAAATAACTCTACCGCCCGGTGCATCGAATAAGTAATATCCCAAACGCTTGCGTGATTAAATCGAATGCCGAATCCATCCGGGTCGCCGATATCCACTACCGTATCTTTTAACCCCCCCGTACTTCTAACAATAGGAATGGTACCATAACGTAAAGCATACATCTGGTTTAAACCACAGGGTTCTACCCTGCTGGGCATTAAAATAAAATCGGCACCGGCATACATTTGATGGGACAATTTTTCATTGTACCCGATCTTGGAATTATAATATCCGGCATAGTTACCGTTTAAATACGTCAACTGGGCCTCTATATACCGATCACCGCTTCCCAAAATCAAAAAATTTATTTTATTACCTAACTGGCTTATCGAATCGGTGATGGCCTGGGGTAACAGGTCTGCCGCTTTTTCACCAACCAGTCTTCCAATAAAAATAAACAGCGGGAGTTTAATATCGAGTTTAAAGTCCTTACAAAGCTGCTTCTTGTTTAAGCGTTTTCCGGCTTCGGCATCCTTAGCCGAAAAATTATCTAAAATATAAGTATCCGTTTCCGGGTTCCAGACCACCGTATCAATACCATTTAAGATACCTGAACATTTGTTCTGTTCTGCTATAAACAGTAGTTCCAATCCATTGGCCTCACGGGTAAGTTCCTCCATGTAACTTGGACTAACGGTGGTAACCCTGTCGGCACATTTAACCGCCGACGCCAGGGGATTGATCGTATTTTTCCAGTCCAATAACCCCCTTTTCCAGGAATCCCAGGCAGGCAGGTAATTTATTTTATCCCAACCCATCCATCCCTGGTATTGTGCATTATGAATAGTTAATATGGTTGGAACAGAATCCAGGTGCCGGTAAGCATAACAATGCCTCATCATAAAAGGTATCAGGCCGGTATGGTGATCATGAACATGTACGGCATCTGGCCGGTGCTCCCATTTTGATAACCAATCCACCACAGCAATCTGGAAAGCGGTGAACCGTTCTGCATCATCGTCATAACTGTAAATATTTTCACGATCAAGTAACCCGTTTACATCAACACAAAAGAGGTCAAACTCAAGTTTGTTGGTTTTTTCCTTAATGATGGTATAGTCAAAATGCGTGTCACCCATCCAAAAACCACCTTTGTGCTCAACAGTCCATTCATTTTCATACAAAAATTTTGTACGGTGCATGGGAATAACCACTTTGGCAATATGGCCCAACTGTTGCTGATATTTTGGGAGTGTACCCACAACATCTGCAAGGCCACCGGCTTTTGCATAAGGATAACACTCGGCACTAACATGTAAAATTTCCATTGAATCAGTTTATCGCATTCAATTTACTATTCATTTTGTTGAAAACCAATTTGCGAATAATATTTTTCGCAATGATTATTTTATTATACTTTAGGAACTTAAAAATAACGATATGCCAGCTCAACAAAAAGATTTACTCGCCCCGGCGGAAAATCAATCTTTAAAAGAAACCAACTATGGCGCGCTCGGCACTCTGGTTACCGTATTCTTTTTCTGGGGATTTATTGCTGCCGGAAACAGTGTATTCATTCCATTTTGTAAACACTTTTTTAGCCTGGACCAGTTTCAAAGCCAGTTAATTGATTTTGCTTTTTATACGGCCTATTATATCGGTGCTTTACTTTTGTTTGCCTACGGTGCTTTTGGCGGAAAAGACCTGGTTGGTAAATGGGGATACAAAAAAAGTATTGTTTATGGCTTACTTTTTTCTGCATTGGGCGCTGTTGCGATGATCATTGCTGTTAATGCCAATGCGTTTGCGGGAATGCTGGTTGGTTTATTTATTGTAGCACTGGGATTTTCACTTCAGCAAACAGCGGCCCAGCCATTTGCCATCTCCTTAGGCGACCCGGCAACGGGTACCAGCAGGGTAAACCTGGGCGGGGGTATAAATTCTTTTGGAACAACCATTGGCCCGATCGTAGTTGCTATTGCCTTGTTTGGCAGCACCGCCGCCATTACCGATGAACAAATTGCTGCGTTAAGTTTGAGTAAAGTAATTGTATTGTATAGCTGTGTTGGTGCGCTATTTATAGCAGCAGCTGCGTTATTTTATTTTTCTAAAAAAGTTCCGCCGGGTATTTCTGTGGAAGCCGTAGAAAGCGGCACCAAGGCGTTATATACATTATTGGTGATGACGGGATTATTGGTCATTATGTTTGTGCCGGTATTCAGCAGCTATAAAGTTGATTTGACAAATGCTACTGCTGCAGAAACACATGATATGCAAACCTACAGGTTAAAATGGCTATTGGGCGCATTGGCCGTGGTGGTTATCGGGTTATTGGCTGCGAATATGAGTGCCAGGAAAAAACCTATGGGTTGGGGTGCCATGCAGTACCCTCAATTGGTATTGGGTATGCTGGCTATTTTTGTTTACGTGGGTGTGGAGGTTGCCATCGGAAGCAATTTAAGCGAGCTGTTGAAACAAGAAGAATTTGGTGGCCTCCAGTCGTCAGAAGCAGCTCCCTACGTGGCCATGTATTGGGGTGGTTTAATGATTGGCAGATGGATGGGTGCTGTATCGGCATTTAATTTTTCGAAGCAAAAACAACAAATATTTCAGGTTATTGTACCCTTAATTGCATTTGCCATCATCATAGGCGTGATCACGGTTGCACAATACGATCAAAAACCTTTGTATTATTTTATTATTTGTGTCATTGCCCAGATCATCGCATTTTATTTGAGTAAAAACAAGCCCGCCAGAACCCTGATGATTTTTGGTGTTTTGGGTATGGTTGCCATGATCATTGGTACACAAACAACCGGCAAAGTTTCTATCTATGCATTCTTAAGCGGCGGGTTATTCTGTTCAATTATGTGGCCTTGCATTTTCTCCTTATCCATAGCCGGACTTGGAAAATATACAACCGAAGGTTCTGCATTTTTAATTATGATGATATTGGGCGGCGGTATTATTCCGCCGATACAGGGAAAACTGGCCGATATTGTAGGTATACATCAATCGTATTGGGTTCCGGTAATTTGTTTTGCCTACCTCGCATTTTTTGCTGTTGCTGTAAAAGGTATTTTAAAGAAACAGGGTATTGATTATGATGCAGCCGTTGAAGGCGGTGGACATTAGTTTGTTTAATTATAAAAGTTAGTATTGGTTATGGTACAGAAGTTAAATTATGCAATTGGTATTGATATTGGCGGTACAACCACCAAGTTTGGCGTTGTTGATCACCGTGGTGATACTTTATACAGGGGGGTAATCGCCAGTAACAAATACGATAAAATTGAACCTTACTTAAATGAATTATTTGAGGCACTTGCCCCGGCAATTGAAGAAGTAGGCGGCATTGAACATATAAAAGGCATTGGCATTGGCGCACCAAACGGCAATTATTATAAGGGTACCATCGAATACGCACCCAATTTAAAATGGAAAGGTGTTATACCGCTTGCAAAGTTAGTGTCTGAAAAATTTAAGGTACCCGCTGCTTTAACCAATGATGCCAATGCCGCAGCCATCGGTGAAATGATGTATGGTGCGGCAAAAGGCATGAAGGATTTTATCATGATCACACTGGGAACAGGAGTCGGAAGCGGAATTGTGGCAAACGGCCAACTCATTGCCGGCCATGATGGATTTGCCGGTGAATTGGGCCATACCATAATCGTTCCGGGCGGCCGGTTGCATTGGAGTACCGGCCATCATGGATCATTGGAAGCCTACGCCAGTGCTACCGGGGTGGCCATGACAGCCGTTGAATTTTTAAACCAACGGCCAAAAGAGAAAAGTTTACTGAGGGCATTTACCGAAGCAGAAATTGATAGCCGGGTTGTTTACGAAGCAGCCATAAAAGGTGACCAAATTGCGAAAGATGTATATGCTTTTACCGGGAAAATATTAGGTGAAGCCCTGGCGAATTTTGTCATGTTTTCCTCGCCCGAAGCGATTATATTGTTTGGCGGACTTACCAAGGCCGGAGATTTACTTTTAAAACCCACCAAGGAGCATATGGAAAAAAACCTGTTGCCCATTTTTCAAAATAAAGTAAAGCTTATTTTTAGTGAACTCAAAGAAGCCGATGCGGCAATTTTAGGCGCCAGTGCGTTGGTATGGGAAATGAAAAATTAGATATATTATTTCCGCGATAAAAAGTAAAGAAGCGTTTAAGTAAATACGAATATTTTATCGATTTTGTATGATGAAAACTGCAGGGATGGGCCGTTAGCCTTCCTTATCACTGGGTTTTATTGTTTCTTTTCCGTTTACCAGCATGCAACAGCTGCCACCTCCATCTAAATTCAAAGCTTCAAAACAGCCAACATCAATTAATAATTTTGCCTGCTGTTCAAGTGTTGCACCTTCGGCTACGCCCGGGGTTTGGCCTTGTATGACCATGATGACCAGGTAACCATCTTTAGTATAACCCATACAGGTTCGGGGGTGTTTATCATGTATGGCTTTGCCGGTGAATTTTAATTCTTCTTCATTGGTGATTTTTATTTTCCCTTTTTGAACAAGCACGGGGCCGCCACCAACCGCAGTCTTCATCTTCCACTTTTTAAACTTTTTAGAAAGATGTCTTTTTTTTAGATCCCCATCATATGGCGAACGAAAAGTGTGTTTGGTTTTCTTAACATGAGTAATATCCAGGAAAGCCATAGAATCTCTGATGACTGTACTTTCAAACTGTGAAGCATAAGCAAATCTTTTTGTTGAATCTGTTAATAACCATGCTACATCTGCATGTCGTTTTTTACCAATTCCCAAAGCACTGCCCAACGGATGTCTGTATTGAAATGTATCGTTCCCTCGCATAGGAATTGTATGAATATTATACCCAACCATCTTCCCATCTTTTATCACTACATTCAAATTCTGATTGGTAGCAAAGGAGAAAAAAGTACTGTTGACCACCAAAAGTGGTTTGTCATTCTTATCGTAAAATTGTAGCGGAGTCAATCTTCTGCCTAAAGTTGTGTCAACTGTAAAATCAAGTTTTTTATCTTCCAGCTTTGCTTTTATATAATGGGCAATAAAGGGGTTACCATCCAAAGAATCATTTGTTTTAAAAATATGTACGGTAATGGGCAACGGGGCATAATCGGCATCTACATTACGCCAATTTATCTGAGCAATAAATGTATATCCAAAAAGCAAACAGGTTAAGCCTATTTAATAACGGACAAGGGACAAGGAATAAAAAATTTTGAAGTTGAAGAATTACCTTTTCTCTGCAAACCACTTATTTTTGCCATAACCCGGTATCACGTGCTTTTCGGAATGATAGGAAGATCTCACCAAAGGCCCGCTCTCCACATAATCGAGGCCGAGGTTATACCCAATTTCCCTGAACCGGGCAAACTCATCGGGATGTACAAACCGGGCCACCGGTAAATGTTTTTTTGTTGGCTGCAGGTACTGGCCAATGGTAACCACATCCACCCCGTTAGCTTTTAAATCAGTTAAAGTCCGGATCACTTCTTCCTGCTCCTCTCCCAGTCCAAGCATGATACCACTCTTGGTACGCATACCTCCTTCCTTTAAGATCTTCAACGTTGCCAGGCTCTGCCGGTATTTGGCCTGTATACGCACCTGGCGTGTTAATCGTTCTGTGGTTTCCATATTATGACTGACCACTTCAGGCGCAGCATCAATGATGCGCTGTATGTTATCCCTGACACCCTTAAAATCGGGTATCAATGTTTCCAGCGTAGTCGTTGGGTTCAATGATTGTATGGCCCTGATGGTATTGTACCAGATTATACTGCCGCCATCTTTCAATTCATCCCTGTCAACCGAAGTAATGACTGCATGCTTTACTTTCATCAGTTTAATAGCTTCGGCTACCCGTTGAGGTTCATCCCAATCAACGGGCAATGGCCTGCCGGTGGCCACATTACAAAATCCGCAACTTCGGGTGCAAATATTACCCAGTATCATAAACGTTGCGGTACCTGCTCCCCAACATTCTCCCATATTGGGACAGTTTCCGCTTTCGCAAATGGTATGCAGTTTATAGGTATCAACCAATTTTCTTACCTGGCGGTATTCTTCTCCTATGGGTAGTTTAACTCTTAACCAATCAGGCTTTTTCGGCTTCTGTTCTGTTATTCCGTCAATTACGGGTAATTCTATCATGAAGGGGAATTCTATATTATTTAATTGAATCCTGTTTATTTTCTTTTTCCAAAAAGAACGGCAAAGTAGGCTGAAAGGAATAATTGTTTTTCTTTTACATCAAACATCTGGGGAATTTTTTTAGAGTAAAATTCTGCTATAACGCCTACTTCAATGGCGGCCAGCAAATCATTGTACCTGCCGTAATCAAAACGTAAGCCCGGTTTAACATACAACCCCGGGGTTATTTTTAAATGACTCCATCCTTTACCTAAACCGGGTCCGCCATAATAAGGTCCGTTTTTAAAAAGTAAACTGTCTTCCGATTCATACCTCACAAAAGTGCGTTCTCCGTTCTTATCCACTTCAACCTCATAAGCGCGTAAGAAACCCAGGCTTAATCCACCGCCAACGTTTCCTGTAACGCTCACCCCGTTTTTATTACTCTTGTTACCAAGCAAAAACTGCTTTTGAACACCCAGTTTAACCGGGTAAAAGAAATTTACCTTGCCATACACAAGCGGCGAAGAAGGAGCATTCGGATTACTTTGTTTTTCTTCCTTCTGATGTTTACGTTCTGTTATTTCAATTTGAAACAAAGTTGTTTTTTTTACCGAACTGGCATAACCCTTTTCAAAGGAAATACCGTACCCGTCAGAAGTGAGTTTAAAGCCAAACGCATAGTGTTTTTTATAAGCAATAACACCTTCCTCTTCTGCCTTAATCTGCGCATTGATCTTTGTACGTTTTTCTTCCTTACGTGATTGCCTGGCGGATCCGGGGTTTTCCTGCGCATATGCTGAAAATGTGAAAGCTACGGCTGTTATAATAATTGCTGATTTCTTCATGTATTACATTTGCTGACGTAAATTTATGCAAAAATATGATCTACTGTTTAAAGATGATACATTTGCGTTAACATATGCTGCATTTTAAAAAATAATATCGCTAATAATTTAAAATTTAACAAATGACTGCTTCTGTTGTTTACCAGGGAAATTTAAGGTGTACAGCCACACATATACAAAGTGGAACTGTTATAGAAACGGATGCACCTACCGACAACAAGGGCAAAGGAGAAAGATTTAGTCCTACCGATACGGTATGTGTAGCATTGGCCACCTGTATGGTAACTACCATGGCTTTAAAGGCGAATGAAATGGAAATTGATCTGTCCAATACATCCATATCGGTTACCAAGCACATGTTAAACGATCCCAGGAGAATTGCGAAAATTGACATCCTGTTGTCCTTCCCGGCTACATTACAATTGGTAGAAAAAGACCGTGTAGTTTTACAAAGAGTTGGAGATAATTGCCCCGTGATCAAAAGTCTGCATCCCAACCTGGAATTGAATATTGAGTATGTTTACCCCTCCGCTCCTTCCCGATAAAATCCATTCGTGTGCTCCAATATATTTTTCAAAAAAAGAACACCGATAACACAGGTTATACCAATAATATCAACTCTATTTTAGAAATGGTTCCTTAAACATTTAAATAATACCGATTATACCAGCATGTAGTCCAAAGCCATTTGCTATCGGTATAATACCATCTAAGATTACCACGTAGTGCTTTGGATTACTTATTAAATCAAGATGGTATAATTCGGTAGCTGAAATAAATGTTGATGACCATTTGTAAGTCCAAAGCAATTTTCAGCTCCCGGGTGTTTAGCTAACAATAACAATGACCAGGCCGGTACCTCAAGTGTTTTTGATTAATTGATTGCCTACACTGCAATCCAGGCAACGTTTTTTATTACAATATTCATTCCTTAACTGGATCAACGCCTGTGAATCGAAAGCCGTTTTATTTTCAATTTTCAGGGCAGAAAATCCTTTGGTGATGGAATTTTCTTCCGCTTTAATATCCAGTAACCAATTCAATGCTTTATCCTTATACGCAGGTTCATCATAATAATGTCCATAAGCAAATAATATCGGGATTACGGTATTGATGAGGATATTATCGATCATCTGGGCACCCAGCCTTTTCTTTTTAAAAGCAGTGGTTTCATCAAACACATAATGATCATGCCAATAGTCATTAGCAGTTACCGTCAGCAATTCCTTAATTATTTTTACCGCTGCTGCTTCTTTAATTTTGGAGAACAGGTGCAAACTTTTATGCACCAGCATGGCCAGTTGTGCCAGCCTTACTGTTGGGAAATTTGAAGGCCTCATCCTTAAGTACATCATGGTGCCGGCAGCTTTTTGCAGCTTGTATTTCTTTTTCAGAAACCGGTATTCCCTTTGCAAAAGCCTTGGATAGTCTTCTTTAAAATCAGTATCCAGCAAACCGGCCTGGCCAAATAACAACGCTTCCGTTTGGTGAATCTGGTCTTTGTGCTTTGCAAGGATATTGATGGAAACAGACTGCGCAGTTTTTTCGAAAGCAACGCCGTTCAGATTCATACCAAAGTTCCTGGCCAATAACCACCAAAATGTTTCCTCCCAATGGTTATTATTTTTTTTCAGGTACCCGAAAATGATCTCCGTCCTGCTTTCCAGTCTTTCAACCAGCATCCGTTCCTTCCAGCTTTGCCAGGCGAGCGTATTGACCAGGTGTATACTTTTTTCACAGGGAATGAATGACCTGTTATTCATCCATTCACCATATTTTTTCAACAACAGTTTAGGTACTCTATCCTGCAAAACCAGCGTAGAAAAGGGAAGGTTCAATACTGCATCTTTTTTCCAGATCACATGCAGTATTACATTTTTATAATTTTTATCCTCGTTGTGTTTGTGATTATGCCAGTCAGCATTATTGATATGTAATTCGATACTGCCGGCCCAAATGGTACTGCCAATTTTAATTTTTGCATCTGCAAAATCGGGGCCCTGGTTGCTGTTATGATACCCCGGATGCAGTATCTGCAAAGGTTCTCCTTCTTCCGTAACTAAATTGGCCGGATTAAAATACTGAAATTGCCAGATGTATTGCAATAGTCTTTCTGTCACAGGGTTACGTTTAACTGCAACAAAATACACAGAAAATTTAAATTTTCAAATTCTTTAAAGCCTGAACCACCCTGCTTACCGGCAGTCCCATAACGTTATAAAAATCGCCTTTTACTCCTTGTATGCCTGTTACGCCAATCCATTCCTGTATGGCATAGGCCCCGGCCTTATCATAAGGCTTATATTGATCTACATAAAATTCGATCTGCGCTAAACTAAGTTCATGAAAATACACTTCAGTCGTTTCTGCAAAAGCAATTTCACCTGTTGCGTGTAAAATAACAACACCCGTAACAACCTGGTGTTCTTTGCCCGACAGTGCCGATAATATCTTAACCGCATCTGCCCTGTCCCTGGGCTTTCCAATGATTACCTGCTGTAAAACCACCATGGTATCTGCTGCAAGCACCGGTAAAGATAAACCTGTTGTTTGCACAACCGCTAATGCTTTATTCCTGGCTATATGAATAGCAATTTCATCAATCGTTAAATTCGCCGGGTAAGATTCGTCCGTTTCTTTTACCAGGATTTCAAACGGTATTTCGGCCCATTCCAGTAATTGTTTGCGCCGGGGTGACTGAGAGGCCAGAATTATTTTTTGCATAATGACAATAAAAGAAAATTATTAAATTTTGAAGAAAAGCATGGATAGCATACCTGCCAACATCACAAATTTGATGACGGTACTTAAACGGTGATAATCTTTGGGAAGCTGTGCTGTAAAAAGTTTTTGGAGTATCCAGATCAACGGAATAATAAGAAATACAAGACAATAAACAGCACCCAGGTACCAACCCAGTTGCAAAACATAGATTTGTACAATGCTGATGGTTCCGATGATAACTACCAGCCATACAGCTACAAACACTTTACTGGCGGGTATTCCCCATGCTATGGCAATTGTTTTGCAACCATACCGGGCATCACCGTACATATCTTCCATATCCTTGATCACTTCCCGGATCAACGAAATTACAAAAGCAAATCCGGCATACAAAAAACTGATGCGTATGAAACGGCGCAAATACGATTGCCAAAAAAACGGTTCGCAACCAACACAGTTTAAACTGCGGTAATAGGCTAAAAAACATACCAGGATCACCCACGCGGTCAGCAAAGAAATTAAAATATTACCGACCAATAATTTCTTTTTTAAACTAATGCTGTAACCAAATAGTAAGATTACACAACCCAGGTTGGAGATCCCCAACCAGAAAACAGGCGTTTTAAAATCGATATAAAATCCCAACAGGATACCCGCTACAGAAAACAGGATGTGCATCAGGATAGCCCACCTTCTTTTTATCAGTTTGTCGATTATTTTCTTTTCAGGTTTGTTTATCTCATCAATATTGCGATCAAAATAATCGTTTATAATATTACCCGCTGCTGCAATGAGAATACTGGAAATGATCAGCAGAAAAAAATGAACGCCTCTGAAAGTAGAATAAATATTTTCATTCGAGTCGTAAAAGGGATAAACCAACGCAATATAAAACAGGGCCTGTGTTAACGCAATCATAACCAGGTTGGGTAAGCGTACGAGTCTTAAAAAGGCTATAATTAATTTCATTAAAATTTGATGAAGCGAAAATAAGCATAGGAAATGTAAACACCTGATTTACATTGCGGCAACGGTTGTATCGAGTTCCCAATGGCCATTGAGTTTCAAAACTTTTTCTATCACATCCCTGGCACAGCCCCTACCCCCGCACCTTGCTGATATATATAAAGATACCTGTTTAATTTCAGGAACTGCATCGGCGGGGCAGCAGGGTAATCCCGTAAGCTGCATGGGTACATAATCAGGAATATCGTCACCCATAAACAGCAACTCATCCCATATTAACGCATGCTCGGAAACGTACTCTATCAATTTCTCTTTTTTGTTATCGATCTTTAAAAAACAATCTTTTACACCAAGTTTCTCCAGCCTTATTTTAACGGCTTCAGAAGTTCCTCCCGATATAACCGCAACCCGGTATCCTTTTTTTACAGCAAGCTGCAGGGCATAACCATCTTTTATATTCATATGCCGCACCATCTGGCCATCGTTCAGGAGCAGTAAACTGCCGTCGGTGAGAACGCCGTCAACATCGAAAACAAAAGTTTTAACGGTTTTAAATTTTTCGAGAACGTTCATCTAATTATAGATTTTTTATTGCCGATTGCCGATTGCCGGTTTAAAATTGCCGATTTTAGATTGTGGATTGTGGATTATGGATTTATTCAAATCTGTATATTTAAAATCTAAAATCGGCAATCTAAAATCTAAAATCATTTCTGGTTGTCCCGCCACTCATATACCCAACTACTTTGTATCATTTCCAAATGACCTTCATTGCTGTCTTCAGCCTTGCCCACAAATCCCTGTATTTCCAGTACCCATTTATGCAGATCGGTAAATCGTATGCGATATATCCTGCTTTCGCCAAAGTCATCGCCAAAACGCTCGTGAAGCTTCAGGGCGATATCTTCATAGTCGTTCCAATTAATAGGTGGTTCAAAAGTCATCATGTAATTTATGGGTTAAAATGTTGATTTGCCAATTTTATAAAAGTAAAGGAAGCTTATCTTGTCTGAAGTATACCTGCTGCCAATTGATCAGCACATTGGATCCTACTCTCCCAAAAACTGTGTCTGATCCGGTAAAGTAACCGTGATATTACCAGTTGCATCCTGTAACACACATTGGCAGCCCAACCTGGAATTCATTCTGGGATTTACAGCCCGGTCGATAAAATCCTCCTCTTTATCACTTAATTCTTCTAAGAACTCATCGCCTTGCTCAACATATACATGGCAGGTACTGCAGGCGCACACACCGCCACAATTATGGTGTAATTCAATATCGTTTTTTAAAGCGACCTCTAAAATGGACTGATCCGGCTCTATTCCCGACAAGGTAATGGGTGATAAACCTTTCTGTTCAAACCTAAATGTTATATCATACATAATGCGCAAATTTCGGATTGCAAACCTAGTTTAAATTACCAATTAAGGAAAATATTACCTGTATGCCTCCCAATTATTAAATTTGCTGATTAAAAATGATTTGTTAATTTTCAACTTTAACCACTTTTCTGTTATCACCAATGTTCGCCGCTAACAAAATATTTTTGCAATTTTCTTTGCTGATCTCTGCCGGCATTTTGTTTTCATGCAACAACGACAACAGCCAGGTAAAACAAACTGCTCCTGCAAAAGACAGTGCCAAAAAGGCAATTACTGTAGAATTGCCGGAAAGCAGGGAAACCATTTACCAAAGCCCACCCATTGTAAATATCGTAGATACTGTTGCACCAAAACGGTTGGTGATCTTCTGTAAGGACAGTGCGGCCAGTTTTGACCGTATTGGCCCAAAACTGGCTAATATCTACGGAAATGTTCTCCAGGAGTATATCAAAAAAAATAATCTTAAAGCCACCGGTTCGCCCATGGCCTGGTACAAAAAACAGCAGGTACCGTTTTTCTTTGAGGCCGGTATACCCGTAAATAAAAAAGGCTCAAAACCGGTTCCAGGCGTTGAAATACGTGCATTGGGTGCCGGTAATGTTGTAGTGGCTCATTTTTATGGCCCATTTGAATTATTACCACAGGGGTACGACGCTATTAAAGAATTTATGAAAGACAATAATAAGAAATCTGCGGGGGCACCTTATGAAATGTATGTTAGCGACCCTGTTGAAAAGGATGGGAAACCCAAAGACCCTTACAAGATCCAGACCGATATTGTTTTCCCGGTTAAAAAAAACTAAGCTTTCATGATACTTTCTGTAAGTTTTATATAAAGGTATTTCAGATTAGGATGATTTGATAAAAGCCGCAGGTGCTTGTCCAATGTAAAAATATCATTTCGGATTGCAGGCCCGGTCTGTAAGTCAGCCGGTGATTTGGTTTCCAGGCGCCCGGCCGTTTCTTTGATCAGTGGTGTAAGCAGATTAAAATTGATTTGCTCCTGTTTACAAAAAGATTCGGCAAGTACATATAAATGATTGGTAAAATTGCTGACAATTACCGCCGCCACATGCATTTTTAAACGTTCTTCATCACCAGCTTTAACCACATTTGAAGAAATGGTTTTTGCAAAATCTTCAATTAAGGTTGTTGTTTCTAATGTATTTCCATCGACCAAAAAAGGAATATCATCGTTATAATTCAATTCTTTTCTCAGACTTTGCAAGGGATACAATACGCCAGAATTACAGGATATATTGAACAGGACATCTTTTGAAACAGAGCCCGCTGTGTGCAAAACGAGTTTGTCATTCAGTTGTAAACAGGCATGTAAATCGTACAAAGCTCCATCTGATATGGCTACCAGGTAAAGCTCCGCGGTTGTATCAATACCCTTAAAGTCGGCATATTTACAATGGAACTCTTTTGCCAATATTTCAGCATGTTCGGCAGTACGGCTGATAACCTGAACAATTTCATGGTTATTTCTGTTCATCAATCTGCCTAAAACAGCTGCAACATTTCCCGAACCGATGATTACAATCCGCATAACTTAACTTTGCCTGCATATGAAATTTAAACAAAGATTAGCAATTGGATTTGTACAAACCAAATTTAAATTAATCAGTTTCTTCTCAAAAAGAAAGGCAGCTGAAAAAGCTTTTGAAATTTTCGGTACACCATTTCTAAAGTCAGTTAGAAAAGGCCCGATCAATGACGCGGAAACGATATTATTTTATTTAAACAACAAAAAAGTAAACGGCTACCGGTGGAACCATCCTCAAATCAAAAAAGTATTGATATTACATGGCTTCGGATCTGCGGGCCATAAGTTTGAAGACCATGCCAGGATCCTGGCCGGGAAAGGCTATGAAGTGCTGGCGTTTGATGCACCTGCACATGGAGACAGTGAAGGCGTTACCACCAATGCCATCGAATATGCCGCGATGATCAGGGAGGTGATTAACCAGTTTGGCCCGGTCAACAGTTTTTTAGCACATTCATTTGGAGGTATCTCGCTTTGCCTGGCTCTGGAACAAATACCACATTCAGCCGAAAATAAAGTTGTTTTTATTGCCCCGGCTACCGAAACCACCTCAGCAGTTGACGGGGCATTCAGTATGTTGAAATTAAAAAATCGGGCAGTAAGGCATGAGTTTAATAAAATTGTTTTTGAGCTAAGCGGCCGTCCTACGGAATGGTTTTCCATGAGAAGGGCCATGCATCATATTAAAGCGTCTGTTCTTTGGATACATGATGAAGAGGATGATATTACCCCCTGGGCAGATGCACTAAAAGTAAAGGAAGACAACCATCCCAATATAAATTTCGTACTTACAAAAGGATTGGGACATCGTAAAATATATGATGACGCAGGCGTAAAAAACAGCCTGGCAGATTTCCTGTAAAAAGTTAAATAATTGGCTGTTTCAAGAAGATTTATTTTGATTTTTTAATTTTAAAGTAATATTGCAGTATTACCTGTCGCTATAGCTGACTGGTAAACGATACAAATGAATATAGCAGCTCCGTACTTTATTTCTAATCTAAAAACCGGTACCGGAGCCTGTTACAAAGAAAACACGATACCTGACTATGGCTAAAAATCTGTTAATTGTGGAGTCCCCGGCAAAGGCAAAAACCATTGAAGCAATTCTTGGAAAAGATTTTGAAGTGCGAAGTTGCTTTGGTCATATCCGTGACCTCGTGAAGAATGATATGGGCATAGATGTGAACAATAATTTTAATCCCACCTACATTGTACCACCTGAAAAAGCAAAAGTAGTAAGCGACTTAAAAAGCCTCGCTAAAAAAAGTGAGGTGGTTTGGCTGGCATCGGATGAGGACCGTGAGGGAGAAAGCATCAGCTGGCATTTGGCCGAGGTATTGGGTTTGGATACTAAAACGACCAAACGCATCGTGTTTCATGAAATCACTAAACCTGCCATACAAAAAGCTGTGGCCAATCCGCGTTTTATAGATATGAACCTGGTAGATGCCCAGCAGGCCCGGAGAATAGTTGACCGTATCGTAGGTTTTGAACTGAGCCCGGTTTTATGGCGCAAGATAGGTATGTCGGGAGGCCTGAGTGCAGGCAGGGTTCAAAGCGTTGCCGTAAAATTAATCGTTGAAAAAGAAAGAGAGATAAACCAGTTTACAGCCGTGAGCAGTTTTAAATTAGAAGCTACTTTAGCTGCCACAGATCTGAATTTAAGAACAGTTTCCTTTAAGGCTGAAGGCAATAAATATAATAGGGAAGAAGATGCCGAAAAGTTTTTACAGTCTTGTATTGGTGCCGGTTACCGGGTAAAAGACATCCAGGTAAGACCCGGAAAACGTACGCCGGCTGCGCCTTTTACCACATCTACCCTGCAACAGGAAGCAAGCCGTAAACTGGGATATGGAGTAAGCAAAACCATGTTGCTCGCCCAAAAATTATATGAAAGCGGTAAGATCACCTACATGCGTACCGACAGTGTGAGCCTGGGTGAAACAGCCATGGATGCCATCAAAGCCGAGATCAAAAACAGTTTTGGCGATAATTATTTACAGGTTCGTAAGTACAAGAATAAAAATGAAAGTGCGCAGGAAGCCCATGAGGCCATACGGCCTACCTATATGGAAAATAAATCAGTTGGCGACCCGGATTTAAACAGGTTGTATGAACTGATCTGGAAAAGAACCATCGCCTCTCAGATGAGCGATGCAGAATTGGAAAAAACGACCGCCAAAATAAATATCAGCACCAACAAGGAGGATTTAACGGCAACCGGTGAAGTGTTAAAATTTGATGGTTTCTTAAAAGTTTATTTGGAAAGTACAGACGATGAGGAAGAAAATGACCAGGGCGGTGAAAGCCGTCTGCCTAATTTAGCGGTAGGTCAGGAATTGGCATTTGAAAAAATGACCGCAACCGAAAGGTTTACCAAACACGCGGCCCGTTATACAGAAGCCTCGCTGGTAAAGAAACTGGAGGAACTGGGCATTGGCCGTCCGAGTACCTACGCGCCTACTATTTCAACCATCATTAAACGCAATTATGTTGAGAAGAAAGACAAGGAAGGTATAAAACGGAGTTTCCGGGTTTTACGGTTACAAAACGATGTGATAAAGAAAATAACTGACCAGGAAAATACCGGTGCCGAAAAATCGAAATTATTCCCGACAGACCTGGGTTTGGTGGTCACCGATTTTTTGAGCCAGCATTTTACCAAAGTGATGGATTATTCATTTACGGCGGATATTGAAAAGGAATTTGATGAAATTGCTGATGGCAAAATGAAGTGGAGTAAAATGGTGGGCGATTTCTATACGCCATTCCATGAAGGTGTTGAACATACCCTGGAAAATGCAGATCGTGCCGTGGGCGAAAGAATCTTAGGTAAAGATGAATCGGGCAAAACCATTATGGCCAGGATGGGCCGGTATGGGCCGATGGTACAGATCGGTTTACCCGAAGATGAGGAGAAACCGCGTTATGCAAAACTAAAGCCTTCCCAGAGCATTGAAACCATCAGCATGGAAGAGGCAGTTGAACTTTTTAAGTTAGGTGCCCCGTTGGGAGAACATGAGGGACAGGAGATTTCGGTTAACATTGGCCGCTTTGGGCCTTATGTAAAATTCGGCGATCAGTTTATTTCCATTCCCAAAGGCGAAGAAGCGTCAACCGTTGACCTGGCAAGGGCCATTGAGATCATCCAGGCCAAAAAAGTGGAAGATGCGCCCATTGGTTTCTCTGATGAGAAACCCATTACCAAAGGTAAAGGCAGATTTGGGCCGTTTATTAAATGGAACGATATGTTTATCAATATTCCAAGGGCTTATGATTTTGACAACCTTACCCAAAAGGACTGCGATGAGCTGATTGAAAAAAAGATTGAAAAAGAATCCAACCGTTTTATCAAACAATGGCCGGAAGAAAAGATCTCGGTTGAAAATGCCCGCTGGGGTCCGATGATAAAATTCGGTAAAAACAAATTTAAAATCGGTCTTAATAAGCATAATGCAAAGTTTACTGCAGAAGAATTGGCAAAAATGGAACTGGAAGATGTGAAGCAGATCATTTTGCGGCAGGCTCCAAAGGCTTTTGATAAAAAAACGGTAGCAAGGAAAAAGAAAGCAGCGCCAAAAAAGAAATAAGCGTTAAAAGTAAACCTGCAGGGATTTTGCCATCCATTACGATGTATGCCTCATCTATAAAAAAAGTGCATGGTAAACCTGCAGGTTTAATGGTTTTACAGTTGGCTTTCGCTGTCGGAGAATTATACCATCTTGATTTAATAAACAGTTCAAAGCACTACGTGGTAATCTTAGATGGTATTATACCGATAGCAAATGGCTTTGGACTACATACTGGTATAATCGGTATTATTTCAACACTTGTATTTCCGGTAACCATCGCGAAGACCTCCAGGATACCATATCGATAAAGGAAAATCAACTCCGATCCTTTTTCGGCTGATTTTATTTTATCACACCTGTGGAAAATTTTAACTTCTTAATTCCCTTTGCTTTTACGAAATTTATTGATATTAAAACCCGGCGCTTGGAAGAAAATAAAGAAATATGGGCACTGTTGCATTTAATTGATGATCCGGATGAGGATGTGTACGGCACCGTAAGTGATAAGATCATTTCATTTGGGAAAGCCATTATTCCCAACCTCGAAAATCTATGGGAAAATACCAGCAATGAAGATATACAGGAACGAATTGAATTATTAATACACCGTTTGCATTTCAGGGATTTAACCGATGACTTTACGGAATGGGCGGCGGGAGATGCCGGCCTGATGGACGGTGCATTGCTCGTTGCCCGCTATCATTACCCGGATATGGATGAAACAACCGTGTACCAGGAAATTGAAAAACTCCGTCGAAATACCTGGCTCGAACTGAATAATTACCTCACACCCATTGAACAAATAAATATTGTTACCAGTATTTATTATAATTATTACAAACAAAAGGGTGTTGAGTTTGCTTATAATAATCCAGATGATTATCTAATTAATAAAACACTGGAAAGTAAAAAAGGCAATGCATTAAGTAATGGCATCATTTATATTGCCCTTTGCGAATTACTGGACGTTCCGGTAAAAGCAGTCAATATTCCAAAACAGTTCATACTGGCTTATGTTGATCCGCAACATGAGCTGTTAAACCCGGCTGGCCATGCGTCTGAAAAAATAAATTTTTTCATCGACCCCTTAAACGGGCAGATGTACAGTCACCTGGACGTGGAAGCCTATTTCAAGCGAATCTCTGTACCCCCTGTTCCATCTTATTTTCGCCAGTTAAACAATAAGCGGATTATTCAACATTTACTGGAAGAGCTAAGTAAGTGTTTTGATAACGACAGGAACCGTTATAAAATGAATGAACTGCTTTTACTTGCAAATTTATTAGACGAATGATCTACCATGTAGTAACCGCATTAAACTGGCAACAGGCACTGCACCAGGGCTTTTACGAGGCCCCTTCCCTGGCATTGGAGGGATTTATTCATGCCAGCATGGCCGGGCAGGTGCGGGGTGTGCTGGATCGTTATTACCATGGCCAGGAAAACTTGTTATTACTTCATATTGATGAAACCAAATTAACCGTTGCATTAAAGTTTGAACTGGCCCCTTCGGTTAACGAAACGTTTCCGCATATTTTTGGCCCATTGAATCTGGATGCTGTAGTCAAAACTGAAAATTTATGATCACCTGGGAAGATTTTGAAAAAATTGAAATACGTACGGGAACTATTCTGGAAGCCAATGATTTTCCCGGCGCAAAAAAACCTTCGTATCAACTCTGGATCGATTTTGGTCATGTAGGGATCAAAAGATCATCAGCACAGATAACTGCGTTATATACAAAACAGGAATTAATTGGCAAACAGGTTATTGCAGTTGTAAATTTCCCGGTAAAACAAATTGCAAATTTTTTCAGCGAATGCCTGGTGCTGGGTGTTTATGATGAAAACAAAGAAGTGGTTTTATTACAACCTTCACTTGCGGTAAAGAACGGATCTAAAATTGGGTAGGAACACGCCTATGGGCGTGTTCAATTGTAGGAATACGCCTGCAGGCGTGTTCAATTGTAGGAATACGCCTGCAGTCTTGTTCAATTGTAGGAATACGCCTGCAGGCGTGTTCGATCACTGAACACGCCCATAGGCGTGTTCCTACTGTCCAAGTTTTTTAAAATTGGTTTTATTTAGTGTGAAGATATTATTCCGACATTGCTTTGGGGAGTCAATTAATTCGCTGTCGGCCAGTAATTTGATATGATGTGAACAGGTGGGTTACGACAAACCGTTTAATCCCACCGCATCACAACACCTGATCTCGCCTTTTACCGAAATTTCCCGGATTATTGACAAACGGTATGGATCGGCCACCGCAGATATGGCTTTCTCAAAAAAATTTGATTCACTTTTCATAACTGGTGCCAACTTAACTTGCTCAAAGAAATTATATTTTGGTCAAAGGGACAAAAGAAATTCATGTAAATTGGGTACGGGTAAAATGAATATTGAAATTGTATATTACCAATCACCAATTGGGGTACTTGAAATCAGGAGTACCGGCAGTGCCATATCCGATGTTTTATTTATTAATTCCTGGAAAGGCGCTAAAATAAATGAGAAGGAACTCAGTTTTATTAAACCTAAATCGCCGGTCATAAAATCCTGTACTAAACAATTGGATGAATATTTTGCGGGAAAGCGAACAGCATTTGCGGTTCAGACACTACAGGTTGGCACCCCATTTCAACAAACGGTTTGGGCCGAACTGTGTAACATCCCATACGGACGTACCATTAGTTATCTGGAATTGAGTAAGCGGATCGGACATGTAAAAGCGATCAGGGCTGTAGGTACTGCCAATGGTAATAACAGCATATCGATTATCATTCCCTGTCACCGGGTTATTGGTATTCATGGCGACTTAGTTGGTTACGGTGGCGACTTGTGGCGAAAAAAATGGTTATTGGAGCATGAAGCAAAAATTGCCAATGGCGTGCAAACTTTATTTTAAATCGATGCTGCCGAATGAAAGCGGAAGAAGGGAACCTGCCTTTTCAACAATCACCACTTTTCCATCAAGTCCGCTTAATATTAAACGTATGGGTTGGTTAACCCTTTCTTCGTATTCAACCAAACTTTGTCGGCACATACCACAGGGAGAAATAGGATGACTGCTTTCGCCTTTTGTATTGTTGTAGCTGATGGCAATCGTATCGATAGCTTCGCCAGGATAAAGTGAAGCCACGGTTGCAAGCAAACCGCGTTCGGCACATATACCTACCGGATAGGATGCATTTTCCTGGTTTGTTCCGCTAACAGTTTTTCCGTTGGCTAACATGGCCACTGCGCCAACTTTAAAATTAGAATATGGAGCATAAGCGGCTACAGTAATTTCCCTGGATGCTTTAAGTAGTTTTGCATCCTGGTCATTTAGTTCATCAACTGAATTATACACATCAAAAGAAAACTGGTATGATTCTTTATTCATAAAATATTTTAACTACAGTCTAAAAGTCCTGTCTACGTGGCTGTAGAAAGGTCTTTGACCTTTTACAGTTGAATCTTAATATCTAATTCAAACAAACTATTTGATCCAGCGGAACAACCTTTTCCAGCGTGGCCCGTTTTCGTAACTAAACCAGATCAGGGAGGCTTTACCAACCACATGATCTTCGGGTACAAAACCCCAATAACGGCTGTCCAATGAATTGTGCCGGTTATCACCCATCAGCCAGTAATAATTCATTTTAAATTGGTAACTGCTTGCTTCTACCCCGTTGATAAAATATTTCCCGCCTTTATTTTCAAAGGTATTTCCTTCATATACTTCTATGCAACGACGGTAACGGATCACATTATCCGCGGTTAGTGGTATGCTGGCTCCTTTTTTAGGAATCCACAGAGGACCATAATCATCTGCCGACCAGGTTTTGCCTGTTGAATCGTCGTAGTAGGGAAACAGGTCATTTCGATGATCGAAAATAAAATCTGATAAAATATACCCTGCCGGTAACTTTAAATTTGCCTTCTCTTCATTGGTAATATTCACCTGGTACAGGTTATTTTTTAATTGTTTTACATCTTCCTGCGATATCCTGACACGAATACCCAGCTCTGCTAATTTTTCCTCGTCCAGGTAGATGCCATCCGGAATCTGCAATAAATAATATCTTTCCGATTGTGGAAAATAATCTTCAGGCTTGCCATTTACATGAAGTTTACCAGTAATAACCCGGATGGTATCACCTGCAATACCCACGCATCGTTTTATAAAATTTTCCCGCTTATCAACAGGCCTGGTTACAATGATATCGCCATAGTCCTGCCAAACCCTTTCCCTGCCTAATTGCCTTACCGCTTCATAGTATGTTGTACGACTACCAAAATTCACTTCGTCATTGATCAACGTATCGTTTACAGGGAAATTAAATACCACGGCATCATTTCTTTTTACCGGGCTGGCAAACCACCGGGTATACGGAATGTGAATCCATTCTACGTATGACTTTGTATTTATTCCCGGGATCGTATGATGCACAAAAGGCATGGCGATCGGCGTGTTGGGGATTCGTGGCCCGTACGTTGATTTACTTACAAACAAAAAATCGTTCACCAGCAGGGTTTTCTCCATGGAAGGCGTTGGAATGGTATACGCTTCAAAAACAAACGTGCGTATAAGGGTCGCCGCAACCACCGCAAAAGCAGCAGCATCGATCCACTCCCGGATGCCCGATTTTTTATAATTTTTTACCACATCAACGCCGGCATATCTTTCATTCTTAGAATACCCCAGGTACGGAAAATAAAAAAGTGGTATAAAAACAGTTGCTGCATGATGCCAAAAACCAAATCGTCCAAAATGCTCCACAAATTTTATACAGATCCAGATCGTTATAAATTGTCCGGCAATGGGAATAAACTGCAAAAAGAACCAGTATTTTTTTAATCCCATTTTTTGAACCATACACCAGGTATTATAAAAAGGAACCAGCGCTTTCCATCCTTCCATCCCTGCTTTTTTAAACATACCATACATGCCAATATGCCAGCCCAGTGTACCAATAATAAAAATAATCCAGCCTATACTCATGCGTTAAATTTTTAATAGTGCCAAAAATACCATAATTAACGGTTTAGCAAAGATTTACTTGAATAATGTTTTGAAATGTTTAACAGAAAACGGTTATAGGCTATTTTACTTCCGGTCTGTAAGCGCTGTGGTACCCAATATGGAATTGATATACTTACTTACTTCAGCCGCTTTGTTCATGATCATAAAATGGCCGGCTTTTTCAATAATGCGTGATGCCCGGATATTTTTTATCGGAAACATATGGTCATTATCACCATGAATATGATAAGTATGTGGGTGTTGCCAATTATTTTTCCAGTTGATGGCTTCATTAACTGCCCATTTTGTATAAGGCAGGTGCACTGTTTTTCTCAGCGACGCAACCAATGTTTTTTCTTCTTTGGATTGAACACCCAACATGATGTTTTGAATAGGCTGTGTTAACCTGGTGGACTTTAATGGCACAATCTTATTTAGTCTTAAAGAAGCCACCGTTTTCATCCAAAAAGGTATTTCTTTTGAAGATTTGATGCTGGATATCAGGATGACTTTTTGTACCGGTATTTGTTTGGCAATCTCCGTGCAAACCATGCCACCAAATGAGAGTCCCATCAGTATCGGGTTTTCTTCAGTAATGCCTGCACGCATTCTCCCGGCATATTGCTGTATGGTTTCGTGATGCACCGGCATCAGCCACGGAATTACTTTTAGCTTAAACCCGTCTATTGTTAACTTGGCAAAGGCCCTTTCATCTGCGCCCAAACCACTTATGCAGTAAATCGTTTTCATGTTACGCAACTTATTTTCTTGGTAAAACATAGTTTTTTACATCTTCCAGAGAGATGGTTTTACCGGATAAGATGATCAGCCTTTCAACCACATTTCTCAATTCACGGATATTACCCGTCCAATTATAGTTCTTCAAAGCCTCCATCGCATTATCATCCACTTCTTTTTTTGTTTGGCCGTACTCACCTGCGATGATATTTAAAAAATGCTCAACCAATGCCGGTACATCATCCCTCCGCTCATTTAATGAGGGAACATGAATAATAATTACACCCAATCGGTGATACAGGTCAAGCCTGAAATTTTTCTCATCAACTTCTTTCAGTAAATCCTTATTGGTAGCCGCAATAACCCGAACATCCACCGAAATATCCTTTTCGGCGCCCACCCTGGTAATTTTACTTTCCTGCAATGCCCGTAACACTTTTGCCTGCGCATTCAAACTCATGTCTCCTATCTCATCTAAAAATAAAGTACCGCCATTAGCCGTTTCAAACTTGCCGATACGTTGTTTTACGGCAGAGGTAAAAGATCCTTTTTCATGACCAAACAATTCACTTTCAATTAACTCTCCGGGTATCGCTGCACAATTGACTTCAACCATTGGCCCGCCGTTGCGGTTACTTTTTTCATGGATCCAACGGGCCACCAGTTCCTTACCCACGCCATTCTCCCCGGTTATCAAAATACGGGCATCAGTAGGCGCAACTTTTTCAATGGTATCTTTGATTTTAGTGATGGGCCCGCTGTCGCCCACCATCTCCAAAGCCTTACCAACCTTACGTTTCAACACTTTGGTTTCTGTTACCAGGCTTTGTTTATCCAATGCATTACGTAACGTAATCAATAGCCTGTTGAGGTCGGGTGGTTTGCTGATGTAATCGTAAGCGCCTTTTTTTACCGCTTCAACTGCGGTATCAACATTACCATGTCCGCTGATCATGATCACCGGTACGTCGGGGTTAACCAGTTTTGATTTATCGAGGAATTCTATACCGTCCATTTTCGGCATTTTAATATCGCATAGCACCACATCATAAGATTTTTCGGTAAACTTTTTTAAACCTTCTTCCCCGTCTCCTGCCTCATCAATTTTATAACCCTCATAACTCAAAATTTCACTAAGGGTTTTACGGATCGATTTTTCATCATCAATTATTAAAATATTTGCCATCATCTTTAAATTTTAGGTAGAATTGCGGATTTTCAGATCCGGTAATGTTATTCAAAAATAACGTATTCTGGTGTCCCGTTATCTGCAAGCCTCAAAATACAGCCAGGTTTTAACTTTATCTAAATTTTACCGCGCAGCCTGCCAGATGAAAAAGTATTGGCAAATATTTTATATGGATTACCATGCAGACCGCATCCCATGTCAAACTAATTTATGGATCGGCTTTTTTTAGAGATAATATTACCTGTATTATTATCCTGTAATAGCAACGGCCCTGTGCCACCTGCGTTAATAATTAATAAAAATATTTTGGCCGGCAATTTCTATAACCAGGTAAAATCGATACCATTACCTCCCGGTTTTCAGCGGGTAACAGCCGATCCAGGTTCTTTCGCCGCCTACTTAAGAGAGATTGAACTAAAGAAAGACAAGACAGTTTATTTATACAATGGCCAGCCAAAACTCAACCAGCTGGCACAATATGCTGTTTTAGCCGTTAGCGTAGGAAACCAGGACCTGCAACAATGCGCTGATGCAGCCATTCGTTTAAGGGCAGCCTATTTATTTGAACAAAAACAATTTGAGCAGATCGTTTTTTACGACAATGATAAAACTGCATACCGGTTTTTGCCGCCTTATACAAGGGAGCATTTTACAAATTACCTGAACAGGGTTTTTGGCATGTGTGGAACCTTATCCTTATCAAAACAATTGAAAAGTGTCAGTAATTTTTCAGCCATACAGCCAGGTGATATCATCATACGGGGAGGATCTCCTGGGCATGCCGTTATTGTAATGGATGTTGCTGCAAATCCGAAAGGTGAAAAAATTTACTTATTGGCTCAAAGTTACATGCCGGCGCAGGATATTCATGTATTGAAAAATCCCATACATGCTGAATTATCTCCCTGGTATCCAGTGGCCGATGACCATATTATTCAAACGCCGGAATATCGTTTTACCAGGAATGAATTGAAACGCTGGTAAATTAAAATGCAATTTTTGAAATCTTATTATTTGCCTTTACTTTTGTTAACTGTTTCGGGATGTAGCGCAGCCCGGTAGCGCACACGTCTGGGGGGCGTGGGGTCGCAAGTTCGAATCTTGTCATCCCGACAAAAATTAATCTCTGCTTTTGCAGGGATTTTTTATGCCTATCTGTTATGTAGGTTTAATAGCAGGAAGTGATTCGTTCAAATGTTTAATAACGGAGCATTGGTCTTTGGTCTGTGTGCTTACCAACATACATTGAAGAAGCGTCACTTTTATAAATAAGACAGTCTTACGCTGCTGGGGGTGCGGGGATTTTTAGCAAGAAACGGGATGATCTTACCATCAATTAATAAACTGGCTTAATATAGTAGCCTGATTTTTTGCGTAAACATTTTTTTTCACGGTTTACAATTTATTTGATAAAACTTATCAACATAGTGGGATAAATCTTCTTTCTTTTTTTAAAAAATTGTCTTACCTTAAAAAAAAATCTATTATGAGAAAAAAAACTAACCTCCAAAAAACATGTTTTTTTGTCGTCTTGCTTTTTGCATGCACCACAGTTATTAATGCACAGGTAACCACCGCTACAATCAGCGGAATTGTAAAATCTGCCAAAGGCGAGCCTGTGCCGTCTGCAACAGTAAAAATTGAATATCCTGATGCGGGCATCAGTCAAACCTTAACAACCCGAGCCGATGGCAGGTTTACGCTTACCAACTTACGGGTGGGCGGGCCTTATAAAATAACGGTTGACCATGTTAGTTATCAGCAATCAGTATCTGATAACCTATTTCTTGACCTGGGATTAAATAATTCGGTGGAATTTAAACTGGTAGAGAAAACAACGGAATTGGCGGGAATTACCGTGGCCACCAAATCAGTAATTTTTGATGATAAACGTACCGGCGCTTCTACCAATATCAGCAGTCGTCAACTAAAAATATTGCCAACCATTTCAAGATCGGCAGATGATTTTTTACGATTAACCCCTTCGGCCTCTGCCAATTTTAACGGTATTTCGTTTGCAGGCCGTAATGGCCAGTACAATAACTTTTCGTTAGATGGTGCTGTATTTAATAACCCCTTTGGTTTGGATGCACCTACACCGGGCGGGCAAACCAGTGCGCAACCCATCTCACTGGATGCGATTGAACAGATACAGGTAAATCTTGCTCCATACGATGTTACACAGGCAGGTTTTACCGGGGCAGGTATTAACACAGTAACCAAATCGGGCAATAATAAAACTACAGGAACCATTTATGGATTTTTCCGTAACCAATCTTTAACCGGTAAAAAAGTAGATGGTACCAAATTAACGGTGCCAACTTTACGCCAGTTCCAGGGAGGCGGTTCCTTGGGTGGGGCACTTATCAAAAACAAATTATTCTACTTTGTAAATTTTGAAACCGAGCAGCGCACGGATGAAGCATCGTCTTACCAGGCAAGAAATTCCGGTAATGCCGGAAAGTCAACAACCTCCAGGGTTTTAGAACAGGACCTGATCGCCGTAAGTAATATTTTGAAAACGAGATTTGGATACGAGACAGGGCCTTACCAGGGTTATACACTGGATCAAACCAATTACAAATGGCTGGCAAAACTAGACTGGAATATCAGCCAGGTGCATAAACTCTCCTTTACATATAACGGGTTGGATGCGGTAAAAGGAAAACCAGCCCACCCCAGTGCCATTGGCCGCCGCGGACCCGATTATACCACCTTACAATTCCGTAATTCCGGTTATGAAATTGAAAATAAACTCAATTCTTTCATTACGGAGTTAAAATCCAACTGGGCGGGTAATTATGCCAATAAGCTGCGTTTGGTATACACCAGGTTCAAAGACCAGCGTAATCCATTCTCGGTACCTTTCCCTGTTGTGAATATCAGCAAATTCGGAACCAGGTATATCATTGCGGGGCACGAACCATTCTCGATAAATAATACATTGAGCCAGGATGCATTCCAGGCCACCAATGATTTTACGATCTATAAAAAGAACCATACTATAACAGCCGGTTTGGCCTATGAGTCGTTTAAATTTGAGAATTCGTTTAATCTTACCGGCTATGGCCCCACTTTGTTTAGCGATATCGACATTCAAACTTTTAAAGACAGTGTACCGGTAGGTGGTGCTGTAGTATTCGGTGCTTACCCGCTTGATGTGGATGTAAATTTTGCAAGAAATCATGCCGCGGCCGATGTATGGCAGACCAGTTCGCTTGCTGTAGCTCAGATTTCTGTTTACCTCCAGGACGAGTGGCAGGTGAATAACAGATTCAAATTAACCTATGGTTTAAGAATTGACAACTCTCAAATTTTTAAAGGTAATTTTAGCAGTGGTGACCTTAAAGGAGATGGTACATTTGCCGGAACCTATACTACCGGAAGCCCAACGGTTCCCAACAACGATCCGCTTACGCTGTTTGATGCAAATGGCAAACCGGTTACGAATGGTGTTGGCAAGCAATTGGATAATACCAAACTTCCCAAAGGAACATTGGCATCGCCCAGGGTTGGGTTTAACTGGGATGTTAAGGGCAACAGGTCATTACAGGTTAGAGGTGGGTCTGGATTATTCACCGGCCGCTTTCCTTTTGTATGGATCGGTAACCATATTGGTAACCCGTTTAGTTTCTTCTATAATGCAACCGACAGCAAATTCCGCTGGCCGCAGGTTTGGAGAACAAATATCGGTACCGATATAAAACTGAATGACGGGCCAATCCTTACTTTTGATGTTGCTTATACCAAGGATATAAAAGCCATGATGGTTCGTAACTATAAATTAGGTACGCCTACGGGTACATTAAATTCGGGTACCGGTGATAACCGTAAAATTTATACCGCCGCCAACCAGGGAACGGCCAATGCTTATGTTTTTACCAATACCAACAAAGGGTACCAGTTCAATTTTTCGGCACAGGCACAACATACTTTTAAAAAAGATTTTTATGCGATGTTGGGATATAACTTCCTGGTTGCTAAAGATGCCAGTTCTATTTCTGCAGAAATATCGAGTGACGCATTTGACCGGAACCCGATATTGAATAACGCCAACCAGGCTGGTTTAACGCCGTCTTTATATGGCAATACACATCGCATTATAACTTCCATGAGTAAGCGTTTTGATTACGGAAAACAGGTTAAAATGGCAACAACTATTTCCATGTTTGGAAGCTGGACAAGTGGTAATCGATTTGCTTTTGTTTATGGTGGCGATATTAATAATGACGGAACAGGCAGCAATGACCTGATGTATGTGCCCACCGATGCAGAAGTGAACCTGATGAATTTTACCACGTTAACGGATGTTAACGGCCAGGTTCAAAATGCCGCGGCCCAACGCAGCGCATTAATAGCCTACATTAACCAGGATAAGTATTTAAGCAAAACAAAAGGTGAATTCACCGAAAAATATGGTGCCGTTACACCCTGGTTTAGCCAAATGGACGTAAGGATACTTCAGGATTTCAGGCTTTCAAAAACCGGAAAAACTTTGCAGCTAAGTCTCGACTTTGTGAATGTTGCCAATATGATCAGCAGCAAGTGGGGTGTGCGGAAAATTGCCACCACTGCGGGCTATACGCAACCACTTTCGGTGGGTTTATCCGGTGGCAATACGCCCGTTTACCAGTTCGATCCAACTCAAAAAGAAACCTATATTTCCAGTCCTGATCTGCCATCACGCTGGCAGATGCAGTTTGGTATCAGGCTGATATTATGATAAAACAGGTGTTAAGATAAAAAGCGGATGCAAAAGCATTCGCTTTTTATTTAAAAAACATCATGTAACTTCGCCGCTTAATGAAGATACTCATTAAACAAGCCTGCATCATCTCCCCTTCCTCGCCGCTTAACCGGAAAGTAAAAGACATTTTTATTGTTGACGGCATCATTCAACAGGTAGCGGATTCCATTACCGAAGCTGCCGATGAAACCATTGCAGCTGACAATCTCCATGTGAGTATTGGCTGGATGGACATCTTTGCTGATTTTGGCGACCCTGGTTATGAACAGAAAGAAAGTATGGAAACCGGTGCCAAATCCGCTGCTGCCGGAGGTTTTACAGAAATCATGTTGCTCCCCAACAGCAGCCCGGTGGTTGATAATAAATCGCAGGTTGAATATATTATTCAAAAAGCCAGACAGGTTGCCGTAGATATCCACCCGATTGGTGCCATTTCAAAAAGAATAGAAGGAAAGGAGCTTTCAGAAATGTATGATATGCGCCAGTCCGGTGCCATTGCATTCAGTGACGGCATTCATCCTGTTCAGAATTCGGGATTGGTTTTGAAAGCCCTTCAATATGTAAAAAGCTTTGATGGTACTATTATTCAAATACCGGATGATACCAGTATCGGCACTGGCGGCCTGATGAATGAGGGCATTATTTCAACACAAATGGGTTTACCGGGTAAACCGGCGATGGCCGAGGAATTGATGGTTGCCAGGGATATTAAACTGGCACGGTACGCCGATAGTAAACTACATTTTACCGGTGTTTCATCACCCAAAAGCCTGGAATATATTAAAAGAGCTAAAGAAGGAGGTATACAGGTGACTTGCTCGGTAACGGCCTACCAGGTATATTTTTGTGATGAAGATCTGCAGGATTATGATGCCAATCTAAAATTAGATCCGCCATTGCGAAACCGTTCCGATATGATGGCGATAAGAAAATCATTGATCGACGGAACCGTCGACTGCGTAGCATCTCATCACCTGCCACAGCATTGGGATAATAAAGCCTGCGAATTTGAATATGCAAAACCGGGTATGATCGGTTTAGAAACCATGTTTGCGGTGTTAACTGCATGTGGCTTACCCCTGGAAACATTTGTGCAGATGCAAACCATTAACACCCGGCATATTTTCGGACTGCCTGTTCCCGAAATGGAAGCAGGGAAAACAGCAACACTTACATTATTTTCGCCCGATACTGAATTTATTTTTACGGAAGATATGATACATTCCAAATCAAAAAACTCCGCATTTATTGGTAAAAAGCTGAAAGGGAAAGTGATTGGAATAATTAATAAATCAAGCATTCAATTGAATGAAACCCATGCTTAGTCATCTACCTGCCGCAAAAAAAGGACTCATCTCGGGTGCGGTCATGATTTGCCTTTCCCTGTTATTTTTTTATACCGGGCAACCCGTTCAAAGTCCCCTGCAATACCTGATCTATATCGTGTATACCGCCGGCATTGTGTGGACGATCTATGCTTATTCAAAATCAGAAGCATACAGCAATAAATTTGCAGATTCATTCCTGCAGGGATTCAGGTGTTTCATGGTGATTACCCTGTTGATGGTAATTTTTACATTCCTGTTTAATAAACTTCATCCCGGGTTTAAAGAAGAAATGGCCAAAGTGTACGAAGAAGACCTGGTAAAAAAAGGAAGCAGTACACCGGCAGAGATCGCTGAAAATATCGCGAAAATGAAGCAGTATTACTTAACCATGCTGATATCCGGTGCAGTATTCGGATATTTGCTCTTTGGTGCTGTTATTGCGGCATCCACTTCCTTACTATTTTTGAAGAGAAAATAATTTACATGGATCTATCGATTATCATTCCGCTATTCAACGAAGATGAGTCTTTGCCCGAACTCTCGGCATGGATTGAAAAAGTGATGCAGGCGCATCAATTCAGCTATGAAGTTATTATGATTGATGACGGCAGTACCGATGATTCCTGGAAAGTGATAGAACAACTCCGTGCTGCAAATCCAAATATAAAAGGTATCAAATTTCAACGCAACTATGGTAAAAGTGCCGCCCTGAATGAGGGCTTTAAAGCCTCGCAGGGTGAAGTGGTTATTACCATGGATGCCGACATGCAGGATAGCCCGGCTGAAATACCCGAATTACGGCGGATGATCATCGAAGATGGTTTTGACATGGTAAGCGGCTGGAAGAAAAAAAGGTATGACAAAACATTTTCGAAAAATATTCCTTCAAAATTTTTCAACGCCGCAGCGAGGAGAAGTTCGGGTATTAAACTCCATGATTTTAATTGCGGATTAAAATCTTATAAAAGAAAAGTAGTTAAGAGTATTGAAATTTACGGAGAGATGCACCGTTATATCCCCATTTTGGCCAAATGGAGCGGGTTTAAAAAATTTGGAGAAAAGGTTGTTGAACACAGGGCCAGGAAATATGGGATCACTAAATTTGGATGGGAACGTTTTGTAAACGGCTTCCTGGACCTGGCCTCTATTATGGTGGTTGGCAAGTTTGGAAAAAGGCCCATGCATTTTTTTGGTTTGTGGGGTACCCTTTTCTTCCTGCTGGGTTTTACTATTTTTTCATATCTCACCATTTCAAAATTCTTTTTTGATGAAACCGGAATGACGCAGCGACCGCTTTTCTTTGTAGCTCTTTTGGTCATGATCATCGGTTCACAATTGTTTCTGGCCGGATTTATAGGCGAGTTGATTTCCAGGAATTCGGTTGAACGGAATAATTATTTGATCGAGGAAAAAATTGGTTTAAATCAATAACATGGAAACTTCCAATTCCTCCCATAAGGAATCAGGGGGCAAAAAAGTTATTATCATCGGCCCGGCGCATCCCCTGCGGGGCGGGGGTATTACCACCTTTAATGAACGCCTGGCCAGGCAGTTTCAAATCGAAGGGTATCAAACCTGCATCTATTCATTCTCCTTACAATACCCCGGTTTTTTATTTCCCGGCAAATCGCAATTCACAGATATACCCGCACCCGAAGATCTGGATATACATAGCCGGATCAATTCTATAAATCCATTCAATTGGATAAGTGTGGGTAAGGAAATAAAAAAGCTTAAGCCCGATATTGTGGTTGCCAGGTACTGGATACCGTTAATGGGGCCTTGCCTGGGTACGCTATTGCGGATCATCAAAAAAAATAAACATACCCGGATCATTTGTATTGCCGATAATGTTATTCCGCATGAAAAACGTTTCGGCGATAAAGCCTTCACCCGCTATTTTATAAAACCTGTTGATGCATTCATTACGATGAGTGAAGAAGTGTTGCGTGATCTTAAAACATTCACCTCAAAAAAAGCATTACTGGTGCCCCACCCTTTGTATGATAATTTTGGAGAAAAGGTTTCTAAAGAAGAAGCCAGGAAAGCATTGGGTATTGCCGCAGGAGAACCCGTTATGTTATTTTTTGGATTTATCAGAAAATACAAGGGGCTCGATATATTGCTGGATGCCATTAAAATTTTAATGGAACGTTTCCCGGGTACAGATCTTCCATTAAAAATTCCTAAACTATTGATAGCCGGAGAATTTTATGAAAACCGAAAAACGTATGATGATCAAATAAGCAAATTGGGTATCGGTGATCAGTTGATCCTGAGAACCGGTTTTATTCCGGATAGTGAAGTAAAGAATTATCTATGTGCCGCCGATGTTGTCATTCAGCCATACCGCCATGCAACACAAAGTGGCGTTACGCCGCTGGCTTATCATTTTGAAATTCCGATGATCGTTACCAATGTTGGCGGTTTACCTTCGATGGTTCCGGATGATAAAGTTGGGCTGGTAGCAGCACCAACAGCCACTTCACTGGCAGAAAAAATAATTGAATATTTCACCAAAGGTGAAGTCCATTTTTTACCACACCTGGTGGAGGAAAAGAAAAAATTCAGTTGGGCAAAAATGGTCGAAAGCATCCTTGAAATGGCCAATAGTAAGTAAATTGCCACATAAACAGTATACATGATCTATAGAAGCAAAGCTCCCTTAAGAATTGGTTTGGCAGGTGGAGGTACAGATGTTAGCCCTTACAGTGATCAGTTTGGTGGCGCTATCTTAAATACAACGATATCCCTGTCGGCTTATGCCACCCTGGAACCATTGCCTGAAAATAAGATCATCGTAGAAGCACTGGATAGAGATGAAGCACAAAGCTTTGACCTGGCGCCGCGTTTACCCATTGATGGAACACTCGATCTGTTAAAAGGGGTTTATAACCGTGTTCAAAAAGATCATGCAACCCGGTTACCGGGTTTCCGGTTATCAACTTTTGTTGATGCACCCGCCGGTTCGGGCCTGGGTACCTCTTCCACTTTGGTGGTTGCTGTGCTCGGCGCATTTGTGGAAATGCTAAAACTGCCGTTAGACGAATACAAAATTGCACAGTATGCTTACGACATTGAGCGTAACGACCTGCAACTGGCCGGTGGTAAACAGGACCAATATGCTGCCACATTCGGGGGCGTAAACTTCATGGAATTCTACCCTGATAAAGTAATTGTAAACCCGTTACGGATAAAGCCGGAATATTTACATGAACTGGAAAACAACCTGGTCTTATATTTCACGTCAACATCCAGGGAGAGTGCCGGTATTATTAAAGAGCAGGTTAAAAACGTGAACGAGAAGAATGAAAAAAGCATTGAGGCGATGCACCATTTAAAGGACCAGGCAAAGATGATGAAGGACGCTTTATTACAAGGCAACCTGGCCGAGATCGGGTTGATCCTGGACTATGGTTTTGAACAAAAAAGGAATATGGCTTCCAAAATCAGCAACCAGGATATTGAAAAAGTTTACGAAGCGGCAAAAGCTGCCGGTGCAACCGGTGGCAAGATCAGCGGTGCCGGGGGTGGTGGCTTTATGATTTTCTATTGCCCCGGAAATACCCGTTACGCGGTTATCAAAACACTAAAAACTTTTGGCGGAGTTGTGCGGGATTATTCATTTACAAAATACGGATTAACAACCTGGAGCACGGCCGCATCCTATCCTTCCACAAAGGGAAAGTGACATGTTGAAGAACAAAGCGTAGTTCCTGCATGGCTTCTTTATAACACTAAAACAGCACCTGATGAACTATTGTTGTTTTGCTAACAGGCAGCTATGGGGATACTTCATACCTTTGCACCTGATCAAGCAATTTTTTTTATTAATCACTTTTTTATCAAGTTATGCTCCAACAAATTAAAACGATTGTGCAGTCTTCCATTAATGTAAAGCAGGATGTTTTGCAAAATGAGGCATTACTTAAAACAGTTGATGATTGTATTGCCGTAATTGTAAAAGCTTTTAAAGATGGTCATAAGGTTTTGTTTTGCGGTAACGGAGGCAGTGCGGCCGATGCGCAACACCTGGCGGCCGAATTCAGTGGCCGTTTCTATACCGACAGGGATGCATTACCCGCTGAAGCCCTGCATTGCAATACCTCTTATATAACAGCCGTTGCCAATGACTATAGTTATGATGTAATTTATTCACGTTTGGTAAAAGGTATTGGCAACAAAGGTGATGTTTTGGTTGGTTTAAGCACGTCGGGCAACAGCAAAAATATATACAATGCCTTTGAAGTGGCCAGGCAAAAAGGAATGACCACCATTGCTTTTACCGGTGCCACCGGCGGCTCTTTGAAAGCGCTATCTGATCATTTAATTAATGTGCCATCTACCGATACGCCGCGTATTCAGGAAAGTCATATCCTGCTTGGCCATATTATTTGCCAGTTGGTGGAGGCCGAATATTTTACCCCCTAAAGCAACCCCGAAACCCCCTCCGCCCCCTAAAGGGGGAACCCGGAGACTGAAAGTTTCAATTATCTCTATTTTGCTAACACCTAAATAAATGAAAGAACTTAAAAATATCGAGCTGCAAAGCTCCCCCTTCAGGGGGCGGGGGGGGCCTGGGGAGCGGGGGGGGTGCGCCATCATCCTGGCGGGCGGTTTAGGTACCAGGCTTCGTTCTGTTGTATCGGCATTACCAAAGTGTATGGCACCCGTTGCAGGAAAACCATTTTTATATTTTGTTATGGAATATTTACTAAGCCAGGGAGTTGATCAATATATTTTTGCTATAGGATATAAAAGCAACATGATCATCGATTATATTAATGACCAATACCCTTTGCTCAGCAAACAATTTTCAATAGAAGAAGAGCCATTGGGTACTGGTGGCGCAATTAAACTGGCCTGCAGTTTAACCACAGAAAAAAATGTACTGGTTCTCAATGGAGATACGCTTTTTAAAGTAGATATAAACGCGCTATCTTTATTTCATAACAACACCGGTGCAGATTGTACCCTTGCGTTAAAACCCATGCAAAACTTCGACCGGTATGGCGTTGTGGCATTAAACAATAACGCATCTATAGCGGATTTTAAAGAAAAAAAATATTACGAATCGGGTTTAATAAACGGAGGAGTGTACACATTGCAGGTGCCTGCATTTTTAAGTGAGGACCTTCCACAAAAATTCTCTTTTGAAAAAGATTACCTCGAAACTTTTGTAAGCAAACGTAAAATGTATGGTATTGTTCAATATGCCTATTTTATTGATATTGGCATTCCCGAAGATTTTGAAAGAGCACAGGTGGAGTTGGATGAATTGAGTCGGGAGTCGTGAGTATTTAGTTTTTGGTTTTAAGTTTTTGGTTTGGAGTTGGTTGAACACAGTATTAATAAAAAAAATGATCGATCTAAAAAATATAGATAAAAGCTGGACACTATTCATAGACCGCGATGGTGTGATCAACCACGAAAAATACCAAGACTATATCCATACCTGGGATGAGTTTGTTTTTTATGAAGGCGTAAAAGAAGCCCTAGCCATTTTTGCAAAAAGATTTAAACGCATTATTGTAGTAACCAATCAAAAAGGAATTGGAAAAGGCGTAACCAAAATTGAAGACCTCCAGCTCATCCATAAAAATATGATCGCCGAAATAACAGAAGCTGGCGGGCGCATTGATGCCGTTTATTTTTGTCCCGACCTTGAAAATGGGAGCCCATGCCGGAAACCGAACCCGGGTATGGGTTTACAGGCGTTGCTCGCTTTTCCGGAAATTGAGATCAACAAAACCATCATGGTCGGCAATACCATCAGCGATATGCAGTTTGGGCGAAACCTGGGTGTGCAAACCATCTTCCTGCCAACCACCAGGCCGGAAGTAGAGCTTACCGATAACCGCATTGATGCGGTTTACCATTCGCTCTTTCATTTTGCAAATGACTTAAAAAACCTTGCCGGGTAAAGTTCCTTTGGGAATACTCCGGGCAACCAGGTCTTTGTAAGCTTTAGTTAAATTTTGTCCGCACACAGCAATATTTACCGCATCTTGTTTAAGGAATAACTATTTTTATCGCATGAAGAAACTGATGTTTTTGTTCTCTATCTCTTTTATTTGTCATTTGGCATTTGCACAAGGCATCAGCAAGGCTGATATCAGGATTTTAAAACAAAAAGAAGATTCAATAAGAGACTATGCCATTAAAATTATCCAGGGAATAAATGCTTCAAACCGTTTGGATGCCGACAGTGTGTTTACCCGTATACTTGTGCGGGCTTTAAAAACTAAACATTCATTCCACTACCCTTTCGAATCTTTACAGACAATTTCTATTCAGTACTCACCAGACAGCCTGTTCAGGATCTTTACCTGGCAACTGGTGATCAATGAAAATGTAATTCGGCAGCACGGAGCTATCCAGATGAATACCAATGATGGCTCGCTAAAATTATATCCCCTGATAGATAAATCAGATGTAACGACAAATGTTGGGGATACCATCGGCAATAATTATAGCTGGATTGGTGCTATCTATTATAAAATTATTTTAAAGAAATCCAGCGACAGGAACTTTTACACCTTACTTGGTTTTGATGAAAACAATATCCGAAGTAGCCGTAAAATAATTGAGGTCCTGCATTTTTATAATAACGAACCCGTTTTTGGCGGCCCCTATTTCGGCTCCGAAGGAACGGGCGGATTTACCAAATGGCAGAGCCGGTATATCATGGAATATAAAAAAGAAGCGGGCCCGCGACTTGCTTACGATAAGGATTTGGATATGATCATTGTGGAGCATCTTATATCAGAATCGAACGAACCTAAAAAGAAATGGACCCTGATCGGCGATGGTGATTATGAGGGTTTTGTTTGGCGTGGCAATATATGGATGCATGTGGATAAAGTATTTAGCCAGGTAACACCCGAAGGACAGGCGCCTTTGCCCACCCCAATACGCGACCCAGCGGGCAATATTGATGAGAATAAATTAAAAGGCGCGGAACCGGTTAAGCCTAAAGGGAAAGGCAATGGTTAACCCTCAATTAAGAAGGTCCCCAGGTCTATCACTTTTCCTTCGCCCAATACAAATTCTTTCATGCCTTCTATATCCACATTATTTACAACTTTACTCTGAAACACAAGTGCTTCGTGCTGGTATAAAGCAAAATACAGATCTGGATTTATTTCCGGGTTTAAGAAATCCGAATAATCTTTTCTTTTGAAAGAAACTTTAGCTACACCGTGTTCATCCAGCGGGCTTACACCGAGGTAATCATCTTCCATAAAATCCTTTTCATACAGCCTGAACTCGTAGCCTGCTCCGGTAACCGGGGCATCATTACCCTTACTGATAAAAGTGGCTTTCACTTCAATATCCATATCGGCATCTAAAGAAAAATTACGCATGGTGTGATTTTTTAACCGCACCCCTTCCGTTAGCTATCCGGACCCCTAAAAGTGCGGGAGTGAGATTTCGTTTGTTATATAAATTTCGTTCCTTCGTGTGTATCTGCAAAATAAAATCCGGCTTCATCCTCTTCAAATATCTTCGTCAATATCTCCTGCTGAATGAGTTCCTTTGCCAGCCGGCAGAGGGGCAATGGGTTTTTAATCATTAAGCTTAAGAACTGCCAGGAAAGCTTCCTGCGGCACTTCTACGTTACCGATCTGCTTCATACGCTTTTTACCTTCCTTCTGTTTTTCCAACAGCTTACGTTTACGGCTTATATCGCCACCATAGCATTTGGCAGTAACATCCTTACGCATGGCACTAATATTTTCGCGGGCAACCACTTTAGCGCCGATGGCAGCCTGTATGGCAATTTGAAACTGTTGCCTCGGTAACAATTCTTTCAATTTTTCGCAAAGTTTGCGGCCAAACTCATGAGCACGGCTCCGGTGAATCAACGCACTCAATGCATCCACTTTTTCGCCATTCAAAAGAATATCCATTTTCACAATATCACTGGGGCGGTATTCTAATGGATGATAGTCAAACGAGGCATAACCGCGGGTCATGCTTTTTAGTTTGTCGTAAAAGTCAAAAACAATTTCGGTTAAAGGCATTTCAAAACTCAACTCCACACGGGTTGGTGTTAAGTAATGCTGGTGCGTTAAGATACCACGCTTGGTGATACAAAGCGTCATGATATTACCAATGTACTCCGGCTTACTGATGATCTGTGCTTTAATAAATGGTTCATCAATATGATCGATCCGGGTAGGATCGGGCATTTCGGTGGGGTTATTGATCTTAATAACTTCTTTCTTTACGGTAGTTGCAATAAAACTTACGTTGGGTACCGTTGTAATTACTGTTTGATTGTACTCCCTTTCCAACCGCTCCTGTATAATCTCCATATGAAGCATGCCCAGGAAACCGCAGCGAAATCCGAAACCCAATGCCTGGGAAGTTTCCAGTTCAAAAGTTAAAGAAGCATCGTTCAGTTGCAGCTTATCCATGCAGTCGCGCAATTCTTCAAACTCATCCGTTTCAACCGGGAAGATACCGGCAAATACCATCGGCTTCACATCTTCAAAACCCTTAATAGCTTCTTTTGAACCATTAACAGTTGTAGTTATGGTGTCACCCACTTTAACTTCCTTGGCATTCTTGATTCCGGTAATAATATAACCCACATCTCCTGCCCTCACTTCATTACGGGCACTCATACCAAATTTTAAAATACCCACTTCATCTGCACCATATTCTAAACCCGTATTGCTGAACTTGATCAGGTCATTCTTTTTAAGTGTGCCGTTAAAAACACGGTAATAAACAATAATACCTCTAAAACTGTTGTAAACGCTGTCAAAAATGAGCGCCTGCAACGGAGCTTTTGGATCACCTTTGGGAGCAGGAATACGCGCAATGATTGCTGTTAAGATCTCTTCTATACCTATTCCGCTTTTACCACTTGCATGCAGGATGGTTTCCGGTTTGCAACCGATCAATTCTACGATCTGGTCGGTAACTTCTTCAATCATGGCGCCGTCCATATCAATCTTATTGATAACCGGGATGATCTCAAGATTATTTTCAATTGCCAGGTATAAGTTGCTGATTGTCTGAGCTTGAATACCCTGACTGGCATCCACTAAAAGCAGGGCGCCTTCACAGGCGGCAAGGGCACGGCTCACTTCATAACTAAAATCCACGTGGCCCGGGGTATCGATGAGGTTGAGTACATATTCTTCTCCCTTCCAGTGATAATTGATCTGTATGGCGTGGCTTTTAATCGTAATTCCTTTTTCCCTTTCCAGTTCCATATCATCCAGTACCTGTGCCTGCATGTCCCTTTCGCCGATGGTTTTGGTAAATTCCAATAACCGGTCGGCAAGGGTACTTTTGCCATGGTCAATATGTGCAATGATGCAAAAATTTCTGATGTTCTTCATGTACGTTCGCTAGCTTTTTAAGGCTGCAAAAGTAGTTTAAAATGGTGGGATTTGAACAGCAGATGGGAACACAAATAACACAGATAGCTACAGATGAAAATGCGTGCCCGACTGGGTCAATCAGGTGGGGGTTTTTGTTATGCTGCGGCATAGCCTGTCACACTTAATTCGGAAAAGCACCTAATGGCTGCGGGGAAAAGGATGTTGTTTGGATTCCATGTGCTGCCTTTTTTACCCTCCGGCGGTGTTACCTCCTTACCCCCTTCGTGCAATGTCATTAAGTTAAGCTTTTGTAAAGACCTCACCCCAACCCCTCTCCAAGGGAGAGAGAACTGCAATGTGGCAGCTTTTTGAGTTAAAGACCCTTAACTTAATGACATTGCCCTTCGGGGTTTCAGACACCAGGCAGCACGACTAAAAAGCCCTCTTATTTTCTGTATCGCTTAGCCTGTTCTATAATTGCTGCATCCAAAACAATGGTCTGCACAAACAGTATCCTTTTGTCCATGATGGCATCGTCAGAATTCATAACCGATTGTTCTAAGAAATCCCTGTCATCACAATTCATACATCCTAAAAATATATGCTCTTTTTTAAAATCCAGTTTTCCTGAGCTGTCGGTTAATACCATCCCGGTTTTGACAGATTTACCGCCGTTAAAATTAAAAGCAGCATCATTCAATTGCCGCAGCGAATAAATGCTCATACCTGCATAAATACCGCTTTTAAGTTGCCATATATTTTCTGCCACATTCTTATCGTATAGCAGGGACGATTTTGTCATAAGCTGCCCGCCAATATAGATATAAGAAAGCCCACAGTCATTCACGGCATCGACCCACAAAAAAACAGCCTGCCTGTTGGTATTTGGAAACAATACGGAACATTTAACAATTTCATTATCCGACAGGTAGTAAATATCTTTTTTTACATTCCTATCCCCGAAATAGAACCTCAAATATTCGTGGGAATCAAAAACACAGAGATCTTCGGCGAATTCGATATCTTCTGGATCGGGCAGGTCTGCTTTTCGCACCAGGAATGAATATTCAGTTAAAGTATCAACCTGTTTTGAGGATATTAAAACCGAGACGTCATTTTTTTGGTACATTAATAATTTTGACTTTAGGGATATCTGTTCTGCATTACAAAAGAAACCCTCTTTTCTTAGTTTGTTCTTAAGTTCCCCGCATTCAGCTTCGGCAGTAGTGGAATAGGCAAAATAAATTCGGCTACTGGTCTTATATACCTTGAAAGATGTTCGTATGGAGTCAGTTGTTTTCTCCTTTCCTCCGTAATAATATTCACGGATAATCGTATCCTTATGATAGGTATTCCCGACATAAGCAAACCCCTTTTTGGATAAAAACTTATCGAAATTCTTTTGTTGAATATCAGTAGTTTCTAAAATGGTGGACAAAGAAAGCGACTGCCCCAATACAACATGGAAAAGAAACATGGCCAGGCAAAAAAGTAAAAGTCCTTTCAAAATATAGCGGTTTAAATATTGGTACAGTAGCCGGGTTGATGTTCTTCGCTAAAATACTTATTTTCTAAAGGCTTTCTTCTGTAGGATAAAGGTAACTGTCAACATTCCAGGCTTGGGAACATGGGAACGAAAATAATTATTTTATCCAATACCTGTCAATTTTATAAAAGAATAAAAATTTCCGCTGGCTTCAGGGGGTATTTACAGGATACGCATTCTTAACTCCCTGGTGTTATCGGTTATCGGAAAGCCCGGGGGAGCATTTTACCTGAGCCAGCTATCTCTCTGGAACCGCCAACCCTCGCGATAAAAGCGGGATGCTTTAGCAGCTTAACTACGTTGGCATTTATTACCTAAACCCGGCAACGCCTTTCCCAGGCCCCTGCACGTAAACCAGGCACTTTGCCAGGAAGAAAAACACCAAACCAGACTACGAGTCCTGATAGAGACTCGTAGTAAATAATTCAGATCCCATATTATTGGTTTACATTTTTTTGTACCGTCGCGAGTACGTTGCCCCCAGTATGGCTTTCAACCAATGGGCGATATACTTCCAAAGAAAAAAACAGCAAAAAAAATGGTCGCCCTGCCGGGATTTATTTTTTTCATTGGCCTGATCTTTTTGTTGGGCCTTCACCAATAATGATCACCGGGATGTTTAAGGTAGATTCTAATGAATTTACCATTGCATTTTCTTTATGCGCTGGATTAAAGAATAAGAACTACAATAACGCTTTTGCTTTGAACGCTACCAGTCCTTTTTTATCCTGCTATTGAGAAAGAGCGTAAATAAAATAGACCCTGAACCAACATCAGGAAATAACTTACTGCAGTTGCTCAAATCGTTTTTTATGGCTGTAAAACATATCAGGCGCTTGCAGGCAACGCGATATATAATGAGCCAATCAATTCCAATCGGGGAAATACATAAAATGAATATTAGGATGCTGCTGAAATAACCCTGCCTTAAAAAACCTGCTTGTTTTACTAAACAGCTTTAAGCCGTTCATCCCCGCTTATTTGCCATACAAGTTATTATGCATTACCAAGTATTATGCTTTATTTTATATTTGCTCATTATTAATTTTAAAAAAAGTATATCATGAAAAGACAAATTTTAACCCTGCTATTCATCGCTGCAGCCGGTTACAGCAGTTTTGCACAATGTGACAAAAAAAACACGTTGACCTCGTCCGTTACAGAGTATCTAAATAATAACGGTGAAGTTCAGAGGACAAAAGATGAGAACACGACCGTAGTGTTTGACTCAAAACAGATCAGCATCACACCCGAAGACCATACCATGGACGGGACAATCAGTGAAATCAAATGCGACTGGAAAACACCTTACAAGGAAGGAAAAACAGTGATCAAAGCGTTATTCAGCGGGGAAAACGGGCAATCCATGAATGGCACCATAACCATTGAAGGCAAGGATGGTAAACTTTTCTTATCGGCAGCGTTTGAAGAAATGCCCGAAACTAAGATCCGGATTATGATTAACAGCTTTGAAGAGAAGAAATAAGGTTAAGGAAATATTGACAAAAGTAGTAGTAATACCGATTATACCAGTACATAGTCCAAAGCCATTTGCTACCGGTATTATACCATCTAAGATTTCAACGTAGTGCTTAGGAATACTTATTAAATCAAGATGGTATAAGCATTCAATTACCCCCAATATTTTTTTTTGGGGGTAATTTTTTAATCCTGCGGCTATTCGCTGTTTTGAGTTTATAGCCACTTTTTGTTTTCCGATTCAATTTTAAACAAAGCGTAGTTATAAATCTTTACTGCTTCTTCCTGTTTAATGAATGGGATGGTAACAGCGCCGCCGGCAGTAAATAATTTTAGAGTGGCCAGTTTCTTTCTGCGTTGAAAAATGGATTGTTTGAAATGAATGCACTGGATCTTTCCCCAGATCATAATGGATACTTCTGACCCAAAGATCCCTTTATTGATCTGTATGGCCTCGGGAACTGACCACATATTGAATTTTTTCCGGAATAACCAACTGCTAAGCGCAACATAAGGTATCAGGAGTAAAAAAAAGGCAGCATACCAGGAAATGGCAAACCAGGATATGAAACATAAGACCCCCGCAGGCAGGATGCCTTTTAATAAAATATTCCTGGCTATATAAGCTTTATCAACGCTTAGCGGCTTCAAAATTGTTACAGGTAAAAGCTGGTGGTAATCCTTTAAAATTTCGGTGATGAATTTCTTTTGTGTGGCAGGCATTATCACCTGCATTTTATGATGTCTTTCTGCTGTTCCGGCAGCATGAAAATGCAACAGGAATATTCCCATTTTTTTACGCAGCCAGTTGGCTTTCCAGCTTAAGTACTGAATTTTGCTGAAAGGCACCAGTTTCTCTTTGGTATTGATTAATCCACTTCGGATGCTGAAACCCCGTTCGGAGCGAACGATCCTGAAATTGGCATAAATAAGCAAAACCCGTATCGCTGAAACCACCATGGAAACCAGCAGAAAAAATGCAGCAAGGAACAGGACTCCTGTAATTGTACCGGTATCTGTTTTTTGATAAAGCCAGGAAAGAACACCGGAAGCTTGCTGCCCGGTTGCTTCACTGATATTTCCAATAACGGTAAGGCTAAATACCAGCAGCAGAAAAAAAGCTTCGACATGATTTGCCGAAACTGACAGTTTAAAGAGATCAGACGCCGATAATGTTATCAACGGTTTGATCTGCGGACGGTCCAATTCTAATGTTGCTTTTCCCGTTAACGGCCTGGCCTCTGTAATGTATTGTTGCAACATTTTGGCCTTGTTGAAACGGATGGCTTTTATCACCACTTCTGTTTTTGTACTACCTGCAGAGTCGAAGGAAACCTGGGAGGCATTGAACAGGCGGTGCAGCCAGCTTTGCTCCATATGAACAGCAATTATTTTTTCGAGCGGGAGTACAATGGTTCTTTTGGTAATAAAACCTTTACGGATAATTAACTCGTTTTTGATGATTCGGAACTTAAAAAAATAAAATTCGATCAGGGACCGGATCAATACCAGGCCTGAAAATAAAAGCAGGAACCATTCCATTTTATTGGAGCCGCCGTTTTTACCGGTAAACAGGATGGCGATGACCAGCGGCCAAATATTTTTTAAAAGACCAATAAAGGTTTTAAAAATAATGATCAGCAGTGCCGGCCCGCCCTGGCGTTGTGGTTGCGACCAATCAGTTTCCGTCTTCTCCATCAGATTTGATCTTAGTCATAATAAATTCCCGGAGGTTTTGAGCAGTTGTTTCATTCATTCCGGCTATCCTGATATCGGCGCCCCCTGCACCTGCAGTAAATAAGGTAAGTGTTGAAAGTTTAAATATCCTGCTCAACAAACCGGTACCGGTACTGCAATGCTGTACCCTGTTAAACGGGCAGGCAATGATCCGCTGCAGGAGCCAGCCATGGCGGTAAAGGATATCGTGATCACGTACAGCATATGCCAGCTGGGAGAAAGATTTCTCCTGTAAAAAAAAATAAAGCAACATTATTAATAACCAGGCAATGGCTATTAAAAGAAGTGGTAAAAACTCCTGCAACCGCGGTTTCCATATTACCAGTACAACGGAAACTATTAATAAGACTGTTGAAAATAATGCCCATTGCAGCCGAAGTAGTTTCAGGTAATCTTTTTCAACCGGTTGCCAGTTTACCAGCAGGGCATTGGGTAATTGCCCTGCCTCTATTTGTTCATTTAAAAAATCCATAGTGTAAATTTATAGGGATTTTTTTATACACGGAAATTGGCTTGCTACAATTAAAATACCGGATCGATGAGATATTTGTTTTAAATTGAAGCGTAAAATAATACCAGGTATACATTGTACCTAATCGAAAGCGTTTACCAGGCGTTTCCTATCGACAGGTTAGGAGCAAACTATGATAAATCAGCTGCTTAACTTTACGCGCAATGCACGATAGACTATTTAAAGAAATATGTTTTAAAGACAAGTACAACTTACACTCACCTATATCAGTTTATGAAACAGGACCGGAAATTTTTTTTAAAACAACTGGGCAGCGGAATATTAATGGCGGGGTTACCTGCGTTTACATCCGCTAACGACAGGTTCATGCCGTTGATTGATGCCCATGATTTTTCTGAAGCAGGTAATGCCGAAGACGAGAAATTCTGGAAACGCATCGCCAAAAAATATTACGATATTGCCGACGATCATATTAATCTTGAAAATGGATATTATGGCATCCAACCCAAACCCGTTTTACAGGCATTTCAAAAAAATATTGCAATTGCCAATAAACAGGCTTCCAGGTTTGCAAGAAAAGATTATCCGGGTATCGCAACAGCCGTAAAAAAAGAACTGGCCGGTTTTCTGCAGGTATCAGACGAAGAGATTATCATTACCCGCAATGCCACCGAGGCGCTGAATATTGCCATACAAGGTTATCCGTTTAAACCCGGCGATGAAGTGCTGCTGAACCAGCTTGACTATTTCAGCATGATAGAAACCTTCAACATGCTGGAAAAACGGGGCGGGTTAAAAGTGAAGACCTTTGACATGCCGTTGCTTCCATCCGGTGAAGAAGAGATCGTGGAAATATACCGCAACCAGGTCACCGAAAAAACAAGACTCATTTTGCTTACACATGTGTCAAACATCAATGGTTTGATCGTGCCTGTTGAGAAAATTGCCGCCATGGCCAGGCAAAAAGGTATTGACACCATTACTGATTCGGCACACGCACTGGGACAGATCAAATTCAGTTTACCGGAATTAAATTCAGATTTTGTTGGGTTGAATCTGCATAAATGGATCGGCAATCCTGTTGGCGCTGGTGTACTCTACGTGAAGAAATCACGAATAAAAGAGATGAAAGCTTTATTTGGCGATGTGAATACCCCCGAAGAAAGCATAACCAAACTGGCGCATTTTGGTACTACCCCTTTTGCGGTGGTGATGACGATCCCCGACAGCATTGCTTTTCACCAAATGCTGGGCGTGGAAAGAATTCAACAAAGATTGCAATACCTCAAAAGCACCTGGGTAAATGAACTTAAAGATCATCCGAATGTAGAAGTAGTGACCCCGGTTGACGCAAATTTATCCTGTGGCATCGCCTCTTTTCGAATCAGCAATAAAACATCAGCGGCAGTTGCAGATTACCTGTTTAAAGAGCACCATGTTTTTACTGTGGGCCGCACGTTGGGCAAATTGGGCTGTGTAAGGGTAACACCATCCGTGTATAACACAGTGGATGATATAAAGCAACTGATCTACGCGATAAAACAATATACAGTTCGGTAGCAAAAAACAACCGGTCGCAACGAATATGGCAGGAAATGATCTCTGGGTATCTATCTCAACCAACTGGTGCTCTTCCGTTTTCTTAGCCGCACTTCCCTGCACCTACTGTGCATCTATATTGGAGATCTGCTATTAAAAGAAATAAATGTAGCCGAAACTCCGTAAACCTGTTTAGCACTATAAAAATTAAAACAAAACGCTTACTTTTATTTCATGAAAATTGATAACCTTAATGAATTGCCCGATTGGGACGACGACGGGTTTCGTGACGACATGGAGGAAGGCGAAACCTGGAAACCCAACCCCACCCGGGAAGCCTGCAAAGCCATGTACGTGCAATGGAACACGGTGATGACCGTGTTGCAGGCCGCATTTGACAGCCTGAAAGAAGCCGGTGAAGAAGATGCATTGGAAAAAGAAATGATGGAGGATCATATGGCGATGATGACGGGTGATGCTTTTGAAGTGGCAGTAAAGATCAAGAGTTCCGAATCAGGTAACCTCTATATCATCCGGATGGAGAATGCAGCCATCATACGCAAAAATGCACAGTTCATAAAAATTTCCACTAACGGTTTTATGCTGGAGGGACTCATGGATCCGCAACACCGGTTCATCATCCGCGAAGAGATCGATAAGTTCAGAGAATTATTTAAGGCCTGGGTGGCAACTTTTGAAAAAGATGATTGTGAAGATGAATGGGGCCTGTTTATTTAGTCTTGCATTTAGTAAGGAAGACCTGCAATAAATTATTTTTCCTCAGAATGAGCGGAGAAGAAAGATCAACTTTTTAATATGGCAGCCCTGGTACTCTTCCTGATCACCGCCGTGATGCTTTATTTGGGAATAACTAACCGTATACTTCCTCCTGCATTTAGGGGCGTTGGTTTTATCGTTATTGCGTTTGTTTTTATTAGATTAAAAAACAACTGATTAAATTATCTTTAAGTCTTGAAAAAAAATAATACGGTACAGGAACTGCTTGGCCAAACTGATATTTACCTGGTTGACCAGATCATGAAAGGCAGGTACACGATTGGCGATACCATACTGGATGCGGGTTGTGGTGAGGGTAAAAATTTGCAATGGTTTTTACAACATAATTTAAAAATCTTCGGTATGGATATCAGCGAAGAAGCAATCAGCCATTTAAAAAACAGGTACACCGATCTGCCTGCCGATAGATTTACCATTTCCCCGGTTGAAGAAACCAATTTTACCGGCAATTATTTTGACCATATAATCAGCAGCGCCGTTTTGCATTTTGCCGACAGCACAGCTCACTTTAGCAGGATGTTGACCGAAATGGTACGGATCTTAAAACCCGGCGGTTCTTTGTTCATCCGCATGACATCTAATATTGGTATGGAAGACAAAGTTAAACACCTGGCAGACGGTGTTTATCTTATCCCCGATGGGTCAATACGGTTTTTGTTAACCAGGTCTTTGCTGGCCGAATCCATGCAGCAAAACAGGCTCTCGTTTATTGAACCTTTTAAAACAGTTAATGTAGATGATATTCGTTGTATGAGTACGTTGATGCTCCAAAAACAATAGTGCGGGTTTTTAACCAGACTTTCTATTTATTCAACAGGCCAATGCAAATGATCAATATCAGGAAAGCAACTTTAAGTGATGTAGAAACCCTGCTGGTTTTTGAGCAGGGTGTAATTGATGCTGAGCGCTCATTTGACAGCACATTAAAACCGGCACCTATTCATTATTATGATATTGAAAAAATGATAACGTCCGGTCATATTGAATTATTGGTTGCCGAACTTGATGGAGCGGTCATCGGCAGCGGCTATGCCCGTATCGAGGAGGCAAAGCCCTACCTGCAACACCGGCAACATGCTTATTTGGGTTTCATGTATGTAAAACCCGGGCATCGGGGCAAGGGCGTAAATAAAATGATTATTGATAAACTTGCAACATGGTCAGCTTCGCAAAACATAACCGAACTCAGGTTGGAAGTTTACCAGCCAAATGAGGCTGCCATAAAAGCCTATGAAAAATCGGGGTTTGTAAAACACATGATTGAAATGAGGAGGGGCATCAAATGATAATTTGCATGCCGGAAAAAAGAATCGGGATACCGGCCTTCCCGGTACAGTTTTTTTTTCAAACTTCAATTTCGGCCGAAATATTTGCAAATTTTAATTAGCTATTGCTGAATCAATTCTTATTTTCTAATTTTAGCGATAAGTGTTTTTTCTCATCATAAATTTTGTTTTATGAAGCCCTCCTATATGATGTTAATAACGGTCGCCGCTTTCTTTACGGCCGCAGCATTTCGGTCGGTTGTAAGGCCGCACATCAATACAAACATGGCACAGTTGGTTGCTGAAAAGAAAAAATTCAGTATTCGCTGCTCGCCACTGTATATCCCTGATGCGGATGAAAGTATCCCTTTGTTAACCGGCTGGGGCAATTACAAATGGCCAATAACGACCACATCCGACAGTGCCCAGATCTATTTTAACCAGGGTATCAATATGTATTACGCTTTTCATATTATTGAATCACGGGCATCTTTTGATAAAGCCACCCGTTTTGATTCGAACTGCGCCATGGCCTGGTGGGGAAAGGCGTTGGCTTTTGGGCCCAATATTAATGATTTTGGTTACCAACGTCCCTCTGAGGCTTTTCCTTCGGCTGCCAAAGCAAATGAATTGAAATCAACTGCAACTCCTGTTGAAAAAGGATTGATTGAAGCCATGGCCTTAAGATATTCCGATGACAGTACTGCCGATCAGTCTAGGTTGAATGAAAAGTACCGGGATGCGATGGGACGTGTGTTTAAAGCGAACAAAAAAAATGAAAACGTAAGCACGTTATATGCCGATGCGCTAATGCTGCTGCATCCCTGGGATTTATATAATCATGATTTTTCTCCCAAACCATGGACAGCGGAAATTGTTTCTGTTTTAAAACATGCGATACAGTTAAATCCCAGGCAACCAGGTGCCCACCACTATTTGATACACGCAGTTGAAGCTTCAGCCAGGCCCGGGGATGCCTTATCAAGTGCTGCATTTTTAACTTCGGCCATGCCCGAGGTTTCGCATCTTACCCATATGCCTTCACATATTTATATCAGAACGGGATATTATAGCAAAGGGATAAACGTGAACGATAAAGCACTGTCGGGTTATAAAAAATACCTGCAGTATTTTCCGGCTGCAGAAGAAGGCAGTTTATTATACGACCTGCACAATGTACACATGAAACTAAACTGTGCCCAAATGGCCGGAAACTATAAACTGGCGATATCAGCTTCGGTTGAATTACAGCAAAAAATTCCGGAGATGTATATTGCGCTACCGGGATCACTTGGCAACTATGTACAGTATATTCATCAATCAACCTTATTCACACAGTTGCGTTTTGGTAAATGGGAAGAACTGTTAAAGATCCAGATCATTGACTCCCTGGCGCATACCCCCGCGTTGCAATATTTTGCAAAAGGGATAGCATTTGCAAGAACAAACCAACCTGCAAAAGCAAAGGAAGCACTGGAACTGATGAAAACTAAAATGACCGGCCCTTCATTGAAAGAACCATTGGCACCTTTCAACGCCGCGTATGACGGGTTAACCGTTGCAAAAAAAATATTAGAGGGCGTCATCGCCGAAGAACAGCATGATTATAAAAATGCCATTACCCATTTCCAACAAGCCGTTATTGCCGAGGATAGTCTGATCTATACGGAACCACGTGATTGGTTATTACCGGCTCGCCAGTACCTGGGAAACATCCTGATCAAAGCGGGGAAATATAAAGATGCAGTTGCCGTGTTTAATAAAGACCTTTACATCAATCCAAACAATGGCTGGTCGTTGACCGGAATCGTAAAATGTTATGAAGCATTAAATAATAAAACAGCTTTACCTGCTGCCAAAAAACAGCTTAAAAATGCCTGGATGATCAAAGACACCATTATAGAATCGGCAGTTTTTTAAACGGGGACCCGTGCCGGTAGCTGCGTACTTTCGTCATAGGTATGATGATGTGCAGGTGTTACTGCAATAAAGTTTGAACAGCATAAATAAGAAATCAAATTAACGCGTTAAACATGGTCACTCCTGTTTACACATCAACTTAATCGCAAAGTTTCAGCGCATCAGTACTCTTACTGCTGATCTGATTCTTGTTTATTTTACCCGCCGCGGTATAATATAAAACAAGTGTGCCGTATCCCATTTGAAACGCATCCCACCCGGTGTCCTTTATTTTTGGATACCCCAATAAGCCAAACAGGCTACTACGGCTGGCCCCCATCAGTGCCGGGGTGACACTGCCTTTGAATTTTTGCCCGATCTCAATATATCTTCTGTCTGTATAAAAATTAATATCCCTGTCTATGTAAAAAACACCGGCACAGGTTGAAGCAGCGTCTTTTTCTACCATTTGGCTATAGCAGGGAAGCACCGTTTGTATTTCTACTATGGCAGATTTGGGAACCAGGCCATTTTCACTGCCGGCCATTACGTCCACGGAAAAGGGAGGGCAAACGGGTGTTGCCTTCAATTGCGCTGTGGCCAGTTGACAGGTAATAGTAAGCGCAAAAGTTAAGAAAATGGTTTTCATATGCAATCCTTTTTATTTTAAGTAACCGAAATAAACGATACCGGCACTTGTATAGCAATTACCCTGCTAACTTTGCATATAACCAGTACACATGTGGTATCAATTCCTCAATATCTTCTTTTTCGTTTTTCACACTGTATTTACTTTATTTAATTGTGTGGGCTGGGCCTCTGCAAAAACCAGGAAGCTGCACCTGGTTACCATGTTGCTTACCATTTTTTCGTGGTTTGTTTTGGGGATATGGTATGGTTGGGGTTATTGTGCCTGTACAGATTGGCATTGGCAGGTAAGAGACATACTCGGTTACCAGGACAGATCAAATTCTTATATTCATTTCCTGCTGCTGAAATTTACCGGTAAAAATTTTAACCAACAATGGGTTGAAAACGCAACCCTGGCAATCTTTTTACTGAGTTTGAGTTTAAACATCTGGTTTCAGTTTAAAAGCAAAAGAAAAGCCATTTAAAAATGATAAACCAGCCGGCTTTTTTCTACGTTTCTAATTACTTATATTTGTGCATAAAAAACTTACATCATGAAAAAATTATTTTTATTTTTTAGCGCTGTACTGGTAATGTCTCTGGCAGATGCACAAACATTAACAACTCCGCAGCCCTCTCCTACTATAATGGTAAAGCAAAATTTTGGTTTGGGGACCATAGAATTAAATTATAGCCGACCGGCTAAAAAAGACAGGAAAATAATGGGCGACCTGGTTCCTTTTGGTAAAGTATGGCGTACCGGTGCCAATGCTGCTACTACCATTACCTTCAGTGAAGATGTTACTATTGGTGGTAAAGAAGTGAAAGCCGGCAAATATGGCTTACTGACTATCCCGAACGCAAACAGCTGGACGATCATCATATCTAAAGATGTTACGGTAAGCAATCCCGCAGATTACAAACAGGAAAACGACGTGGTACGTGTAGAAGCCGATGTGGTTGCCCTTCCATTTTCAATGGAGAACTTTACCATTGGCGTTAATGATCTTACCGGTAGCAGTTGCAATGTGCAATTGATGTGGGAAAATACTTCTGTGCAGTTTAAGGTTTCCACGGGCACCGATTCTAAAGTAATGAAGCAGATCGATAATTTAATGAATAAGGATAACAAACCTTATTTTAACGCGGCTGCCTATTATTATGATAATGGTAAAGATTTAAACCAGGCTTTAACCTGGGTTACTAAAGCTGTAGAAAACAATAAGGAAGCATTTTGGATGCATATGTTGAAAGCACGTATCCACCAGAAATTAGGTGAAAAAGCGGCCGCCAAAGCCTCTGCCAATACCTGCATAGAACATGCTACAAAAGCTAAAAATGATGATTATATAAAAATGGCCAATGATCTGATCGCTGGTTTATAATACTTGATTTTGCCGGGGTTTGCACAATTGCTTAAACAAGCGGTTGTGCAAACTATTTTTATAACTTCTTTTTGACATCACCCGTACCTTCGATTGCTTTATATCCTTAGTCAATTCAAAAACTTATTGCGCATCTGCCTGTTCTTGGAGAACTTATACCATCTTGATTTAACAATTTAAAGGGAATTAAAACCTACGGTATTTGTACTTATCTTCATGCCCGTCTTTTGAAGACCATTCTCCTCTTTAAGTCAAAAAAAATGATGCCAATAACGCTGCAGCAAATTCAGGAAGCACATGAGCGGATCGCAACCTATATTTACCGTTCACCTGTATTAACGAATAGTACCATCAATGCAATAACAGGTTCCGAATTATATTTTAAATGCGAGAATTTTCAAAAGATAGGCGCTTTTAAAATAAGGGGTGGTATGAATGCTGCTTTAAGCCTGCCTGCCGAAAATTTAATAAATGGGATTGCAACTCATTCTTCAGGAAACCATGCGCAAGCCATAGCTTATGCAGCAAAAACGCTGGGCATCAAAGCTTATATCGTTATGCCGGATAACTCACCAGCCGTAAAAGTGAATGCAGTTAATGAGTATGGAGCACAGATCACGTTTTGCGAATCCAACCAGGCAGCCAGGGAAAGCACTTTACAAAAAATTATTGCCGAAACCGGAGCCACGTTTATTCATCCTTATAACGATTACCAGGTTATTACCGGACAGGCAACCTGCGCAAAGGAATTGATAGAAGACGCGGGGTTACTTGATATAGTGATTGCACCGGTTGGTGGTGGCGGTTTAATGTCGGGCACCTGCCTCAGTACACATTATTTATTGCCCGGTGCCCTTCTTTACGCGGGCGAACCGGAGGGTGCGGCAGATGCCTTCCGCAGCATCAAAAATGGAAGAATAGAGAAAGCAGATTTTGTGAATACCATAGCTGACGGATTACTTACGACTTTGGGTGAAAAAACATTTCCCATTATTAAGCAACATGTAAAAGAAATATTATTGGTAAGTGATGAAGAAATTAAGGCTGCTTTGCGGTTGATATATGAACGCATGAAGATCGTAATTGAGCCCAGCGCTGCCGTTCCTTTGGCGGCCATTATAAAGAATAAAGAATTATTTGCAGGAAAAAAAACAGGTGTGATTATTAGCGGAGGCAATGTGGACCTGTCGAAATTTGGAGATTGGTTCAATTGATGACGATAAAATTAAACGGTTTCTATTCGTCAACCATCAATAAAAACTTATTTACGATCATTTAAAATGAACCAGCTGTTGTCTTTGGGTGTTTACCGTGAGTTCAAAAACATCGGGCCGGGCATAATGCCCCGAAGGATCAAAATTTTGCTTTTCCTTTCTTACTTCATTCAGATCAATGGTGGCCGTTACCACTATTTCTCTATCAGCAACCGGTTCAATTACCCAACTGCCATCCGGCGCTGCAATACAGGAACCACCATTACATAAGAATTCGCCGGCATTTTGTTTCATTAATTCATGATGTGGAATATCGGCTGTAATATCACCCTTGCGCATCAGCCCCGAAACGGATAGTACATACATACGGTTTTCCAAAGATATATGCCGGGTAAGGTCTGTAGTATTTCGAACATGTCCCGGCCAGGTTGCCACATGCAGGTTTTCGCCCTGGGCGTACAATGCGGTTCGGGCAAGCGGCATCCAGTTTTCCCAACAATTTAATCCGCCTACGGTAAATGCTTCAAGTGTATGTACTTTTAAACCATGCCCATCCCCGATGCTCCATACCAATCGTTCTTCATAGGTAGGCATTAATTTTCGATGTATCGACTGAATGATGCCGTTTTTATCGATAAAAACCAGGCTGCAGTATATGCTGTGCCCTGCCCTGTCTGAAGCTTTTTCGGCACAACCTACATAAACAGCTATTCTGAATTGTTTGGCCAGTTCGCAAATACTACCTAAATCCCCCTCCCCGATGCTGACGGCTTCCCTTAAATAATGAGCAAATATTTCTTTTTGCAAGTTACTGTTAAACCTGGCTCCATCGGTAAGTTCCAGCCAAAAAGGGTATCCGGGAAGTAAGGTTTCACCAAAACAAACCAAATCGGCTTTTTGCAACGCTGCTTCGCTGATCGCCTCCTCAATTTTTTTTGTCGTTGCCTGTTTATTCAGCCAAACAGGTGCCAATTGTGCAATGGCAATATTCAAAGTATCAGGCGTATTGTTCATTTTACATTTTAATTAAACGGTGATTTTGATATGGAAGATACCACTAAAAGATATTTCAAATAAACAAATGGTGAAAACATGTACTTAATAAAATAATTAAAGAAAAAAAGCCGGAAAACTGCCCCATATCTTCTATGTTCTTTTGGTTTGTTCACAACTATTTACTTACCCGAGACTATCCATACGGCAGATCATCATCTCTCAGGGATTAATGCTGTTGCTTATTAACCAGTATTTATTAGGATACTGATTGCAACCTTGATTTTATGGTTCATCAAAAGCTATTGAAGAAGAAAAATGAAAATGAATGAAAACAATAACTTGATCATTGCATTGGGTGGCTAATAATTATTTTCCTTTTATTTTCCAAGTGTGTGCTTGTCGGGTTTTTTATCAAGCCGGTTTATTTTAAAGAAAGCACATTTTAAATAATACGCTGCAAACCCTCAGGTTTTCGGGCACAAATTAAGTGCATAAACGTAAGGGATTTACCATTACCTCACACGTTAATTATTATTAAACGATTATTGACAACCGGTTTCATTTTTTAATACAAAAACCTATGATCATGTTAAATGCTGTCCTATTGCCAAAAAACAGTATGTTATAAACGTAAATATGAACAAGCGAACTAAATTCACCGCTTCGCATGACCGTGGTCATCCGTAAATGCCCGGTAAAACATATATTGCGGGAGTAATAGGCCTAAATGCCGAAAATAATAATTCAGATGAAATGAACATGCTGGATATCTTTAGAGTACTTATCAATTAACCTTTAAAAACGAATATTGATGATCATACAATTTAATGCAGATAATAACCTGACTGTACACGAAGAATTTAGTGAAAAGTTAAAAGGTCACATCAGTGCCGCTCTGGACAGGTTTTCGGAACACATTACCAGGATTGAAGTTCATCTATCAGATAACAATGGCAGCAAAACCGGCCAGGATGATAAGAAATGCTTACTGGAAGCCAGGGTACAGGGCAAACCACCGTTGGTCGTAAGTGCGGGCGGAAAAAATTATGAGCTTGCTCTGGACGGAGCATTGGACAAATTAAAATCCTCCCTGGACACTGTTTTTGGTCGCATGCAAAACCATTAGTCGCAATCTGTAAAAACAGGGAGGCCATTTTTTAAAACTGGCCTTCCGTAAGTCAATAAATTTTACCTGTTATTGATCATTCACCTGGTTTGATTTTTTGAACACCCAGCTTCGAAAAAAAGAGCCTGCAGTGGTTAACCTGTTTTGCGTGGTGAGCAAATGCAACACTTTATGTTCGAGCCAATGATGCAGGGGTAATAAAATAGCTGCCAGGCCAATCATAAACAACAGGTCCATCCAGGGCTCGCCTTTGGTAATGGAATAGATGTTCTTCTTAAAAATGAGAAATATAAATTCGAAAAACATCAGAAATGCGAAAAAACCAACCATTTTAATGGTAGTGGCCGATACCCTCAACATCCCAAAGATCACCAACAGCAAAAACAAAGTGATAATACCAATGGTTATGGCCAGGTATTGAATGTTATTTCGTTGCCTTTTCTTTTCCGAGGCCAACTCCGCAGCCTTTACCAGCCGATCCTGTTCATCCTGGGCCTCCACCTGTGCCAGTTCTTTTTCTCTATTGGTTTTTTGCAGGCTATCTTTAAACAAATGATACATCGAATTGTAAATGCTGGCTGTTTTGTAGTCACCAATAATGTTGTAAAGTGTATCCAGGTATTTACAGGATCTCTCTACTAATTCCAACTGCCCGTTTTTCTCCCCAAAGGATTTCACTTCCTGCAGCAGGTCAATGGCTTTATTATTTTCACCTGTTTTTTTATAATAAAATGCTTCCTGTACATAATGGTTCATTTTCACATACCCGTTACTACTGTTACTGAAATAACCAGCCGTCTTTTTAAAATAAAATCCGGCAGAATCCAGTTTATTCAAATTAGTATAAATAATGGCATAGGCTTGCTCGATCACACTTACCAAACCAAAATTTTTCAGGAAGGTCTTTAATTTTTCTCCTTCAACGGAATTAAAAAATTCAAGGGCCTTTTCGGGTTTATCCATCATGAGGTAAATGTTTAATAAACTGACATAACCCGGAACCTGTAAATTTGAAAATTTTAGAGAGTCGGCCATCTTTACAGATCTTTGATAATACTTAATGGCAAGCTCATAGTTTTTTTTAAGTGAATAAAGATTACCCAACGTATTGATGTCGGTAATCATGATGTAAGGCACATTTTTTTCATCTATTTTACTCAATTGATTGAATGCCAGGGTTGCAAAATCAAAAGCCCGGTCATGATCTTCAATACCCGCATAAAAACCCGCCAGTTTTAAATAGCTTTCCCGGATCAGTTTGGGATCCCGCAATTGTTCTGCTAGCCGTAGGGCTACCAGGTAGTATCGCAAAGCCTCAATTTTGGCATTTTTAGCCATGGTCACATCGCCCTGAATGTGTGAAACCAAAGTTTTTAAACTATCGTTATCCAAAACCGAAACTTTTGAAGAAGCCTGTGATGCATAGGCCGATGCTTTATCTTTATCCGGAATAGACAGATGTAATGCAGCTAATTTTATTAATGTTGCCACCACATATTTATGCAACTTGTTTTGCTTTGCCAGTTCAAGTGCTTTATTATAATATTCCAGGGAACGGCTGGTATAATCTTTTGTTCCTGCCCAATAACTGCATCGGATGCCGTTTGACAGATAAGATTTCACCATCAGTTCCCGGTCTCTTGATTCTTCAGCGATCTCAATCAATTGCTCCCCGTATTTCTCAGATTCCTGTAAGTTTACGTTCATCAACATTCGTGAAAGTAAATCGAGCGATTTTACTTTTTCGGCAGCGGTTTTGGCCTTCGACAATTCCTTTTTTGCAGTATCAATCGCTGCTGCATCCTGGCTATAAGCCGTTACAGAATATACAAAACAGGCAATTAGCCATACCATAATTTTAGTTGTAGACATAACATATCTTATTATATGGAAATTAATAAAGATTGAATTTTTAAAAAAAAATCTTTGCATACCATTTCATTAAGATGGGGAAAAAACTGTTCAAAAAAAAATCTTTGTCTGTAAATTACGGTTTTGTAATAGTGTAAATAGTTATGTTATTGTATATATTACACCTTATCCCTTATGATTCCTATTCATATTCGCGGAAACTGCTGACAATCAGCTATTGCAATCTTTTTAAAAATCAAATATTTAATTAAAGAAAAATGCTTCTCTTTTTTTAAAGGTAAATTTCGGTAATGCCCAACCTGATATCTGCAAAAAAAAATCTGATAGCCCTGTCGGCAGCAATGCTGGAATGGACATAAAACAATTACGGTTTTTAATATAGCAGGTCTTATTAATCGAAAGTAAAGGCTTAAACTACATTTTTATTATCAAATCAATAATAAAAAAGAATCTTTAAGTATCCTTTTTAGATGTACTTGCTGCTCATAAAAAGATTATGTTTGTCCTGAAAATATAAACATGAAAATTTTATTATTTGGGCTTGGTCTGTTGTTCATTCCTGCTGCACTATTTGCACAAACCAGGATTAAGTTAGATGAGGTAAACCTGCATATTGGTGATAGTGTTACCGTTTGCGGACTGGTGGCTGATTTACGTTATTTTGAAAACAGTAAAAACCAACCTACTCTTCTAAATATCGGGGCGAAATATCCTGATCAACAAATTACTGTGGTTATCCGTGGTGATACAAGAAAACGTTTTACTACGGAAGTAGACAATTTTAGGGGTAAGCAGGTTTGTGTTACCGGCCGAATCAAGTTATATAAAGACAAACCTGAGATCATTATCGAAAATCCGGAACAGTTGATGATCGCACAGTAAAAGAAATTAAGGCTGATTATTAAACCACAATTGGGGCATGTTTCTTTTGCATTTTAACCACGATTCCCGAACCTTCCCCTTTACGATTATAAAGAAATACACTCCCGTTAATTGAAACAGCTCTTTCCTGTATGCTTATAAAAGCTTCCGCCTGTTTTTCCAATTCGGGATTAAGTCCTTTGCCACTGTCCAATATATTCAACTCTATATGCGCTTCCTTTTCGTTTATATAAATTTTTAAACTTCCCGCCTCCGTATAATTCATGCCATTTGAAAGTGCTTCCTGGCATATTCTGAAAATATCTATTTTCATTTCATCACTTAAATTCAATTGGTCATAATTGCTTTCAAATGCACAGGGAATTCCATTTAATAAGGTAAACTCCCTGCAAAGCCATTCCAATGTTGCATACAACCCGACATCATCTAACATTTTCGGACTAATTGTAAACGCAAGCCGTTGAATGGTTTTGATCAACAGTCTGGAAACGGCGGAAACATGTTCTATTCTTTCATTGGCTTTAGGGGGTAAATCAGTTTGTATAGTTCTTAACCAGCCAACATCCATATTTATTACCGATACCAATTGCGCCAGTTCCTCGTGAAGTTCATAAGCAAAATACTTTCTATCTGTTTCAATACGATTTTTAAAATGTGTAGCCAGTCCTTTAAACTTATTATATTCTTCTTCTACATCTTTTTCTATTTGTTTCCTGGAAGTGATATCCTTTGCAATGGCAAATACGGTCTCCTTGTGTTCTATAAAAATTGAGGTCCATTCTAACCAGATAATACTGCCCGACTTGGTTACATAACGGTTACAGAAATTGTGCAGTAGTTCGCCATTGAATAATTTAAACTTGTTCAGCAGTGTAATCTCTATGTCGTCGGGATAAATAAACCTGGTAATCATGTTATTGTACAATTCATCTTCGGTATAACCTAATTTTTTAAATACAGCAGGGTTTGCCTTTTTTACGAAGCCATCTTTACCCATGATCCAGACCAGGTCGGGTGTTAATTCAAAAAAATCTGCTAAAAAGATGTTGAGCATAATACTTCTTATGGTTATGAAAACGAAAATAATTTAAGCGGGCGGGTCAATTTATTAAACTCGGGATTCCTATGCATGAAAATAATTTCAACCCAAACCTGCCCCTGGTTTTCAGGTAAAAAAACAGTAATTAACATATAATTGTTGCAGAAAATGATCGAGTTCAGATATTAATAGAACTATTCCGACACTACCTATACCTGTTTAATTATAAGACCACCAAATAAAAAAAACTGTCTTAGAAATTACGCAAGTAATATTTTATGCCATTTGCATTTATAACCGTTGACCCGGTTTTTACGTTGCCGCTATATTGTTCAAAAGATGAAAAGTAAGTAATGGTGAAACGATCAATGCTTTTAACTTTTCCCCGAAAAGCCTTATCTTCAAAAGAACTATAATAAGAAAGTAATGTTGGTCCAACTGTTTTCAATTTACCCCGGATCTCCGCATTATCGTAAGTAGCATACCAGGTAACCACCTGTTGTCCAAGCAATTTAATATTGCCCTGGTAAGCAGCATCTTCATATGGCAAATAATAATCCAGTTTGATGGCACCCACGGCTTTCAGTTTTCCTTTCAATGCATCATTTTCATAAGAGGCAAAATAGGTTAACAATGTTCTTCCTACATATTTTACTTTACCACGCAAGGCTTCGTCATCCTGCTGTGTATAATATTCTATCCTCCCAACATAAGGATCCAGATCACCGTTATAGTTTTCCTGGTAGCCGATATAACGGTCAAATCCCCATTTGCTTATACTGCCATCCTTGCTAATATAGACCTGCACATTTTCGTCTAAGCCAATGGAAAAAACGTCTAACTGGCCATTTCCGGTAAGGGTTATTTTAGAAATAACCTGGCCAAAACCAATTTGAAAAATAAAGCCGGCTAAAATTGATAGAATTATTCTTTTCATAATACTATTTGAAAATTACGTGATAATAAAGATACATTACAAATCAGACAAAATAAAAATTAAACCAATTGCTTATGTTAAGAAACAGTTTTAGCTACATTTACATCGTTTTACAACTACAAGCATTTAATTTCGGTGAAACTTATGCCTAAACTGTTATTGATAGTGCTGTTATTGATGTCCTGCAGCCGGCCTGACTATAAAAATCCACATATTGTAATAAAAACGCAATTCGGCAATATTGAAGTTGAATTGTTTCCCGACCAGGCTCCAAAAACGGTAGCTGCTTTTTTATCTTATATTGATTCAGGGTTTTATAACTCAAGTTCTTTTTACCGGGTTTTAAAAACAGATGAATTCCCATCACCAGTCAATACCGGGATCATACAGGGTGGTATATGGCAAACCAATCCTGCTAAAAAAATGACCATCCCGGGAATTGACCATGAATCGACAAAGCAAACGGGTTTAACCCACCAATCCGGTATCATTTCCCTTGCCCACCTAACACCCGGAACTGCCAATACCGAATTCTTTATTTGTATTGGAGATCAAAGCCCTCTTGATTTTGGAAGGCGCGGAACTGTAGATAGACAGGGTTTTTCTGCTTTTGGCCAGGTGTTTGCAGGAATGGATATTGTAAGAAAAATACAGGCGCAAAAAAGCCTCGGTGATAAATTTGCCGAAAAAATAGAGATTTACAAGATCGTTAAACTTTGATCCCGGCTATTTCATCCTTCATCACGATGCCAAAAATAAAGCGAATCACGGAAATTTAACAGGTCTACTGTTTTTCCTGCATTGAAAGTTTTATTTCCTTATCTCCCCATGATAAGCTAAATATTCCATCGGTATTTACAGCATAGGTCAATTGCTCGGCAAACACGGCTGCTTTACCGACCGGTACCGGCACCCGAAGTACGTCATCTGCTTCTTTATAACCCATTGCCCCCCACTGATTCCAGGATTTATTAAATATAACAGTCCAGGTTTCTTCGGTAGCCAAAACGAAAAAACCATATTTCCCTTTGGGTAATAGTTTGCTCTCGATCATCACATCATTATCAACTTCAAATACCGTGGCTTCATTAGCACCTGCCCGCCAAACCTGGTTTTCCTTTGGCTCAAGGTCAACCCCAATAGTTCTTCCTTTAACCGATGGTTTACTGTAATTTATCGTTACGGTTGACTTGCCAATTTTTTGCGACACGGTTGCCGGGGGGCTTGGACGCTTTGACTTGTCGTTTTGTGCACAAGAACTTAATGTTGTAAAGAGTAAAAAACTCAACATACTTAACGAAAAAAAATACTTCATGGAGTCTGGTTTTAATTTTTAATAAAATACTGTTGACCAGCTAATATCCAGTCAAATTGTAACAGCAGTATAAAGTTAATGATAATTTATTAGTCCCGTGCAAATTAAACCGACAGGGAAACACGCCAAATAAAAGCAAAATAAATAAACCCGGAATAATTATTAATCAAGCCTTTTCCAAATAATTTCTCCCAATTGATGGCCATTTTGGTCGATAACCACGTAAGCAACATAGGCTACCAAATCAAGATTAGCAGCCTTACGGGTAAGCATGTCAATTTCATATTCGCTTAGGTTAAAAGGTCGGTTTGGATGCACAAAAGTTTTATACTGAACTAAAATGCTCTCCATTTTTCCCACAGCATGGAAACAAAAATTGTTTAACAGCAGGTCTACTTTGTTAACCGATAAATATTCATTCTCCAGGAGCCATTTTTCTACCAGTTTTTCTCCAAAAAGGTTGATTTCGGGTAAGTCAGAATTAATCATACATGTTTTGTTTCAGAAACCAAATATATAGTATTATTTCACAAAACAAGTAATTTTACAATCAATTACAGTATTTTCCACATGCAAATTAAACTCATAATTTATATTTTAAAGGGCTTGTAGTGATCATATAGTAGACTAATATCAAATAACTTACAGCGTAGCTGTTAATCAGGAATAATTCCTATCGGAATAATTAGTTCCCACCTGTTTTTTACACCGCGGTTTAACAAGTCGGTATCCAGCAAATGTGCAAAACGAATTCCAAAACTTACCGGAAGTGTATTCCAGACTTTGGTATCAAAATAAATTTCGGCGCCGGTGCTTCGGCTTTTGATTTCTGTTAAAATATTATTAACCCTGGCTTTAGCCTGGGTATGATCATAAAAAACATCCGCTCTAATCCGCAGAAAATAAACCATATTGGCAAAGCCCCAATCAGGATAAACAAGCGGGAAATGATAATTTACTCCCAGTTTATACATGCGCCTGGTACTCAAAGCTTCATAACCACGGGAGTATGCAAAGTTCTTACTAAACAAATCCGGTAAAGAATCTCTTTTTTGATATGCACCGTTTATGACCAAACTGTGATTTTTAAATAACCCGGGAAAATAAAGGGAACTGTGTGCCACCAATTTATAGCTATCCCTAAAAGTTACGGCATTCCGGTAATTCAAGGTTAATGATTGAGCCCACGCGGGATATATTTGCTGACTTGCCGATTGCCCTACATTGCTAAAACTTAAAAAGCTGTTCAGGTAATTAATGGATTTATTATTCAATACGTTTTTACCCACGCCTTTATAATAATACTGCTCCATATTAAATCCAGCGCCAAATTGCAAAAATTTACTGGTTCGTCCATGTATAAATCGAAGTGGAATTGAAATGCCGGCTTTTACCGTAGCTGCATTAAAACTTACCGATTTACCCAAGGCCGTGTCTACCGTACGGTTAAAACTCTCTTCTATACCCAAACCAAGTACAGGAAACCAACCGGCAAAAGCAGTATTCATACCAACAGTATGACTTTTATCAGAACGGTTATACGTATAAGTCAACGCATTACTAAAACTGCTGAGCACATTGTCACTATACAAGCTATATCCGTATTCAGGTTCATTTACAACAGGCCTCCAACTGTGTACATTAAAAAGCCGGAACGATTTTTTATACTTGGTTACAGCAGGTTTGCCGTTCCTATTTGAATCTTTTTCCATGCTGTTTTCATCCAGGTTATTCAATAACCCCGCGCCCGAAAAATTAGCCAACGAATCTGCCATAAACCTATCGCTGTTCCTGGCAAACATGTCTTCGGAAACCTCTTCCCAATCTGCCATTTTTAAATTCATTTGAACAAGCCTATACCCGTCTGCCGTAAAAGCAGAAAACAACAGTTCGCCTTTTGAATTAACAGCAGGATAATAAATCCCATTTATATTGTTTGTTAACCTGTATAAGGTATTATGCCGAAGTGATACGGCATAAATTTTATCAGCCTCATCGTGCATGGCACTGAAGTATACCGTATCTCCCTTTACAAGTGGATACCCGACCAAATTAAAAGAAAAAGCAGTCAGGTTCTCTGATAAACCGGTTGCAAGATCGATTTTTACCAATCCCATTTTTCCTTCCTTGTTTCGTACCGCTGACACTGCGGTACCGTCATTGATATATCTGGTTTGTGTAAAGAAATAATTATGGGGATTGGGGATTTTATGAATAACCCGGCCAGACTGCACATCAATCCTGTCAAGGTTATTATTGCCATCCGGCTGAACATGAACCGCAATAATCTCGGTTCCCTGCGCATTGATATCGGGTGAAAAATACTTTGACCGTTGAGTCACCTGTTTTTGACGGCCGGTATATAAATCGAGTACCTGGAGTACACTATAATCGCGGTTTGCCCACCTGGCATCAGCCTGGAATGCGGCGTAAACTATTTTACCATTTCGATAATTGAAATGGTCATCTATCCTGATATCCATTACCCGTAACCTGGTTTGTTTCCCATTTGTAAGAATATAAAACCCAGGTATTTCTTTGTAAGATTTTTTGGAAAACAAAATGCTGTCATCACTGATGTATTGGGCAAATTCATAATCCACTACATTATTTTTTTGTTTATGGGTGAGATAAATATATTCGGTCGTTGTTTTTGGTTCTTCCGGCAATGCTGTTTTTTTAAAGTGTTGCAGCGCATCATTTCTGAATTGAAGGTATGACCTGCCCGAATGCCTTTCAATCGACATGTTAAATGAATAAAAGAGTCCTTTATACCGGACCGCATCTTCCGTTACCTTATTCCAAAATGCTTCCCCATACTTTTGGTAGCCATAGGCTGTTAGCAGGTATCCCAATGCATAATGATCAGGAACGAAATCTTTAAAAGAACCACTTCTTAGTTTCATCCACCGATAATCTTTATTCCCAAGCCATAGCGATTTAAAACCATTATAAAAAGACGGCATTCTGCCACGCCCCTGGCTGCTTACCAGCGTTTCCTGCCAAACGGCATCGCCTTCAAAAAAATAATCAGGAATGGTTATTCCATTTGCCAGCAGTTGCCCCTCCTGTCCCAAAAAAATAGAAAACAGGCCGGACAGTCCTTTATTAAAATTACTGAGTTGTTGTATATGCCTGTTTTCATGAATGATTAAATTATCATCCCAGCGGATGCTGCCGGTTGAAAAATTATTTTGTGACGGGGTCATGTATAACTCACTCATAACAGGAGCCAGCCTCACATAGGCATTGGGAATAATTGTTTGATTTTGTAAAATGATATTCCATTTTTTTTGTTTACCACCAATTGATTTAGCTGTTGTATTACCTAAACCATTCATCACCGCAACGATACGTTGGGCCTGGCTGTCTAATCCTTTGGGGAAAATTAATCTCAGGTTCTTCGTGTTCAGTTGATACCAGTTTACAGAAGCCGGATTACCGCCAAAATTCTGAGCACCACCATTAAAAAATGAAAAAAAAAGTAAAAAAACCGACAGGTAGTAACGCATAATAATCTTTAAATAAAGTTAATAAAGATCGGGATATAAATAAGTAGCGTCTTCAAAACAAAAAAGCTGACTTACTGTAGCACGGAAAAATAATTCCGGAAAATCTGTAAAAAGAAAAACCTTCAAAAATGAAGGCTTTTCAACGGTTTCTTTAGAGGTAGATATAGGACAAAGATGCCCTAGCCCCAGACGATAAATTGTAGCAGTTGCACCATATTTAATGTAAAATTCTTTCTACTTTTTACTGTTTACTTATTACACATAAAAATAATAACAAGGCTGCCAAGACCATACAATCGAAATAATTTCCTGGTTGCATCAAAACAATATTTCCTAATACCAGAATAAGTTTAGTATTTTCGGCGTAAATTACTCTTATGAAACTTTTTGTTGCCGGCTTACCATATGATTTGGATGATGCTGAATTAATGGAAATATTCGAAAAATTTGGTACGGTTATTACGGCCCGGGTTGCCATGGACAAGGAAACCGGAAAAAGTAAAGGCTTTGGCTTTGTAGATATGCAAAATGCGGAAGAAGCAAGAGGTGCCATCGATAATCTAAAAGATATTTCATTGGGTAAAAAACCATTGGTAGTAAAAGAAGCAGAGGAAAAATCAGGCCCTCCGGGTGGTGGATCAAGACCGGGCGGAGGAGGATTCAGGCCGGGAGGAGGATCCAGGCCGGGTGGTGGCCAAAATCGCGGTGGTTTTAATGACAACAACCGGAGAGGATATTAACAGTAAAAAACATTTCATTTCGATAGAAATAAAATAAGAACAGCAGATATTTTCTGCTGTTTTTTTATTCGCCACCATATAATCATGTAATTTCCTGATCTGAATAAAACAGTCATGAAAATCGCATTAACCGGGGCTGCAGGCCATTTGGGCGCAGCCATTTTACAGGAACTTCATACCAGGAAAATTCCCGTTAAGGCTTTGGTTAGAGGCAATGATAACCGCTCCTGCGTAGACTTACAGGTTGAAGTAGTAAAAGGCGACTTGCTGCATGCCGGTGTGTTGGCCAACCTGATGAAGGGTTGCGATGTAGTTATTCATTGTGCCGCACTTATTTCTGTTAACGGCGATCCAACCGGATTGGTACACCGTACAAATGTGGAAGGAACCCGGTTGGCAATTGACAGTGCGTTGCAGGCCGGAATAAAAAGGTTCATTCAAATCAGTTCCATACATGCGTTTCAGCAAAAACCATCTTTAGAAATGCTGGATGAAGAACGTAAACCTGTTACCAAGCATGGTTTTGCTTACGACAGATCGAAACAGGCAGGTAAAGAAATAGCTTTGGCAGCCAATGGCAATGGGATAGAAGTACTGGTGATACACCCCACATCTATTATTGGCCCATTTGATTTTAAACCCTCCCTGATGGGCATGGTGATCATTGACCTCTACAAGTGCCGTTTACCATTTATCTTTAATGGTGGTTTTGATTTTTGCGATAGCCGGGATGTGGCCGGGGCAACTGTAAATGCAGCAACCATGGGCAGTCCCGGAGAATCCTATCTGCTTGGAGGAAAATGGTATGGCCTGAAACAACTGGCGCAGTTCCTGTCAACCGCATCTGCAAAAAAAATAACCCCGGTTGCTTTATCGCTTTTAGCTGCTAAACTTGGATTGCCGGTTGTTAAATTGATTGCTTTTTTTAAAAAGAAAGATCCGCTTTATACCATGGAAGCATTGGATGCCTTGTTTACAGGTAACCATTATATCAACAGTGAAAAAGCCAAAGCCGCATTAAATTATTCGATACGCCCTTTTGAAGAAACCATATATGATACTTATCACTGGTTTAAGAATAATGGCTATCTTGATCAGGATTAAACTGCAAAATCAAACCATTCAGCTTTTTGATATGTTTATTTCCTTTTCAACTTACCAGGTGATTTTTTATGTTTGGATAAGTATAGCTGTTTTTGTTTTCTTCTTATTGCTGAAAATTGCAGCTCCTTATGGCCGCCATGCTTCTTCCAAATGGGGGCCCCGTGTAGATAATCACTATGGATGGCTGATGATGGAATTACCGGCGTTTGCGGTAATGATCGTTTTCTTTGTCAAAAATTTTGCGAAGGAAAATTTAGCTATTGAACTTATGATCAGCCTGTTTTGCCTGCATTATTTTAACCGAACCTTCGTTTTCCCGTTCAGGTTACATACCCGCGGTAAAAAAATGCCTTTGCTGATCATGGCTTCCGGAATATTTTTTAATCTCTGCAATACCTTTTTGCTCGGATATTATTTTACCAATTTCGCTACCCGTGAAATTAGTTGGTTGACCGATATCCGGTTCATCACGGGAGTTATTTTATTTTTTACCGGGCTTTGGATTAATTGGAAATCGGATAATATCTTAATTCATCTGCGTAAGCCAAATGAAACGGACTATAAAATACCAAAAGGATGGTTATTCAGTTTTATCAGTTGCCCCAATATGCTGGGCGAATTGGTTGAATGGGCAGGATTTGCAATCCTATGTTGGAACATGCCCGCAGCGGCGTTTTTTATTTGGTCTGCAGCTAACCTGGTACCCAGGGCCCTGGCCCATCACAGGTGGTACAAAAATAAATTCGAAAATTATCCTGCAGAAAGAAAAGCTTTACTTCCGTACCTGCTTTAGCGATTCAATGCCTTCCATTCATCTTCCAGGATCCCCATTTCGATCAAACTTAAAAACTCATCCTTAAACCAAAGGATGTCCCTCGAAACACCTTCAATTTTAAACCCGCTTTTAAGATAACAATTTAATGCGGCCTTATTATTTTCGTAAACCCCCAGGCTGATCCTGTGCAGCCCCAGTTCTTCAAAGCCGATCTTTAGTGCGGCTTTTGTCATTTGCTGACAGATACCTTTACTATGGTCCGCATTTTTTCCAACCAACACCCGGCTGATACGTGCGGACCGGTTTTTCCAACTGAGCCCACCTAAAGAAATATGTCCTACCGTGTCACCGGTTTCAGTATCCACTGCTTTATAAATAAATGCATCTGATGTATTAACCATATTGGAACCTTCAATATACCATGCCATACTTTTGTTGGTTAATGGAAAGCTAAACAAAGAACCCGACCATTTGATCAACAGTTCTTCCGTATCTATCCAATGGATTAATTGTTGAAAATCGCTATGTTCGAAGGTTTCCAGTATGATCATTATCTACCCTGCCTATTTTTTTATGAAAAGTGAAAATATGATTAAACCAACAAACGGCAACAGATAGCTAACTAAAATATTTATAGAACCAAAATTGGATTAAAGCATCCGTTTACATTTTATTTCTTTTCCCTGCCCATACTTATTTCAAAACTATTCGAATAACGCTGCCTGCGGATTGTCTGATGCCTTTGGCTCCCACTGCATTTCTATAGACTTATTATAATCTGCCAGTTTATTGCCCAGGGCCCGCCAGCCCATCACATCTACAACTTTGGTTATTTTAATTTTAGCTTTACGCACCTGTGTACCCCGGCCACTTTGCATGGCCAGTACAGGTTCGTCGTCAGTTGTAACCGCTGCCAGGTAATTACCATCCCCTTCCTTAATAAAGAAAAACTTGTTGTACAACGTGGATGTTTCAATTTTAAAGCGTTTAACACTGTACTGCATTTTATCTTTATCAAAATAGACAGCCGTTATAATTTTTTCAGCATCAAATTTTTCTATCAGCAAAACTTTTTCGGTCTCGAAGCGCTGCGTTAATTCCTGGTCAGTAATTTCATAATTACCATCATTGTATATCACTAGCAGCCTGTCCTCGGCTTCAAACTTACCCAGGTAATCTCCTTTATCCTCCGTGTTTAACCTGCCAAATTTATTATCGAACCAGAGTTTTTTTGCATCCAGTGTTGAGTTACCCGCTTCTTTAAACTTAACCGATTTGATCGGGTACTTGGTAACCTGGTTACCGATACTTCCTCTTGACTTAATTTCCTGTTCTTCAAAATAGAAATCGATCTCTTTATTTCGGGCACTACAGTTCGGACTTAAAATGATCTTCACCACTTCAGCCTCGCCATTGGCATTGGCCGAAAAATAATGTACACGGCTTTTATCTGAGCCCCTGGTAAGATCGTATTCCTTATCCCTGGTAATTCCCGTAACATTATAACGTTTGGCGTAGCTGATACCCGATTTGCCATCCACATAGATCATATTATACGTGGTGCGTTCATCATTTCTCATAAACAAAGCCACATGCAGAATATCTTTGCCGATAAACACTTTATCGGATACTTTAACCACTTTCATAATACCGCCTCTGGTAAAAGCAATGATATCATCCAGGTCAGAAACTTCGGCCACCAGTTCATCCTTTTTTAGTCCGGTACCAATAAACCCATCCGCAAAATTCGCATATAATTTGATGTTGGCTATCGCCACTGTTTTAGCCTGAATGGTATCAAATTGCCGGATCTCTGTTTTTCGCTCCCTGCCCTTTCCGAATTTCTTCAACAGGTTTTCATAATAGGCAACAGCAAAGTCTGTAAGATTTTCCAGGTCGTGTTTTACCTGTTTGATATCAGCCTCTAATCCTTTGATTTGGTCGTTCAGTTCATCAATATCCAGTTTATAAATACGGCGAACGGGTTTTTCTGTCAGCTTGATGATATCTTCCCGGGTAATATCCCGCTTTAGCAATTTCTTATAAGGTATAAACGCTTTGTCTATTCCTTCCAGCACTTTTTCCCATGTTTCATGCTTTTTCTCTAACTCCTTATAAATTTTTTCTTCAAAGAAAATTTTCTCCAGTGAAGTATAGTGCCATTTTTCCTGCAGTTCTCCTAATTTGATCCTGAGTTCTTTCTGTAAAAGGTCTTTTGTGTTATCTGTTGCCGTCTTTAATAAATCGGCTACTTTTAAAAAATGTGGTTTATTTTTTACAATCACACAGGCATTGGGCGAAATACTCACCTCGCAATCGGTAAAGGCATACAAGGCATCAATGGTGATATCCGGCGAAATGCCCGGCGCCAGTTCAATGATCACTTCTACATCTGCAGCCGTATGGTCGGTAACTTTCTTGATTTTTATTTTACCCTGTTCATTTGCCTTTACGATAGATTCCATTAACTGGGTAGTTGTAACGGCAAACGGAACACTTTTTATGACCAGTGTTTTTTTATCCTGTTCTTCAATCAGGGCCCTCACCCTGATCTTGCCCCCACGCACACCGTCATTATAATTGCTGGCATCCATGGTGCCACCTGTTTGAAAATCAGGCAATATCTCAAATTTTTTGCCGCGCAAATATTTTATGGAAGCATCAATGAGTTCACAAAAATTATGCGGAAGAATTTTTGTGGCCAATCCAACAGCAATACCTTCGGCTCCCTGTGCCAGTAACATCGGAAATTTCATAGGCAGTGTTACAGGTTCATTTTTACGCCCGTCGTAACTTAATGCCCAATCCGTAGTTTTTGCATTGAAGGCAACTTCCAGCGCGAACTTGCTGAGCCTGGCTTCAATGTATCTTGCTGCTGCAGCGTCATCACCGGTGCGTACATCGCCCCAGTTACCCTGGGTTTCAATCAACAGATCTTTTTGTCCCATGTTTACCAGGGCATCACCAATGGATGCATCGCCATGAGGATGATACTGCATACTTTGCCCAATGATATTGGCAACTTTATTAAACCTGCCGTCGTCCATTTCCTTCATCGCGTGTAATATCCTTCGCTGCACAGGCTTTAAACCATCTTCAATGGCGGGCACGGCTCTTTCCAGGATCACATAACTGGCATAATCCAAAAACCAGGTTTTGTATTGACCACCAATACCGGCATCGGTGTGTTCGTATTCTTCTTTTGTTTTTTTATTGTTTGCCATAATAAACCTCAACAACCTTCCTCTTCCATTAAGATGAGGCGATTCAATTCTTTATATCGTTAATAAACTATTATATACCATTTCAGAATCCAATCTTTTTTCACTTTAAGTCCGCAACCGTTACTCATAAAAACTTCAAATTTAAATTCTTTTCAGCCCCATCGGGGCGCTATATCAGTAGAAACGTTTTAAAATCCCCTGGTTGCTAAGCTCCGTAGGAGCGATATGTTACCTCCGCTCAATCATAAAATTCAAACAAATATTTTTCGTCATATTCAATTTCAAATTTCTGTAAAAAATCAATGTATTCTTCTTTAAAGGTTTTCTTTTTGTGATGCTGCGGTTGATTTAAAATATAATCAACTACCTTTTTCGATTGTGATTTAGAATAAGAAAATGCGCCAAATCCTGTTTGCCATGAAAAACCTTTAACGAAGTTCTTGTCTTTTATAAAGGACGATGAATTTGATTTTATATCTCTTACCAGGTCCGAAACAGCCATATCCGGTTTCATGCTTACCAGAATATGCGTATGATCGGGCATACAATATATCGCATATAATTTTTGCTTCTTTTCAGCAATTATTCCTGATATATATTTTTGTACCTCCTCCCTGAAACTTTCTTTAATAAATGACTGCCTGCCTTTAACAGCAAAAACAATTTGAATATATAATTGCGAATAGGTGTTGGGCATTTTATTTTAGCATTGTTATTTTAATATTTCGCCCCTACAGGGCTTTGATGGAATGATTCCAATATCCTGCTTCTCTACTACTGACATATCGCCCCTACGGGGCTTTAACAATTATTTTCCATTTCTGACATATCGCCCCTACGGGCAATGTCATTAAGTTAAG
>JANNSN010000023.1:0-7097 GCA_031402615.1 Chitinophagaceae bacterium
TGCCGGATGCACAGTAACAGGAGCATTAACATATACCAGGGATATACTGCCAATTTATACCTCCAGTTGTAAAGGGGCTACCTGCCATGGCGGAATTGCTGCAGGTCTTGATTACTCAAAAATGGTTGCCAAAAAAGATATTCTGATAACCATGATGAACAGTGGTGGAAGCCAGGGGCATACCGGTGGTCAGTTAAGTTTAACCACATGTACCATTAATAAAATCAAAGAATGGATTGCACAAGGGCAGCCACAATAATTTTAATTGTTATAAAAAACAGATTTCATGTTATCAAAATTTAAATCAGACATTATGAAAAAGATATTATCGCTTTTTGTATTTTTCCTCTGCATATCTGTTTCTGCAATTGCGCAAGATTCAGTGAATACCGAAGAAAAAAAAGCTGCTCCAGAACAAAAATTTTCCAGGGCCGTATTTAATGCCACCAAGATTATTAATATGCAAAGTACAGAGATTGTGAGCCCGGGTATTTTACAATTTATGATCTCTCACCACTTCAGCAATATCTGGAATAAGGGTGGCGGCAAACAGAATTTAGCGCAGTTCTTTGGGCTTAACTCCGGTGTGGCAAATACCTATTTATCGTTTGACTATTCGCCACTTAAATTTATGAACGTGGGTGTGGCAATGGCCGGTGGCTCTACTTATGAGGGTTGGTTAAAGTTTAGAATACTTCGCCAGCAAACCGGTTCAAAAAATATTCCGGTTACCGTAGGGTGGTATTCTATGGCGAATGTTAATACAGCAGCAGATCCTGATAATGAGTTCTCAGGAAATAAATTTTCCTTTGTAAACCAGTTATTGATATCCCGCAAGTTCAATGATAAATTTTCGATGCAGCTGATGCCAACCTGGATACATTTTAATGTGGTACCATACGGAATCAATAACAGTAATGAAGTATTCTCTATGGGTATTGCCGGAAAATATAAAGCAACCAGCAAACTGAACCTGACACTGGAATATGCCCGCCAGCTTAATATGTACGAAAATTTAATATCCAAAAATGGCGCAATTGTTAATTACCAACCAGATCTTTTATCTGTAGGTGTTGAGATCAGTACCGGCACTCACCTGTTTCAGTTTTATATTGGAAGCACAACAGATGCTTCTGCCATTGACCAGCTGGCCAGGAATAACAGCAAAATTTCAGACGGGAACATTGCTTTTGGCTTTTCCATTAACAGGGCCATGAACCTTAAAAAATAGAAAGCAAAAATAGAAAAACGTAAAACCGTCCCTGCTATGCCTTGGGCGGTTTTTTAGTGTGTCAGGCATTTATATCAGCTATAATTCCGATTATGCCAGTATGTATTCCAATGCCATTTGCTATCGGTATAATACCATATAAGATTTCAACGGAGTCCATTGGGCTACTTATTAAATCAAGATGGTATAATCCCTGCAGCGAGCCCCTATACAATATATTGTGTAGACAAATGAGGATATTTTTACAGCGTTGCATAGTGTAAATGCAGATTCATTGAACCCAAATTTTGCAGTTGAAATCTATTACGAGAAAAAAATGCTTCTAACTCAGGTATTTGCCTGATTTTTTGATCTCTCCATAGTTCACTAGGATCTCGTCCAAAAAATATGCCCAAATACCCGTCTTTATTGCCTTTTTTCCTCTCTTTACTATTTCAACTGCAAAATTTGGATTGAACAGAGATTGTATAACCTTGCTCATGTCAAAAAAATGGCAGCGGCATACCTGTTACAGAAAATCCGGGAAAAAAATTCCCCGGATCAGACAGCGTATATACCTCGGCCAATTTTAATGATACGGGATATCGAAATAGTAAAGCAGTATTATTTTAGATTAATTAAATTAACTGAGCTTGTTTATTATACAATTTCTCTGCTAAAGGAAATAGTATATTATTCTCGAGGTGAACATGCTTGTGCAGGTCTTCCTCAAATTCCTTTAATTCTGCCAGGCTTACCTGAAAGGTAGTACAGGCATCAACAGGTGCTGTATACCTATTCGTTAATGCACGGATCTTATAAAGCAGATCACCCGCATGTTCGTGTTCCTGTTCCATAACCTGTATAGGTGCATGGATGAATCCTTCGGTAAATTTCCTGTTGTGGTTGATCTCATTCAATGCTGCTAATTCTTTAATACGCGGGAATAAGATCTGTTCCTCTTTTTGCATATGCGCTGTCATCTCTTCCGATATCTCCTTAAACAAATAAAGTACTTCCACCATGCAGGGGTACCGGTCGCCGTGTTTGGTGGCTACTTTTTCCAGGTGATCCAAAATGGTTGGCATGGACTGTCTTACGTAAAAATGATGATGAATGAGAATATGGCTGATAAGCTGTTCGGCGCTCATTTCTGTAAATGGCATTTTGTTGTTGTTTACCTTCGTTGATCTTTCCAGCTCTGCACTGATTGTTTCAACCAACAGCCCTTTTTCGTTACAGGCCTCTGCCAGTGTTCTTTTGCCCTTGCAGCAAAAATCGAGATGATATTTCTCCAATACCGGAACGGTGGAATGATTGTTGGTTACAATGGAAGCGAGTGTTTGTTGGGCGATGGTTGTCATAATTTTTAATTTTCACAAAGGTGAATCAGCAAAAAACAGCAAACTGTGATTGAAATCACTTTTGTAAATTATTTATTTTGGTTAAAGCCATCAACAGGGCGCCGGTAAACAACAGTACAGCTGCTGCCAGCAGCATTTGATTAATAAAAGGTATTGGCGTGTAAGTTATAGCTGCAACACCCTGCACCATCAGTAATATTTCATTGAGTATTACAGCACCGGTAAAAATAAACACGCCGGTTACTGATCTTTTGTTTGAATAAAAATAATTTTCGGAAAACATACTTCCCAGGAGAAACAAAGTTATAACCCCCAATAAAACCAGGTGCAGATATCCAATTACGATGGGTCGGAAACCAAAAGCAAGGTCGCTTAATGCGGGTATCGTAGAACCGAGTTGCAATAGCAGTTTTGCAGAAAGTGCAACAGCAGAACAGGCAAGAATATATTTGGAAGCTGTTGAAAAATGGGGTTTTAAAACAGCCCAGTTTTTTCTGGTAAGGTTTACAAGTTGCAGCCAGCCAATGACCTGCGCAAACGCAGCCAGGATAACCAATATATAGACCCAAACCGGAATATCCATCCACAGCGCAGACAAAAAATACGCAGGTACGATTGCAAACACAAAAAACCTGAATACGCTGGCCAGTACATTTTCCGAATCCGTATGCCTGCTGATAAATGCTGTAAACAATCCCATGCAGGCAAAAAAGAACCAACCATTATATTGAAAATGAAGGTAAAAATATTCCGCGGCAATGTACCAGTTTTGATGAATAACTTTGGTAACCATCATGGTGGTTAAAGCAAATGCGCCAAATGAGGAAAGGGCATTAAATAGCACAGCTGCTTTAAACCAGGCATGTGCTGCTTTGCCTCCTCCAGGCGTATTTAAATCACGCCAATAAAAAAAAGCAAAAATATAGGAAACGAAAATAGAGGCTGTTGAAAAAATGATGGAAAATAATCCATAACCTTCCATTGGAAATGCGATCAACATACCATATGCTGAAATAAGATTGGCATATAAAAGCCATCTGTACTTTTTATACATGCGATCTCCTTTTTGTTTTACCAGGTAAGAAACCAGCAGGGCCATGATTGCCTGGGTGATCCATCCTGCAAATGCAAAATGCGAATGGCCATGCAATAAATGTTTTTGATCAACAAAGGGAAGGGAGAAAAGAATTTTATACCGTAAAACAACACCTATGGTAGCTACAATCCATAAATTAATCAGGGCAATTTTCAACCAGCGGAACAGTGGAAATACCATAATTACACTTTAAAGCAAAATAACCGGGAATCCCGTACAAGTAGTATGATTTAAATCACATTCAGCAATAAACTTTGCCTTTTGTTATTTTTAATTCACCTTTCAACTGCATGGATTTCATGGTACGGATCACCGTTTCAACCCGCAGCCCGGTCATATCGGCAATTTGCTGGCGTGTAAGTTTTAACCGGTTACATTTGGTACAGATATTTTTTTGTGTTTGCTTGAAATATTGGAGCAATGTAGAAATACTGTTCTGGGGATTATGATTGGCCAGTTCCTTTAAAATTAAAAATTTAAAACGCAGCCGTTGGGTAAGTAACCGGGTAAATTTAAAGTGTAATTCAGGGTTTTCTTTTATTAATTGATGAAAGGATGAACCGTGTAAACGAATAATAACGGAATCCGTATCGGCAATGGCACTGGCTGCAAAGGACTCACCATCTAATAAAGCCAATTCACCAAAGCATTCTCCGGGTTCTATCATTACCTGTATAAATTCTTTGCCATCGTCATTAATATTTACCCAACGTACACTGCCGCTTACCAGTTGATAATAAAATGAAGACTGGGTTCCTTCCTTAAAAATTATTTCTCCTGCAGTTAATTTTTTATAGGCTGCTCCCCAGGCAAGCAGTGTATCAATATCTATCATCATGTTATTATATTTTCTGTAAGTGTCAAAAGTAAAGCGGAGATCAAACCTCCGGTATGATAATAAACATGATGAAATATGACTGAAATCATATCCTATTCGTGTGAATAGGTAAATATGGCTGATATCCCCACTGCTATTGATTTATGATGTTCTGCTTATTTTCTGTGTAAACCTGTTTTTAATCAGATATGACTCAACGCATAAAAAAATGGTTGCTTCATGTGTAATCTTGTAAATCAAATTTTAAAACAAAAAATAATAATATGAAAAAATTGGCAATCCTTATGTTTATGGGCGCAAGTATAGCGGCTTGTGGTGGTAATTCTGAAACACCAGCTTCAACTACAGAAACGCCTGCGGCTGAATCACCAAAAACTGCAAGTGGAAACCCTTCTTATGATCCTGAAAGAGGGGAAGGAAAATTTAAAGAGGTAGCGGTTGGCGAGAAATTAGATGCAACCATGGCAGCTGCAGGTGAAAAAGTATTTGATGTAAAATGCGTTAGTTGTCATAAACTAACCAGCGAAAAACTGGTAGGCCCGGGTTGGCTTGGCGTAACAGACCGTCATGCTGCGCCATGGATCATGAATTTTACAACCAATACCGATGCGATGCTGGATAAGGATCCCAAGGCACAGGCTCAACTTGAAATTTGTTTGGTGCGAATGCCCAATCAGAATATTGGCGATGAGGATGCAAGGGCTTTGTATGAGTTTATGCGGAAAAATGATGGTATAAAATAAAACGAACCTTCAATATATAAATCAAGCAAAATGAAAAATTATAAACAAATTGCAGTTGCTGTTTTTGCATTCAGTTTATTGCTGGGCTTTAATGCCTGTAAACCTAAAAATGCAGGCTCGGCTGTAAGCTCCGACGCTGCTGCCAAAACATATGTTGCACCCGGTAAATACGATGAGTTTTACAATTTTGTATCCGGTGGCTTTAGCGGGCAAATGAGTGCCTATGGATTACCATCGGGCCGTTTGCTGCGCGTTATTCCTGTTTTTTCTGTTGATCCTGAAAAGGGCTGGGGCTACAGCGAAGAAACGAAACCCATGTTGAACACTTCCCATGGTTTTGTGCCCTGGGATGATTTGCACCACGTTCAAATGTCGAAAACCAATGGTGATTATGATGGACGCTGGGCTTTTGGTAATGCCAACAATACCCCCAGGGTTGCACGTATTGACCTTAAAACTTTCCGTACAGCAGAAATTATTGAGTTACCAAACAGCGGTGGAAACCATTCCTCTCCGTTCATAACAGAGAATACAGAATATGTAGTTGCCGGTACCCGTTTCAGCGTTCCTCCCGATGATAAAAACGGTGATGTACCCATTAATACCTACAAACAAAATTTTAAAGGCACATTGAGTTTTATCAGTGTTGCAAAGGAAGATGGTAAAATGGATATTGCATTTCAGATACAATGCCCCGGTGTTAATTTCGACCTGAGCCGTGCCGGTAAAGGCGTATCACATGGCTGGTTCTTCTTTTCCTGTTATAATACAGAACAGGCTAATACACTACTTGAAGTAAATGCTTCGCAGAAAGACAAGGATTTTATTATGGCGGTAAACTGGAAGAAAGCGGAAGAATATTTAAAAGCAGGCAAAGGAAGAAAACAAACTGTAAGGTATGCATCCAACAGGTATAGCGATATTACCCATTCAGCAACATCTGAAATTAAAACAGAAGTTACCGTATTGGATGCGAAAGACCTGAAAGATATCTGTTATTTTTTTCCCTGTCCTAAATCACCACATGGTTGTGATGTAAACCCAACCGGTGAATACATTGTAGGCAGTGGTAAGTTAGCCGCATTAATTCCTGTTTTTAGTTTTGATAAATTACAAAAAGCCATTGCAGCGAAAGATTTTATAGGCGAATTTGATGGCGTTCCCATTTTGAAGTACGAATCTGTTTTATATGGTGAAGTGAAGAAACCGGGCCTTGGGCCTTTACATACTGAGTTTGATAACAATGGTAATGCCTATACTTCTATGTTTGTTTCATCCGAGGTGGTTAAATGGAATATAAAAGATTTGAAAGTGGTTGACAGGGTACCAACTTACTATTCTGTTGGTCACTTGACAGTTGCTCATGGCGATACCAAATCACCAAAAGGCAAATATATGGTTGCTTATAATAAAATTACCAAGGACAGGTATTTACCAACCGGCCCTGAATTATCGCAAAGTGCACAGTTATATGATATCAGTGGCGATAAGATGCAGTTGATCCTGGATTATCCAACAATTGGGGAACCGCACTATGCCCAGATCGTGCCTGCTGACCTGATCGCAAAAAATTCTGTGAAGTTCTTTAAGATGGAGGAAAATAAGCATCCCTATTTTTCCAATGGTGAAGGGGCAACAAAAGTTGTTCGGGAGGGAAATAAAGTACATGTGTATATGACAGCCATCCGCTCTCACCTTACTCCCGATAATATTGAAGGAATAAAAATGGGTGATGAAGTTTATTTTCATGTTACTAACCTGGAGCAGGATTGGGATGTACCGCATGGCTTTGCTATAAAAGGTGCTGCCACAGCTGAGTTACTGATCATGCCCGGCGAAACACAAA
>JANNSN010000024.1:0-55527 GCA_031402615.1 Chitinophagaceae bacterium
ATTAAAACCCCACCCGCTGCAGTTCAGTTAATGGATGCTGCTAAAATTACCAGTGGCAGTAAAGAACCTAACCGTGTTAAAGTTGGAAAAGTTACCTGGGCTCAGGTAGAAGATATAGCCAAAGATAAAATGGCCGATCTGAATGCTTTTACCATCCATAGTGCCATGAAGATGATTGCCGGTACTGCACGCAGTATGGGTTTAACAGTAGATGGAACAGCCCCCTGGGAAAATTAATTATCAATCTCAAATTTGTAAAAAATGATTTCGAAAAAAAGAAAAGTAGCAAATACTAAGGTTGATATTAATAAAGCATATTCCTTAAAGGAAGCTTCAACTTTAGTTAAAGAAGTAAACACAACAAAATTCGATAGTTCTGTTGATCTGCATATTAAATTAGGAGTAGATCCTAAGAAAGCCGATCAGGCCATCCGTGGTACAGTTTCTCTGCCTCATGGAACCGGTAAAACAAAACGTGTATTGGTTTTGTGTACGCCAGACAAAGAAGCCGAAGCTTCTGCAGCCGGTGCCGATTATGTTGGTTTGGATGATTTCATTACCAAGATCGAAGGCGGTTGGACAGATATTGATGTCATTGTTGCCACTCCGTCAGTGATGCCTAAGATTGGTAAATTGGGTAAAGTGTTAGGTCCACGTAACCTAATGCCGAATCCTAAAACGGGTACAGTTACCAATGATGTTGCAGGTGCCATTGCGGATTTAAAAGGCGGTAAAATTGCTTTTAAGGTAGATAAAGTGGGAATCATTCACGCGTCTATCGGCAGGGTAAGTTTTGCGCCTGAAAAAATCGCAGAAAACAGCCAGGAATTAATAAATGCGGTAGTTAAATTAAAACCATCTTCATCTAAGGGAACTTATTTAAGAGGTGTTAGTATGGCCAGCACTATGAGTCCGGGTATTGCAATTGATACAAAATCTGTTCAAAACTAAAGCCCTGGCCCCTCCCAGGTGGAGGAGTGACCAAAGCGAATAAAAAATATTTAATATGACAAAGAATGAAAAAAATGAAGTGATTGAAGTACTGAAAAGCAAATTCTCTCAGTATAACAACTTCTATATCACCGATACAGAAAGCTTAACCGTAGCGCAGATTGGTAAATTACGTAACCATTGCTTCAATAAGCAGGTAGAGATGAAAGTGGCTAAGAATACACTTATAAGAAAAGCATTGGAAAGTCTGGATTCCGAGAAATACAGCGGTGTTTTTGATTCTCTGCACCAGGTAACAGCCCTGATGTTCAGCGAAAACCCAAAAGAGCCAGCGATGATTATCAGCAGTTTCCGTAAGGAGTTTAACAACGAAAGACCTTTGCTGAAAGCTGCTTTTATTAATGGAGATGTATTTGTAGGTAACGATCAATTGAAGGCTTTAACCCAGATCAAAACCAAAAATGAACTGATTGGCGAAGTGATTGGATTATTGCAGTCTCCAATACAGCGTGTATTGGGCGCTTTACAAAACAAAGATGCGGCCAAAGTTGAAGATGTGGCTCCGGTAGCGGAAGCTGTTGCAGAAGCGCCCGTTGCAGATGTTGTTGCAGAAGCGCCCGTTGCAGAAGTTGCGGCAGTAGCGGCTCCGGCAGCAGAAGCACCGGTTGTTGAAGCTTCGGTAGCAGAAGCAGCACCAGAGACGCCTGCAACAGAAGCAGTAGCGGAAGTACCGGCCACTGAAGAAGCTAAAAATGAAAATGAAACACCACAAGTTTAATAATGGCGGAAGGGTAACAAATTTTGAAATTAACTAATTAGCACATCAGCAAATTAGCTCATTAAATAAGACAACAATTTTTTTAAAACACTCCGTCGGATCCGCCAGTTGGCGGACTTGAAGCCGGAAAAAAAACAAACATTATGGCAGACGTAAAAACATTAGCTGAAAGTTTAGTAGGCTTAACAGTAAAAGAAGTACAGGAATTAGCAGAATTCTTAAAAACCGAGTACGGTATTGAACCAGCTGCTGCTGCAGTTGTAGTAAGTGCTGGTAGTGATGGTCCTGCTGCTGTTGAAGAAAAAACATCTTTTGATGTTATCTTAAAAGCTGCAGGTGCCAACAAATTAGCGATCGTTAAGATCGTTAAAGAGTTAACCGGTTTGGGACTGAAAGAAGCTAAAGATTTAGTTGACGGCGCTCCAAAAGCAATTAAAGAAGGTGCAGACAAAGCAACTGCTGAAGAAATTAAAGCTAAATTAACTGATGCAGGTGCTGATGTTGAAATAGCTTAATTCTTTGAAAAAAATAACTTTAAAGGCCGGTCTGCAACAAGCGGATCGGCCTTTTTTGGAGTTTATACCATCTTGATTTACTAAGTCCAAAGGACTGCATTGAAATCTTATATGGTATTATGCCGATAGCAAATGGTATTGGACTACATACTGGTATAATCGGTATTAGATCAATTGTGATACCATCTTGATTTACAAAGTAGTTCAACTCACTGCAAGGAAATTTAGATGGTATTAAGCCGATGGAAAAGTGATTGGACTATTTATCATGTCACATCGGTGTAAACCTTTATCATATCGTTTTACAAAATATAATTAAATCAGGGTTTTCAATAAAATGAATGTTACCCAAATTTTGTTGCCTTCGCCAGAAAAAATACCTGTTACATTCGTTACAACTGCTGATGGATTGGCAAATTGTATACAGGAACTTGAAATAGCTAAGACAATAGCATTCGATCTGGAATTTGACCGGGACCACTTTGTTTATGGCTTCAACCTTTGTTTAATGCAAATTGCCAGTGCTACACATTGCTATCTTATTGATCCAAAGGCCAATCTCGATATTTCACTAATTTTTCCACTTTTGGAAAATTCGGCCATACTCAAAGTGGTACATTGCTCAGCAGAAGATTTAAGACTGTTGCACTCTTTGAAATGCTATCCGGCAAATTTAGCCGATACAGAACTTTATGCCAAGCTTCTAAATTACGAGCGAACATCGCTAGGAGCAATGATACAGCAGCTTTTTGGTAAAGAACTTGATAAAAAAATGCAGAAAGTAAATTGGGAACGCAGGCCATTGGAACCTCAACAACTTAGATATGCTGCCAATGATGTACTTTACCTGCTGCCAATGAAAAACGAGTTAGAAAAACAAGCAGCAATAAAAAATATACTCCCTTTTTTGGAATGTGAAAATAACCAGCTATCTGTTTCAATATACAATCTGGAGCCTAAAGTAAATTTTCTTAGAAAGAATGATTTACTTTATCTTAGCCCTTACCGTCAGTATGTACTTAATGGCTTGTTTTGCTATAGAGATAACATTGCAAAAGAGCAAAATAAACCTGCTCATTACATTATGAATGAAGAAACTACAAGAAATCTGGCAGTAAATCATATAAGCCCTGCGGATTGGAAAAATATTAAAGGTATACACCCGGTAATTAAAAGCAGCGAAGGGCAAGACAAACTGTTCAACCATATTGAAAAACTTAATACCGAAGCAAAAAGTAAAAAGCTATCTCACAAAAAAAGTAAAATGGATAATGCAAACGGAAATTTTCAAGCTGAAAAATACAAAAGAGAAATCCTTAAAGCTACTATTTTTACCCCTATTCAAAACGAAATTGCCTCAAACTTTGGTAAACACGCCATGCGCTTTATATTTAGTACTGCTGCTGTGGATATCATATTACAAGGCCAATTAAAAATAGGGGAATTGAAAACTGATTTTAGAAAAATGCTGGTTAAAAATACGGCTCAAAAACTGGGAATAGATATATCGGAATATGAATAACAAATGCCGGAATCGTTCAAAATTTGTGGTTTTATGCAAAGGAAGCACTGTTTTTTATTGATTTTTGGTCCCTGGGTCCAGTTCTGAACTAATTTCATGGAGATTTAGCAAAACAAAAAATTCAGCCTTTACTTAAAAATTCAATAAAAAGGTATAAAAAGCCACATATCCACAAAAACCCTTCCAATTCCTCAAAAAATCGTATATCGTAATCAGGAAATAGGAAATTATTCCCTACCTTTGCCGTCCTTTAATTTATGGGTTAGTGGCGCAAGTTGTATCACTACTTAAAATGGAAGGGTCTTCTGCACACTTAAAAGTCTTAATTACAATATGTCTGCAACTAAAACACCTGCTGCTAAACGATTCAATTTCGGTAAAGTTGAATTTTTAGCGGAAACACCTGATTTGCTGGGTATCCAGATCCAATCATTCAAAGATTTTTTTCAGCTACAAACCACTCCCGACAAGCGCAATGTGGAAGGATTGTTCCGCGTATTCAAGGAAAATTTTCCGATTACGGATACCCGCAACATCTTTGTACTGGAATTTTTGGATTATTTCGTAGATCCTCCGCGTTACACCATCGAAGAGTGTATTGAAAGGGGGTTAACCTATGCTGTTCCGTTAAAGGCCAAGCTTCGTCTTAGCTGTAACGATGAGGAGCACGTTGACTTCCAGACGATCGTTCAGGATGTGTTCCTGGGAAACATTCCTTACATGACTCCACGCGGTACATTTGTGATCAACGGTGCCGAGCGTGTTGTTGTTAGCCAGCTACACCGTTCACCCGGTGTATTCTTCGGCCAGTCGGTTCACCCCAATGGTACAAAGATCTACTCCGCCAGGGTAATTCCGTTCAAAGGAGCCTGGATGGAGTTTGCAACAGATATCAACAATGTGATGTTTGCTTATATCGACCGTAAGAAAAAATTCCCTGTTACTACTTTACTGCGTTCTATAGGTTTCGAAACCGATAAAGACATACTGGAATTATTTGGTATGGCTGATGAAGTTAAAGCCGATAAAAAGAGCCTGGAGAAATACATTGGCAAGCGATTAGCCGCACGTGTATTACGTACCTGGGTTGAAGATTTTGTGGATGAAGATACCGGGGAAGTTGTTTCTATCGAAAGAAACGAGATCATCCTGGAAAGAGATATCGTATTGGACGAATCCAATATTGCATTGATCATAGAAATGGAAGCCAAAAGTGTTTTCATTCAGAAAGAAGAAGTGAGTGGTGATTATGCCATCATTTATAATACCTTAAATAAAGATACTTCTAACAGTGAACTGGAAGCTGTTCAGCATATTTACAAGCAATTACGCGGTGCGGATGCTCCTGATGATGAAACTGCACGTGGTATTATTGATAAATTATTCTTTAGTGATAAGCGTTACGACCTGGGGGAGGTTGGCCGTTATAAAATCAACCGCCGTCTTGGACTTGATTTTCCGATCACTAAAAAAGTATTAACGAAGGATGATATCATCGCCATCATTAAAACATTGGTATTATTAACCAATGGTAAGAGTGAGGTTGATGATATTGACCATTTAAGTAATCGTCGTGTTCGTACCGTGGGTGAGCAGTTATATGCCCAGTTTGGAGTTGGTTTGGCCCGTATGGCCCGTACCATCCGTGAAAGAATGAACGTACGCGACAACGAAGTATTTACCCCGGTTGACCTGATCAATGCCAGAACTTTATCTTCTGTTATTAATTCATTCTTTGGTACCTCTCAACTTTCCCAGTTCCTGGATCAAACCAATCCTTTAAGTGAGATCACGCATAAGCGAAGGATCTCCGCACTGGGACCCGGTGGTTTAAGCAGGGAGCGTGCTGGTTTTGAGGTACGTGACGTTCACTATTCGCACTACGGCCGTTTGTGTACGATTGAAACACCGGAAGGACCAAATATTGGCTTGATATCTACACTTTGTGTACACGCCAAGATCAATGAAATGGGCTTCATTGAAACACCATACCATAAGGTTACTGATGGTAAGGCCGACATGAAGAAGATTACTTTCCTGAGTGCTGAGGAAGAAGATACCGCAAAGATCGCGCAGGCAAATATTGAAATGGATGCCAAAGGAAACTTTGTTGACGACAGGATCAAAAGTCGTCAAACAGGTGATTTTCCTATTTTGGATAAAACAGAAGTAGAATACATGGATGTGGCACCAAACCAGATTGTTGGTTTAAGTGCTTCCCTGATTCCGTTCCTGGAGCATGATGATGCTAACCGTGCCCTGATGGGATCGAATATGCAACGCCAGGCGGTTCCGTTGATCAAGCCCGAAGTGCCGATCGTTGGTACCGGTTTGGAAGGAAAAGCTGCCCGTGATGCCAGGATCCAGATCCATGCAGATGGAGAAGGCGTTATTGAATATGTAGATGCCAACGAAATTCATGTTCGTTACAAGCGTAACGAAACGCAGCAACTCGTAAGTTTCGACGAAGACCTGATCATCTACAAATTGACCAAATTCGTTCGTACCAACCAGGAAACATGTATCAACCTGCGCCCTGCGGTGGTTAAAGGACAAAAAGTTAGCGAAGGCGATTTCTTAACCGAAGGTTATGCAACCAAAGGTGGTGAGATTGCATTGGGCAGGAATATGAAAGTGGCGTTTATGCCATGGAAGGGATACAACTTTGAAGATGCAATTGTGATCAGTGAGAAAGTGGTTAAAGAAGATCTGTTTACTTCCCTGCATATTTCCGAATATGAAATTGAAGTACGGGATACCAAATTGGGTGAAGAAGAATTAACGCCGGATATTCCCAACGTTAGTGAAGAAGCAACCAAAGATCTTGATCAAAACGGTATTATCCGTATTGGTGCTCATGTTAAGGAAGGGGATATTATTATTGGTAAGATCACGCCAAAAGGGGAGAGCGATCCTACGCCCGAAGAGAAGTTATTACGTGCCATCTTCGGTGATAAAGCCGGTGATGCAAAAGATGCTTCTTTAAAAGCGTCAAGCGGAACAGAAGGGGTTATCATTGATAAGAAGTTATTCCAGCGTGCAAAAAAAGATAAGAATGCAAAAGTGAGGGAGAAGGCACAGATGGACAAGATTGAGAAAACACATGAAAAGAATGAAATTGACCTGTTGGAATTGCTGGTTAATAAATTACAGACCTTATTGAAAGATAAAAGCAGTGCAGGTGTTAGTAACAACTTTGGTGAAGTGTTGATTGGTAAGGGCGCCAAGTTTAATTCCAAGAATTTAGCCAACATTGATTATCAAAATGTGAATCCGCTGGGATGGTGTGGCGATGCACATGTTGATGAATTGATCAATATCCTGTTGCACAATTACAACATCAAATTCAACGAAGAATTAGGAAGATATAAGCGTGAGAAATTCAACATTTCAATTGGTGACGAATTACCTGCTGGTGTACTGAAACTTGCAAAAGTGTATATGGCCATCAAACGTAAGTTGAAAGTGGGAGATAAGATGGCGGGTCGTCATGGTAATAAAGGTATTGTTGCCAAGATCGTTCGCCAGGAAGATATGCCTTTCCTGGAAGATGGAACACCGGTGGATATCGTTTTGAATCCATTGGGTGTACCCAGTCGTATGAACCTGGGCCAGATCTATGAAACCGTTCTTGGATGGGCCGGTGAAAAACTGAATGTACGATTTGCAACGCCGATCTTTGATGGTGCCAGTGTGGCCGAAATTGATGAAGAGATCACCAAAGCAGGCTTGCCTAAATTCGGTCATACTTATTTGTATGATGGTGAAACCGGCGACCGCTTTGATCAAAAAGCAACCGTGGGTATTATCTATATCATTAAGTTACACCACATGGTTGATGATAAAATGCATGCCCGTTCTATCGGACCATACAGTTTAATTACGCAGCAACCTTTAGGTGGTAAGGCTCAGTTTGGTGGTCAGCGTTTTGGTGAGATGGAGGTTTGGGCTTTGGAAGCTTATGGTGCCTCTAACATATTGCAGGAATTGTTGACGCTTAAATCGGATGATATCATCGGAAGAGCGAAAACATACGAAGCGATTGTAAAAGGCGATAATATTCCAAGAGCCGGTATCCCTGAATCATTCAATGTATTGGTTCATGAGTTAAGGGGATTGGGATTGGATCTGAAATTTGATTAGACCTCACCCCAACCCCTCTCCAAAGGAGAGGGAACTGGAATGGGAAGTTCAATAAAGCTGAGAAAGTACAAGTGAGATTTTTCTTTCCTTTTACTAAAAGAAAAGAAGAACAGAACAAGTTCACAACGATGTTCAGTAAAGATTAAATGATTGTTCCAAAAGAATTATCAATTATCAATTAAAAAATTATCAATTACAAATATGGCATTCAAAAAAGAAAACCGTCCAAGGCCAACATTTTCTCAAATCACCATTGGTTTGGCTTCGCCCGACAGCATTTTGGAAAGAAGCTATGGTGAAGTTTTAAAGCCGGAAACCATTAACTACCGTACGTACAAGCCTGAAAGGGATGGTTTGTTCTGCGAAAGGATCTTTGGGCCGGTAAAGGATTACGAATGTGCCTGCGGTAAGTATAAGCGTATCCGTTACAAAGGTATTGTGTGCGACCGTTGCGGCGTGGAAGTAACAGAGAAAAAAGTACGCCGCGAAAGAATGGGACACATTAAGCTGGTGGTGCCCGTTGTGCATATCTGGTACTTTAAATCTTTACCAAACAAAATTGGTTACCTGTTGGGAACCAGCTCTAAAAAATTAGAGAGTATCGTTTATTATGAGCGTTACGTGGTTATACAACCCGGTATCCGTACGGATAAAGGACAGAATTATGCTGACCTGTTAACCGAAGAAGAATACCTGGATATTTTAGATACCCTGCCAAAAGATAACCAGCATTTGCCGGATGAAGATCCGAACAAATTCATCGCCAAGATGGGTGCTGAGGCTGTGCATGATATGTTGCAGCGCATTGACCTGGACCAGTTGAGTTTTGACCTGCGTAACGCAGCCGCCAACGAAACATCTCAGCAACGTAAAGCAGATGCTTTAAAAAGATTGAGTGTTGTGGAAAGTTTCCGTGATGCCAATACCAGGATCAACAACCGTCCCGAGTGGATGGTGATGCAATACATCCCGGTTATTCCACCGGAATTACGCCCGCTTGTACCTTTGGATGGTGGCCGTTTTGCATCTTCCGATCTGAATGACCTGTATCGCAGGGTTATTATCCGTAATAACCGTTTAAAAAGATTATTGGAAATTAAAGCGCCCGAAGTGATCCTGCGTAATGAAAAACGTATGTTACAGGAAGCGATCGATTCATTATTTGATAACAGCCGTAAATCAAATGCCGTAAAAGCAGAAGGTGGACGTGCATTGAAATCATTGAGTGATGTGTTGAAAGGAAAGCAGGGACGTTTTCGCCAGAACTTATTGGGTAAGCGGGTTGACTATTCAGGTCGTTCGGTTATTGTGGTTGGCCCTGAATTAAAGATGCATGAGTGTGGTTTACCTAAAGATATGGCGGCCGAATTATTTAAGCCGTTTATTATTCGTAAACTGATTGAAAGAGGTATTGTAAAAACAGTAAAGAGTGCCCGTAAGCTGGTTGATAAAAAAGAAGCCATCATCTGGGATATCCTGGAGAATATTTTAAAAGGTCACCCGGTTATGTTGAACAGGGCTCCAACGCTTCACCGTTTGTCAATACAGGCTTTCCAGCCAAAATTGATCGAGGGTAAAGCGATACAGTTACACCCGTTGGTAACCACGGCCTTCAACGCCGATTTTGATGGTGACCAGATGGCAGTTCACGTGCCTTTGAGCAGTGCTGCAATTCTGGAAGCCCAGTTACTGATGCTTTCTTCGCACAATATTTTGAACCCGCAGAATGGTACACCCATCACCCTTCCTTCGCAGGATATGGTACTTGGATTGTATTATATCACCAAGGGTAAGAAAACTACTGAAGAAGAAATTGTAAAAGGCCAGGGCAAATCATTTTATTCTCCTGAGGAAGTGATCATTGCCTACAACGAAAAAGTGATTGACCTGCATGCCAACATCAAAGTAAAAGTTGATGTGCGTAATGCTGACGGTACATTAACCAATAAATTATTAGAGACCACCGTTGGCCGTGTCATATTTAATCAGCACGTTCCTAAAACGGTTGGTTTCATCAATGCTTTGTTAACCAAGAAAGCATTACGTGAAATTATCGGTGATATCATCAAATGGACAAGCGTTCCTATTACCGCCAGGTTCCTGGATGATATTAAAACACTCGGATACCGTATGGCATTCCGTGGCGGCCTTTCCTTCAACATCAATGACCTGATCATTCCTGAGATCAAACAGGTTTTGGTTGAGAATGCGCAGGCAGAAGTTGCTGAAGTATGGGATAACTACAATATGGGTTTGATCACCAATAACGAGCGTTACAACCAGATCATTGATATCTGGAGTCGTGTGGATACCAAAGTTACAGAAACATTAATACAGGAACTGGCGGCTAATAAGCAAGGGTTTAACTCGGTTTATATGATGCTTGATAGTGGAGCCCGTGGTAGCAAGCAACAGATCAAGCAGCTTGCCGGTTTAAGAGGTTTGATGGCTAAACCACGTAAATCAGGTTCCTCGGGCAGTGAGATCATTGAGAATCCTATTCTCGCAAACTTTAAAGATGGCTTAAGTGTATTGGAGTACTTTATCTCTACGCATGGTGCCCGTAAAGGTTTGGCTGATACGGCGCTTAAGACGGCAGATGCCGGTTATTTAACCCGTAGATTGGTAGACGTTAGCCAGGATGTGGTTATCAATGAAGAGGATTGCGGAACACTGCGCGGTATTGCCACTTCGGCGTTAAAAGATAATGAGGATATTATTGAAGCATTAAGTGACCGGATTGAAGGTCGTATGTCATTGCATGACGTATTCCACCCGGTTACAGAGGAATTATTGATTGGTGCCGGTGAAGAGATCAGTGCAGAAATGGCCAAGCTTATTGACGAAAGCGGAATTGATACTGTTGAGATACGTTCGGTTTTAACCTGCGAAAGCAAGCGTGGTGTTTGTGTCAGGTGTTATGGAAAAAATCTGGCATCGGGTATGCTGGCACAGCGTGGTGACGCGGTTGGTATTATCGCAGCGCAATCAATTGGTGAGCCGGGTACACAGTTAACTTTGCGTACTTTCCACGTGGGTGGTGTTGCGGGTTCTGCTTCGGTTGAATCTACATTACCTGCTAAGTTTGAAGGTACCTTACAGTTTGACGGATTACGTACCGTGCATACCGAAGACAATAATGGTAAGAAGATAAATGTGGTTATCGGCCGTACAGGTGAGATTAGAAATATTGATGTGAAAAGTGATCGTTTATTGAACACCTCTCATATTCCTTATGGTTCTATCCTGCATGTAAAAGACGGGCAGAAAGTTGCTAAAGGGGATTTGATCTGTACCTGGGATCCGTTTAACAATGTTATTGTTGCAGAAGTACATGGTAAAATTGAATTCGAAGCTTTGATTGAAGGCATTACCTATCGTGATGAAGCGGATGAACAAACAGGTCACCGTGAAAAAGTGGTAATTGAAACAAAAGATAAAACCAAATTGCCGGTCATCATCGTTCATGGTAAAGAGAAGAAATTATATAACTTACCGGTAGGTTCACATATTGTGGTTGAAGAAGGTGCGGATGTAAGAAGTGGACAGGTATTGGTAAAAATTCCAAGGGTATTAAGCAAACTAAAAGATATTACGGGTGGTTTGCCTCGTGTAACAGAATTGTTTGAGGCACGTAACCCAAGTAATCCTGCGGTTGTTTGTGAGATTGATGGTGTGGTTACTTTTGGTAGTATCAAGCGTGGTAACAGGGAGATCATTGTAGAAGCAAAAGACGGTGTGGTTAAGAAATACCTGGTTCCGTTGAGTCGCCAGATCCTGGTGCAGGACGGTGACTTTGTAAAAGCCGGTGCTGCATTAAGTGATGGACAAACTGCTCCGATTGATATCCTGGCCATTAAAGGACCATTCGCTGTTCAGGAATACGTGGTAAATGAGATACAGGAAGTTTATCGTTTACAGGGTGTGAAGATTAATGACAAACACGTGGAAGTTATTGTTCGCCAGATGATGCGTAAGATCAGGATTGAAGATGCCGGTGATACCAAATTCCTGGAGGGAGATACAGAAGATCGTTTGGACTTTAACATGGAGAATGATTACATCTACGATAAGAAAGTTGTAACCGAAGCCGGTGACAGTACTAAATTAAAATCCGGGCAAATCGTTACATTGCGTGAAATACGTGAAGAAAATTCTGTACTGCGCAGGGCCGATAAAAAATTAGCTGAGTTCCGTGACGCTTCACCTGCTACTTCATCACCGTTGTTGTTGGGTATTACCAAAGCTTCATTGGGCACCCATAGCTGGATATCTGCTGCATCGTTCCAGGAAACAACCAAAGTATTGAGTTCGGCGGCCATACAGGGTAAAACAGATGAGATGCTGGGATTGAAGGAAAACGTAATTACAGGCCATCATATTCCGGCAGGTACAGGCTTACGTGAGTTTGAAAATATGATCGTAGGAAGCAAGGAAGAATACGAGCTGTTGATGACTACCAAGGAAGCGATGAGTTTTGATGAAGAGGAGTAAAGCCCGCAAATCCCGATAGCTGTCGGATACCCCCGGGGAGTTAGGTTTAGGTAGCGTAAAATATATGAAGGAGTAAGATCAATGTCTTACTCCTTTTTTTATGCATTTTGCATTAATGATTTTTGAATTTTTCTCCTGGAACGGTAAAATTGAGATTTACTGGTGCTTTCAGTACATCCTAAAATTTCGGCAATTTGCCTGTGATTATAACCTTCAATAGCATACATAATAAATATTGTTTTACAGCCTGTAGGAAGTTTAGTAATGATACCTCTAATTTCCTTTTCGCCAATGGTATCCAGTATGTTGCTTTCTTTTCCGGTAATAGAATATTCCAAGGGAATATGACAGGTAAATTTTTTGTTATCTCTTAAATAAATCAAGGCAGTCCTGGTAATAATCTTTCTTATCCAGCCTTCAAAAGAACCCTCATGCCGGAAACGATCCAGGTTCTTGAATATTTTCAGGAAACCTTCCTGCAATATATCCTCTGCATCGGCTTTATTTTTCACATAGCCGAAACATACACTGTACATAATACCTGCAAACTGCTGATAAAGTATTTTCTGCATACGGGTGTTCCCAAGGAGGGATTCACTTATCATAAGCGTAAGAGGTATTGCGTTATTGTTCCCAGGTAACATGGAATTGAATATTTATTGGTTAATTGGACATAAGTTTTAAAAGTTGTTATTTATTTGTACTCCTGTGTGCAAAGGATACAGGTAAATAACATTTGAAAGTATCGGTGTAGATTGCATAAAATCTGTTCAAAATTAATCAGTAATTAATGGTTTTTAATTTCTTCACCTGAAACAGGGCTTGAAAATAGAGCTCCGATATTTTGTATTAAACCGGATACCGGCCCTTGCATTTTATGGGTATTGTCATCGAGTGTATTATCGTGTAATAACAGGCCCATATTTAATGCAGGAAGCAAATACAATAAAATATCATTTTTCTGGTTGCTTAAAAATAATTTTACTTCTTTCCTATCAGCGTTGCCAGCCAGATTCTCTTTTATCAGTTTTACAGCTTCATTTGCAATTGCATTCATCTGTAATTCAACTTCTTCATGAGATTGGCTGCTATAATCTGAAATCGTTTGTACTACTGTTTTTTTTTCAGCATCAAAAAATTTATTGATCCACATGGAGGAGTTGGCAACTTGTAGTATTTCTTCGGCACCTTCATCTTTTTGAACATACCGATACAAACCGCTAAGCACTGCGGGTATGGCGGCCTGGCTTAATTTATCTTCTGCTAACCCGGTTTCATTTTCTGTTACCAGCTGTGTATTGGGATCTATTTTTTGTAATTGGGGGTAGCCTAAATTTTGTTGCAGTGTTTCTACAAGATTAAATGACATGGCTTTATTTTTTATAGATTAAAATTATTTTTTAACTGGTATGCCGATTGACCCTTACTAAATCCGTTTCATAATTGAACGATGAAGAATATATCAATTTATTTGAGGCAATGAAAACCTGAGAAATGAAAACAGTGAAAAGTGAAAGTAGTGAAGATAATTGTACAAAAAAATATTATGGGAGTTTGTTTAGCATAATGTGTGAATCATGTAAATGGTGTAAAGAATTGTGCAAACCGGGAAACGATGAGGCTGGATGAAGTGGGGCAAAGCCCTATAAATTCTACCCGAATGGAAAACTCCTGAAGCGTAAAAAGTTTTACATGGGTAAGGAGTATTATGATCTTGATTTAATAAGTAGTCTAAAGCACTACGTGGTAATCAGATATGGTATTATACTGATAGCAAATGGCTTTGGACTACACACTGGTATAATCGGTATTACTTATTTTTTTATGGGTATAAAAAAGAGGCCGGATTTTTAAAGCCTGGCCTCGGTTGATGCAGATGGATTATTAGGGAAATGATTTCAGAGGGTTTTCTAAGCGCTTTTTTTGTATAATTCCTGTAGCTTATTCTTGGATCGGTGTAGTTGCGATTTACTGGTTCCTTCGCTGCAATTTAAAATGGTGGCAATTTCCTGGTGATTGTATCCTTCCATTACATACAGCATAAATATTTTGCGGTACCCCGGAGGTAATTTTGTTACCATATGGATAATGTCTTTCTCAGCAAGCCGGTCCAATACATTCGTTTCATTATCTTTTACCAAGTGCAATAATTCCGAATTGTAACTGACAGTATTTTTTTTGTTCTTGATATAACTTAGTGCAGTTCGGGTAATTATGGTTCTTATCCACCCTTCAAAAGAGCCATCATACCGGAATTTGTGTAAATTTTTATAAACTTTAATAAAACCATCCTGCATAATATCCTTTGCATCTTCTGCATTTTTATTGGTGTAACGCAAACAAACCTGGTACATTTTGGGTGCAAAAACCAGGTAGAGCCGTTTCTGCATTTTTGAACAACCCTGTATCGAGTCACGGATCATGTCGGATAAGGGAGCAACATAAGATTCGAAGTTGGGCATTTTTGTTTATTGGTTTAATAGCCTGCAGTGGTGATCATTTGCAAGGGCTAAATTAGTTTGATTGATACGTTTTTTTAAACTAATTCGGTGAATGGATGCTTTGGCGGGTTAGAGCGTCTGATTTATGAAATGAAAAATGTAGAAGGAGTTTAGCCGACTGGTAATTGATGGTTGTGGAGTAGGAAAATAGTGTATTTAAATAACAATCAAAACTCATACGAAGAATCAGATGCTGACGCTGAATATATGGTAATAGCAAATAGCAGTTACAATAATTGCAATCCATAATAACCAATCAAAGTAAAAACCAGGCACCGGGCAATTACACCAATACAGCACCAGGTAACCAGCTTTTTGATATTGGCATTGAGTCCTACACCTATAGCGATACTAATGGGGGCACCAACAGAAAAGGTTCCTAAAAATCCCAAACCGATGATGCCATATTTATTCCAGATACGGAGAATGACCGGGTGTTTTTTTTCTGCAACTTCTTTGGTGGGTTTATTTTTATGAAAGAGTGCCCTGATTTGATCACCTAAAAATGCGGCAACAAACACACCAACCAGGCCCCCGGTAACACTGGCAAAAAATATGGTCCAGAGCGATAGGCCAAACGCGAAACCGGCGGGAATAGCTGCATAAATTTCGAAAGTGGCGAGGCCGGCTACGGTGAGTATTTTTAAAAGCATATGCGATTGTCAGGGATTGATTGAAAGAACGGCAAAATTAAACGAATTTGAGTTACAATGCATACAATTGTAAACCCAGGTCCAATAAAAGTAACCGCTAATAATGAAAGTTGTTTGGCCAGGGCGGTTATTCTTTAAAACCCGGCTAACTTGAGAAACGAATTTCGTGGCAGCGTTAACCCTTTCCTAAAAAATTTTTAAAGCCATTGCCCTGTACCGGTTTGTAAGTATATTGCCGCAAAATGAAAGGCATGATTAAAAATTTATCTGTAGTACTTAATGTTATCCTGGTTATAGCTGTTGGCTTCCTGTATTATTATAATTTCTCAGGTAAAAAAACGGGTGCTGTGGCGGCTAAACTGGGTAATAATTATATGGCTTCGGATAGTAATAAATGCAGGCCTCCATTGGCCTATGTGGAATTGGATTCACTTAATGAAAAGATCACTTTTATAAAAGAAAAACGCCGCGAACTGGAAACTGAAATGAAAGCCATCGAAAACGAACAGGAATCCGGTTACCGGGGGCTCCAGGCACAAAAAGACAATTTTTTAAAAAGAGGGGCTGCTATTACAGAAGAAGAAGCGCAGATATTCCAGGGCAAGTTGATAGATCAACAACAACAGATCGATACCAGGAAACAGAATCTTAGCCAGAAATTGAATGAGAAAAGCTTTAACATCATGGAAGATATTCAGAAGAAACTGAAAGACTTTTTAACAGAATATAATAAGGATAAAAAGTACATGTACATCTTTACTACCGGTACCGGGCTCGATTATATGGTGTTTAAAGATACCAGCCTCAATATTACCAATGATGTAATCAAGGGGATGAACGACAAAATTAAAGCTGAATTGAAAAAGTAATACCATCCGGCGTTTCTGGTACCGGGAACTATTTTGAAATCGCTCTTGCAGTAACCTGCTTGTGGAAAAATCAATACTATTTATTCTTTTAGTAGGTACAATTACTATAACTTGTTCCATTATACTACCCTGCGCCGAATACTGGCTTTATTTACAAACCTGGTAGTTTTACAAAAAACGGAATAACTATGTCAGAACAAACTGCTTCTTTTAAACCAACACTGGGTTTGTTGGATTCCACGATGATTGTTGCCGGATCAATGATTGGTTCGGGTATTTTTATTGTTAGTGCAGATATTGCCCGTAATGTAGGTAGCGCCGGATGGTTAATTGCCGTGTGGGTAATTACCGGTACCATGACGTTACTGGCTGCCTTAAGTTACGGGGAACTTAGTGCCATGTTTCCGAAGGCAGGTGGCCAGTATGTTTACCTGAAAGAAGCTTTTAATCCGCTGGCGGGTTTTTTATACGGGTGGAGTTTTTTTACCGTTATTCAAACGGCCACCATTGCGGCAGTTGGCGTTGCATTCAGCAAATTTGCGGCTTATATTTTTCCGGTTGTTAGCGAAAAAAATATATTACTGGATCTGGGGTTTACACAAATTTCAGCCGCCCAGGTGGTTGCCATATTGTTGATCGGATTGCTGACATTTATTAATTCAAAAGGAATTAAGAACGGAACCATCATTCAAACTGTTTTTACATTTACCAAAATACTGGCGTTATTTGGTTTGATCATTTTTGGGTTTGTTTTGGTAAAACACAGTTTTTGGGACGAGAATTGGCAAACAGGATTTAATGCGGTTCAGGATTTGGGAACCAAGGATGCGGGCAATCTTTTGCAGCCAACATCCTGGAAACCTATTTCAGGATTTATCCTCGTTGGTGCCATTGCCGCCGCTATGGTAGGCTCCATCTTCAGCAGTGATGCCTGGAACAACGTGACTTTTATTGCCGGAGAAGTTAAAAATCCCCAACGGAATATCGGGTTGGCTCTTTTTTTGGGGACCCTGACCGTAACGGTCATTTACGTGGCTGCCAATCTCATGTACCTGAATGTACTGCCATTAAACGAAATCGCATTTGGCGACAGGGCAACTGACCGGATAGCCGTGGTTGCTTCTACAGAGATCTTTGGCAGTTCGGGCACCATGGTTATTGCCATTTTGATCATGATCTCAACCTTTGGTTGTAATAACGGTTTGATACTGGCAGGCGCAAGAGTTTACAATGCCATGGCCATTGATAAACTGTTTTTCAGGAAAGCAGCCATACTAAATAAACATGCAGTGCCCGAATATGCTTTGTGGGCGCAGTTTGTAATGGCGTCGGTTCTTTGTTTAAGCGGAAAATACAGCGACCTCCTGGATATGATCGCCTTTGTGGTGGTCTTATTTTATGCCATTACCATCCTCGGCATTTTTAAGCTGCGAAAAACCCGGCCCGATGCCGATCGCCCTTATAAGGCATTTGGGTATCCATTGCTGCCGGCAGTTTATATCATCATGGCATTGGTATTTTGTGTGTTCCTGATCATATTTAAACCGGTTTATGCCGGTATAGGTTTAGGGATTGTTTTATTAGGTATTCCCGTTTATTATTTGTCTATAGGAAACCGTAAAAAAGATTGATCCGTATGGCTGTTACAGATTTTGAAAAATTATTTCAGGATGTTGCCCAATTAAAGGTTGCGGTAATTGGTGACCTTATGCTGGATACCTACTGGTGGGGACATGTAGATCGAATTTCGCCTGAGGCGCCGGTGCCGGTAGTGGCAGTAAGCAGAAGAGAACAACGAATAGGCGGAGCTGGCAATGTGGCACTAAATGTGGCAGCAATGGGCTCGCAGGTGAGCATGATTAGCATATTGGGGGAAGACGATGATGGAGAACAGTTGACGCGGCTGCTGGCAGAAAATCATATCGATACAAAATATCTTGTTGCCAGTGAGAAAAGGATCACCACAAATAAAATACGTATCATTAGCCGCAACCAACACATGATGCGTCTCGATGCGGAAATATCGGCTGACATGGATGCGGATGATGAGGACCGGTTATTGTATGCTTTCGAAAATTATATTGCTGCCGAAGATCCCGATGTGGTAATTATGGAGGATTATAATAAAGGTGTACTTACAGAACGGGTGATCAGTAATATGATCAGTTTATGCAAAAAGCATGATATCCTCACCGCGGTTGATCCGAAAAGAAAAAATTTCTTTGCATACAGCGGGATAGATATTTTTAAACCCAATCTTAAGGAAGTAAAGGATGGGTTGAATATTTTAAGGGAAGATATTAATATCAGTGTATTGAAAGATATGCACCTGTTGTTGCAGGAGCAGCTAAAGCACCGCATTTCTTTGATCACTTTATCAGAAAAAGGGATATTTTATCATGTCGATAATGATGCCGCCATTATTCCAACCCACATACGCAGCATTGCGGACGTTAGTGGTGCCGGAGATACGGTGATTGCCATCGCCTCATTGATTTTTGCGGTAACACGTAATGCCAGGCTGATGGCCGAAATAGCCAATATTGCCGGTGGCCTGGTTTGCGAAGAAGTAGGTACGGTTGCTATTGATAAAAATAAATTGCTACATGAATGTAATCAGCTGCTGGGTTGATCTGTTTTATTAAGATTCGTAAGATTTGATTTTTCTTTTGTTTTTCTCTTCTTCGCCGAAGCTTCGGCGGACAAAGATTCTGCTTTGTCTATATAAGTATCAAAGTTTACAAACAGGTCAAATCCTAATTTTACAAATACCAGTATCATAATAAAGATTTGATCAAACCCCAGGGTGATAAACAATGCACCCGCAATCACAACAAATTGTTGAATAAAGATCCGGCTATAAGGCTGCATCATTAATTTGCCCATAGAGATCGTCTTAAATTGTCCCGATAAGAAAAAATGGTATAACGTATGCAGTGTGTAATAGGTAATAAATATCAGCAATACCAATTGTCCGTCGTTGCCCAGTGCCGCCGGAATATCACGGTAAGATCCAAACAGGGAATTGCCTTTCATTAAACCGCTGATACTAAAAAATATCTGGGTTTGTACAAAAACGAAAAAGCCATAATGGATAATAAAGAAAAAGATAAAAAATAAACCACTCACCAGCCTACTACTCCCTTCGGTATTCCAAACATCTTTTGGTTTAACAAACAAGGTTACGCAACCCATTTTTACAACATTGAATATGCCAATGATCACCGTCTCCAGGCAAAAGACCAGGAATATCTGTACTGCATTCCAGCCTTCAAACCAAACACCATAGACAGGTACCAGGTTGGCCATTATTAGAAAATAATCACTAATTGTCAGTTTTCTTAATTTCAATTTAAAATTGTATGTGGTTTATGGACGAAAATTAGATATTTTTGAGCAATATTTAATACCCAAAAAAAATATGCAACAATTTTCACTGGCAATTCATGGGGGCGCGGGAACCATTTTAAAACAGGACATGACTCCGGAGTTGGAAAAGGCGTATATAAATGGCCTGGAAGATGCGTTGTCCGCAGGTTATGCGGTACTGGAAGAGGGCGGCTCGGCTGTTAATGCGGTTAAAGCGTCGATTGTTGTATTAGAAGATAACCTGTTATTTAATGCCGGCAGGGGATCGGTGTTTACTAAAAAAGGGGTTCAGGAAATGGATGCTGCGATCATGAACGGGTTTGATCTGTCTGCCGGATCAGTTGCCGGTATCAGGAATGTGCGTAACCCAATTGAACTGGCCACCGAAGTGATGATTAACAGTAACCATGTTTTTTTAAGTGGCAAAGGCGCCAACGATTTTGCCATTAAGCAGGGAATAAAATTAGAGCCGGATGAATATTTTTTTTCTCAGTTCCGGTACGATCAATGGAAAGAAATAAGGGACAGTGATAATTATTCACTGGACCACACACATAAAGGAGTGGAGGAATTAATGAAAGATAAAAAATTTGGCACAGTAGGTGCAGTTGCCTGCGATCAAAAAGGTAATATTGCAGGAGCTACCAGCACCGGTGGAATGACCAACAAAAAATATGGCCGTATAGGCGACAGCCCCCTGATTGGTGCTGGCACCTATGCCAACAACAATACCTGTGCTATTAGTTGTACCGGTCACGGTGAGCCGTTTATTTGTGCGGTAGCAGCTCATGATGTTAGTTGTTTGATGGAATATAAGGGAATGAGTTTACAGGAAGCCATGCATCAGGTGGTGCATGTTAAACTGGTGAAAATGGATGGAGAAGGCGGCATGATCGGCGTAGATGCAAAAGCAAATGTGGCCATGATCTTTAACAGTGCAGGTATGTACAGGGGAATGAGAAAAAGTAATGGGGAAAATTATATTGGAATTTATAAAGATTAACCGGAGTCGGGACACTTTAAGCGGCCTGAATCGTCAAAATTTAAATACAATCCGGACGCTTGTATGTCTTTCGGTTATGCTGCTTAATTACCGACAGCCCGGGAACTGAATCAGACCATGAAAAAATTTGCCATTATAGTTGCCGGAGGTACCGGAAGCAGGATGAACAATACTACTCCCAAACAATTTTTATTATTACAGGGGAAACCGGTTTTGTTTTATTCCATTAATAGTTTTTTGCAGGCATACGATGACCTGCATATTATACTGGTTTTACCCGTTGAATACGTAGCAGCGGGGCAGGAGATCATGGATGCGTTTTTTGATTATAGCCGTATTCAGATCGCGATAGGCGGCAGGACAAGATTTCATTCCGTGCAAAGCGGATTACAATTGGTAAATGAAGAAAGTATTGTATTTGTACACGATGCAGTACGTTGCCTGGTAAGTGAAGTTTTGATCCAACGCTGTTATGATACCGCTATGAAACATGGTTCTGCCATACCGGTAATAGACAGCAAAGACAGTGTACGAAAGACTAATGAGGAAGAAAACGAAGCATTGGAAAGAGCATCGGTTAAACTGGTGCAAACGCCACAAACCTTTCACAGCAAGATATTAATACCGGCCTACCAGATCGATTATAAAGATAAATTTACGGATGAAGCAACCGTTGTTGAAGCATTTGGATTAAAAGTGAAGTTGGTGGCCGGTGAAGAAAATAATTTCAAAATTACCAGACCAATTGACCTCGTCATTGCTGAGCATTTGCTTTCTATCCATTAATTATTTTTTAAACCATTTTATGGGAGCCGGAAGTTTATTTAAGCGGATAGCCGAATACTTTTCTTCCACCGCTCCAAAACTGCTGTAAAAAAATGCAAGGCTGCTGATATCCGATCCTTCAAAATCCAGCAACAGATCTTCTCCCGCATGTTCCTTTATAAAAGCATCAATTAAAGTATGCGAAGCGCCCAGGGTTTTTCCATCGGGATGATTACCTACCATGATATAAAAAGCCCTTTTATTTGAAAAGAAAAAAACGGCGGAGGCCATCAACTGCCGGTCTTTTGAATAAACAGCATAAGTCATGGCTTTTTGATTATGGTAGAGTATCCTGTATAGTTTTATAAAGTTTATGAAATCAGTTTCTTCCATGGATGAAAAAAGGGTAGCCTGCGCTTTGGCAAGCTGAATGACATCTTCAATTGCAATATTTTTATTGATCGATAGTTGCAGTTGGCCGCTTTTTTTAATGTTGCGTTTTATATTATTTCGAAAACTGTCGTATAAAGTTTTATAGGGTTTATTCAGGTCTAAAATAAAATTCATCCTTTCATACAGTTCAAAATCGCTGCACTTAAAAAGGTTACCGGGGTTAAAACTGATATCCCAATATTTAAATTTACCGGGTACCGATCTTAAAAAATCATTTACCAATGCTGCGGATAGATATTCTCCAAAAATGCCCAGGCAGGCGGTAAATGCCGGTTGATACAAATAATATATTCCGTATTTTTTGTTCCAGGTAAGTGGCATTACGGCCTCGTAATCGTTCAACACCAGGGCATCCCAGTTTTTGGCCATGCCATCTAAATAATCTGCATAAGCATAGATCAATCCATTGCCGGCACCGGCTATACAGGCATCCCATTTTGTTTTGTCAACCTGTTGATATGTGAGATAATCAATCGCCACCATTAAAAGGGTATTTGAGGTATCAGTTTTCTGAGACTGATATTTTGAATATCAATACTGAACGCAATGTTTTTCTTAAATCTTTTTTCGGGTATGGTAGATAAAAAATAATCTTTATACACTTTACTGTATACAATCGGAAAATAGATATTTACTGTATTACCTAATAAAGACAACTGCAGGCCGGCATCATAAATAAACCTGCTGGTGGCTGCATTTTTCTTCCAGGCATCCGCATAAGTGCCGATATCAATAAATGCTTTGATGGGTAGTTTAAAAGGCAGTATGGCCAATAGATTGATGGCCCTGGGAATGGTTGTTGTAAAATTAGCCGCAGCCAGCCAGTCATCGGTTTTGCCGATTTTACTGCTTAACAGGTCGGTGCGCACTTTAAAACCGCCATCCCGTATCATGATCTGTTGACTGGGCGTTCCATCAAATTCATTGCGGCCATAAAAATAATTGCTGTAGGTATAATCTTCATATCCTTTTGGCCCGGTCATGTTTAAATGATAACGATCGGTTTCAAACTGTTTAATAAATGTTTTATCTCCCAGGTAGAAAAATTTGCCGGCAAATATCCTCAGGTCCATACCGCCGCCCTTGGCATAATTAAAATAATAATTTCCGGTAAAAGCCAGGCGGGCAAATCCTTCTCCCTGTTCAAGTTGCAAAGTGCCTTTGTACGGGTAAAGTACCCGGTTGTTTTCAATAACAAACTGCAATTGATTAACATAACGCGATTCAAACGGATAGGTGATGATATTAACCTGGTTAACGGTATCACGCCTGAATAACAGTCCCTGTTCCCTAATCAAAAACGTTTTCCATTGTATAAATTTGGTTATGCTGCTCCGTGATTTTTTATTGGCAAAAACATATTTAAGCGATGGTACGATCTTTGAAAAACGCTGTGCATGGGTCGTGTTTGCAGAATCGGTGAAATTGTCCCCGGAGAAACTGGCACCGGCGATTGCCAATTCAATTTTTTGTCCATTGTTCCCGGGATAGATGCTGTAGCCTAACCGCCCCAAACCATTTACCTGTTTACTTTTGGTGGCATACAATGGGGCAACCAAAAATTGAAATTTATTTAATGGCAGCGTATAATTATGTATCACAGCACCTAACATCAGTTGATCGTAAAAATTATAGCCAATAGCCGGAGATGCAAAAATATAATGATGTTTATCAGTTTCTTTCAGGCTGAAAAAAGCAGCAAAACGGAGATCTTTTTTTACCGGCCTGGTTTGTAAATCTCCTTTTTTGCCCAGTAACATAAAAATGCTGTCGAGATCTTTTCCACTCAGTTCTTCCATGATTTTTTTAAAATCTTCGGGATAGGGATGTTTAAATTCCCAACGACGGTAATATTCCTGCATACAACTGTCGAACAGCGGCCTTCCCAAATCTTCTTCCAGTAACTTCATCCAATCGCCTGTTTTTACATAGGCGATCATATTAAAATTGACATTTGTAAAGTTTTCACTACTGGTTTCAATAGGTTGGTCTTTTTTTACAGAAGTAACGGTTTGCAGTAAAAGGTGCTGAATATCACCAGGCATCCTGTTTTTGATAAAAGATGAATTAGACTGAATGATATCCAGGTTTGTATTGCCATATTGTTCTATGGCATAGCGGTTATCATAATACGTATTCATGCCTTCGTCCATCCAGGGATGGGTACGTTCATGGGTGCCTATAATTGCCTGGAACCAGTTATGGCCAACTTCATGATTGATCACATAGTCCAGCATTTTTTCAGAGCCGCCGGCATCCAGTAAGGTTATAGTTGGATATTCCATGCCACCGCCGTTTCCGCCATCCACCACACTAACAACAGGATATGGATACTCGCCGAGCCATTGGCTTTTGGTTAGTACGGCTCTTTTGATCATGGCGATACTATTGCGCCATACATCTTTGTTTTCGCTGTAATAAAATACATTTGCTGTTATTATTTTTCCAGAAGGCATTTGTAAAGTATCTGTTTTTACGGTATAGGTTTTATCCGCAAACCAGGCAAAATCATGCACATTATTTTGTATGTAAGTCAGCGTTTTTGTTTTATTGGAAGAGGGGACCTCATTTTCTTCCATTACTTTTTTTTGATTGGGCTGTTTTTTGGGATCGGGTGTCCTGGTAAAAGGCTTTTTGTTTTTAAGCCATTGTATTTCAGATTCATTTTGCAGATCACCGGTGGCTGCCACAACATAATTATCCGCAATCGTTATCTCCACTTCAAAATTCCCAAACTCTGCATAGAACTCACCCTGGTCAAGATAGGGCATGGGGTGCCAGCCCTTTCTGTCGTACACGGCTGGTTTGGGATACCACTGGGTAATTTGGTAAGATTGACCATCATGCCCGCCTCTTGAAAAATTATTGGGGATCTTTACATGAAAGGGTGTTATGATAATGGCTTTCGATTTTGGAGCCAGGGCCTCAGGTAAGATCAGTTTAATGATATCCTGGTGTTGGGGATGATCTTCAGTTTTGGCCAATTGTCCATTCACTTTAAAATCAAGCCGGTTGATATAACCGCGTTCGCCGGCATCGCTGAAATAAAATGCGGTACTCCCGTTTTCCAGGGCCTGGTCGGTAAAAGCCGTTTTATCATTTTTAAATGCATTTGGCCAAAGCTGTATCCAGATAAAAAAAAGGCTGTCGGGCGAATTATTGTAATAGTCCATTTTTACAAAACCATCCAGTGTATTGTCCACATCATTCAGGGTTACGTCAATCTTATAATTTACCTGTTGTTGCCAATAGCCGGAAAATTGGCAATTGGCAATTTGCAATTGGCAAACAGTACAGGTAAGAAGCAGTAATTTCTTCAAGCGACTTGTTTTATCAAAAATAAACAAAACAGGCAATAAAACCGGCAGTTAAAAACAGCGTACATGCATACCGACCTTTAGTGATGATCGATAACTCACTTTCCTTTGCCCGATAAAATAATTCTAATGGTATGCAGCATAATTTTAAGATCCAGCGCAAGCGACACATTTTCGATATACATCAGGTCGTAAGCCATTCGCTCAATCATTTGTTCAGCGGTTTCGGCATAGCCAAATTTTACCATGCCCCAGCTGCTGAGCCCGGGTTTTACTTTTAGCAGGTAATTATATTCCGGATGCTGATCCAGGATCTGATCAATATAATATTTTCTTTCGGGTCTTGGTCCAACCAAACTCATTTCGCCTTTCATAATGTTCCATAGTTGTGGTAATTCATCCAGCCGCCACTTGCGCATCACTTTACCCCATGGGGTTATGCGGGGATCATGATCGCTGCTCAATTCCGGGCCATTCTTTTCTGCGTCGGGTATCATACTCCTGAATTTGATCATCAAGAACGGCTTGCCTTTGTACCCGATGCGTTCCTGCAAATAAAACAAACTTCCTGCAGATGACAGGTTTACCCGGATAGCAGTGTAAAGAAAGAGCGGCAGCAACAAAATAATGCTCACGACACTCAATAGTACATCCAGCAATCGTTTTATATGCTGTTGCCATGGTGGCAAAAGCCCGGCCTGTATTTCAATTAAAGGAATACCCAGTACATTATTGGTTTTAACCGAACCGCTGATGATGTCCACGGTATCTGCCGTAAGTTTTATGTTTACTTCGGTATCACTTAGTTGTTGTAAGATTTTTTCCAACTGGTTTCTTTCTTTTTTTTCCACTGCAATGATCGCTTCCTCAATTTTGTTTTGTGCGATGATGGATTTGGCTTCATCAGCCTGGCCTAAATTAATGATCCCATCGGGTAAGGAGGAGGCGGTTCCATTGGTATTGGCAAATCCAACTATGCGGAATCCGGTTTTCTCTTTGTTATGGATGACAATGTTATACAGGTTAGCGGCATTGTTACTGGAGCCAATAATGAGGGTATTAAAAAAAACTTCGCCTTTGTTCAATTGAGATTTGGCACGATTCAGCAACAACAGGCGAATAAAATAAGTAATGCCTGTTTGAATACCCCAGAGTGAAATAAATTCTTTGTAATAAATATTGTAATCGCCGGTTGCATCGTATAATAAAAACAGGAAGAGTATACAAATGCTTCCAAAAAAAGTATAAATTACGGTATTGAAAAATTCGATCAACCTGGATTTGTGATACAGTTTTGTATAGCTGCCCACCAGGTAATAAACCGCCAGCCAGGTAATTGGGAATACAACCAGGCCGGTGTAGAATTTGGGGCCGATCATAAAGGCTTCTGCGATGATCAATTTTCTTGCAAAGTAAAAGCTGACCCAGGACAGTATAGCTGCTATACTGTCGCCAAAAGCATACCAGCGAATATGTATTCTGGGTTGATTCAATGACGCATTATTGGGGTTAGAAAAATTTATGATGATCTAATGTTGAGCGGCGTTTCCGATCTTCTCTAAGATCTGATGAGCCACTTCCATGGCCCTGAATCCATCGATCACGCTTACAGGTGTTTCCGTGTTATCGCGAATGGCATCCCTGAATTCTTCCAGTTCCATTTTGATGGCATTGACTTCCGCTACAGCAGGATTGGCAATGGCAATCGTTTTTTTGCCGCTGTTGGTTTCAATATCAAAAGTGAATACATTGCTGTCGCCGGCTGTGTTTAAACGAATGATTTCGGTTTTCTTTTCCAGAAAATCAATGCCGATATAAGCATCTTTTTGAAACAGGCGCATCTTGCGCATTTTTTTCATGGATATTCTGCTGCTGGTGAGGTTGGCTACACAACCGTTGTCAAACTCAATACGAACGTTGGCAATATCAGGCGTATCGCTCATCACGGCCACACCATTGGCACTGATATAATTTACATTACTTTTTACCAGGCTTAAAATGATGTCAATATCATGGATCATCAGATCCAGTATCACACTCACGTCGGTACCCCGCGGGTTAAATTGTGCCAAACGGTGCACTTCAATAAACATGGGTTGCAGCACCTGGTCTTTTAATGCCAGGAACGCCGGGTTAAATCTTTCCACATGCCCCACCTGGAATTTGATATTGGCTTCCTTCGCCAGTTTTACCAATGCCTTTGCCTCATCCATGGTATTGGCCAATGGTTTTTCAACGAAAACATGTTTTCCTTTTTTGATCGCTGATTCACAAAGTTTAAAATGAAAAAGTGTAGGTGTTACAATATCCACCGCATCACAGCCATCCATGAGGTCTTCGGCATTTTCAAAACGGGGGATATTATATTTTTGTGCCACCGCTGCAGCGTTGGTATCGTCAATATCAACAAAGCCTGTCAATTGCACCCCTTCTATTTCTGCCCAGTTATTTAAATGAAATTTACCTAAATGACCAGCGCCGATAACTCCAACTTTTAGCATATGAATTTTTTTGCCCAAACCCCAAACTGGATGCGGGCCGTGAGTATATTATTTGTTCCAATTAATTTTCAGGTGTTTCTTCCCAAAATCCCATTCTCCCGAATTTTTCAATTCTTTGTTCAACTCTTTTATCGGGGTCTATCTCTTTCAGCTCTTTCAGTACGGGTACCAGGTAATCTTTTAAAATATCTGCAGCGCCCTGGTAATCCCAGTGTGTGCCACCCAGGGGTTCTGGAATAACGCCATCCACCAAACCAAATCCCAGCATATCTGTGCCGGTAAGTTTTAGTTGTTCGGCTGCTATTTCTTTATTGTCCCAATTACGCCACAAAATACTGCTGCAGCTTTCCGGAGATATTACGGTATACCAGGTATTTTCCATCATATATACCCGGTCACCCACGCCGATGCCCAGCGCACCCCCACTGGCGCCTTCGCCAATAATGACACAAATAACCGGCACTTTTAGCCTGATCATTTCATAAATATTTCGGGCAATGGCTTCACCCTGGCCCCTTTCTTCCGCTTCCAAACCTGGGTAAGCACCGGGCGTGTCAATTAAAGTAATAACTGGTTTATTGAATTTTTCGGCAAGTTTCATCAACCTTAATGCTTTCCGGTATCCTTCGGGATTTGCCATTCCAAAATTGCGTATTTGCCTGGCCTTGGTATTGGAACCTTTTTGTTGTCCTAAGATCATTACCGTTTCGCCATCCAATTGCGCAAATCCTCCAACCATGGCTTTGTCGTCCCGTATGTTCCGGTCACCATGCAACTCTATGAAGTTGGTACACATGTTTTGAATATACTTCAGGGTGTACGGCCTGTCGGGATGGCGGCTAAGTTGAACCTTTTGCCAGGGCGTTACATGGGTAGTTAAATGTTTTTTGGTTTCCACAATACGCTCTTCCAGCATGGCAATAGCCCCGCTCATATTGGTTTTCGACTTTTCTGAAGTAATTTTCAACTGTTCAATCTGGTCATAAAGTTCTTTGATGGGTTTTTCAAAGTCGAGAAACTGACGTTTTTTTAGCTCAATCATGCCGTTTATTTACAATTTAGATTTACAATTTAATGTTATTTGATTCGCAGCATACTGTAAGATAGTTTGTAAAAATACAGGTTACAATTTTTTTATAAAAGTTTTGGAGCAGATATATAAGAAACCTATCTTTGCCGTCCTCTAAAAAAGGGGCTGCTTTGTACAGATAAAACAGCAAAATTCCCAGGGTCGGTAATACAGTTATTGTTTTTCATAATGGAAAAGCTGGTTCAGGGAAAATGTAATTTGAATAATGGATCGGTAGTTCAGTTGGTTAGAATGCCGCCCTGTCACGGCGGAGGTCGCGGGTTCGAGTCCCGTCCGGTCCGCTTATTTTTGGTTAAAACCCGCTATGGTAGCGGGTTTTGCTTTTTTTATTCTATAAAAAAGTAAAGCGGCCATAAATCTTACCTTATTTTACTTGACTTTATTCAACTTGACTCGTTGACTATATTAAAGTACGATTTTTCCGATTTCAAAGAACTATAGCACAGTATGCCAAGTAACAGCGAAAAAGGAGTCCATTTACACTGCTTTCATTCTGACACTCATGCTTGCATTACCTGCGTGACATCACTACCCAGGAATATACTCCCGACCTTATCTTTATCTCGTAATAATTGCAGTGTTAAATTTACTATATAAGGGTCATTGCTGAAACAAAGCCACATATAGGCTAATATGTGTAGTGCCAATCCTTATGTATGTTCACTTGTTTCATTTTGGACTTAACCGTATTGGATCTTCCCAAACGTTTCTTTTTTAATAGTCCGATGCCTGAAGAAGCATAACTGATAAACTATATTCGGATTAAATAATTAATAATTCACCAGAACATTACAATGAATTGACAAAAGATCACATCCGGGGATTCATTAACCAGAGCGTATATCGAATGTTGCGGGAAGTTTTAAGATCTACGGCATAACGTGCAGACTTTAAAAATTCTACCACCTGCGTCCATGTTCAAGCGTATGTGCAATTCTAAAATAGCTGGTTAGCACGAATGAACCATGCATAACAAACAACCAGCACATGCACAAATATCCAAACCTTCTTATAAATTTGCAAATCGTGTGATGGTAAGCACGCAGATTAAAAAAATGAAACTCTACATTAAAAATATGGTTTGCAGCCGTTGTGTAATGGTGGTTAAACAGGTACTGGTAAAACAGAAACTGCAACCGGCTATCATAAGCATGGGTGAAGTGGAATTGCAAAAACCCGCTTCAGAAAAACAATTACTACAACTGAACAGCCGGTTAAAAGAACTTGGTTTTGAATTGCTTGACAATCAAAAGCAAAAGCAGATTGAAAAAATTAAAAACCTGCTGATTAAAAAAGTACAGTCCGGTGAAGTAGAAGAACATTTCAGTATCACCGGTTTTTTAACCACGGCATTGAACAAAGACTATAGTTATATCTCCCGTTTGTTTTCTGAAGTGGAAGGCATTACGATTGAACAGTTCTTTATTTTACAAAAAATCGAAAAAGTAAAAGAATGGCTGGTTTATCAAGAACTGAATCTTAGTGAAATTTCTTACCGTCTTGGCTACAGTAGTGTGGCTCACCTTTCAGCACAATTTAAAAAGGTTACCGGTTTAACGCCCAGTCATTTTAAAAAAATGGGTAATCATAATCGTCATTCTCTTGATAAAGTGCAAAACAAAAATCTATAAATCATTTCCATAATTCTGTAAAACTGTGGGATTGCGTAATGGTAACTTTGTTTTCAAATTAAAAAAATCATGACACATACCTATAATGTTTCGGGAATGACCTGCACCGGCTGCCAGGCAAAAGTGCAAAGCTTATTATCAAAAGTTGCCGGCGTGCAACAGGTAAGCATTGATTTGGCTAAAGCTGAAACAACAATCGATATGGACAAACATATTGCAACAGCAGATTTTAAATCGGCCTTAAAAGATTATCCGAAATATCAACTATCAGAAGTCATGCAGCAGCCAGTAGCTTCGGTCTTAGAAGACGAAGAAAAAAGATCATGGCTGGAAACCTATAAACCCATCTTGCTGATCTTTGGTTACATTATTGGCATTACGCTGCTTATTGAATATATGCACGGTGCATTTTTATGGATGCGGTGGATGAATCATTTTATGGCAGGGTTTTTCATCGTATTCTCATTTTTTAAATTGCTAAACCTGAAAGGCTTTGCAGAAAGCTATGCCATGTATGATGTAGTAGCAAAAAAATGGGACGGCTGGGGATATGGGTATGCTTTTACTGAATTAGCTTTGGGGCTTGCTTTTCTCATAGGCTTTAATCCCATTCTCACCAATGCTGTTACCCTTGTGGTAATGACGGTAAGCATTATAGGGGTATTACAATCTGTTTTAAATAAGCGTAAAATAAAATGTGCCTGCCTGGGTGCTGTGTTTAATTTACCTATGAGCACGATAACAATTATTGAAGATGCATTGATGATTGGAATGAGTGCGATAATGCTGTTAACAATGTTATAATGAAGGTAATAAAATCAATAGCCCAATTTTTCTGGAAGATCTTCAAAACTGTTTTTTTGAGAAGTAAAGGTTGTTGTAAATTATGAAGCCAAAACTTCATAATTGTGTAAATCCTTTCCATAATTATGTAACTGTATGAACGCTTTATAAATATAACTTTAAACACTGAAATAATGTTTTATGCCAGCCAATACTTACCAGGTGCAGTGTTTTAGTTTAGTAAAATTGTTTTAATTTTGATTTAATGAAAAAAGCAGTAGTTCTGTTATTGATGTTAATCTATGGTTCTGCAACCCTGGGTGCTACTGTGCATCTGCACTACTGCATGAATGAATTTGTAGGTTGGAGCTTATTACATGGTGGAGATGATACATGCGGTAAATGCGGTATGGAGGAAAAAGACCAGGAGGGTTGTTGTAAAGATGAACACAAACTGTTCAAATTAAAAACTGACCATCAGAAAGCCGGGGTATCAGTTTTTTTAAGTATGGTGGTTGCTCCGGCAATAACTACCCCGGTTCCTGATTTTAATTTTCAGCAATTCTTTAAAATTACAGAAAGGTATTCCACCTGCCATGCACCGCCAAACATTGGCGACATAAAGCTGCATGTTCTACATTGCATTTTCCTGATATGATTTATTGATTGTAAATGATGTGCCGGCACCTTAAGGTGTTTCGGCTATTGGTGCATCCCTGTAACTGAATATTTATTAATCATAAAATCGAATACAAAAATGAGATCTCTTTTTTTATTTATAACCGTTGCATTACTGTCAGCTTCTGTAACCCAGGCACAAATTAAAAATGCCAAAACAGAAACTTTAAAAGTGTATGGTAATTGTGGTATGTGCAAAACAACCATCGAAAATGCAGGCAGCAAAAAAAGGCTGTATAAAACAGATTGGAACGAGGAAACTAAAATGGCCAGCATCACTTATGATAGCAAGAAATCGAGTGCTGATGAGGTATTAAAAAGTATAGCACTCTCCGGCTATGATAATGTAAGCTACCTGGCTCCTGATGATGCGTATAACAAATTGCATGGCTGCTGCAAATACGACAGGGAGAAAAAAGCAGTAGTCAAAACTAATGCGAAATTGATGGCCGATGAGGCAGGGCCAATGCCAGATCACGGCAACCATACACAAGTGAATAAAGTGGTGGATATGCAGGAAACCAGTCAGTTAAAGGCAGTTTATGATAACTATTTTGCCCTGAAAGATGCGCTGGTAAAAACGGATGCAGTAACTGCTTCTGCAAAAGCATCAGCTATGCTTACCGCATTAGATGGGGTGCAAATGGTAAAGCTGAATAATGAAGAACATACTGTTTGGATGAAAGTTGAAAACAACTTAAAAACAGATGCAAAGCGCATTAAAGAAAACAAAGACATAGATAATCAGCGGGAATATTTTATGTCTCTTTCCAAAACTATGTACGAATTAGTAAAAGCATGTAAATCTGCTGAAACAGTTTACTACCAGTATTGCCCGATGGCGAATGATGGAAAAGGTGCCAACTGGCTCAGTAAAGAAAGTGCAATTAAAAATCCTTATTACGGTTCTCAAATGCTTTCCTGTGGTAAAGTAGTAGAAACAATTAAACAATAAAACTAAGTGCAATGAAAAAAATATTAATCGGTTCAATTATTCTTCTCGGGTCTTTAATGACCAATGCGCAAATTACGAAGGCAGAATTAACAGCTACTGGCCTCACTTGCTCTATGTGTTCAAAAGCTACCTATAAACAGTTAACATCTATACCAGAAGTGGAAAAGGTAGAAACTGATTTAAACAAAACAGCTTTTATACTTCATTTCAAAAATGGCAGTGCAGTAGACCCTGGTAAATTAAAACAGAAAGTGGAAGATGCAGGGTTTTCGGTAGGCGAATTAATTGTTGTTTTTAACTTTACTAATCAGAAAGCTGAAAATAACAGTTCATTTACACAGAACAATATTACCTACACTTTTATGGATACAAAGCCGGGTGTATTAGCGGGCGAAGTAAAAGTGAAGCTGTTGGATAAAGGCTTTGTTGTTGAAAAGGAGTACAAGAAACTTTTAAAACTTTTAAAGCAATATCCAACTTATGCTGCCGCAAACAATAATTCATATCACATAAAAACCTTGTAATATGAAAAAATTATTTTTTTTAATAGTTGTTTTTGTTTCTATTGGAGCTTCTGCCCAGGAGCTGTTTGTATTTACGGAGCCTGCCAGTAATATGCCTGCAAAATCTTTGGGTTTTAGAGACATGAATGCCTTTATGTTTGAAGCTGATGGCACACTTAATTACCACAATATGCCGGAGCTTATGTGGGGCATCAATAAAAAATGGATGGTACATGTGCAGGGCTTTATCAGTAACCGGCAGGAAGGTGGATTAAAAGTAGAAGGGGGTAGCTTTTATGCCAAGTATCGTTTCCTTAGTAAAGATGCTCTACAAAGTCATTTCCGAATGGCGCTGTACGGGAGATACAGCATCAATAATGCTGATATACACCAGCAGGAAATTGAAACCATGGGGCATAATACCGGTTACGAAACTGGTTTAATTCTTACCCAATTATTACACAAGGTGGCTATCAGTGGTTCACTTAGTTATGAAAGGGCATTTGATAATAAACCTGGGTATAAGTTTCCAATAACTGAGAGTAACAGTGCAGTTAACTATACCTTATCAGTGGGTAAGTTAATGCTCCCAAAAATTTATAAAAATTATAAACAAACCAATGTAAACCTGATGTTGGAATTGCTGGGCCAGCAGCTTAATAATAACGGAAGATCTTATCTCGACATTGCCCCCTCTGTACAATTTATCATCAACAGCCAGGCAAGAGTAGATATTGCATACAGGCAGCAATTATATTCCACCATGAAACGTACAGCACCCAACGGCATCGTATTAAAATTTGAATACACTTTTTTTAATGTTTTTAAATAATTATCAAAATGAAACTACTACTGACAATAATCTTAATCGGATTTTCAACTTCCCTTTTTTCCCAGGATAAAATAACTTATTTAACGCCGCCACCAAGTCCGGAAGCATCCTTTACGCAAGAGTTGGTAAAAGGCCAAATAACAATTACCTATAGCCGGCCATTAGCAAGAGGTAGAAAGATATTCGGCGGGCTGGTTCCTTTTGACAGCCTTTGGCGAACCGGTGCAAGTGGTGCTACTACTGTTCATTTAACAGAAGACATGATAATAGGCGATAAAACCATCAATACAGGTAAATATGCATTGTTTACTATACCCGGCGAAAAAGAATGGACCATTATCATTAATGCAGATACAACCTTGCACGGGTCTTTTGGATATGATAGCAAAAAAGATATACATCGTTTTAAAGTGCAACCGGTAAAAGTAGAAAAATTTCGTGAAGCATTTACTATTGATGTAAATGAAATAACCAGAACAGGCGAGGTGATCCTTTCGCTTAGCTGGGAAAATACATTGGTTAAAATACCACTCATAAGCCCGGTGGATGTTAAAGCGATGGCCGATATAAACTCGAGGCTGATCAATAATAAGGAAAAAAATGCGGAACTTCTTTACCAGGCAGCCAACTATTATTATTTAACCGGCAGGGATCTAAAGCAAGCTGCAGCCTGGGCTGTTGAAGCTGAGAAAGCCGATAAAGAGAATTTCAATTACCCAAACCTGTTGCAAAAAATACTGGCCGATCAAAAAGATTATTCGGCTGCCATTGCTGCGGCAAAAAGAGCCATTGTTTTGGGAGAAAAGAAAAAAATGACTAATGTAGTATCTGTATTGAAAAAGCGAATCGCTGAATGGGAGAATAAGTAAACAGTTCTTAAATTAATTCATCACACACTAAAATTTTTAAAATGAAAAATGTAATTCTTGTTGTTCTTGTAATCGCATTTTTATTTACTGCCTGTAATTCAAATAGCGACAAAACAAAAGAGGTCAAAACAGACACAACAACTAAAACAGAACAAATGAGTCCTGCAGTCGAACAATTATATGCCTGTTCCATGCACCCTGAAGTGATAGGTAAAAAAGATGAAGCGTGTTCTAAATGCGGGATGAAACTTACAGAACCAGTAAAAAAATAAGATGAAGCAAATATTTTTAATGGTCTTTACACTTGCCATATGCTTCTTGGCATTCGGACAAACTGTATCCTACACCTGTCCCATGCACCCGGAGATACATGCCACAAAGCCTGGAAATTGCCCCAAATGCGGAATGACATTAGTTAAGGAGAAACCAAAAGTTGTAAAGAAACAACCAATAAAAAAACAACAGGCTACAACTGGTAAGAAGAATATTGAAAAAACAAAACCTGTTATAAGTGAAGCAAAAGATAGTATGAGGATGCCGCCGGCTGATGTGCAACAGGCTATAACTTTTACCTGCCCCATGCACCCGGAGATACAATCTGATAAACCAGGCAACTGCCCTAAGTGCGGTATGAAATTGATTAAAGAAAAACCAAAGACGATGGATGGCATGAACATGGATGGTATGGATGACAATAGTGCAACTATGGAAAATATAAAAATGGCAAAGGCAAACTTAGGGGCCATTAAAACCATTGTTGCCGCTCGGCCCCCAAGTACCGTTGTGTATCATTTGTATATAAGAGATACAATGGTAACCTTTGGAAAAAAATCAAAACGGGCTATTGCCGTAAACGGGCAAATTCCAATGCCTACACTTACTTTCACGGAAGGCGACACAGCAGAAATATGGGTTCACAATGAATTAAATGAAGAAACTTCCCTGCACTGGCATGGTCTGTTTTTACCTAACAAGATGGATGGCGTACCCTTCCTTACACAAATGCCTATAAAACCGGGTGCTACTTATTTGTATAAGTTTCCCATCGTTCAGCATGGCACACATTGGTATCATAGCCATACTGGTTTGCAGGAACAAATTGGGATGTACGGTTCTTTTATTATGAATAAAAGAAAAGAGTGGGACATTCCCACAATTCCGGTTGTATTATGTGAATGGACAGATATGAAACCCGAGGAAGTTCATCGCAGCCTTCATGCCGCCACCGATTGGTTTGCCATACAAAAAGGAAGTACGCAAAGCTATGCAGAAGCTATAAAAAAAGGCCATTTTAAAACCAAAGTTACCAACGAATGGAAACGGATGAATGCCATGGATGTAAGCGATGTGTTTTATGATAATTTTTTAATCAATGGTAAAAATCAACTGCAAATTAGTGGAGTTCCGGTTCCCCTCTCCTCTGGAGAGGGGTTAGGGGTGAGGTCACTTAAAGCCGGTGATAAAGTAAGACTTCGGATAGCCAATGCAGGCGCATCAGATTATTTTTGGCTTACCTATGCCGGCGGAAAGATAACCGTGGTTGCCACTGATGGTAATGATGTAGAGCCTGTAGAAGTTGACCGGCTGATCATAGCAGTATCTGAAACGTATGATGTAGTTGTTAACATTCCTGCAGACAGCACCGCTTATGAATTTTTAGTTACACCGGAAGACAGGACAAAGTCGGCTTCCCTTTGGTTGGGTAGTGGTATCAAAAAACTGGCATCCCCCATACCTAAACTGAAATATTTTGCGGGTATGAAAATGATGAACGACATGATGGATATGAATGGGAACCTGGTAGAAATGAAAGGTATGGAAATGACTAACCAAATCATGGATATGAATACGGTTATGTACCCCGAAATAACCGGTCCTGAAAATCAAAAAGATACCATGAATGCTGGAGGCATGGACATGAAAATGCCGGCCACTTCCCAGCAAGAGAACCATAGTGGTCACAATATGGCTGGTATGAATATGGGGGGAGAGGTAGATATTGTTACCCTTAATTATGCCATGTTACGGGCTCCTGAAAAAACCACGCTGCCTGCCGGGCCCTGGAAAGAATTAAAATTTGACCTTACAGGAAATATGAACCGTTATGTATGGAGCCTCGATAATAAAGTTGTTTCAGAATCGAATAAGATACTTATCAGGAAAGGTGAAAATATACGGATCATTCTTTTTAATAACAGCATGATGCGCCACCCCATGCACCTGCACGGTCATGATTTCAGGTTGCTGAGCCAACAGGGTGAATATGCTATTATGAAAAATATAATAGACATTATGCCTATGGAAAAAGATACTTTAGAATTTGCAGCAAATGAACCGGGTGGCGATTGGTTTTTTCATTGCCATATTTTGTACCACATGATGAGTGGCATGGGACGTGTTTTCAGTTACGATAATCCATTGTTTGATAAAACAGATATCACCGATACGAAAGTAGCCCGCCGTGGCCTGAATAAAGATGATAAAAGATTCCATTTGATGGGACGTGCAGCCTTGGAAAGTAACGGAAGTGAAGGTGAATTTATGTTAGCACAAACCCGTTGGAGATTGAGTACACTTTGGCATGTAGGTTTTCATGACCGGCATGGCTATGAAAGCGAAACCATGCTGGGCCGCTACATCGGCAGAAACCAGTGGCTGTTACCTTATGTAGGGTTCGATTATCATTTTAAAAAAGAAGGCGGTCCAAAAAATTTATTTGGCAATGAAGATAAAAATTGGTTTGGCCAAACCAGTAACAAAACCAAACGGGCAACTATCGTAGCTGGCGTTGCATATACATTACCCATGTTGTTTATAGCCGACGCAAGAGTTGACGGTAATGGCAAATTCCGTTTTCAGTTAGGCAGGGAAGATATACCCATTACCAGCCGTTTACGTTTTGCTATGATGATAAACACGGATAAAGAATACATGGCGGGGTTCAGGTATATCGTTACAAAATATGTTAACTTCTCTACGCATTATGATAGTGATATGGGCTTAGGTGCAGGTATTACAATTACTTACTAACCTGATTAAGGATTGAATTTCCAATTAGATATTCATGTGTGAATAATGTAATCATTTGCCGGAATTGTGTAATGCTTTGCGGATTTAATGGAGTTAAATTGATATATGGATTGAAATAATCATTTAACAGCAACAGAAAATGAAAAGGCAAAAATCATTACCAATACTGACTAAACTCATTGTTCCAATATTTCAACAGTTACATATTTACAATGTAAAAGTCAGGTAAATACAATGGGGAATGAAGCGGACCCCTGTTTACCATTAATCAACATACGGGTATTCGTAGTTGGCTAATTGGGCTTGCAGGTGGTTTTACGATTTGAGTATTAATAAATTCAACATTAATTTGGGGAAGCAAACAAACTGGTATGTAATAACAAGTGGGCCAGGCTCAGGTAAAACTACTACAGTCAACTTGCTTAAAGAAAGAGGATACATAACAACCTTTGAACATGCCCGGCATTACCTGGATACACAGCGCCTGAAGGGAAAAACTATCGAAGAGGTTAGAAAACAGCAGCGGGAATTTCAATTGGGAGTACTGGATATGCAAATTGAACAGGAGAATCAAATTTCGCCTGATGTGCAAGTGTTTCTTGACCGTGCAATTCCTGATGCACTGGCTTACTATCGTTTTTTGAATCTTCCGGAAGATGAAAAATTAACGGATGCGTTACGTACAGTTTTCTACAAAAAAATTTTCATGCTCGATTGCCTGCCATTGATGAAAGATTATGCCCGGACTGAAGATGAGGAAGCTCCGCAAAAAATTCATGCTTTACTAATTGAGGTGTACAAATCTTTAGGTTTTCCAATCATACCCGTTCCGGTACTCAAGCCTGAAGAACGGGTAGATTTCATTTTAAAAAATCTTTAGTTGTGAAAACCAGTGCTAAAAACATACACATTGATTCCACTGGCGAAAATGATTTTACGCTTCATACAACAACTATAGAAGAGGCCACCCTATTACTTAAAACTGATACAGAACAGGGTTTAACCATTGATGAAGCTAAAGAAAGGCTTGAGTACCACGGGTTAAATACCATTGCCGAAGCTACGGCCATCAGTCCATTTAAAATTTTAGCTAACCAATTCAAAAGCCCTATTGTTTTTCTGTTATTATTCGCAGCAGGCATGTCTTTTTGGTTTAAGGAATGGTTGGATGGTACTGCTATATTACTCGTCCTTATCATCAATGCAGCTATTGGTTTTTACATGGAGTTTAAAGCGCAGAAGTCTGTGGCGGCTTTAAAGAAACTTTCTTCTATACCTGCAAAAGTACTTCGTGGTGGCAAATTATTTGAGATCAATGCTGAAGAAATTGTACCGGGAGATATTGTATTTACTGAAGCCGGTGATATGATACCGGCAGATGGCAGAATATATAAAGCTGCACAATTATTAATCGATGAATCGGCACTCACAGGAGAGTCAGTTCCGGTGGAGAAAAAAGATGCTGTTCTTGACAAGTCAACCATCCTTGGGGACCGCACCAATATGGCATTCAAAGCCACACACGTTTCCAAAGGCAATGCCTATATACTGGTAGGTTCTACAGGTATGAAAACCGAATTAGGAAAGATAGCCAACCTGGTTCATTCATCTAAGCAGGCGGCAACGCCCTTAGAAAAGAAACTGGAAGAATTTAGTAAAAAGCTGATAAAAATTACCATTGCTTTAGTGCTGGTTATTTTTATTATAGGGTTGATCAATGGCGAAGAAATTATTGCCATGTTGCAAACAGCTGTTGCACTTGCAGTGGCAGCTATTCCGGAAGGATTACCTATTGTGGCTACGATGACATTAGCGCAGGGCATGCTAAAAATGTCCCGCTACAATGTGATTGTAAAAAAACTTTCTGCTGTTGAAACGTTAGGAGGCACCAACGTGATCTGCATCGATAAAACCGGTACGCTTACGCAAAATAAAATGGAAGTGGTATTTGTTGAAACAACTTCCGGCACCTGGAAAAAAGGTGTTGACTTTACGGGTAAGCAGGAACAGTTGCAATTGGTATCCCAATGTGCAGTTTTATGTAACACAGCCGATATTCAAACATCCGAAAAAGAAGCAAAAGAAATTGGAGATCCTTTGGAAATTGCCTTGCTTAAGTTTTCAAAAGATAAGGGTGAAGACATTGGTAAAATACGCAAAGAATTCGTAAAAAAAGAGGAAGAGCCTTTCTCCAGCGAAACAAAGATCATGTCCACGCTGCATGAACACGATGGTAAATATTATCTGTTTGCAAAAGGCGCCCCTGAAGAATTATTGCTGAAGTGTACACAGATTTTTGAAGATAGCGAGGTGGCGATGGACACACCAAAAAGGGAACAATGGTTGTCAACAGCAGAGAAATTTTCTGCATCCGGGCATCGCATGATTGCCATGGCATACCGGAAAACGGATGCTGCGCCTGCCTCATTAACAGATGACCTGGTTTTTCTCGGGTTGGTTGGCATGATAGATCCACCCAGGCCTGAAGTGCAGGCTGCCATCAACGATTGTAAAACAGCAGGCATCAAAGTGGTGATGATCACCGGTGACCATCCTTCTACTGCTCATTATATAGGAACCCAATTGGGTATATCAAAAGAAGATGAAGTGCCTGTGATTGGAAAGGATATGAAAGAATTTGAGGACTTAAGTGAAGAAGAGAAAGAGCGCTGGATAAATACTTCGGTTTTTGCCCGTGTTAATCCAAAACATAAGCTCGACCTGGTAAAAGTTTTCCAGGAAAAAGGATACGTGGTGGGTATGACGGGTGATGGTGTAAATGATGCACCCGCCATTAAGAAATCTGATATCGGTATTGCAATGGGGCTTCGGGGAACACAGGTAGCCCAGGAAGTTTCAGATATGGTATTGAAAGATGATTCCTTTTCTTCTATTGTGGTAGCCATTAAAAAGGGGCGTATTATTTTTGAGAACATTAAAAAATTTGTAACCTTTCTGCTTTCCTGTAACCTGAGTGAATTGCTGGTAATAGCTGTTGTAGCTATCCTGAATTTACACTTCCAGTTACTGCCCCTGCAAATACTTTTTATAAATCTTATTACCGATCTGTTGCCTGCGCTGGCTTTGGGTCTTATTAAAGGGGGCACCGATATTATGAAGCTGCCTCCACGAAAATCATCCGAACCTATTATTGATAAAAGCCGCTGGAAACTTATTTTCTTTTATGCAATCGTTATCGGATCGGTAAGCACAGGTGCCGTGCTTTTCAATCACTATGCATACCATAATGGTGAGCCCTGGGATACTGCTATGTGCAACAACATCTTATTCTTTACCCTTATTTTTTGCCAGCTTTTTCATGTATTTAATATGGGTAGCGGACGATTCTTCAACAACGAGGTTATTAAAAGTAAATATGTCTGGTATTCAGTGATAGGAAGCGTTGCCATTTTAGTGGGGGTTATTCAAATACCCTATGTGCGGCAGGCATTGAATGTAATACCCATGACACTGACCGAATGGATGATCATTGTTGCTGCGGCTGTTTCTTCCGTTATCATCATACAGGCAGCAAGATTTTTAAACTTTTTTAATAATAAAGCACAGCAGCATAAAATTAAAGTATGATCAGTAATCTTATTAAATGGTCTTTAAAGAACCGCATGGTTGTTTTGCTGATAGCAGCAGCGGTAACAGCCTATGGTTTTTATTCGGTAAACAATACGAAAGTAGATGCCATACCTGACCTGTCTGAAAACCAGGTTATCATATTTACAGAATGGATGGGCCGAAGCCCGCAGATCATGGAAGACCAGGTAACCTACCCGTTGGTAAGCAACCTGCAGGGCATTCCTAAAATAAAAAACATCCGGGCTAACTCCATGTTCGGGATGAGTTTTGTATTTGTAATTTTTGAAGATGATGTTGATATTTACTGGGCCCGTACCAGGGTATTGGAACGGCTTAATTATGCTCAACGATTATTACCTCAGAATGTAGTTCCTACATTAGGACCTGATGGCACCGGTTTAGGACATATTTTCTGGTACACCTTAGATGCGCCATCGCTTGACTTGGGAGAACTACGGGCATTGCAGGACTGGTACATCAAATTTGCTTTACAAACAGTACCCGGTGTAAGTGAAGTGGCATCTTTTGGTGGTTTTCAAAAACAATACCAGATCGTAATTGACCCGCACAAGTTAAGCTATTACAATATTGCTTTAATGGATGTAATTGAAAAAGTACGGGCCAACAATAATGATGTTGGCGGAAGAAAATTTGAGATGGCAGATATGGGATATATCATCAGGGGTATCGGATACATTACCCAGATAAAAGACATTGAAGAAATACCATTGATGACACAGGAATCTGTTCCCATCCGGGTTAAGGATATTGCCACGGTACAAATGGGTGGCGAACTGCGGCTTGGTATTATAGAAGAAAACGGGCAGGGAGAAAAAGTAGGTGGAATTGTGATCATGCGATACGGAGAGAACGCAAAAGAAGTTATAGATAAAGTAAAGGAGAAAATAAAAGATGTTGAAAAGGGTTTACCAGCCGGTGTAAAGTTTCATGTGGCTTATGACCGGTCCGATTTGATTGAAGCTACCATTGCCACTTTAAAAGAAGCGGTAATTGAAGAGATCATTGTTGTTGCCATTGTGCTGTTCATCTTCCTGTTGCATGTACGCAGCGCTTTAATTGTGATCATAACCATCCTGATGAGTGTATTGATTTCTTTCATCATGATGGATTGGTTTAATGTAAGCTCCAACATCATGTCGCTTGCAGGTGTGGCACTGGCAATAGGCGACCTGGTGGATGCCGGTATTGTGATGGTGGAAAATGCCTTAAAATCTATAACGGAAGAAACAAGCTGACAGGAAAAGGATAAAAGTAAAATGGGTTAGTGCAAAAGTTGATTAAAAAAACAAAAGCCGGGCCTCTCCCGATTTAATCGGGAGAACGAGCCCGTCCGGATGACCGGTCGGACGAGGGTGAGGCCTTAAAAAATTGTTATGATCTCAAATGAAGAAAGATTAAAAAGAATTGAAAGCTCCTCTGTCCTGGTTGGCAAGGCAGTTTTCAGTTCTATATTGATCACACTGGTATCTTTTGCACCGATCCTCTTCCTGGAAGGACAGGAAAAAAAATTATTTACACCCCTGGTTCTTACCAAGACCTTTGCTATGATCGGTTCTGCTTTAGTCGCTATTTTTTTGGGGCCTGTGTTGATGGCAAGATTGCTAAAAGGTAACATGCGGCCCGAAAAAAAGCATCCCGTTTCCAGGTTTTTTCTTTGGCTATATAATCCGATAATCCGCTGGTGCCTTCGCTGGAAAAAAACAACGATACTCATTGCCTTTCTGCTGGTTGTAATTAGTATTCCATTTGTAATGCGGTTAGGTTCCGAATTTATGCCACCGCTGGATGAAGGGTCATTGTTATTTATGCCGGTAACGCTTCCGGATGTTTCTAATACCGAAATAAAACGTATTCTGCAGGTACAGGATAAATTAATTAAAACAGTGCCTGAAGTGGATAATGTATTGGGTAAAGCAGGCAGGGCAAATACGGCTACCGACAATTCTCCCATCAGCATGATTGAAACCATTGTGCTGCTAAAACCACAATCCGAATGGCGGAAGGGAATGACGAAAGACAAAATCATTGAAGAACTGAACAGCAAGTTGCAAATCCCCGGGGTAATTAATGGATGGACACAGCCGATCATAAACCGGATCAACATGTTGTCAACCGGTATCCGTACAGATGTAGGCGTAAAAATTTATGGTCAAAATCTTGATTCAATTAATGTGCTGGCACAACAGTTCAAAGTGGCATTAACAGGTGTGGAGGGAGTTAAAGATCTCTATGTAGAACCAATTGTTGGAGGTAAATATGTTGAAATAAAAATTAAACGGGAAGAAATTGGCCGTTATGGTTTAAATGTGGATGATATTAATATGGTAGTTGAATCTTCCATTGGCGGAATGAATATTACCACTACTATTGAAGGGCGGCAACGCTTCTCCGTAAATGCCCGTTTTGCACAGGATTTCCGTAACAATATAGAGCAGTTAAAGAACCTGTTGGTTACAAGCCCCGGTGGTCCGATTCCCCTTTCTGCAGTTGCAGATGTGTATATAGCCGAAGGCCCACCTATGATCACTTCAGAAAATGCCATGCTGCGTGGCACATTATTATTTAATGTACGTGAGAGAGACCTGGGCGGTACAGTAAGTGATGCAAAAAAGAAATTAGAAAGCCTTGTACAAAAATTACCGAAGGGTTACTTTATTGAGTGGAGCGGCCAATACGAAAACCAGGTGAGGGCAGAAAAACGGCTAAAAATTCTGATTCCAATCGTACTGCTTATTATTATGGTCATTCTATATTTCACATTTCATACTTACCGGGAGGTATTGATTGTACTGTCCAGTATTCCTGTTGCACTGGTAGGCGGAGCATATTCTCTTTTCTTTTTTGATGTAAACTTCTCAGTAGCAGTGGCCGTAGGCTTTATTGCCTTGTTTGGGATAGCGGTAGAAACGGGCGTTTTAATGCTGGTGTATTTAAACAACTCTCTTTACAACAAGGTTCGCAAAAAAAAGGAATTGGGCGAGGCTTTAAAAAACAGTGATATTGAAGAAGCCGTTTATGAAGGTGCAGCGCTCAGGCTGAGGCCAAAATTAATGACTGTATTGGTAGATATATTTGGTTTATTACCGCTGTTGCTGGCAACGGGTACAGGTAGCGATGTAATGAAACCCATCGCCATTCCTTTTGTATTTGGACTGGTTACCTCTACCTTTTTTGTATTGATTGTTTTACCGGCCATGTATGCATTGGTTCGGGAAAGAGAATTGAAGAAAAGAGGTAAAGTAGTAATTGAAGAATTAAATGATTAAAAAATGAAAATATCAAAATACATTCCGGCAGTTGTCATCTTTCTTTCTCTTGCAATTAACGCCGGGGCACAACTATTAACGCTTGAGCAAGTGAAAGCGAACATTCAACAATCCCATCCTTCCATAAAAATGTACGATGCGGAAATACGCTCCATGGATGAAGCAGCCAAAGGCGCAAAAAGCTGGATGCCGCCGGAGGTCAACACAGGACTGTGGATGGTGCCTTATAAAACAAGCATGTGGCAGAAAAACGATATGGGTGAACCAGGCATGGGGCAATATATGATTGGGGGCCAGCAAATGTTTCCAAACAAAAAGAAACAAAATGCAGATGCCGCTTACATGGGTGCCATGTCATCAGTAGAAAAAGAAAAAAAGAAAGCCACACTCAATGAACTGGTTAATGATGCCAAACAGTTTTACTATGAATGGATAATCCTTAAAAAGAAATTGGTAGTGCTTGAGCAAAATGAAACCCTGCTGAATTTTATGATAAAGAATACCGAGATAAGGTATCAGAACGGCATGGGAAAATTAAGTGCATATTATAAAGCAAAAGCTGCATTGGGCAGTGTACAAAATATGCAACTGATGTTTGAAAACGACATTAAGGAAAAACGTATCCGCCTCAATTCCCTGATGGGCAGGAATGCCGTAACAGATTTTGATATTGATACAACTTACAAGTTAAACGATTATTCAAATACTGTGTTTGACAGTACACTTTTCTACATCAACCGCAGCAATTTTAAAGCAATTGATAAAGACATTAACCTTACTTTTTTAAAACAGGAAACGGAAAGACAAAGCCTGAAGCCCCAATTTGGTATACGCTATGACCATATGTTTGGGTTCGGAGGTTTTCCCATGCAGTTTTCTTTAATGGGTATGGTTAAGCTGCCTTTGGCCAGGTGGTCTTCCAAAATGAATAAGGCTAATATTGTAAGCCTGAAATGGAAGGCCGAAGCACTGCAATCGCAAAAGCTGATGATGCTGAATGAATTCAGCGGCATGGCTTATAGTATGCGTAATGAAATAGCTTTAAAGAACAAGCAATTGAAATTGTATGAGGAGAATATCATACCTGCATTAAAGAATAATTACAAAACCATGCAGTTGGGATATGAGCAAAATACAGAAGAACTGTTCATGCTTTTTGATGCCTGGGAAACTTTATACATGACACAATTGGAATACCTGAATCAATTACAACAGCTTTTAACCAACCAGACTCAATTAGAACGCATTTTAGAAATCAAGTAAACATGAAGAGCATCATTTTACAACTTGCAGCATTTTCTTTATTATTGTTTTTACCGGCATGTAATAATGATAAAAAGGAAGATCATTCCGGGCATAATACTGCAGACAATAAAAAAGAGTTGTATACCTGCCCTATGCATCCGGAGATTATAAAAGATCAGCCAGGACAATGCCCCATTTGTGGAATGGATCTGGTAAAAAAAGAAACGGATGCAGCACAAATAAATGATGTACAGTTAGAATCATTATTAAAACCTACAAACCAATATGTCATTTCCACTATTCCGGTTACTGCTATTAAAAAAGAAGAAGTGGTGACTAAAATAGATGCGCTTGGAAGGGTTGAATACGATACCCGCATGATCGGAAATATTTCAGCAAGGATAAATGGAAGGATCGAAAAATTATATGTACGGTACAAATACCAATACATTAAAGCAGGCCAGAAAATAATGGAGATCTACAGTCCGGAGCTGCTTACTGCACAACAAAATTTACTTTTTATTTTAAAAAATGATGCAGTCAATACTTCACTGATAACAGCAGCCAAACAAAAATTATTACTGTTGGGAATGAGTTCAGAGCAGGTACAAAGAATAATGCAAACAGGTAAGTCTTTGCTTGCCGTAACTGTTTATAGCAATGTAAACGGCCATGTGCATAATGCCGGCGAAGGCTCTGCTGCTATGAAGCCGAAGGCAGCTTCATCAGCTATGAGTGCTATTAACGCCAGTACAGAATTATTAAATTTAAAAGAAGGTATGTATGTGCAAAAGGGACAAGGTCTTTTTAGTGTTTACAACCCTTCAAAAGCCTGGGCATTATTAGATATTTATACCGATGGCCAGGCCTTGGTTCAAAAAGGGCAGTTGGTAAAAATAACACCGGAAGCTGCACCAGGAAAAGCTTTCCAGGGGCATATTGATTTTATAGAGCCTTTTTACAGGGAAGGGAGCCGGACTACTTCTGCAAGGGTTTACTTTGATAATTCCAGCCTGCGCTTACCGGTAGGTAGCCAGGTTCGTGGATCAATATTTTCAAGTCCGGCAATGAGTTATTGGTTGCCAAAGGAAGCCGTAACCTCATTGGGTATTGACAGAATTGTTTTTTTGAAAGTAACTGATGGCTTCAGGCCTTTGAAAGTTACTACCGGGATAACAATTGATGATAACATACAAATTACAGAAGGGTTGTCAGAAACTGATTCTGTGGCGATAAAAGCTCAATTTTTAATTGACAGCGAAAGCTTTATTAAAATAAACAAGTAGTTATGCGTTTTATACTAATAATATTTATTGGTTTTTTAGTGGCTTGTTCCGGCAAAAAGCATGATAAGCATGTTGAAAATAGTGATGTGTATTATACCTGCTCGATGGACCCGCAGGTGGTGGAAAGTAAACCCGGCAAATGCCCTATCTGTAAAATGCCGCTTACAGCAGTAAAAAAATCCACTGCACAAAATAAAGATGAATTACAACTCAGCGATCAGCAAATTTTATTGGGAAATATTTCCGTTGATACCATTCGCTCCGGAAATATAGGTAGCCAAACTGTTTTAACAGCTGTCTTAAATTTCGACCTTACAAAAACCTCGGCAATCAGTTCAAAAGTTATGGGAAGAGTGGAACAATTGTATTTTAAAAAGGTTGGTGACTATATAAGCCAGGGAGATAAGCTTTTTGACATATACAGTGAAGAACTAAATAATGCCAAACAGGAATATTTGCTGGCATTGGAAAGACAAAAAGCATTTATCGGCAATGATGTTATGGATTTTAGTTCATTACTGCATAGTGCCAGGAATAAGCTTACGTTATGGGGAATGAGTGATGTTCAAATTACACAGCTTGTGCAGGCAGGAAAAGCCAGTGCTATAACAACATTTTACAGTACCGGCAATGGTTATATTACTGCTTTAGGAATACGGCAAGGCGACTATGTTATGGAAGGAGGTACCATAGTAGAATTAGCAGATCTCTCTACATTATGGGCCGAAGCACAGGTATATGCATCACAATTTGCACAGTTGCAGCAAAGCGCATCTGCCATTGTTCGTATTCCCGAACTGGGCGATGAAGCGATCAAAGGTAGTATCAGCTTTGTTAACCCGGAGATCGTACCCGAATCAAGGATCAACTTAATACGCGTTTCCATTCCAAACAAAAACAACAAATTAAAGCCAGGTATGTCTGCGTATGTTTACCTCAGTGGTTCAAAGCGTTCTGCGCTTACCTTACCTGTTGATGCAGTTATCCGTGATGCTACAGGAGCAACAGTATGGATACAAACAGCGAAAAATACTTTCAAAAATATAATGGTTGTAGTGGGCGCAGAAGAAGGTAGTATGATAGAAATAAGAAGCGGATTGCAGCCAGGTGATGTGGTAGTGATTACCGGTGCCTATTTACTCAACAGCGAATATATTTTTAAGAAAGGAGCTAACCCCATGGCCGGGCATGATATGAAAGCGATGTAAATACTAAATTCTAAAAAAATCTGCCAGCTTAAAATTATTTGACAGCACTCCTTTTTGTTCACGTTGTTCAAATGTGTGAATGATGTAATTATTTTAATTAATTGTGTATCATAAACTATAATCAGGAGACCTACCTTACTACCGTTGTGAAAACTCTTTCACATTAAAATAGCTAATTAATAATGTAAAACTAAAAACATGAAATCATTACAAAAACTCAGCTTACTGGTTGCTTTAATTACACTTTTTGCATCCTGCCAATCCGGTACAGATGTAAACCAAACGCTTTCAAAATCGGAAACAAGAATGGAAATGATGAATAAAATTGCTGACGATAGTACGATGTCGAAAGAAATGATGGCGGCCATGATGAACAGCAAAAACGGTAAAATGATGATGTTGCCAATGATGGAAAACCATGAAGCGATGATGGAAATAATGAAGGAAAACCCCGCAATGATGAAAAGGATGATGTCAGGGATGATGGAAACAGCTAAAGGTGACACTGCAATGATGTCGGGGATGTGTAAAAAAATGATGGAAAACCCTCAGATGATGGATATGATGCAAAAGATGAAGGGAGAAAATATGGATATGAAGTCAGGTGAAATGGATAATAAGATGAAACATTAATTATAAAAACTTTAAAAGCTAAAATTATGATGGAGAATCACGGAGGTTACTATTACTGGGGAATGCATATGGGTTGGTGGGTTTTAATAGTTGTTATTGTAATAGTATTAATTGGGTATTTTTTCAATTCCCGTAAAAGAAAATGATCTATACCATTTCAAGTATTAAAAGTTGTAACAGAACAGGTTCAAACGAAACTACACAAGTTGAATAGTAATATTTAATAAAAAGAACTCAAGCAATGATCCAGGACACGGAAAAAATCAGTTTGCGGAAGGCGGCGCCAAGGCTATTGCAAATCATGCGTGTGTTTGCCCGGCATAAGTTTCTGCGCAATTTGTTTGGCAAAAAAAAATTGCCTCCTCCAAAAGAAGTACGGGAAGCTTTTGAAGAACTTGGACTGGTCTTTATAAAATTCGGACAAGTGCTTGCCATGCGGCGGGACCTGCTACCGCCTGAATATATCAAAGAGTTGGAACTGCTGCACGATGACCTGCCGGCTATGAGCATTAGCGTGGTAAAGTCAACAGTAAAAGGCGAACTCGGCAGCTCATTAACGAAGCTGTTTTCATCGTTTGGCGAAAAGCCGATAGCCGCTGCAACCATCGCCCAGGTTCATGAAGCAACCATGCACGATGGACGTAATGTAGCAGTAAAGGTGCAACGGTCAGGCCTTAAAGAAATAATCTCAACGGATATTACGGCGCTTACTTACCTGGTATCGCTGGGAGAGAAACTCTTTCCAAAGCTTCGTCCATTCGACCTGCCTGTTGTAGTGAAGGAATTTGCCATAACACTCATACGGGAAACCGACTTCAACCGGGAAGCCCGTTCCATGATACTCTTTAAAAAAGCACTGGCAAATATTACTGAGCTCTGGATTCCGGAAGTTGTGAAAGAATGTTCGGGAAGAACTGATCTCACAATGGATTTTTCTGAAGGCAAACGCATAGACCACTACGCCAAGAAGCACCCCGAAGCGATGCCTGATTTAATGAACACTTTAATTAAACTGACACTGCAATCCATTTTTGAAGAAGGAAGTTTTCACGCCGACCCACATCCCGGTAATGTTTTTGTTTTGCCCGATGGACGGCTCTCTCTTCTCGATTTTGGAAATACAGGTGAGCTTGATGAAGCCATGCGTGAATCACTGATACTCCTGCTGGAAGCAGTAGTTAAAGGAAATGCGAAGGCAGCAACCGAAGCTTACCTGGAAATGGCAGCGGCCAATGAAGAAGTAAACCATGCGGCACTGTTAGTGGACATGAAAGCAGTTCTATATGATATGCACAGTGGTGACATGGAAGCTGTTTCAATCGGCGATGCCTTCGATTCACTGATGCGTGCCGGAACCCGGAACGGGGTTCACAATCCCCCTGAGTTTGTTCTCCTTACCCGTACCTTCGTCATCCTCGAATCATTGATACGCCAACTTGCCCCGGAACATAATTATATGAAATCTTTTCGTGAAGAGATCTCACGACTAACCATACAGCACTTCTCACCGGAACGGATTAAGGATAAGACAATCAAACTTGCCCGTGAAATGGAACGATTGATGATGGATGCATCTGGCGACACAAGACGAATACTCCGGCGTATCGCCGAAGGTAATCTGGGCCGTGTGCAGGCTCCTACATTGGAAAAACTGGCAGTTGGCTTAAGCCGTAATATCAAACAACTCGCAGGTGCAATTGCATTGGCAGCGCTTGTGGTCAGCGGCACAATGCTGCTGTTTAGTAAGATGGGTGGCTGGCATCATCTTCTGGGCGTAACAATGATTATCATAGGAATCTTAGGTACAATTATTGGCCGTATTGGAACCTGGTTTAGAGATCGTGGCAAACCTTGACATTTCTTTATGGAATATAACTGCCGGTAAAGATGAGTTAGAAAGTATAGTTGCTAAAGACAGAAGAAGATTTTTTTTATTTATAAAAAAATACAATGATGGGATATTATTTCAGCAAAACAATAACAGGAAGTTTTGATGATGCCATTCAAAAAGTAACTGAAGCCCTCAAAGCAGAAGGCTTTGACATTCTTACAGAAATCGATATAAAAGCTACCCTAAAGAAAAAATTAGATGTAGATTTTTATAATTATAAAATCCTCGGTGCCTGCAATCCGTCATTTGCCTACAAAGCCTTACTGGCAGAGGATAAAATCGGCACCATGTTGCCTTGCAATGTGATTGTTCAGGAAAAAGTAGCAGGCAAGGTAGAGGTTTCGGCAGTTGATCCGTCAGCCTCCATGCAGGCAATAGAAAATAAAGCATTGGCTGGTATTGCGGCAGAAATAAGGGGCATGTTACAAAAAGTAATAGAGCAATTGTAAATTTTATATTACGATAAAATAAATAATATTTTTTTAAAAATTAAACCATGAAATGAAAAATTCTTCTTTAAACCAGGCATTGAAGTTTGTAATAATACTGCTGTTATTGGGCACTACGATGATAAGTTGCGAAAACAATAAAAAATTATCCAGCACACAACGGGCTAAAGTTTATGTAGCCAATGAAGAAGGCGGCAGTGTTTCAGTTATTGATCTTCAGGATAGTCTGAAAAATATGAACATAGAAATAAGCGACTCGGGTAAAATGTTTATGGCGCATAATGTTCAGGTAGCTCCAAACGGAAAATCTGTTTGGGTAACGGCCGTACCAATGGGTAGCACAGGGATAAATCAATTAGTAGTTATTGATGCGAATACAGGCACCATAATTAACCGTGTTCAATTGGGTAAAGATTTACATGTGGCACATGTGGTTTTAGATAATGAATCAAAATATGCTTATGTAACGGCTAAAGATCCCAGCCAGGTTATACAGGTAGATGCAAATACTTATGAAAGGATGCGAAAATTTGATTTAGGAACCGGGCACTCACCACATGGTTTGCGTTATGCCAATGGTAAATTTTATGTAGCCAATATGGATGCAAATAGTATGTCAATCATCAATATAGCAGATGGCAAGATAACAGACGTTCCATTGAGTGGCGTGGCTGTGCAAACTGCAGTTACGCAAGATGAGAAATTTGTTTTCGCTTCCCTGTACGATACGAAAGAAGTAATAAGATATGACCTGCAAAGCGGAGAAATAAAAAGAATAGCATTACCCGAAGGTGCACAAGGCCCAATTCAATTGTATGCTACACCCGATAGCAAATTACTGTATGTTGCCGACCAGGGAGTACTTATGGAAAGACCGGTTTCAAATAAGGTTTTTGTTATTGAAATATCAACTGCAAAATTGATTAGCTCCATAACCGTAGGAAACAAAGCTCATGGTGTTGTAGTGAGTAAAGATGGCAAAACAGTTTATGTTACTAATAGTTTAGACAATACTGTTTCTACAATAGATGTTGCCACTCAAAAAGTAACCGCCACAATACCCGTGGGCAAAGGCCCAAATGGTATAAGCTATTGGTATGAAACGGGTGGTATGCAATAAATAAAATTACAACGCACATATAGTAACACATTTAAAATAATTACCAATGCATTAATCTTTAAATAATAAATAAAATTCAGTTACTCTTTAAACAAATAAAATGAAAAAGAATTTGAGTTAGCAGGAATGAGTTGTGGTGGCTGCGTAAGCCATGTAAAAAAAGCCTTACTGCATGTACCAGGTATTACAGAAGCCGAAGTTCATTTGCATCCACAAAGGGCGGTTCTTACTATGAAGGAATCAATTGATGTGGCCGAATTACAAACCTAACTCAGCAAGGCAGGACACTGCACAATTAAAGAAATTGCAGCAGCAAATTAAAATCAATCGTAAAACTAAAACAGTCTTAACAAAATCAAAAATTAACAAAATCAATTATGAAAAAGTTACTTTTTATTGCCGCTATTCTCCTGTCAGCAACACTTGTTTTTACAGCATGTTCCGGTAATGGCAGCAATGTAAAATCAGAACAGGTAGCAAAAGATGAAACCTATACCTGCACGATGCACAATGAGGTGATGAGTGATAAACGGGGCAAATGTCCAAAATGTGGAATGACATTGGTGAAACAAAAAATGACAGATGAGCAAATGAAAATGATGAAGGAAGGCACCTACACAAAACCTGAAAATTAATCACCGTTATCGGGTAACAGCGAAACTGAAAGCCGGGCAACAGCGGAACTGAAGGAATGTCTTAAATTTTATAAAAATGAGTAATCAAACTTTCCAAAATTGTATAGATGCCTGTGAGGCATGTGCAGAACTATGCAATACCTGCGCTGCGGATTGCAAAGAAAAACCCGGTATGGAACTATGTGTAAAGCTATGCCTGTCTTGTGCTGAAGCATGTACTAAGTGTGCCGAAGCATGCAGAAGTATGGATGGTAATTCTGCAGAATCAGCCGATCAATGTGTAGAAGCCTGCCATGCATGTGCAGAAGCCTGCCGTGCATGTGCCGAAGAATGTGAAAAGCATCCAGACAACGAGTCTTGTAAAAAATGCGCAGAAGCATGCAGAAAGTGTGAAGCAGAATGCAAAAAGTGTGAGGCAGAATGCAAAACTGTTGTAGCCTGATAATTTCTTAATCAACAGGCTACAGGAATAGTCCTAAAATTAATAGCCTGTTGATTAAGGAATTTATTTTATGATGAAGTATTGTAAGGTGGTATGGAGGAACTGATGAACTTAAGAATAACATCTTTTACGTCTTATCAAATCGCCGAAACCAAAATAATAAATCAAAAACTAGAGAAGCAATGTGTTTTTCAGCAACAGCCAGTTTCATTTCAGGTACTGCATTATGTGTTATTGGTGTTGCAACACTCCGGCAAACCAAAGCACCCTTTCAGGAATAAGTTCTATGGGCTTAATGACAGTTGTTAATTTTATAATTGGTTCAGATTTCAAGTGGCTTTTGTTATCTTTTACCAGCCTCTGGGCATTTGCGTTAATTCTTCACCGGCTTCATACATAAAAAACAGGGAAATGGATAAAAAGAAAACAAGTAATATTTACACCTGTCCCATGCATCCTGAAATTGTACAGGATAAGCCGGGCAACTGCCCTAAATGTGGAATGAACTTAGTTCCCGTAAAAGACGTAGCAGATAAATCCGTCTCACATCATCAACACGGCGATAGCAATCCACAAATGGGGCATGCCGGACATAACCACCATGCGATGATGATCGCTGATTTTCGAAAACGGTTTTATGTGGTGTTGATTCTTACTATTCCTATAATGCTGCTATCAGAAATGATACAACATTGGCTAAATCTTCATATCAGTTTCCCGGGGTCAAAATATATTTTGTTTGCCTTATCATCAGTAGTATTTTTTTATGGTGGCCGGCCTTTTTTAAAAGGATTTGTGAATGAGGTAAAAACGAAAAGCCCGGGTATGATGATTTTGATTGGCTTTGCAATAACCGTTGCTTATACATATAGTGTAGCAATCGTTTTTGGCTTAGCAGGAATGGATTTCTTTTGGGAACTGTCTACCTTAATACTCATCATGCTTTTGGGGCATTGGATAGAAATGAAATCTATAGCAGGTGCATCTAAAGAACTGGAATTACTGGTACAATTGATGCCTGCAGATGCACACATGGTAATGTCCAACATGGTGCATGATGTAAAGACCGAAACGCTGAAAGAGAACGATATTATTTTGGTGAAGCCCGGCGAAAAAGTGGCAGCCGATGGAATAATATTAGAAGGAGAAAGTTACCTTAACGAAAGTATGCTTACCGGCGAAAGCAAACCTGTAAAAAAAATGGTGGGTGAAAAAGTTATTGCTGGCGCTATTAACGGTAATGGTTCTATTAAAGTTACTGTATCTCATGCCGCAAAAGATTCTTATTTATCACAGGTTATAAAATTGGTAGATGATGCACAAAAGTCTAAATCTAAAACTCAATTATTAGCTAATACAGCAGCGAAATGGCTGACAATAATTGCCATCATTTCAGGAATTGCAACATTTTTATATTGGTATATTACCGGTCATACGCTGGCATTTGCTATGGAACGAATGGTAACTGTAATCGTAATATGTTGCCCTCACGCATTAGGACTGGCAGTTCCGTTAGTAGTTGCTAAATCTACAGC
>JANNSN010000025.1:0-55995 GCA_031402615.1 Chitinophagaceae bacterium
TTTTTTAACAATATCCCTTTCATTAGCTGCAAATTCAATACCTCCTCCTCCCGGATGTTTATCAAACAATCTTGACATAGTGTCCAGGTAAGTTCTCCTGGCCAGTATGGCATCATAAAATATCAAATTGTTCTTGGGATCGGAAAAAAGTACGGCACGTATAGTTGCACCGGATGTATTATGGCAGCCACATGGTGCGGCGGTAACAATAGGAACAATTTCATTGCGGAATGAAACCCTCGGTGTTGCAAGGATATCTTCTTTATTCTTGTAGCAGGATGACAGCATATAGGATACCATCGAAACCATCATGGCTGCTAATATTATAACTTTTTTCATAATCTTATTTTTTTGGATGATTTGATATTATTATGGTTTAATGAAGTTTCCGGATTTTGCATACTTAAAAATACCGGTGTTGCTAAATCCGTATTTCCACACATTTGGGATGTTGGGATCTGCATAATACCATGCTCTGATGAGCGCCACTTCAGATGGTTTGGCACCACCGTCATCCCATGCCATATTACCGCTCTTGCTCGCAATTACTCCGGTTCTAACGTTATGATATAAAAGTGTTGAATCCATTCTTCTTAAAAAATTATCTCCACTGTTGTATGGATCACCCTTAACATAATATTGTTTTAATGTAATTGGATCGGTGTATTGTACAGTCGTATTACTGCGTACATTTTTTGGATACAGTATATCGAAAATGATATCATCATAGCTTTGTAAAGGGCCCCTGGTACTTGAAGCAGAAACAGGCGTAGTAAGTGTTTTATAAGGCCTGAAACTGGCAAAAGCCACTGTATCTGAATAGAATTTTCTAGCACTGTCTTTGTAGCCGGTCCATACCTGGTTTAACAGGGTTTTGTTGATAAGTTGGCAATATACCGTTGCCAAACCGCTAATTGGGTTGATGTAGGTATATTGTGAGGTATCTGCAGAAGTCAATCCGGATACCAGTCCTTTCCTTGCCCAGGCACCTGTTGCTGTAGCCTGGCTATGGCAGTTTGCAGAGGCACATCCGTCTACAATTATGCGGGTAACAACCGGCCTGAAATCTGCAAGATTAGGCCTTTCTTTTGCCCCGTTCTTAATCCAGTTGTAAATAATGCCTTTATCTGTGGTGTTCAGTTCAAAATTTGAATTAACAGGGGGCATTGCTTTGTTAAAATCATTGGTGGTAATATATTCCCATAGTTTGCTGCCTTCGGGGTTACCGGCTGAAACCAGTGCCATTACCTCGGCATAAGAATCTATCTTGGGTTTAATTGGCCCTCCATGACAATTGGAACTACCGCAATATGCCTTTAATATGGTTTGTACTCCCCTCAATTTAATTACATCGTTTACATCGGGGATTAAATCTGACGGATTTACAGGATTACTTTCATAAAAGGAAGCATACACAGTTGAATCTGCAGTTCCTGTATATGATCTGTCCAGGTTTTTAATGATATCCCCTTCTTTTTTACACTGCATCAGCGATGCCGATACAAAACTCACCAGGAGAAAAAGGAAGATTGCTTTTAATAACGATATTTTTTTCATAAAAAATAGTTTTCTGGTTGATTGTTGATTCTTTTCTTAAAATGTTGTGTTAAAATTTCAAAGCCAAAAATAGTAAAGCTTGCATGACAGTTTTATGACAAAAAATCGATTTTCATATGATTATAGTCATGTCGCTCTTTAACAGTTGTCATAAAATTGAAGGTGGGCTCTTAATAAATTGCATCTGGTTTTTGTAAAGAAAAAACCTTAAAATATATGGGAGACAATAAACAATCTGAAGAAAAATCACGGCGCTGGTTTTTATCACTGTTTACCGCAGATAAAAAAGCACTCAAGCCCGGAATGGTAAAAATGCTTACTGCTGATGGCAAACTGGTAGAGATTGATAAAGCAGTGCTTGAAGCCGCATCAAAAAAACAAAAATCTACCAACAAGGAGATTTATGACTGGATGCAAAATCCTTCCAAAGAAAATAATAGCTGATCTTTTCAAAAACCAACTGAATTATGAAAGAACAAGAAACTCATGACAACGGCAGGCGGGGATTTATTAAAAATGTAGCCATTGCTACCGTGGCTACGGCTGCCTGTGGCAGCTTGTCCTGCTCATGCAATTCAAAAAAACCGGTAGCAGCAGAGAAAATTAAGCTGCTTTCTCCAGATGGAGAAATTGTTGAAATTGATTCGGCCTACCTTAACCATCACGATAACATGGCTGTTTTATCACAGCATGAGCAAAGGGTGGGAATGGTGGGAAAGAAATTTGTGATGGTGGTTGACCTGGCACGTTGTAAAAATTTACGTAAATGCGTTACTGCCTGCCAAAAACATCATTACCGTCCCGAAGATATGGAATGGCTCTCTGTAAAACTGATGAAAGACAGTGATAAATCTGCCCCTTACTGGTTTCCCAAACAATGTTTTCATTGCGATAATCCCCCCTGTGTAAAAGTATGCCCCGTTGATGCCACCTTTAAAAGGCAGGATGGATTGGTGCTGATTGATAATGACCGTTGTATTGGTTGTAAATTCTGTATGGCAGCCTGTCCTTACTCAACCCGTGTTTTTAACTGGGATGAGCCGGAAATGCCGCTTGATGTTATGAACCTTTCCTACAATGCAGAAACAGGTGTACCGGCAAAGGTTGGCACTGTTGAAAAATGCGATTTCTGCCCGGACCGGGCAAGAGAAGGATTATTGCCTCCTTGTGTAGAATCCTGCCCCAACGGTGTTTTTTATTTTGGTGATGAAAATGAGGATACGGTTACCAATGGTGAAGAAACATTGAGTTTTACCCAGCTGATAAAAGACCGTGCCGGTTACAGGTTTCTGGAAGAGCTGGGAACCAAGCCCAGGGTTTATTACCTGCCGCCAAAAGAAAGACAGTTTCCGGTTGAGCGTGGATATGAAGACCTGCCTGAAGACATTAAAGCAAGGTTTAAAGATATAATGGAAGCAGAAACAAAATAATCCGGTTAGAGGATTTTACAATCACTTTAAAGCTTAAAATTATTATGGAACTCAATACTTACGAGCAGGAAGTTTTCAACTACCAGCGTTCCAATATTGAAAAGTTTGGAAAAAGGAATATGATCTGGAGTTTATTCTTTTTAATATTTATAATGATTGGCCTGTATGCTTTGTACCTGCAAATTGCCAAAGGCCATGGGGTAACCGGTATGAGAGATAATGTTGTGTGGGGTCTTTTTATTGTAAACTTTATCTTTTTTATAGGTCTTAGTTATGCCGGGGCTATCATTGGTGGGGTATTACACTTGCTTAAAGTGCCCTGGGGTAAACCAATTGTGCGGCTTGCGCAGATGATGACACTTATTTCTGTAATTGTTGGTCCTATATTCATTTTATTATGTGTTGGCCGTTTCGACAGGTTGCATCATCTCTTCATTTATCCACGGATTCAATCTCCCATGACATGGGATGTAATGGCTGTGCTTACTTTTTTTGCAGGCGCTGTATTATTTCTATACCTGGCCCTCATAAAGGATTTTGCTGTATACCGCGATGCCAAAATGAATATTCCGGCATGGAAACAAAAACTCTACAAAATTTTAGCCATTGGTTACCGTGGAGCAGCCAGTCAAAAAAGGCATTTAATTATTTCGCAAAACCTGCTTGCCATCATCATGGTACCCCTATCAATTATTGTAGCATCTATTCTTTCCTGGATATTTGGAATGACACTTAGGCCGGGATGGCACAGTACTATCTTTGGTCCTTACTTTGTTTTAGGTGCTTTGTATTCAGGTTGCGGCGTATTGATAGTTGCCATGTGGGTGTACCGGAAAATGTACAAACTGGAGCATTATTTTACAGATAAACATTTCTCTTATCTCGGTTATGGTATGATGGTGCTTGGTGCCGGGTATGGTTACTTTACTTTTTCAGAATATTTTACAGGTTGGTTTGGATCTGCCAAATGGGACAACGAAGTAATTAATAAACTCTTTAGTTTTCATGAATATGGTGGATGGACATTATTTGCCAATCTTGCAGGTATAGTTATTCCAATATTGATTGTGGCAATACCGGCAACAAGAAAACCAAACTGGATTACACTGAGTGCATTTATAATGGTTATTGCGTTGTGGGTAAAACGCTACCTGATTATTGTGCCTACACTGGAAACACCCGCATTACCCATGCAGGATACAAGAATGGAATTTGTAAAATACAGCGCTACCTGGCCCGAATGGGCGCTAACCATTGCGGGCATTGCATCGTTTCTTTTATTCTTTACACTCATCTCAAAATTTGTTACAGTGGTGCCGGTTTCCGGTTTGGAGGAAGTTAATTTTCCGCATGAACCTCATCATCATCATCATGATGTGGCAACAAACAAAGATGAAATTAAACCTGCTTAAAAGATATTTTATGAAACAAGAACTTATAAAAAACAGCATCAGGCATATACTCAAGTATGCCATGTTGATACTGTTATGTATACCGGTAAACCTGTTTGCGCAAACAGACAGTACAGCCACTAAAGAAGCGGATACTAAAGAAGAAGCTGGTTTAATAGCTCCTGCGCTTGATTTTATAATTGTTCAAAAATCTGATAGCACCATTGATTTAAAAGCAGCCATGCGGGCTAAAATAAAAGGCTCTTTAATGAGGTTGCCGCTTTTGAAGATTACCTTTTTTCAGGTAAGTGATACTGCCGAAAAAAATCTGGGGTTTGTTATAACAGATAATAATGGTAAAGCAGTGCTTACTGTAAAAAAGGATGCTTTAACGAATGTAAAGGATGGCAGTTTGCTCTTTAAAGCATCATTTGCGGGGAATAAACAAATGGAATCAGCCGATGGAGAAATGACAGTAAAAAGAGGCCTGCTGCAAATAACACCTGTTAAAGAAGACTCCCTGTTGACTGTTAAAGTGAAGTTCATTACGCCAGGTAATGGAATGGATTCAGCGATGAAAGATGTAACAATTGGCATATTTGTAAAACGCTTCTTCAGTGCATTAAAAATTGGCGAAGGTACTACTGATGAAAATGGAGAAGTAACCGTGGAGATACCCGGCAACCTGCCGGGAGATGATAAGGGCAATTTAATATTGATGGCGAAAATTGACGAAAATGAAACCTTCGGAAATCTTGAAGCCAGTGTTACGCAACCATGGGGCCTGCCTGTTTCAGCCAGTTTGGAAAAACAGCCCAGGGCTTTATGGAGTGCTCATCCCCCCATCTGGATGCTTATTACATTTATTGTTATGATGGTTATCGTATGGGGCCACTTTATTATTATTGTTTATGAACTCTTCAGGCTCAGAAAAGAGGAACCCCATCTGGAAGAAACTATAACGAACACTTAACGAAATTCCTTAACTATTTTTATACCTTCAGACTTAATATCAACTAAACCAAAAAAAATAAAAAAATGAAAAAGAAATATTCAATGATCCTTGCAGGATTTTTTGGCCTTTTCCTGATGGCTTTTGTTACAAAAAGTTCTTTTCAGGCAGAATGGAAAGTTCCGGATGCAGATAAAAATAAAGTGAATCCTTTAAAAGGCGATGCGGCATCTGTTGCCACAGGCAAAACCCTCTATAATACGCATTGTAAATCATGCCATGGTACTAAAGGAAAAGGGGATGGGCCAAAAGCCGCACAACTAGATACAGAATCAGGCGATTTTACAAAAGCGTCTTTCCAGTCACAAACGGACGGATCTTTATTTTACAAAACTAAAGTTGGCAGAAAAGATATGCCTTCCTATAAAACCAAAATACCCGATGCCAATGATATGTGGGCCGTGGTAAATTATATGAGAACATTTAAATAAATCACTGCTTGTTAATAGCGATTGCTTTTTAAAAAAAAATTCGCCTGTTTAAGCAGATGAACTTTTTTTTTGAATCCGGCCACAAACTACAGCAAATAATAACTGCCTGTTAACCGGTAATACCATCTTGGTTTAATAAGTAGTCCAAAGTACTACGTTGAAATCTTATACCATCTTGATTTACTAAGTGGTTCAAAGCACTACGTTGAAATCTTAGATGATATTATACCGATAGCAAATGGCTTTGGACTACATACTGGTACAATCTCTCTAACTTCATTTTTCACTACGGCAGCATAACCAATTGCCGGCAGGCTGTTTATATCATGTCCAAAAAACCATTATTTTTGTTTTCCCGCTATTTTTTGGCCGGTATCCGCTTTAATATTTCCAATAAGAATGGCCAGTATTTTTGTACCGAACTGATCTGTACCTTTTCATCCGGTGAATGGGCACCCCGGATATTGGGGCCGAAGGAGATCATTTGCATATCGGGATAATGAGTACCGAGGATCCCGCATTCCAGGCCCGCATGTACGGCATTAACTTTGGCTTTTGCCTGGTAACGTTCCTCATACAAATCGCTCATCAGTTTTACAATGGGTGCACTTGGTTTTGGCGCCCAGCCCGGGTAAGAACCGCCAGAGGTTGGTTTTGCCCCAGCCATCTCAAAAGTAGAACAAATCGTTTTTGCCAGGTCCATTTTTTCACTGTCGACCGAACTGCGGGTTAAACAAAGCATGGAAAACCCGCCGTCTTTAACCAGCACCCTGGCCAGGTTATTCGACGTTTGTACAAGACCGTTAATCTCCGGGCTCATCCGGTATATTCCATTGGGGCATGCAGCAATGGTTCTTAACACAGCATATTGGGAGTCGGCATCCATAACCATCCCGGGTGTTGTAATTTTTTCAACGCTTATAGTTAAGTTGGGATCGGTACTGTTATACTCGTTTTTTAAAACCTCCTCCTGCCCTTTTACAAATACATTAAAAGGTTCAACCTCTTCCGCAGGAATAACAAGTTCTGCAAAAGACTCCCTGGGAATGGCATTTCTTAATCCACCTCCGTCAATCGTACTTATTTTCAGATCAAATTGTTCTTTACTGTTTAATAAGACCCGGTTTATGAGTTTATTGGCGTTGCCTCTTCCTTTATAAATATCCATACCGGAATGGCCGCCCGTTAATCCTTTTACGGTAATGCGAAAACCTGCAATACCCGGCACTGTATTTTCCAGTTTATATTTTCCACCGGCACTAACATCAATACCGCCGGCACAGCCAATGGTTAACTCGTCATCATCTTCCGTATCCAGGTTCAATAAAATTTCGGCATCCAGCAATCCCCCTTGTAAACCAAGTGCACCCGTCATGCCTGTTTCTTCGTCAATGGTGAACAACGCTTCTATGGCGGGGTGCGGAATGGAATAGGATGCCAGTATGGTCATGATGGAAGCCACGCCAATTCCGTTATCGGCGCCCAATGTGGTACCCTTTGCCTTTACCCAATCGCCTTCCACAAACATGTTGATGGCTTCGGTTGAAAAATCAAACTGGGTATCCGCATTTTTTTGATGCACCATATCCAAATGACTTTGCAGGCAAACGGTTTGCCTGTTTTCCATGCCGGGTGTCGCCGGCTTTTTGATGATTACATTACCCACATCATCCTTAAAAGTTTCGAGGTTAAGCTTTTTCCCAAAATCCACCACGAACCCGATAACGGCCTCTTCTTTTTTAGAAGCCCTTGGTATGGCATTCAGTGCTGCAAAATTTTGCCACAGTTCTGTTGGTGTTAATTCTTTGATGCTACTGCTCATGTATTTGTTTTAAAGTGGGTGTACCTGGTGATCAAAAATAAGTGAATTACCGCATCAGTTACCCGTTTTACTATCCAATACTTTTATTTCGGCCTTATATTTTGCCGGCAGCACAATCGTTTTAATTAATCCATCCAATTTAATGCTGCGGCAAAGTTTATAAAACGGAATAAATAACTTCAACCATTTAATACCTGTAAACCCCATCAACTGATTAACCCGTTCCGGTACAACCAGTTTCTGCGATTCCAGCAAAAGCCTGTACCTGAAGCTGCCCAGGTGTTTGCGATATTGTTTAAACAAATCAATGGTAAGTTCAGATCTCAGCAGATCGGCCTGTAAATGCCCGCTGCGGCTGCTAATCCAGATTGCGTAATTCACGGGCAGCTCTTTTATATGCATCCGCTGTCCCATCCTTAAAAACACATCATACAAATCCTCTTTTTCAGATTCATATAATTTTTTTTCCAATAATTCGAATGAAGCAACGGAATAATGGATCAGCATATACAATACATCCCGGTATGCCCAGTCCGGAATTTTGGCCTGCCTGCTGTTTTCAACTGCCGAATGAATAGCCGTGATCCTGTCAATGGCCTTATTCGCTTCATCCAATTCAGAAAAAACAATTTGCCTCGCATAGGTTACAGTGGAAAATAATCTGCCCAGGGGATCGGCCGGCAGTTTACCGGTAAAATACAGCCAGTCAACCGCTTTGTTTAATGCAAACTCGGCCGATGCGCCGGCAAAAATAAAAAGTATGGTATCAGACTTACCCCAGATCTCCCTGACTACAGAGCCTTTGTCAACAAAAAATTCTTTTTCGGAATGCATGTATTAAAATTATAACAAAGGAATAAGTGTATCGTTCAAAACCCGGCAAACTCTACGTTAGCCGCAAACGCCAAACTGTGAATGCTGCAGGTCCACTGAAACGCACCAATTTGTTTACCGCTGCATCCGTTTTGTTGTGATTAAATTTAAACCTTTTTTGTTCCCCGCAAGGGTTAAATGAGCATCCCCGGATTTTGTAATAATAATTAAGGCGTGACAAATTTTCATTTATTAAATGCGCTAACCGGGTTTGAAAAAAAGGAACAGGCAGTAAGCATATTCCCAATTTGCGGGGTGGGTGTTTCTTTACGCTAACAAATCCCGGGAATCGCAAGAAAAGAAATACAGATTTCATCTGGTTATTATTGAAAAGATTACTTTCATCATACTATAAATATAGTTAGGCCATGCAACTGGCCAAAATTAATGGACGAATAATCAAATAAATTAAAAATGGCTTCAGTAAAAATCGTTCAGGAGGTTGAATACCATGACAAAAAGGTAACTGTTTATGAATTGTGTGCCGATAGCGGAAGCACGGCCGTCATCAGCAACTACGGCGGCATTCTGATGAAGTTGATCGTAAAAGAAAAAACCGGCAATTTCCGGGATACTGTTTTAGGCTTTGATTCTATAGCAGGTTACTGGAATGAAAATTATTTGAAGCAATACCCCTACTTTGGTGCGGTCATTGGCCGGTATGCCAACAGGATAAGTTCAGGAGCCTTCAGCCTGGACAGGCAAAATATTCGGCTTGCCAGGAATAATGGTACCAGCAACCTGCACGGGGGTGTTGAAGGATTTGATAAAAAAATTTGGGATGTGGTAGACTTAAAGAGCACACCCCATCCTTCCCTCACCATGCAATATGTAAGTCCTTCGGGCGAAGAAGGGTTCCCCGGAACACTAACGGTTAACATTACCTTTACACTGTTGCCTTCATCATTTCAATACCATATAGAAGCCGGCACAGATGAGGCAACTGCTGTAAACCTGTCGTACCATACTTATTTTAATCTCGATGCGCATCAGGAAACAACGGCAAACCAAAAAGTAAAAATACACAGCCATCATTGGCTCGGGCAGGACGATGAACTTTGTGTAACAGGTAATGTAATACCGGTCGAAAATTCACCTTATGATTTCAGAAACTGGCAACCTGTTGTACAAAACTGGAACAAAGCAGGCGGATACGATCAAACATTTATTGCTTTAACAGAAAACGACCAGCTATCAGTTGTAGCCGAAGCGCTAAGCAGCGACGAAACCCTGCATTTGCAGGTACTGAGTACTGCGCCGGTTGTGCATTTTTACAATGGCAGATGGATACCGGTAGTGACAGGAAAAAACAATACTCCTTATGGCCCGTTTTCCGGTTATTGTTTTGAAACACATCATTATCCAAATGCTGTCAATATTCCTTCGTTTCCATCAACCCTATTGAGGCCCGGTATGTTGTATCGACAAACCAATGTGTACAAATTTTGAAAATTATTATTGATCGCTTTCGGTTTGTATAAACTTTTTCATCTGTTTATATTTCAGCAAATTTGGAATTTTGGTAAAAATTTAAGCCTGTCAACAAACATGAATAAAACTTCCTGTTATCAATCACGCTGTTCCGGGCGGAACGTTACCCCGCCCCTGTGCGCAGGCTTGCAATACCTTCCCAAAGGCCAGGCCTATGACTGACGTATTCTTCGCCATGGTCGTGACATAAATAAAATGAACGGCACCACTTTAGTCTTGGTACCTGCCAGGAAGGCTAACTCACACTACATGAATACCTGAACCGGGTTACATTTTATGAGCCCCGGAAATTCTACCAGGAAGATTTTGTAACTTTCCTGTGCAGTCAATCAACAGTATACCCTGGTACAATTGATTTTTTCAAAGCGCCTAAAAACCGTTACCAGCTCCGTATAATTACATGTAGTAATGAAGGGCGGGAACTGAATGACTACCGGATTTAGGAATTTAAACTCAATGAGTTGTTTGATGCTTTTGTTTCATGCTGTTTTGTTTAGCTGCGAAAACCCGGCAATGATATATTCCGTATGGCAACAACAGTTCACATACAGCGCCTGCCATTCGCTATATATGGATGACAGAAGCATGTTTGTTGAAGTGGCACAAGCCTTTGGCATGAATGGCTCACAGGACGAGGGATTGGAGAAGACAAAAACACAGCTGAAAACATTTGGGCCTGATAAGAACTAAATTTTAAAATAACCCAGTGAATTGGTTTGAAGTTTTTGTTTTGTTGATGTACTGGCAGCTTGCCAAACCCCGACAATCTCTCGAAAAGCAAACACTATTCTTTTCGAGGAAATTGTTTGCCATTGCAATTTTTTTTACTCGGTCTGAAAACTAACGCAATAAAAATAATAACATAGCTATGACAGCAGAAAAATATGATTTCGGAATGATTGGCCTGGGCACGATGGGGCGTAACCTGGTTTTGAATATAAATGATCACGGATACCGTGTGATGGGGTATGATAAAAATCTTTCCCAGGTGGAGATACTTACAAAAGAAGCAGGTGAACGAAATGTATCAGCCACTGCAAAGATGGATGAATTTATCAATGCATTAAAAACACCCAGGGTGATCATTATGCTGGTGCCTGCCGGAAAAATTACAGATGATGTGATTAATGAATTAAAACCGCTGCTGTCAGAAAATGACCTCCTGATGGATTGCGGTAATTCTCATTTTACAGATACCAACAGGCGAACAGAACAATTGACCAGGTCAGCTATTTATTTCATGGGCCTTGGTGTTTCGGGTGGTGAAACGGGCGCAAGGCATGGTCCAAGTATCATGCCCGGCGGGCCAAAGGAAGTGTATGAACGTGTGGCGCCCATGCTAAATTCCATTGCCGCTAAAGTGAATGAGGAGCCCTGTGTTACCTGGCTTGGGCCCGGCTCTGCAGGGCATTATGTAAAGATGGTACACAATGGTATTGAATACGGATTGATGCAGCTCATTGCCGAAACTTATCATATATTAAAGGTCTTTGGTAAACTGAACAATGAAGAACTACATCATATTTTCTCAACCTGGAACAAAGGGAAATTACAATCCTTTCTTGTAGAAATTACTGCTGATATTTTTTTGCAAAAAGATGAACTTACCGATAACAGCCTCATTGATATGATCCTCGACATCGCCGGACAAAAAGGAACCGGGGGCTGGACCTCGGAAGAAGCTATTCGTTTACAGGTGCCTATCCCCGTTATTGATATTGCCGTTTCCATGCGTGACCTGTCGGCTTATAAAAAGGAACGGGAAGCTGCCCGGGAAAAACTGGAAGGCCCGGTGATAAAATTCACAGATGAAATTTTTGAATTGACGGATGCACTAGAGCAGGCGCTTTATTTTGCCATGATAACCGTGTACGCACAGGGCATGGCTTTGTTACAGGCTGCTTCCAAAACTTATCAGTACGATTTGAAACCGCATAGCATCGCGAAGATCTGGCGTGGCGGCTGTATCATCCGTGCAGCTTTATTGGAAGATATCTATAGCGCCTTTTCAAAAGACCCCACGCTGCCAAACCTGGTGATGAACGAAAAATTTGCAAAAGAACTGGGCCAGTCACAAAAAGGTATCCGTCATGCCATCCGGCAAGCAGTGGAGAACGGCATTGCCATGCCTGCGATGATGATGTCGCTGGCTTATTATGATAGTTATCGCAGCAGTTGGATGCCTGCCAATTTATTACAGGCACAGCGTGATCATTTTGGCGCACATACTTATGAACGCAATGACAGAGAGGGAATTTTTCACACGCCATGGAATCAAAATACATCAGATGAAATCAACAGCAACAGTATAACCTGAACCGGATATTTTTATCATTCCTGGCGCAAACGGCGATCTGAACTGGCGCTGATACCGGCCATTTATCATTTGTCTCCGGATAAATAGATACCGTATCAATTTGCACTGGTTGGTAGAAGGCGTACAAAATTAACCGGAGCCGTTTTTCATAAACGTTTGCACCAGGGTATTGATAAGTTTTCCCGCAGGGGAAAAACAAAAAAAATCGAATGGTATTCATCTTAATCCTGTTGTTATATTCCGCCAAAACATATCTATTTTATGTACATTTGGCGAAATATAAAATAAATGGCAGCAACATTAACCGGTAGGGTAGCAGAAAAAGAATTGCTACCGGAGATCATTAAATCACCCAACCGGAACCGGTAGCAGTTTATGGCCGGCGGCGGGTGAGCAAGACTTTTTTAATAAGAACCATGCTGTAAAAACAATTGGCATTTGAATATTCGGGAGTACATAATGCAACGCTTCATCAACAATTGGAAAATTTTATCCAGGCCATGACTTTGGCAACCAAGAGCCCAGTTGCATTAGCAAAACCCGGTAATTGGGGCGAAACTTTTCAAATACTGACAGATAATATTACGCCGTTAATCGAAAAACAATAAAGAGTAACTTTTTTTGATGAGTTTTTCCGGATACACACACCGAAATCCGGCTTTTTACAAGCCTTCGAAAATTTCCGGAATGCATGGGCATAAAAACAAAAGTACTTTGTTGTAATTATTTGCGGCTCGGCAGCAGCGTGGATGATAAATAATATTATCCATAATAAGAAAGGTCTGCATAACAGGGTAACGGGAAAAATATGATGGTTACCTTTTAATCTCCACGAAACAGAAACATTTTTAAATGAAAGAAAAATTTATCTTGACCGATACCAAATACTGATAAGGGGCTTTACTTATATTTTTTCTCATTATGACTGCTTTAGAAAAGTTTATCCATAAATTCTCACAGCTAAGGGTTAACTGAAGGAAGGGTGCACCAGCACCGCATAAACCCATCCTTCTATTATCAATAATTACATAGATTGAAAAGGGTAACATTACTGATAACAAAATTTATATTACAGCGGAATTGGTGGCACAGTTTAAAGATTACTGGCATCAGCTTGTTGATATCCCGATATTCTCTTCTAATTTTTCACTCCCCTTCTACCATTTGAAAAGCGATGGATTTTGGTTCTTAAATACTTTTGACGGGAAAGAAATTTTGCTAACATCTTCTTACTCAATAAAAAGCTTTGGGCAACTGAAAGATGTGGCAGATTTTGCTTCATTTGATGAAATGCTTTACCAGTTATTGATTACTGCAGATATCAGAGAATTATTGCGTAATACTTTACTTGATGTTTACTTTAATAATGCCCGGATTTCTGAAAACAATAAAATAATTGCCGACATTTCAAACCAAATATTGCATGTCTCCGCTGCGATTTATAAAACCAGGGCAACCTACTTTGACGAAGAAGAAGTATTTGTAAGAAGTGGTGTTTTCAAAAAGGAAATTCCCGGAATATACAATCATACCTGTTGTATTTCCGGTATGCGGATAATAAATATACACATTACCCAAGTCTTTTGCAAGCTGTTTAGCCAGTGTGCTTTTACCACGGGATGACCAGCCATCAATGTTGATATTGATTTTTTTCATTCCTGCAAAATTCAATAATCCGGCAAAGAATTAAAAATAAAATTGAAATTATTGTTTGTGCAAAGGGTAATGAAGCAGACAGGGTTTGTTAATTTAAAAATACCTGACTGCACGTACAGCATATGATTTATTTCCATTATTTTCAATATCTGCCCCCAGGGCAAAGTTCATTATCCAGGCATTATTGAAATCGGTTTCAGAAGAAGACCAATACTGACTGCTGATGAAATTACCCAATCCTTTTGATTTAAAATGGAAGTACAGCAATTTTAATTCTTCAATGGATGGCAAAAACCAGTCGTCATAACCATTTAAAATAAGGTTATAACAGATATTGGCGGCAATGGTGCTGTCATTGCTATTTTTTGCTATAATATTGGTATTCCGGTTGCCCGTGCCTATCTTTTTATCGTACGCCCCAACCTGTTCCTTAAAAAAACCCCATTGTGCAGCTGTGCTCTGATCATGAGGCGCTACAATCAATCCATGTTGCTTTGTACTGTCTAAATACAAAATGATACCCCCCTCAAATACTTTACCTATATAATGTTCATTGGCTGCAGGGCTCCTCCAGGCTTTTCCGGTAAAATATTCAACCTTTCCGGTAGTGCTGTTAAAGATGGCTGTTCCGGCTGTTGGATTTACTAAAACTTTTCTCTCCTCGGTTGTTTTTTTGATAATAAAACTATCCGGTTCAGCATCTTTTGCTCCCGACCGTGTTGTTTTTTGGGCATTCTGGGCAATAGATATTAAGGGAGTAATAAACAGGATAGATAAAATTGAAATAATCAGGTGCATTTTTTTTTATAAAATTATTTAAAATTTTAGGATTGTACAAAAAAGAACTTACGATATAATATAATTGGTAAAAATACGTTAGCAATTATTACATGATGGTTAAAACCTTCCTGAAATCGCTGACCAGTGTAGATACGTTAAAATATATTTTAATAATATTAGTATTTATTACATGATAAGTAAACCAGAAGTTTTAATCTACCCTTACAATAACATAATAATTTTTATTAAACATATTATTATATAGTTTAAATGACTTTAACTAATATTCAGAGCCAATGAAAACCTGTAAGCTTAGAAAACTGTTTCTGATATGTTCGGTTCTGCTGATGGGTTCATTTGGTTGTCTGGCCCAAAATGAAACTTTCAACACCGGCTCATTCATCATCAATATGGGTGCTACCAACCCGGGTACTATGGCCAACAGCATAAAACCTTATGGCCTTATTTATGACCTGATCAGAAATTATAATGTACCGGTAAAAATGATCATAAACCCTTCAAAATCCAAGGACGGAGTGGATTTTATTTATAATGCCGTTCAATATAAAGGAGGTACATTCATTATCAAGGCCGAATATCGATCTGCTGCCGTAAACAACCGGATTACTTTTTGGACAGGCCAGGGCGTGGTGGGTGCTACTACAACATCGGCAGTAACCTTAAATGTTACCCGAACACTGGATACCTATCCCCGCTGGACATTAGACGCAGCAAACGGAGATATTGCTGAAGAATTCCTGCTGAACGCCGGCATCACCAATATAGCTTTTCCGGGAGCATTCAACTGGAAACTACCTTCTCAATTAAACGGTTGCGATGACTATTTTGTAATGCCCCATGCCGATCCCACCTGGGCTATACACGGGGCTTTGTGGAGTTGGAACAAGGATTACCTGGGCTCTATTTGGTCTGGTTGCCATGCAGTAAGTGTACTTGAGAACCTGTCTAACCCGGCAAACCCGGCCCAGAAAATGAATTTTTTAACCACCACCGGCCTGGTTCCCTTTGGTTCCCACAATGATGGAACACCCCCATATACGCACCAATTAGTAACTGACCCAATTGCACAATATATGGGTAAAACCGATGGGGCTATGACCAATGGATCTGAACAGATATATTTACCTAAGCTGGGTGGGGCGTGGAATGCAGGAGCCAAATTAATTGCTTTTGATCCCACCCAGTCTGATATACCAACCAGGTCACCAGGTGCAGCCGCAGCCATAGTGTATGGTCGTGGTATGAACGACACCACCAGGGGATTTGTAATGTACGAGGCTGGGCACGACCTTAATAAAGGATCGGCAGATGATGCTGCTGCCCAACGGGTTTTTTTTAATTTTAGTTTTTTTAATACCATAATAAAAAGACCGGTTATAACCATAACCGGAATTACAGAAGGATTACAAATACAATCGGGCGTTACCATAGTTGGATTGAATGTGGTTGCCACATCACCGGTGATGGGAACCACTTTTACTTATCAGTGGACATCCAGTTGCGGAGGTAGTTTTTCCAATCCAACAGGCGCAACAACTAATTATACAGCGCCCACGGTTATCGATAATACACCATGCATCATCACCTGCAAAATAACCGATAACTGTGGCCGTACCGTTTTTAATTCATTCGGTATACTTATTATTGGTAATCACCCCCCTACCGTTGTGAACGATGCCCAAAGCCTTGACCCCGGCTGCGGAAACGTAAGCCTCACTTACAACGTACTTGCCAATGATATAGATCTGGATGGTCAGGCCATTGCACTTACCAATGTTACCAACCCTGCCAACGGAGTTATGAGTTTTAATGCCAACGGTAATATTACCTATACCCCCAATGCTGGTTTTGTGGGCATAGAAACCCTTTCCTACACAGTGTGTGATAATACCACCCCTGTACCTTTATGCACTGCAGGCACTTTTACCATTACGGTTGGTAACCTCGCTAATGTACCCAATGGCATCAACGATGCATTTACAATTGTGGAAGATGTGGAAAGCCGCCTAAATGTGCTGGCAAATGATTTGCCCCTGGTGGCAGGGCCATTAACCGTATCGGCCATTACCGTTGTACCTGCCAATGGAAGGGTTTCTATCAATACAGATAACACCATCACCTACTTACCCAATGCCGACTTTACGGGTACCGATAATTTTACTTACCGTGTCGCTAATTCGCTGGGCTATTCAAAAACCGCTACAGTAACCGTTACCGTAAGCAATAATTTTTGTGATGGCGGTACCTACGAAACCGGCACTACTACCACTAATGTAACCTTAACAGCTACAGAAGATGGCAATATCTATAACAACAATGCCACAGATGAACTCAAAAATTATGGCAGTTGTAATATATTATATCTTAACGGTCCCGCCACCAGAGCAAAAGACAGGGCGCTTATACGATATGACTTGTCTTCTATACCGGCTACCGCTACCATAACCAGCGCCACCGTAAGATTGGTAAAAATTGGCGGGCCTGCCAGCGCACGAAATGTAAGTATTCACAGGCTTACCAATAACTGGACGGAAGGTACAGGCGGTTGTGGCGGTACCGCAGGCGTAGCCAACTGGCAGCAACGCATAACCGGTACTCCCTGGACAACGGCAGGTGGTGATTTTGATGCCACAGCCACCGCCACAGTATCTGTAGCCATAAATGGCATTTATAACTTTACAGCTACCAGTCTGGTACAGGGATGGGTGAATAGTACTTTTGCAAATCATGGCATATTAGCCAGGTTCACTACAGAAAACCTTAACTCACTAATTAATTTTGCCTCCACCGAAAACGTAACGGTAGCCAACAGGCCGCAACTGCTGGTTTCCTACACGCTGCCTGTTTGTGCCGCCATACCTACCCGTGGGCCACAGGCCATGCCTGATACGGTAAGTACGCCAAATGGTGTTGCGGTGAATATAGCTACTGCTGCAAACGATTATTATCCAGTTGCCGGTGCAAGAGTTTATAGTATTATTACAACCCCTGCTTCGGGTATAACCAGTATTAACGTAACTACCGGTGTAATTACATATACACCCAATACCACGTTTAATGGCGTACGCTCCATGGTTTACAGGGTATTGCATACTGCCAGCGGTATTGCTGATACAGCCTATGCTTACGTAAATATTACCAATGGCGCTATTGTTGCCAACAACGATTATCCTGCCGGCGCTTTGAGTGGTGTAGCACAAACCATTGATGTAAAAGCCAATGATACCGATCCTGAAACTGCTTCACTCGGAGCTTCGTATACTGTTACCATTTTAACACCCCCAACAAACGGTACCTCAACGGTTAACGGCAGTGGCAGTGTAGTGTATACACCCAATGCTGGATTTACCGGTAACGACACGCTTTTCTATTCAATTACTGAGCCAAGCCCTGTATGCGGAAGCCCGCTGCGTGATACCGCCATGCTAGTGATTGTGGTATTGAACCGCCCTCCTTTTCCGGTTGATGACAACACTTCTGGGCCTCCCTGCAATGCCATTACACTTAACCTGGTTGCGAATGACAGCGATCCCGAGGGAAATACGCTTACAGTAACTAATCTCAGCGCATTAAACCCGCCTGGTGCAGGTACGCTGATCAACAATAATGATGGTACCGTTACCTATACTCCTGCCGTTGGTTTTATTGGCGTGGTTACCTTTACGTACAGGTTAACGGATAATGGCGTGCCACCTCAGTTATCTGCCCAGGCAACGGTTACCATCACCATTCTGGCTCCACCGGTAAACAATCCCCCGGTTGCTTTAAATGACAATGATACCATCAGCATGGATGAACCGCTTTATAAAAATGTACGTAACAATGATTATGACCCCGATCTAAATGAACTCACCATCCCTGTTATTACGGTGGCGCCGCTACATGGCACAGCCAGTGTAAACCCCCTAAACGGGCTTATTGAATACATACCCAATCCGGGTTATTTTGGAAATGATATACTCACGTACCAGATTTGTGATATCTTTTCTACAAATCCTGCCACTTGTGCGCCGGGTATAGGATCCTGTACTACTGCTACACTTACGATTGATATCATCATACCCAACAGCACCTATGCGGTGAATGATGAAAACAGTACCTGGATAAATACCGCAGTAAGCGGTGTAACCATCATCAATGATTTTGATCTGGAAAGGGATGCCATAGTTTTTGGAGGGTTTATTGATAATACAGGATCGGCCAGGGTTTCTGGCAGTATTACGGTAAGCGGCTTTGCAGCAAACGGAAGCCCGGTAGCCAATGCAGGCACCCTGGCCATACAGGCAACCGGTGCATATAATTATATACCCACTACCGGTTTTACCGGCTATATGAGTGTGCCTTATATTATTTTTGATAATAAAGCCAATACGGCAACCGATACCGGATACCTGGCCATCACAGTAAGCCCGTTACTAACGGTTGCTAACAGTTTAATTCCCAACAACGACGAAGATATAACCTATGGTCCCACCATCAGCCGGAATTTGTTACAAAATGACCGGGAAGTACAGAATTATACTTATTTGATTACAGGTTTTATTTATGATAGTAACGGGGATGGAATTCCGGAATTGAGCGGATCTTTGGGGACTCCGTTAAATATTGGAGGATTAACGGCAACCGACAAAAGTGTATCCAATGCAGGCTCCTTTGTATTAAATGCCAATGGCAACTATACTTTTACACCTGCCGCCGATTTTCATGGATCTGTTACTGCTAATTATACCATTTGTGGTAATAACAACAACCCTTATTGTGCAACCTCACAACTGCAGATAAAAATATTACCCAATGGAAACGGTGCAGCCAATGATCCGCCATTTGGGGGCGATGATTTTGAACTTACCTACAGGAATTTGGACAAGAGCGGAAATTTTTTCAATAATGACCGGGAACCAAATGGTAACCCGATCAGTTTCCAGGGTGTTACCATTAATCCGGCAGGGCCTAAAAACCTTATTCAAACCAGAACGACATTACGGGGTGGCACAGTAAATTTTTATTCGGATGGTACTTACCTGTACACACCCCTGTTAAATTATATAGGCCCCGACCTGGTTACCTATTCGCTTTGCGATGTTACGGCCACTGCACCACAACCCATTTGTGCCGGGGTGTCGCTGCACATGCTGGTAGCCGAAGTGGGCAGTGTATTACCGGTAACCCTGATTGATTTTAACGGAAAACTGAATGGCGATAAAGTTGGCCTTTACTGGGTAACCACCAACGAGGTGAATGCCCGAAACTTTGTTGTGGAGCGTAGTACTGATGGAATTAATTTTATACCCATAGCAACGGTAATAGCAAGAGGAACAATGAGCCATGTGGAAAGTTATACCCTGGTAGATCCTGTTCCGGCCAAAGGTGCCAATTATTACCGCCTGAAGATAACTGATAAGGGTGGAGCATATACTTATAGCAAAATCATCATCATACGTATTGCAAGCGGTAATGTGAAGTTAATTACGCAGATACGGCCCAATCCATTTACAAGCTATGTGGATATGTATATTTCGCTTACAAAAACAATGCCCGTTGATTTCAGAATATTTGATGTTGGGGGCAAACTGGTTTTTCAAAAAACTGTAAAAGGAAATAAAGGCTTTAATTGGTTTACTTTACACGACCTTGATAAATTACCTGGTGGAATGTACCTGTTAAAAATTGTTACTGATACGGATACCATTGTAGAAAAACTGGTCAAATAATAATCAAACATTAATAAATGAAAATGCCGTTCACAACTAAATGAACGGCATTTTTTATAAGTTAAAACGGTAACCTCTATCGGCTTCAGACTTTTTTTCTTTTTCTTTTCTTCTTTTTTTAATACAAATCTTACCTTCCCGCCTGTTTCATCCATTTCGGCAACCGTTACATCTTTGTATTTAGTAATGATTTCTTCTGCCATTGGAAGTAAGGGTATATTAGATCTGCTATCAGTTTTTTGGCGATTGGTATAAATCCACTGTTCACCATCTATGCCAATAACTATATTTACGTTGGTAAGGAACTTTATCATTCTTTATAAACTACCAATACCTCTACTTCCAGCTCCTTTTTTTCTCCTATTAAACCCAGTTTAGCCAATTCCTTTTTAAAGTTATCAGGGTCTTCAGCATCAAATTGAAAACTAAGATCAAATTTTCCTTTTATTACAGTTTCATTGATGACAGGTTGTTTGAAACAGGTCATCAAGCGGTACGTTTTTTTTCAAAACTGGCAGCCTTACTAATATTTTGCTGCTGGACAGGAGCATTACCGTTATTGGACGATCTGAATTCATCCAGTTTTGAATGATCGATGCTGGTAATGATCACCCGGCATCCTCTTTTTTCATTCAGGCATTTTTTACTTGCACTTCACCTTATTCCTTTCACTGATCATTTTTTTGTTTTTCCCAGTAAGTAACTAAAATTAGCACTTGCCAAAAATCTTGAGCCAGACCCAACTACGCCTGGATTTGGCACTAAGTTTCCGGATGCCTGAGTGCCCCACAATATTTTTTCAGAAATTTTTGATTGAAAACCCAGTGAAAATCCAAATCCAAAATAATTTTTTGGTGTACTTATAAAGTTAGGAGATGGGCCATCTAGTTTACTGTAGTTTTCAGAAAAATGATTGTACGAAATATTACTTCCAATAAAAAACCCGCGAAAAACTTCTTTAAGATAGAATCGTATTTCCGGTTGAAATGTAATAAGCGTCCTTGAATATTTTAGCGCCCTGTCTTGATCTGTAAGCTTTTTAGGAAAAAAGCCTGCCAGGACACCAGAAGAAAAATGTTTCGACATTTTATTTTCAAATGTTAATACCAGCCCAATATGTTCTGGTTCTGCAGGCACATTAGAGAATGTTTGAAAGGCTCCACCCAAACCCAAACTGTTTTGTTGTGCCTTTACTGAAAATGATAATAACAAAATAAATAAGTTAAATAAATAAAAGATTTTCATAATTTTTTTTTAAAATTTTTTAAAGAAATATTCGCAAATATATTTTCAAACCAATTTAAAATAATTTAAAAATCTACCAGTAACACACTTGAGCGTATAAACAACCATTTATAAAGATTGAAAATAAATACGGTAGACAATGACTCCATATCATCTTTAAATTTTCCGGATGAAGAATCTCCTAAATAGCTGGCGCCATAATACGCAAACTTATCCCAGTCAATTGATGCCGCCTCATCACCCGGGTAGAAATATCTGATATACCCGTACGTTCTGGCAAAACTGAAATATTTATCAACTTCATTTGTTTTTAGTTCCCGGGCATTGGGTTTTGATTGCAATCCGAGATTAATCGTCGCCAATAAACCAAATAAAAAAAAATAAAATCCTTGCTTCATTGTAATATATTTTACAAAGCGATAATTATTGAATCATTGCCCTTAATGTCTTCTCTACCCTTGGTGCATGACTTGAGCCCATGCTTATAAAAACCCGCTCCCCTTTATTTACCAATTCAATGATTAAACGGCACATATTTTCATCCCGTACAGTATTTGTCGCCTCAGCAATTTCCTCAAGTATTCCTTTTGGCCAGCCATTTTTCGGGTGCTTATAATTTCTCCAGCTAACTTCATTTGGATAGTCAGCTTTCCATAAACTATCAAATTGTGCTACTGTACTTATTACCCCGTTCAATGTTTTATAATTGGTTCTTTTGCGAATTAAACTTTGCATTTTTTCATCCTGTTTTTTCTTTGAAAGATTACCCCATTTATTATGATAAGGCCGCAGGCAATAAAAAAATGCTATATGCATAGGATCAAATTTTTCAAGTACTTGGTCGATCTCTACATCACGGCCTGCTTCCCATGAATATATTTTTAGTCCTTCCGCTTTTGCTAATTTCTGTGTATAGCCGCCTTCTCCCGATGCTTTTACAGGATCAAAGAACCAGGTAAGTATCAGGTCTAAATTTCCTTCTACCAATTCCATCACTAAATCTTCCTGGTGGTGCATCAATGTTATATACTTTTTTATGCCTCATCAAGGCAGCAAGACGGTAACTCACCTGGTAAGTTTCATTTTCCCCCGGCGCATAGCGCTTATTGATAAATTCTGTATATAGGGAATCATGAAATTTCTGACGTTGCGGCATGCTTTCAATGGCTACTTTGGTTGGTTTAAATTTTGCCAATAATGCAACCAGTTCGCCGACCTCGGTTTGCCGCTTAACCGATCTTATATCAACTGTAAACCTGGGTTTGAATGCATCATGGCCACCATCATTGAAATGGAAAGTGCCTAAGATCATAACCTTTGATTTCTTTTGACTATTAAACGGAGCAACTAATGCATTAAAATCAGGTGAAACCTGTTGAGAAAATGAAGGCTGAAACAGTCCTGATAAAAAAAATATTAACACCATAAGCCAACTCACTTTCTTAATGTATTTATCTTTGATCATTTTTCAGGTATTGAGAATTTAATAATTCATATATTCCCTTCAGTTCTTTTATTTTTTTGGTATAGCTGTGCAAATTCTCTTTCCCTTCAAATGCAGCCCTGCTTTTTGCCTGTATAAATTCAACAGACTCCTGCCATTGTTTCCATGCAGGCAGCTTTTCCAACTGCTCATTATAAACCCGGTTAAAAGATTGAATTAAATAATATTCAGACCTGTTCTCTGCAATGCTTCCATCGGGGTTTAAAGCAAATACAGCTATAGGTACCAGCATATCTGCCGATGCAATGATGGCATGATTAATCCTGGGCTCAAACCCGATCCTTGATTTTAGCCAGTTTTCCAGCCCGATCAATCCCAGTGTAGGGTCGGCCGGAATCCACGCCTGCATTTCTTCATCAAAAAACTCGGTCCACACATGATCATTGTGGCGATAACCAAATACCGAAGCCCGGTTACCGTGTTCAGCAAAAAGTTTTTCAGAATCCTTTTGTCTTTGCTCTTTTTCGGGCTGAATATTAATTTCTGAAATACGCCTTGTCTTCACATTCAACTCCTTCAGCAAAGCCCTTACTACCATGGCCTGCTCGTTACAGTTACCACCCTGCCTGCAGATGATTTCTTTCACCGTACGTTTCTTGTAATCGGTATAGGTCCATTCAAAATTTTTATTCGTCCATGAGATAATATTACTAACTTTCTCAAACGTGGTCTTGGTATTCCCAGCAATATCATTGGCCAGTTTTTGCATTTCCACTTTTGTAGTGTCTGTATAATTGTACGACTTTAATGAAACACCTGATGACTGTTTAATAAGATCAGCTTGCATAACAGATTCAAAACTTACCCAATAAATATCACCGCCGCCATTTTGTACAGCTGTAAATGATTTGATCAACTCATCAACTTTAACCGGTTTACCAGGGTATAATTTTTTCAGATTGATCCTTTCACTGGTAAAGAATAATAATTTTTTATCGAAGCTTACAAAAGGGCAGTAATCCAGTTTTTCAGAATTCAGGTAAGTTAAATTTTTTGCAGGCTGCCATTTTCCTGATGCATCTTTTTTGCTGATGTATAAATCTCCCCGGCCCTTATCATCTTTTCGTCCGTAAGAAGTAAAGATGATAAAATCTTCATCCGGCGAAACAAAAGCATTGAACTCATATAGTTTTGAATTGATAGCCGTATCCATGGGTGCAGGTTCGCTGTATTTTCCATTTTCCCATTTGGCCAGGTAAATGTCTTCTTTGCCTATTGCATTTTTATAAGCTGCGGTAAAGTAAAGGTTCCCGCTTTTTGTTACAGAAGGATAAAACTCATCTGCCGCCGTGTTAACTGGTGCGCCAATATTCTTCGGCTCTCCCCATTTACCGTTTTCTTTTTCAACCGCCCATATATCAAAGTCTTTTATTTCAGTACCGCTTACCGGCCGGTTGGAAGCAAAGAATAATTTTTTGCCATCAGCCGTAAATGCAGGTTCCAGGTCACTATACTTTCCTGCAAAGGGCGCAACTTCCGGTTTGCTCCAGCTTCCGTTGGCCTGTTTCTTCATTTGAAGAATGGTTTGAAACATTCCCTGCGGTGATTGCAGCGTATACAATATTTCTGTTCCATCGGGCGAAAGGGTAAAATCCCTTTCACTTAATCCTGTGCTTATAATATTTGTTGCTACAATTTCGGGTGAAGCCGGTGGCCGATCAAAACCTACGTTTTGCTGGGCAGCAGTATTCAACGATACGAAAAGCAAAATGAGCAAATTTATTCTGATCATCATTATTCCATTTATTTGTACTTATAAAAGTATTACCGGTAAACCGGCAATTGCCAAATATTCAACCAATCAACCTTACTTACCTATGGAAAACAGGTTGTGTTGGTATTTTACATTCATTTGTTTAAAATTGTATTTCATACTTAATAAAGTGCCATTCTTACAATAACAGTATTCATTTAAAAGAAATGCCTGATTTTTACAGTATGCAAAAAAGGGTTGGCTATCATATCGCTTTCTGGATAAGTTACCTGCTGTTCAAAACATTTCAGAATATAAGCTCAGACTTAAGCGGGACGCCGGACAGTTTTGCTTTCCCCGTACTGAAAGTTTTATTTACAGCCCAGCTTGCATTTCTGATCGTTAAAGTACCAATGGTTTATGCCCTGTTCTATATTACTGAAAAATACCTGGCCAGGCAATGGAATATAGCTAAAGCTGTACTTGCCGGTATACTGTTGTTTACTGTTAGCCTCGCCGCATTTATCCCGATCAAGCAGTTTATAGTAATTGAAGGAGTTTATAAATTGGATACAACACTATCGGCTGCTCTTAACTTTACCAGCATCTTTTCTTCTTTATTTATTCTATTCTTTATCAGCAGTGTGGCACTGGCCATCAAACTGGTTCGCTCAAACATAAGACAGAAAAGAGCAGAGCAGGAGATCATAAAAAAGAAACTGGAAACAGAGTTGCAGTTTTTAAAAGCACAAACCAATCCGCATTTTCTGTTCAACACACTCAATAATATTTATGCCCTGGCAAGAAAAAAGTCGGATAAAACGGCTGATGTGGTGATGAAGCTTTCCAAGCTTCTCCGTTTCATGCTGTATGAATCACAAAAAACACATATTTCCATTGCAGATGAAATGCACGTAATTGATGATTATATGGAACTGGAAAAGATACGCTACAATGAAAAACTGAAATTGAGTTTTACGAAATCGATCGATGACGAAACACATCCCATTGCCCCGCTTATTTTATTACCTTTTGTTGAAAATGCTTTTAAACATGGTGCCAGCGAAAACCGTTTCAACTCCTTTATTAATATCGATTTGAAATTACTAAACAGCCAGCTTCATTTTGTGATCGAAAATTCAAAAAATGAAGACCTGGTAAATATGAAACCGGAAAATATCGGGCTGAATAATATCCGCAGGCAACTGGATTTATTATATCCCGGGCATACACTTGAGATAGAAAGTGGGAACAGCCGGTTTTTAGTAACTTTAAACATCAATCTTAACAAATATGCAACAGTATAATTGTATCATTGTAGAAGACGAACCACTTGCTGCTGAAGTGTTACAGGATTATATAAACCAAATTCCGTTTTTAAGTTTGAAAGGGATATGTCCTGATGCAATCATTGCACTGGAGATGCTGCAAAAAGAAAAAATTGACCTTATTTTCCTGGATATTCATCTTCCCAAATTGAAAGGTCTTGATTTTATTAAGACACTAAAAAACCCGCCTCATATTATTATTACAACTGCCTATCACGAATTTGCTTTACAGGGATATGAACACAATGTGTTGGATTATTTGCTTAAGCCTGTTGAGTTCAGCCGTTTCTTAATGGCAGTAAACAAACTCACTTCAAAACCGGAACAGGTCACTGCTGTAGTTACACAACCAAAAAAACCGGAAAGGGAGTATATTTTTTTTAATGTAAGTAAGAAGAAGGCGAGAATATTTTTAGATGAAATACTGTATATAGAAAGTCTTAAGGAATACATCCGGGTGGTAACAAAAAGCAAATCCATTTTAACCAAATTTCAGTTAGGACAGATAGAAGAGATACTGTCAAAAAATAATTTTATCCGTATTCACCGTTCATTTATTGTAGCAAAAGATAAGATTGATGCATATACCGCAACCGATGTAGAAATCAATAATAAGCAAATACCAATCGGTAGAAGTTATAAGGAACTTGTTCAATCAATGATCGAAAATTAAAGTGAATAAGAATAAAGTTTCCGATTTTATCTACGAGAAAATATTTTGACGTTTTTACGTTTAATATCATTACCTCTTCATTAATGTCTGTCATTCTACCAATCTTTTGGTTCCAAAATAAAAGCTTAAAATAATAAAGTAAAATGCAGTAAAATGAATTGTTTCACAGGTAATTCGGGAGTTGGGAATTGGTCTGCCTAAACTCCCGAATTACTCACTTTGAATAAGCCTAAATCATTAATTTTAGCAAGTTAGGGAGAAAGAAAAACGCTATAAAAATTTTATTTATAGCGTTTTGTTCAAATTTACCAGTGGAGCTGCAGGGAATTGAACTTCATCATGAAACCCTCTACCACATTGAATTACAAAACAACCACTTATATCAACTCCCGTTCTGACTCCCTTTTTTTTGGGAAAATTTGGTGAATTTTACGTTCCTAACAGGAATCGAACCCTTGTCCCCTAAATTTTAAAAAAAAATGACTAAAAAGAAAATAGTATTAAAGGGTTTCGGGAGCAGTATGAAAATAATTCATTGAATTAGTCACCTTTTATTTATTTCCGTTTACTTCGATTTACTTTAAATGATACCTTTTCTATGCTTTAGATACGGAATTTATAAGGCCCATGTATCGCAATCTCTAAAACTTAATGCCGACCTGGGCAAATTTTTTCTCAATCAATTCTTTATAGTCAGCTTTAAACGTTTTACTGAGAAAACTGATATCAATAAAGTCAAACCAGTTTTTTTTTGCCTCTTCCATTTTTTTGAAAATGTTCTCCTGCTGTTTAATTTCCAGTTTCATATTGTTAAAGCAGGCAATGAAATCATTACGGTTTATTTTCCTCTTTTTGCCATTTAATGTAAGGGCCAGTTCTTCATCATCTTTTGGATTTACCAGTGCCGTTGAAACCATATCATAAGCCGATGTAAGTGTATACCCAGCGCCTGGCTCATTGATCAATGAAAAATTTTTCAGGTGCATATCAGCATTACCGGTGAGGAAACAAAACAAAAGCTGCTCAAAGAAATTAACCAGGTCTAATCCGGGATTAACCGAGTATTTCATAATCGCTTTGGCTATCTGTTCATAGGATCCATGGTATTTGTCCTCAGTCAGGCGTTCTGTGAGCTGACACATGTCTTCCATGTGCAATTTATTTTTTTTACTTCTGTCAATTCTTTTGGTGATGTATGCCAGGTTACCGGATTTCATGCGTATTAAACTATGCGGCACTGTCTTTATTCTGGCAATAGTTGCCAGGTGCATGGTCAGATCTTCAACCTCCGGAAGCTGCGGATAATGTGCTGATGCAGGTTTCAAAATATATCCTCCCCATAAACCAACAATGGTAAAACGCCTGGGGTCATTTTTGTTTACTCCTTTTGTAATATGCAGGGATAATTTTGGCTGAACCCCGGTAACCGTCATCTGGCTTTGTATAACCTGCTTTGCCAGGTCTTCCAAATTATTTTCCGTGTATGGAAGTTCCGGTGGCACCGGCTGCCCGAATATTTTTTTACTGCAGCCGGCATGAAAATCTATTTCATTTTCATTCAATACTGTGTAACAGTATAGACATCTTTTAATCATTCGCTTCTTCATTTACCGGATGAACACTTACTGCTCCAATGCAATCTTTGCAGCAGGCCATTAATAAGCCCATGCGATCTCTGGGATTTAATTTCCAGTTCTTTTCTGCTATATCTAACAACCACCCTTCCGGAATGAGGCCATCAAAAAATGGGAATAATACCTTGTTCGTAAATGCAGCTTCCTGCAGCGGTAGTGTTAAACTAACTGCTTCGGGCTTTACAGTTTGCAGATACGCAGGGGCATAAATAAAATGATACCCATCTTCATCCTGTGTTAACCAACCGACGGTAAAATCCTGTATTTTTATTTCAGCCTTTCTCATTAACTATTGTATTTTGGGTTAATGGTACCGCTCCTACCTGATGCCCAAATAGTTGTAATACCTGGTTTACTTTATCTAACCGGATGGTTTCTTTACCCTGCTCCAGGTCCCGGATAAACCGGAGGCCCACGCCGGCTTTTGCCGCCAATTCAGGCTGGGTTAAACCTGCGGTATTCCTTTTTTCCTTTACGAAATCACTTAACTGCATATATTTTATACCTTTTCGGGTATAAATATAGCGATATATTTTTAAAATATACCCTTTCGGGTATAAAAATGAAAAATAAAGATAAACTATACCCGAACGGGTATATATCCGGCAGGCAGGTTATTTTTTTATTTTCATCGGAGATACCTGTTAAAGACAATCTATCCAAATGTTTACCCATAAATACCCGTAAACAGCTTATTGTAAATGCCAGTTTAATATAGATTCAGAAATTTAAAAACTCTGAAACGCTTTCTTTCCTCAAACCCCACTGGCGCAAGCGTTCCCTTACGAAATGACTATCATTTACCAGAATGATCATGGGATCACTTGTGCCTTACAAATCTACCGGATTGTATCTGGAGTTAGAACTGTAAATGTTCAATCTTTTCTGCCGCCTTGGTTTCTCACTGAGACCTGAGGCTAACCAAGCGGCCATTTGAATGATGGATTTGTTGTTATTTAGCCAGTTGTAGTATGCAACGCCGTTGGCCGATGCCCAGATGGCGGCAAACAGTACGCCAGTTGCGGAATTTGCATACGGCGGCAAAAAAAAGCTGCTAAAACGGGTAAGTTAATTTCAGGACTTGCCCGAACGAGTCTTTCAGGCAGGAAAAAACTTGTTCCAAAAAAAAATTGCTATATTTAAATTTCATACCCCTTGAGCCTGCATCCCGCCCTGTTCATTCTTAACCAAAAAACAAAACTAAAATGAAAAGATTGATTCCTTTCACAGGCCTGATTTTATTCACGGCAATGACTTTATTATTCGCTTCCTGCGGTGACGGCGATAAAAAAACAACCGAAACACCAACCGGCGATTCCACTACCGCACCGGATGCAACAGCCAGCACCATTGTTACCACACCTCAACTAATGATGATGGTCAAGCATAAAGTGAAAGATTATGCAGCCTTTAAAACCGTATACGATGAACATGATTCAGTACGGCGGGCTAATGGGCTTTATAGCTATGTGCTCGGAAGAGGCCTGGATGATTCCATGATGGTAATGGTAGCCTTGAAGGCAGATGACCTGGAAAAAGCAAAAGCATTTTCCAAAGATGCCGTCCTGAAAACAGCTATGCAAAAAGCCGGTGTAGTTGGCGTACCTGAAATTTCTTTTATTAATGCTGTTTGGCAGGATACCCTTAATGTAGGAAGCATTCCCAGGGTGATGACCAACTTTACGGTAAAAGACTTTGATGCCGCTAAAAAAGCTTTTGAAGAAGGCAGGCAGGAAAGGATGGATAATGGTATTGCAGACAGACAATATGGCCATGAGGCAGATGATAACCACAAAGTATCTATTGTGACAGCCCTTACCGATGTTAACAAAGCAAAAGCTTACTGGGCTTCTGATGCGATAAAGAAAAGAATAGAAGCCGGTGGACTTACCACCCAACCCCAGCGTTTCGTCTTTAACATTGTGCATCGGTATCGTTAATAAAAGTAAGATAACCATTGAACTATTGATCAAAAAAGATGAGGCCCTGCTTCATCTTTTTTTTTGTTTGCTGCCGCCGCCAGGGTTTAAACCAGCGACGATTTAAATTGTGAGGGTTGCTATTTTAACCAGTTGAAGTCTGCAACGCCGTTGGCCGAAGCCCAGACGGCAAGCAGTGCGCCAGTTGGGGAAATTTCCTAGTGCGAAAAAACATTTAAGCCAGCTCGACAGCCTAAAATGACAATTACCAGTTTTCTGCCTATTGGCAAACAATTCGAAACTGCTTAACTCTCAATCAATAAATTTTCTTATATGGAGCCATACTTTCCTTATGAACAGTTTGCAGACATAGAACCTGAATGGAAGCAATGCTTTAGGTCAATTTATATATATGAAGTTGATGAAGATGGTATCTACTATTTTACACAGGAAGGAAGTAGTGTAAAAATTCACATGCAATCTGGTCAGGATTATCCTTTGAAAGGATTGAAGCAAATCTGTTATCATAAATTAAGAAGCAAACATGGACAACCAACATTTAAGTTTGAATTAAGAAGGTAGCAGCTATTATATTTCTTTGGGAGCTAGTGCCTGCTTGTGCTTAAGTCGTTCCGTTATCGGTTCCTGTCCTCACCAACCGGTAGAAAACGCTGAAATTTAAAAAGAGGCTGTCCTTTAAGACAGCCTCTTTTTAAATGCATAACACCAGTGGAGCTGCAGGGAATTGTACCTATTTACAGGATGCAATACCCTATTGAATTACAGCTAAACGATTTAGCCTGACTCTCGAATTACTCCCCTTCATTTCATTTCCTTTTAATTCGATTTACTTTTCCTCATACCTTTCCTAAACTTTAAATAGCTAACCAACGCTTGGAACCTGGAGCAGGATATCGAACCTTACCAACAAGCACACCATTAACTACATAAGCATACCAACCATTAGCTGAACGCCAAACTTTACAATTGGTAGATGAACATCATAAATGATACATAGCATAAAATTTAATAAATGAAAAAATATAAATACAGAACTGTATCAGCCATTGGGCATCGGCGCACTCCAAATTTTTTTAGCATACATGTGGGCACTTCGCCTGGCTCCCGCGATGGGCATCTGGGCAGGCAGTGTGACAGCCTTAGCGCTGGGCTTTCCCGCCCCCCTGGGACGGGCAGGGTTTATAGCTAAATAATTGGATGAGTCCGGCTGGGATTTCCCTAAAAGCAGGACAATTTGTGTGGGGGCACCAATGGCTAACTTTGTGTAGTAATTGTTTTTTTGCAGGACCGAAATGCCTCTTAGGTTGGTAAAGGAGAGTGACGTTGAAATTTATCGAAATCTAAAACTGGAAGGTGATGCCAGATGGGTTTTGTGTTGGGGCGGTCAGTGCAAAGGGGTGATTAACAGTTATTGACAAAGCCGGTCAATAATTTTTTCGTAAAAATATTTGATCATTTTTTTGATAACTGTAAGGTTTTATGAAGCAGTCCGTCTATTTGGTTGTAACCAAATAAAAAGTTCAATAGAATGATTCAGCAAATTATAAAATTGTATAAAATGGCACTAGCTGTTTTATTACTGCTAACACAAACACTCGTTAGCTGCAGCCAGCCTGCCAATAAAGGAAGCATTAAAATTTCAAAAAAGGAAACAGCAATTACAGTCCATAAAACATACGAAGAATGGAAAAAAATATTATCACCCGACCAGTATTACGTACTGCGTCAAAAAGGAACTGAGAAACCTTTTACCGGTAAGCTTTTATTGAATAGAGAAAAAGGTGTTTATAAATGTGGCGCATGTGGCAACGAGTTGTTTACCGATGACATGAAGTTTGATTCAGAATGTGGCTGGCCAAGCTTCGACAAAGAAATAGCCGGAGGTAAAATTAAAACAATAGAAGACAATTCGCTGGGTATGCAGCGAACCGAAATAAATTGTGGACGTTGCGGAAGTCACCTGGGGCATCTATTTAATGATGGCCCAACCAAAACTGGTTTAAGGTATTGTGTTAATTCTCTTTCGCTTGAATTTGTAAATACAAAAGACCACCAAAAAGGTATTGCCAAAACCATTGATACCGTCACACTGGGTGGTGGTTGTTATTGGTGTGTGGAAGCTATTTATCAACAGCTTGATGGAGTGGTAAAAGTAGAGTCGGGTTTTTCGGGTGGACATGTTGCTAACCCATCATATGAAGAGGTTTGTTCCGGCACAACCGGTCATGCTGAGGTTGTGCAAATAAGCTATGATAATACTAAAACCTCACTCGAAGAAATACTAAAAGTTTTCTTTTCTGTACATGATCCAACAACTTTAAACAGGCAGGGAGAAGATATGGGTACTCAATATCGCTCTGTAATATTTTATAGAACCCAACAGCAACAGCAACAGGCAAAGGATATCATTGAAGCACTGAACAAGGAGCATATTTACAACAACCCCATAGTAACAAAAGAAGTGGCATTTGATCATTTTTATAAAGCGGCTGATAATCATCAAAACTATTATAGCAAAAATAAGCAACAACCCTATTGTCGTTTAGTTATTCAACCAAAGCTGGAAAAATTTGAAAAGCTATTTGCTGAAAGGCTAAAGAAAAATCAGGTAGTCAGCCATCAATAGAAATCGATTTATATCAAGAAAGATAATGGATAATAAAATAAAAAATTATCGATCCTAATGTGCTCATTTTCCATTTTGCATCATTTAAAGAACTTGAATCAATCAATCATCAACAAAACCAAAACCAAATAAATACATGAAATTATTTTCAATTTTCCTGTTGGCTTCATTAGTGTCCGTATCAAGCTATGCTCAGGATGTAAAGTTTTACAGCATTAAAGGCACTGCAATAAATGGGTACGATGCTGTTGCCTACTTTTTGCAAAATAAGGCAGTGGCAGGAACTGACAGTTATTCCGCAGATTGGAGTGGGAGTAAATGGAAGTTTATATCACAAAACAATTTAGACAGCTTTAGGGTGGCTCCCGAAAAATATGCGCCACAGTATGGCGGCTTTTGTGCTTATGGCACCAGCGAAAATCACCTGTCGCCCACCGACCCAAAAGCATGGACGATTGTAAATGCTAAGCTTTATTTGAATTACAATATGGATGTAAAACAGCTATGGATAAAAGATACTGCAGGCCGCATTAAAGCGGCAGATGGTTACTGGCCGGTGCTTAATAAATAACTATACATAAAAAACAACAGCCTTTGTAAGGGTTCTGTCTTTATACCGACTGTTATAATATCGGCGATGATATAAAAATGTAAAGCAGGTACAAACAGTTTTTAATCAAATCATTAATTGTAAAGCATTATGTCATTTAATTTAAAGAACATCATTGGCCTGGCTCTAAGGGTAGTAGCTGCCATCATTCTATTGCAAACTTTGTATTTTAAATTTACCGGCCATCCTGAATCGGTTGAGTTATTCACTAAGCTGGGTGTGGAGCCCTGGGGCAGAATTGGAACCGGGCTTATTGAATTAATTGCCAGTATTCTGTTACTGATACCATCCACCGTATTTATTGGTGCCTTTCTGGGCATTGGCTTAATGTCGGGAGCCATACTTTCTCACTTAACAGTTATTGGCATAGAATCAAAGGGTGACGGTGGGCAATTATTTATGTTGGCATTTGTTGTTTGGCTTTGTAGTGCAGTAATTATGGTGCTATATAAACACCAGGCCATTACATTTTTAAAAAGATTTAAAAAGTCAGCAGTTACGCACTCTTTTAATTAAACACCGGTTCAAAAAAAGGCACATGATATTTCTACAGTTATCTCAGCAACTTCAATCACTCCATAAGCTTTTATCAACGCTTACAGATGAACAATACAATAAAAAGGTAGTTCACCTTAGCAACTCAAGTATTGGCGGGCATACAAGACATGTTATTGAACTATTGCAATGCGCCATTGATGGAAACAGCACCGGAGAAGTAGATTATATAAACCGCAAAAGAAACCTGCTGCTTGAAACTGACCGTATGTTTGCACTGTCAGTGCTGCAGCAACTGGAGAGTCTTATAAAAGTTCCTGACAGCCAATTGAACCTGGTGGTGGAGCAAATTGAAGGTGCGATTGAATTAACAAATATTACCACTACTTATTATCGGGAAGTGGTTTATAATACTGAACATACAATACATCATCTGGCATTAATAAAAGTCGCAATTATTGACATGAAACTGGATATTGTTGACAATAATTTTGGCATGGCTTATTCCACCATTAAATACCAGGCCTCTTTAAATAAATAAAATGAAAAAGAATATAGGTTCAAGGATAATCTTGTCAATGTTTATTGTATGTATGGTTTTTTCTGGCAAAGCTCAGGATACATCAAAAATATTCTTTACTACATCCGTCGGTTTACTCAACCCGGTTTCATCTTTTTCAAATGCCTATCAAAATTCGCTGGCCTTAAATTCAGGTATTGAGTACAGGTTCAGTAAACATTATTTTGCCCAGTTTGTACTTGACTTTAATGCAGTAAAATATAGCCAGCAGGTAAAAGATGGAAGTTCTGCTTATCTTTTTCAAAAAACCAGCAGTTCTGTTTTTTTGGCAGGCTTTAATTTGGGAAGAAATTTTCCATTAACCGCTTCAGGAAAATTATTTGCCTCGCCTTATGCAGGTATTGGTTATGCCAACATTGGTGAACCAAGGTTAATGGTTGATAACGCCAATAGTGTCATTAATCAACAGGTAACAAGGATGCAGGGCATATTTGGAAGAGCCGGTGCAAGGCTTGCGTATAATACCAAATCAAAAATATTACAAACATTATATGTTGATGCTTCTTATTGGGCGGCAAATATCAATGTACAGCAAAGCAGGCCAAAAGCATTTTCATTTCTAATAGGAACCCGATTTGGATTTTAATTTATAAAACAGCATGTTTGTTGCAATGCCGTGAAAATTTAAGGTCAAGTAAAATGATTCAATAACATCAGTAATCGAAAAATCAATGCAAAAGTGTGATAATAGTTTATTACAATCAAAACGAATTATTATTACGGCAGGTCCCACCCGTGAAGCAATTGACCCTGTTAGGTTTATCTCTAATCATTCCACAGGTAAAATGGGCTATGCAATTGCAGAATACCTATATTCTGTTGGTGCCAATGTACACGTTGTTTCAGGGCCGGTGAATATAAAAACAGCATTGCCTGAAAATTTAATTACCCATGTGGTTACTGCTGACGAAATGCTGGCCTTAACACAGGAGCTTGGAACTGATGCTGATGTAATCATTTTTTCAGCAGCCGTGGCCGATTATAAATGTGCAGCTATCGCCATCCAAAAAATTAAAAAGCAGCAAGGTGCTTTGCACATTAGCCTGGTGCCAAACCCTGATATTGCTTTGGAGCTTTCTAAAACTAAAAAGCCAGGACAAATATTTGTAGGCTTTGCCCTGGAAACCGAAAATGGATTACCCAATGCCATTGGTAAAATGCAACGGAAAAAATTTGATTTTGTAGTACTGAATATACAGGACAATAATGGAAGTGGATTTGGTTTTGATACCAACAAGGTAAAATTAATTGACAGTGACTTGAGCATTACGGATTGCGACCTGAAATTAAAAAAGGACGTTGCTGTTGATATTGTAAATCATCTGGCTGGTATGATACCCTTGCCGGTTGTAGCAGACACAAAAATAAAATATGCTTAGTAACCAGATAAGCGCCTTTGAATATGTATCCATACTGGTCTCAATCATTTTGGGATTGGGCATTACGCAGATCCTTTCAGCGTTTTCTGATTTGCTGTATCACTATAAGGAAATAAAATTTTACTGGCCGCATACTTTGTGGGTATTGTTCATTCTCTTCCTGCATATACAAGACTGGTTTATTACTTATCAGTTAAAAGATAAAACCTCATGGTCGTTACCGGAGCTATTGTTTATTCTGCTTTATCCTGTTACTTTGTTTATTGCAGTTAAAATGCTGCTGCCTTCAAATGAAAGCGATAAAGGAACAGATATGAAAATTTACTACCGCAGCCATTACCCGGTGATATTTTTTATAGTGGGCATTGCCATTTTTATTTCAATACTGTTCAACGTATTTTTGCTGGGAAAATCATGGCTGCAGCAGGCCGCACTATTTGTTTTTTTTGGCTCAATAATGTATATTTCAGTAAGGAAGGTGGAAAATGAGTTATTGCATAAATGGATTGCTGTATTGGTAGGTGCTGCATCTGTATTATCCGTCATACTTGAAAAAAGCGTTTGGGTCATCAAATAAACTAAGGTCATCAATAAAATATATTTTAAACTGAGAAGGTTGTATATTAAAACATGTAGCTGGGAATACTGGCCTGTTTGGGTAGTTTACTTTCCGGTTAGTTTTTATTTTTTGTAACTGTCCATCAGGGCCAGGTCTTTTTTTTTCTTCTCAGCTTCCAATTCCACCATTGAAACAGGCGGAATGTTTTTTGAAAGCAAATGGAAAATATTTCAACTGGTGCCAAAGGAATATTATCCCGCTACTATTTTGATTGAGGGGGGCGAAGATATTTGCAGCATTGAACAAAGAATGAATTTTGCAGGTATAATGATTCCTGTAATAGCCAAGCCCGACAGTGGCGAAAGAGGCTGGGCCGTAAAAAAAATCAGCAACATACAAGAATTGAATGCTTACAAAGCCGCCCTGCATGTTGCTTTTCTTATACAGTCTTATATGAATTACCCGGTGGAGATGAGTGTGTTTTATTACCGCCACCCTTCGCAAAAAAAAGGGATAGTAACGTCCGTTACGCTAAAAAAATTGCTTACTGTTACAGGAGACGGTCATTCAACTATTGATGAACTGGTAAGGAGCAACGGTCGCTCCTTTTTGCAATACCAAAAATTGCTGCAGCAAAATAAAATTGATCTTACATATGCGCCGGAACAAGGAGAGCAGGTAGTACTGGTGCCATATGGCAATCATGTATTGGGTGCTACGTTCCTCAATTACAATCATATTATTGATGCAGCACTTACAGATATCATTGACAGCATCAGCCAGCAGATTGATGGGTTTTATTACGGCCGGTACGATTTGCGTTGCAACAGTATTGAAGATCTAAAAGCAGGAAAAAACTTTTCTATCCTGGAACTAAACGGGGCACGTGCAGAACCGGCACATATTTACGAACCAGGCTTTTCTTTTTTAAAAGCACAACTTACCATTGCCAAACATTTCAGGATGATGTATGAGGCAGCAAGAGAAAATAATAAAAACGGGGTGGCCTATATGTCTTACAAAAATTTTAAGGATACACTGCGGTTAAGAAAAGAGTACAGAAGTAAAGTAAGGGTTGAATGAGTATAACCGGCGAATCTGTCAGTTTGTATGGCTATTTTTTTTGTTTTTATCAAGTATCTCATTCTATTTTCGAAACAGTAACAGGATACTGGCTGTTAATTCATTAATCCCAGTTCCAATTCTGCCCCAAGGCTCCACACCCTAAAAAAACTGTTTGTACATGCTTTGCATTTTTGTAACATAGCCGATATTGTAACAGTCGAAAAAAAACGCAACCCTTACAAAGGCTGCCGCTTTTTTTTAACAGGCTGAATAATCACAATCATGCACTCAGGCTTCCCCTCTTCCAAAACCCACTGTTTCCCGGTATAGCTGGGGCGATATATCTGCATTGGTTTTAAAAAATCTGCTGAAATAATATTCGTCTTCATAACCCAATTCATACGCTATTTCTTTTATTGCTTTATTGGTAAGGTATAATTCTCTTTTTGCTTCAATGATGATACGTTCTGCAATTAAACCAGTGAGTGTTTTATTGAAATACGTTTTAGTAAGTTTTGCCAAAGCCTTTGCTGAAATATTTAAGGCACTGGCATAGTCAGTTGCCGAATGCTTTGTTTTAAAATCCTTTTCAATGGCATCTTTAAGGTTTTGCAAAATGAATGGCTGCTTTACATCTTTTGGCTGTGCCAGGGCTTCGGGTTGTTGTTCAGATTTTACCCGGGATGCTGTTATTAAAAATATTTTAAGGTACGATACCAGTAATTCGTATTGTGCCAATGCCGGGTTTTGCATTTCAATTTTCATCTGCTCCAGCAGCATATTTAATGTGGCAGACGAAGCATCATCAATGCTGATGAATGGTGGCTGATAAATATTATTGAATAATACACCATTGCAAGCCACTTCTGCATGGTGCTTGTGTATGCAAAAAAAATCGGGATGAAATTGCAATGCTAATCCCTCAATATTTTTACATGGTAAAAACATAAATGGCTGATAAGGCGAAAATGCAAACAACGTATTTTGTATAAAATCGTATTCAGAAAAATCAGCTTTTACTTTTCCTTTGCCTTCTTTCATCCAGATAAGGGAGTAATAATTGTTGCGCTGTAAGTGGTCAAAATAAGCATTGTTGTCAAATGAGAATAGTTTGAAAGCAAGGTTGCCATTTTGAGGATTGATGAGTGTGAAAGTATTTTGCTGCATCATTTTAAATTATATTATTTCAATTTACGTTCATTTTCTTCAATCGCTAAATCATTAATACTGGCAAACCTTTTCCGCATGTATCCATCTTCATCAAACTCCCACATTTCATTTCCATAACTACGATACCACTGCCCGGTATGGTCGTGCCATTCATATTCAAACCGCACTGCCATCCTGTTTTCCCTAAAGCCCCACAGTTCTTTTTTTAATTTGTAATCTAATTCCTTTTCCCACTTTCTTTTCAGAAATTGTTTTACTTCTTCCCTACCTTTGATGAAGTCGGTGCGGTTTCTCCATTCCGTATCAATGGTATAAGCCAGGCAAACTTTCTCCGGGTCTTTGGTATTCCAGGCATCTTCTGCAGCCTGTACTTTCTGCAAGGCTGTTTCCATTGTAAAGGGTGGAAGTGGGTGTCGCTGTTCCATACCGTGTTTATTTTATAGATTCATTAAATCAGTAAAGCCAGACGATTAGCCTGGCTTTACTGAAAGTTTTTATTTTAATTTTGATTGGCTAATGAAGCATTTTCCAACGCAGGGGCAAGTGGAAAATCAACCGGCACCTGTGTAAGATTGTGCAGGTAATTCATCGCTGTTTTATCACTCACCTGCAGCACCACATCTACCAGGCTTTCGTTGGTATAACCCTGTGCAAAAAAAGCATCTACCAAATCAGCATTTGCATTACCACGGTTTTTAGTAATGCCTTCTGCCAATTGCACTAATGCGTTCAACTTGATGTCTCCGGCTTTGCCGCTGCGTATATCCAGTATTTCATGATCGCTAAAACCATTCATTTTGCCAATTACGGTGTGGGCACTTTGGCAATACACACATTTGTTTACCTGGCTCACAATCAGGTTAACTGCTTCTTTTTCTTTATTGCTTAAAGTTGTTTTTGCATTTTGATAAGCTAAATAACGGGCTAAGCCATTTTCTGAATAGGCAATGGTAGCATAGAGGTTTGGCACAAAACCCAATCCCTTGGTTAGTGTGTCGAAAATAGCCTGGTTGGCTGGTGCAACTTCTTCTCTTGTTGGAACAGTGAAATTTTTCATTTTTTTATTTTTTTGATGATTTAATTTTTTGTCGCTTTGACTATGCAAAGATGAACCAATATTAAATCCTGTAAAATGGAGAATCAACGCTATGTGATGGATAATTTTCCCCGGCTGGAAAATATTGCTTTAGCTGAGAGCGGGTATCAAAAAATATTTTCTAACTCCGTATCAATCTTATATCAATTTCCCGCTCCACATATTTCCATTCTTCCGTATTAAGCAGGGCTGCTACCAGTTCTTCAAAAGCGTCGCTGTGTTGAGGAGCATACTCAAACCAGGTAAGAAAATCGAATGGCTCACCAATATCCCGGCAGTGATAGAGTTTACGGGCAATGGCCGGTAAATATTTTAAACCTGTTTGTGCATGATGCGATTTGTTTTCAAATATTTTTCGCCTTTCATCCTGTGCAAGGTTCCACCAGGTTTTGGCTTTTTTTATTGGTATCAATGCTGCACAGGTAGCTTCTGTTCGGCCAAGCCCAGCCTGTACCGCAGTTAGCTTTTCTCTTTCTTCTTTCTCTGCATAGCGTACATTGCTTACCAATCCTTTTATTGTCCAAAAGCCTTCAGTATTTTTTTGGAGATTACTGTTTATGATTTTTAAATAAGGGGCAGATTGAATTGGTTCACCAATAATCGTTTCCATTTTTACTATTTTCCATTGGCCGTTGTTGCCGCCAATAAAATCAAAAATATGGTCTGTCATATGATAGTATTCATACAGAAGAAAAAGCGCACTGCACTTATATAGTCCAACCAATGGCGAGCAAGGCAAACCATTTTCTTTAATATATACTTGTACGTGGAGAATGCAAAATCCTTACAGCTTTCTTTAACTATTTTTTAGATTAATTACAGACTGTCGATCCCGGTTAATGGTTAGCTGTGTAATATCAGGCCGTGAATAATGACCGGCAAGGTCAAAGTTTTGTCTTTCTTCATACACCCGGTTAATATCCAGGGTTTCAATTATCAGCCCTTCTGTATTTATAACCGGAGCAATTATCCATTCACCATCAGGGCCAGCAATGCAAGAACCACCATCAGCTAAAATTGGCGGGGCATTTTGCAAAATCTCTTTCAGGTGAGGTGTATCAGCAGGAAAGTCTTCTGTACGCATTAAGCTGGAAACAGACAATACAAATGATCTTGATTCTTTGGCAATAAAACGGGTAATGTCTTCTGTATTGTTTTTTGAACCTGGCCATACAGCCACATGCAGGTTTTCACCCATGCCATACAAAGCCATACGTGGCAGTGGCATCCAGTTTTCCCAACAATTCAATCCACCTACAGTAAATTCTTTTAACGGATGTACTTGCAAACCATTTCCATCTCCCGGCGACCAGGTTAAGCGCTCTTCATAAGTTGGCTGCAGTTTGCGGTGTACTGATTTTATTTGCCCATCCTGGTTGATGTAAACCAGTGAACAATACAGGCTGTGGCCGCCACGGTTTTGTGCCCTTTCAATCAACCCAAGATAAACAGCTATATTATTCTGTTTTGCCAATAAGCAAATACTGTTTAAATCACCAGCTTCAATCTGTACTGCATTTCTTATATAGTGTGCATGAATTTCTTTCTGCATGCTATCGTTAAATGAGGCACCATTGGTAAGCGATAACCAGAACGGATAGCCCGGCAGCAAGCCTTCGCCAAAAGCAATAAGATTGCATTGCTGTTTGCCTGCATCTTCAATATATGATTTTACTTTTTCAATGGTTTTAGCTTTATCTAACCATACCGGCGAAATTTGGGCAAGGGCTACTTTTAGTAAATTATTCATGCTTAAAAGTAATTTATTTGCTCCGAAAAAAATACGAAAGGGAGCAATAAAACCCCCTTTCGTTTTTTTAAAGTTTGATTAGGCAATTTCATCTGCCAATGGGAAATCAATTTCAAAACCTGTAAGGTTGTGGATGTAATTGCTGATGATTCTGTCATACTATTTACTGGCTGCAACTGTTTCGCTTATTTGATTGCTTGTAATTATACGCAAGATAGGAACAACCTCCTTCTCAAACCACGGATTTTTCCTTTGCCATATCCTGTTCCTTGGTGAGGGATGAACAAGCGGCAAATACTTTGGCAGATATGTTGCGTAATTTTTCACGGTATCAGTCAATGTTGTTTTCAACGCTTCTCCCAAATAATAGTTCTGTGAATACTGCCCAATCAGAATAATGAGTTTTGCTTTCTTCATATTTTTCAGCAATGGTTCATGCCACAGCGGTGCACATTCCGGCCTTGGTGGCAAATCACCGCTTGTTCCTTTGCCGGGATAGCAAAACCCCATTGGCACCAATGCAAATAATTGTTCATCGTAAAATTGTTCTTTGCTCACACCCAGCCATCTTCTTAATTCATTTCCGCTTGCATCATCCCAGGGAATACCGCTGTTCTGCACTTTTTGCCCTGGTGCCTGACCAATAATTACTATTTTGGACTGAATGCCTGCCTGCACGATGGGGCGTGGCTTATTGGGCAAAAATTTAGTACAGACTGTGCAAGCTCTTATTTCTGAGAGTAGTTTTTTCATGTTATGGGAAAATAAAAGCATTTGAAGGTATTATGATCTTCAAATGCTGTGTTAGTTAATCGCTAAATATTGTTCTTTACTCAATTTCGAATTTCAGGCAAGGTAGTAAACAAATAAAAATTCCCGTTCAATAATCCAATTAGAATTAATGAACAGGAATTTAAACTGCTATATTATTTTTACAAGATCTCCAGCATTTTTTCTTCACCCACTTTTACTTCCTGCACATTCACCACAGTGCCCGCTGAATTGGTTATAAAAGCCACGATCCTTGCATTGCCAATGTTGGCAATATTTGCTGGTACGACTAACGAATAAGTTTTTTCATTTGCATTTCCTGATGCGCCAATGGCATCTCCACTCAATGAACTTATCACTTTTCTTATCACGCCATTGTACTCAAAGTTGGGGATACTAGGTTGCCCGCCATACAGGTTAGCAGAATAATTTCTTTGGGTATGGTATAATTTATCTTCTACCAGGTACACGGTCAGCTTTGCACCGCCTGCAAGCGGCTGTGTATAGCCCGCCTTTACAGTTACCGATAAATTATTGCTGCTGATGGACGATCTGATGGCAACACCTGCGGTAGCAGATGCCTGTATTGTATTGATTACCTGTGGTACGTTTTCGTATTGTGGCCCTGTCCAGCTTATAGTTCTGTTGATGTAACCTGTTGGCACACCGCCTACACCTTGCTGTGCTGCTAAATTATTTCCGTCATTGGTAATAAAAGGATCGCCATTAAATAAATGGGTACTTACCACAATCGCTTTGTCGGTTTGCTGCTCCAGTAAATCTACACCATACAAAATCCGGGGGCAATTGCCACACCAGGTACCGGAATATTCTTCTACCAACACACGGTGCCTGTAACCGGTGCCGGTTGAAATGGCTGTAACGTTTATGGTAATTACATTGGAGGTTAACGAACCTTTTGTAGCATAAACAGCAAAACTGCCTGCAGCCGTAAAAGTGAAACTACTTCCGCTGATCAAATTGCCATTTACATAAATTTTACTATCCGCGGTTACATTAGCATTGTTTACCGAAGAAGATACCAAAAACGAAACAGCAGCACCTGTTGTAATATTTAAGGCACTTGCATTTACAGTTATTGTTTCGGGCAGGGTCTCTGTAAAATCCGATTCTGTTTTGGTACAGGATTGCAGCAGGAACAATCCTGCAATAAAAATGGGGACTTTTAATAAATGTTTCATAATGTCTTTTTTAAAATATACGGAGCCGCCCACCAATCATGACAAAAAAAAGAAAATATTTTTTGTAATGAAACTGAAAAAGCACCGTCCATTTAGGTATAAAACTAAAATCTATGTCAAAAATGTTTACAGCTGCCGCATTGTTTATGGTAATGCAGTTTGGGGCAAACGCACAAGTGGTACCTGATATTAAGCTATCTACACTTGATGGTGCCAATTTTCAAACAAAGCAGTTAAATGAAATTGCAGGAAAGCCTGTGGTATTATCCTTTTGGGCCACCTGGTGTATTCCCTGCCTGGATGAGCTTACAGCCATTAACGATAACCTGGAAGATTGGAAAAAGGAATCAAAATTTGAGTTTTATGCTATATCAGAAGATGACAGCCGTACCGCCAAAAGGGTGCCTGCTTTGGTAAATGGTAAAGGATGGACATTTAATGTACTGCTTGATAAAAACCAGGACCTTAAAAGAGAGCTGAACCTGATGAATATTCCTTATACCATTGTAATTAAAGATGGTAAAATAATTTATCGCCAGGCCGGTTATGTTGCAGGCAATGAAAATGAACTATATAAAATCATAAAAAAAAACCAGTAAGATGCTGCTTAAAAAATTAATAATAGGATCGCTTGTTTTGTGTTCAACACATGCAAAAGCACAGTTGAGCGGAGGTTTAGAATCTAACTCCGCACTGTATATTGATGATTCCAAAATAAAATTAGAGCAGATAGAAGCAAGGCAACGTTTCCGCTCCAACAATTACCTGCGGCTCGATTATAAATTGAAAAACTTTACTGCCGGTGTACAGGTAGAAGCCTATGAGCCAAAAGCTTTGCTTAATTATTCTCCTAACCTAAATAAAACAAACCTGGGTAATTATTATATCAAATATAAAAATGACAAGCTTCGGCTGGAAGCAACCGCCGGGCATTTTTACGAGCAGTTTGGCAGCGGCCTGGTTTTAAGAACATGGGAAGACAGGCAGTTAGGCATTGCCAATTCTATTGCCGGTGGCATGGTAAAATATTCACCCCTGGAATCAATACATTTTACCGCATTGTATGGCAAACAAAGAAATGGCTTGGGCTTTGATTTTACAGATGGTACCATTACCGGTGTGAATGCGGATGCAGAACTTTCTTCTCTGCTAAAAATTAAAAAAGTAAAATTTGGGATAGGTTTAAGTTATGTAAACCGCAACGAACAAAAGCAGGTTTATGCTGGCTTAAATAAAAACACTTTTCTCACTTCCATACGAGGAGATTTTTCTGCAGGAGGCTTTACGGCCGATGTAGAATATGCTTTTAAATCGAAAGATGCGCTGGTGGAGTTTAGTAATGTGCGTCCTGATTTGCAATTTGATGGTGATGCATACCTGTTAAATCTTGGCTATGCAAAAAATGGTTTTGGGGTTACTGCAAATTTCCGGCGGTTGGAGAATTTTGGCTTTTATTCTCAAAGAAGATCTGCAGGCAATGTATATAACGAAGCAGTACTTAATTATGTACCTGCACTTACAAAGCAGTACGATTACAGCCTTACCAATATTTATGTATATGCCGCACAGCCAAACTTAAGCTTTGAACCCAACCGTAACAAGGCTGGTGAAATTGGTGGACAGATCGGATTGTTTTATCAATTTAAAAAAGAAACACCCCTGGGTGGAAAATATGGCACCAACATTTCTGTAAACTATGCACAATGGCATGGGCTTAAAGGAAGGTATGATGCTGCACAAAGAAAATATGCGGCTGATAAAGTTTCATTCGGCCAAAAGTATTACCGCGATGCCAGTTTGGAAATAAGAAAGAAATGGAATAAAAAATGGTCATCCGTTTTTACTTACCTTAACCAGTATTACAATGCCCGTTATGTAGAAGAAGCAACCGGTGAAGTAAATACCAATACAGTGGTAATTGACAATACACTTCGTTTAAAAAAATCAAAATCTATCCGGCTGGAATTACAGCACCAGTGGGCGGATGCTGGTTTTAAAAATTGGGCGGCTTCACAGTTGGAATTTAATTTTAATTCCAACTGGTCTTTGTTTGCACTGGACCTATACAATTATGGAAATTCTATTGAAAAAGACAGGTTGCACTATTATAATGTTGGCACTTCTTTTAACAGGGGTGCTTACAGGGTACAGTTGGGTTATGGCCGCCAGCGTGGCGGGCTTATTTGTGTGGGTGGCGTTTGCAGGTTCGTACCGCAGAGTGCAGGCGTAAATTTAGCTTTAAATTATAGTTTTTAAGCATTAAATAATAGTGGTAAAATCAATTTTTAAGAAACTTGGTTCTCAACCTTTTTCAAGTATATTTGAGGGGACAAAAGATGTACAAATGCAGGTAAACACACTGGATTACAATAGCTGGGCTGATAAATATACTGACTACTTATATTCTTTTGCCTATTACAAAGTTGGCAAAAAGGAAGAGGCGGAAGACCTCGTGCAGGAAACATTTTTAGCTGCATATAAAGGCAGGGAAACGTACAATGGCACTGCATCAGAGAAAACCTGGTTGATGGCCATTTTAAAAAATAAGATAATTGACTATTACCGGAAACCAAAAATTACCGATAGTTTTTCAACTTACCTTGACCAAACCGAAGAATCTTTTGAAAATTCTTTTTTTGACCAGGATAATCATAGCAGGTGGAAAGAAGATATTGGAGAAAATTATTTTTCAAAAGCTCCCGACAGCTATCTTATTAGTAAGGAATTTCAGAGATTTTTGGGTATTTGTCTTGAAAAAATGCCAACGAAATTAAAAGCAGTTTTTGTTTCAAAATATATGGAAGATGAAAAAACTGAAAATATTTGTAAGGAACATGACATTACACCGTCTAATTATTGGGTTATCATATTCAGGTCTAAAACAATACTACGAACCTGCCTTGAAAACAAAGGTGTATTAAACTAAAATGGGATACTTTAAAAGGATATTAAACAACTGCGTCGAGGCTTCGTTGCTGTCTCTAAAAAATGAAGAAGAGAAGATTACATTTAAGCAAAAAATGGAGATGAAATTTCATATCTTATTTTGTAAGTGCTGCAAAAATTTTACAAAACAATCTCCCATGATTGATGAATCTATGAAGGCTTATTTTAAAGATATTGAGAATAACCCACCCGTAAAGGCTTCGGATGATTTTAAAGCCAGGATGAAGGAACAGTTTAAATAATATTTTTATTACACGCTCCATCTCACTTGCATCCACAAAACAAACAATCAACAAACAATTTACTACCTAAGGTTTTAATGATAAGCAGAAATAATATCTAATTGCTTCTTGCCTTCAACATAAAGCAATACCTGTGTTAAATGATAATTACCTTTTTTGCTCTTGAGATTTTTTCATTTCAAAACGGGCTGTCTCTTTGCTTAAAATATCTGAAACAGCTTTCACTATTGGCTTTTATGGGTACTGCTCCCTACTCTTTCGCTAAATAGCCGCTGCTTTTGCACCTAAAAAATAAAATCAAATTTTCTTTTTCTTTTTGTAAGGATAACAAAGCTGCCCCGACTATTTATGGGAGAAAGATGCAGCAGCAAAAAAAGCAAATCACTTAGCTGCAATTTTATCAGCATATGTTTTGTAATAAACAGCTTAAAAAAAAATCGCATTTATAAAATCTAAAAACATTTTAAAAAAATGAAAAAGTTCACAATAATTTTAACGACCGTGTATGCAGTCCTTTTATTAAACAGCACTGCATTTGCACAACAAGCTACCCGTATTGCACAGTTTAACCTTGAAAAAGGGGTAGCCATACAGGGATATGATCCAGTTGCTTATTTTACACAAAACAAAGCCATAAAAGGAAAGAAAGAACTGGCTGTGGCTGCCGAAGGCGTAACCTATTATTTTGCTACGGCAGCAGATAAAGAACTCTTTAAAAAAGATTACAAAAAATATGAACCACAATATGGCGGATGGTGTGCTTACGCAATGGGTGCCACAAGTGAAAAAGTAGAAATAGACCCGGAGAAATTTAAAATTGTTGGTGGTAAACTTTACCTGTTCTATCATTCATGGTCAAACAACACCCTTACAAAATGGAACAAAGACGAAGCTAAATTAAAATCAAAGGCCGATGCTTCCTGGGTTAAATTCTTCAAGTAATATTTCATACTTCCAAAGTTTAAAATCATGTTTGTATTTCACACAAAGGTTTTTACATACACGTTTTCTATCATAGCGGTTTCGTTGGTATTTACTCTTTTGCATGGGTTTACCTGTAACCCTGTTCTATCTGTTGCGTCAATCAGTAACTCTTCAAAACTCAGTTCAATGCAAGCTGATACGTCCAATAAAAACAGTTTACCATCTATTGTTGAATTATTTACTTCTGAAGGTTGCTCAAGCTGTCCACCGGCAGATAAACTGGTTGCAGTTGCACAAAAAGAATTTAATGATAACACAATTGTGCTGAGTTACCATGTTGATTATTGGGACAGGTTGGGTTGGAAAGATCCTTTCAGTAAAAGTGCCTACTCAGATAGGCAAAGGCAGTACGCTCAACACCTGAACCTTGAGTCGGTTTATACGCCGCAGATAATTATAAATGGTAAAACAGAATTTGTGGGATCCAATAAAGCAGCCTTGTGGAATGCCATAAGTAATTATAAAAGTTCAGATAATAATATAATTGAAACTGAAACAGCTTTGGTAAACAATCAACAGTTATCTGTTAAATACAATTATGCTGCGTTGAAGGCAAATGAAAATGTAGTGCTGGAGCTGGTACTTAAAAATGCCAGCACACAGGTAAAGCGTGGTGAAAATAGCGGAGCCACATTAAGCCACATCAATATTGTGCAGGATATTGTACAAAAAAAAGAAAGTATGGGCACCGCTACTTTTAACCTGCCGGCAAATTTTACAAAAGAAAATTATTTGATAGTCGCTTTTATCCAAAATAATGAATCATTTGAAATAACCAATGCTAAAAAAATAACCATCATCTAATAACCAAACAACCATGACTAACAATCACTTTGACATTATCATCATAGGCACAGGCATAGGCGGCGGTACCATGGCACAAAGCCTGGCAACCACCGGAAAAAAAATATTGATCCTGGAAAGAGGGGGCTTTATCCCAAAAGAAAAAGAAAACTGGGATCCGGTGGAAGTGGTAGAGAGAGGAAGATACCGCACTAAAGAAAAATGGTTTGATAAAGACAGCAATACTTTTGAACCATACACACACTATGCAGTAGGTGGCAATAGTAAAGTATATGGAGCTGCGGCTTTCAGATTAAGGGAAAAAGATTTTACTAAATACCAAACACCGGCGGGCATTTCTCCGGCATGGCCGGTAAGTTATACCGATTTTAAACCTTACTATGACCAGGCAGAAAAGTTTTTACACGTTCACGGAAAAAGAAATGAAGACCCTACAGAGCCATTTACTGATACAGCATATCCATTTCCACCTATCCCGGTAGAACCATTTACAAAAGAGTTGTTTGAAAATGTTAAAAATACAGGTGTAAAAGCATATCCCATACCAATGGCAGTAAGCCTTACAGAAGATAGTGGCAAGCAGGATGCACCAATGATATTGGGAAATTTTGATGGTTTTCCCGACCCTACAGAAAGCAAATCGGATGCTCATATCCTAGGCATACGACCCGCTTTAAAAGGTCCAAATGTGACATTGCTCACCAATGCAATGGTACATAAATTAGAAACAGACCCTATTGGTAAAGCCGTTTCAAAAGTGCATGTAACTGTTAATGGCGAGGTGACAGTATTTGCTTGCAACATTATTATTATAGCAGCGGGAGCAGTTAACAGTGCTGCACTTTTGTTACGCACAACTTCTATTCATCATCCAAATGGATTGGGCAATAATAATAACCTGGTTGGCAGAAATTATATGAGCCATATTAATGGTTGCATGATTGCTTTTACGCCTAACAAATTAAATGATGCGGCTTTTCAAAAATATTTTTGTATCGGCGATTATTACTGGGGCGATAAAGATCACGATTATCCTTTGGGCGAAATACAATTAATGGGCAAAAATGATCCTGCAACGTATGCATGGAACCCGCCGGCTGTTTTTGAAGGGAAGGATACCAACTATATAGCCCAACATGCCATTGACTTTTGGCTTACGAGCGAAGATATCCCTATGCAGGAAAACAGAGTAGCACTTACATCCAATAATGAAATTCAATTAATTTATCACAGGGATAAAAACAATGTAGCGTCTTTTGAAAAATTAAAACTAAAGCTGAAGCATATTATGAGTGAAGTTGGAAAAATTGATAAAGACCTGGCAGAAATAATTTGGGGCGGCTATGACCTTGGCATCAGTGGTGTAAGCCATCAATGCGGCACTCTCACTTTTGGTAACGATGCAGCATCCTCTGTTTTAAATACCAATTGCCAGTTGCATAAAGTACCAAATGTATTTGTAGTGGATGCTTCTTTTTTTCCAAGTTGTGGGGCTTATAATCCTTCACTTACCATTGCGGCAAATGCCTTACGGGTAGCGGATTATATCAAATCAATTATTTAAACAAATAAAAAACAAATAAAATGAAAAAGTTTCTAACAAACTTAACGGCAGGGTTATGCCTTTTAATAACCACAAATGCAGTACATGCACAGGTGCCAACCAAATCGCCAGTCAGTAAGTATGTATTAAACCTGGATGAAAACGGTTGTATGCTACGAGGCTACGATGTGGTGGCCATGTTTACCATGCCCGATAAAACCTTAAAAGGAGAGGTTAAGTATGAAAGTAAATTCCAGGGTGCAAAATATTGGTTTGTATCTGCAGAAAACAAAGCACTGTTTGATGCAAAGCCGGAAAAATATGCACCTTTGTATGGTGGTTTTTGTGCCATAGCGGTTACAGAAGGAAATTTAAGGCCGGTACAGGTTTGGACGCATGAAATTACCAATGGTTTTTTGGTGGTTAACCACAACGCTAAGGCAAAGGGTTTATGGGATAATAACCCGAAGAAGAAACTTAAAAAAGCAAATAACAACTGGCCTGCTGTTGGTGTAAAAGAAGCTAAGTACGATATACTGCACAATAACGAAACGCAGGCATCACTTGCCGCTACATCATTTGAAGGCCCATTAAATTAATTTCACAAACTTTAAAAACTATTTATCATGATATCAAAATTAATAGCAGCTTTTATATTGCTGTTTACTTTCCAAAATATTGCTGAAGCGCAGCTACCCACCAAGTATGTTCTTACACAAAGGGCAGCCCATAAAATTTTAGACGAAGCCTTACAACTTGCCAAATCGCTCAATGCACCTGGTGGAAGCATTGCCATTGTTGACGATGCCGGTACATTGATACTTTTAGAAAGATTAGACGGCACTTTCCTTAAAGCAAGCGAAGTAAGTATTGCAAAAGCACAAACGGCTGCGTTGTTTAAGAAAGAAACCAAATTTTTTGAAGACAAAATTAATGGAGACAGGCCTGCTTTAATCACCGTGGGACCAAACATGCTAAAAGGCGGCACCCCTATCATTTATAAGGGCCAGGTAATTGGTGCTATAGGCGTAAGTGGTACGGCAAGTGCAGATCAGGATGTGCAATTGGCCGAAGCGGGTGCCAAAGCAGTGATTGATAATTAAGTTTAAAACCCCATTTTATATTAGTTAAACGAGGGCGGGGCGGTATTAAGCTTATTGAAGTTACTTACCGCCCCCTTCACAAAATGATTTACATGAATAAGATATTTTTTACTTTGCTGACACTATTAGTTGGATTGGCCTCCACTGCACAGGAAACAAGAGAGCTGGCTGTTTACAGACCCTTATCTGTTATTGATTTAAGAAACACAACAGGTGCTGAACTGGTAAATGCACAGTGGCAGGTACGGGAGGCGGAAATTAAAACGGTTTCCTTTAATGCACCGGGGCCGTCGAAAACGGATGCTTTATTGCTGTACCCAACAGGCAATAAAATAAATACCCATAATATTTTCCCAAACATTACAGATGCGGAATTTAATGACAATAATTGGCAAAAAGTAAATGCCGGCAATCTGGAGCAAAGACAGGGAAGTGGAAAATTATCTTTTGTATGGTACAAAACATCTATTACAATTCCGGCTAAAATTAATGGGAATGATATTGACGGTACAACAATATACTTTGAAATAACTGCCGATGACTACAGTGAAATTTATGTAAACGGAAAACAAAATAAGCAGTTTGGGCAAACAGGTGCAGGAGTAATTTCCGGCTTTAATAGCAGAAACAGGCTGCCACTAACCACTAATGCAAAACCAGGTGAAAAATTTGATATTGCTGTGCTGGTAATAAATGGTACCGTGGGCAACGAACCCGATAATTATGTTTGGATAAGAAATGCCGTGCTGGATATTTATAAACCAGGTGTTTTCAGCAATGAAAAAACAGGTAAAATTTACAAAATTGAAAATGCTTTTGAAAACATCATAGCGCCATCTACCAGTGTTGAAAAATTGGCAGATGGTTTCAGCTTTACCGAAGGCCCGGTATGGCACCCGGATGGTTTCCTGCTTTTTAGCGATCCTAATCTGAATGTAATTTACCGCTATAATCCGGTAAACAAAAATGTAACTATTTACCAAAGTCATAGCGGCTATACAGGTACAGATATTGGCAGTTTGGGCCAGCCAGGCAGTAATGGTTTAGCAATAGATGCCGAAGGCCGGTTGGTTGTATGCCAGCATGGTAACAGGCAATTGATAAGGCATGAGCTAAAAGGGCCGGTAACAATACTTGCAGATAAAGTAGAGGGTAAAAGACTAAACAGCCCCAATGATGTTGTGATTAAAAGCGACGGAACTATTTATCTGACAGATCCACCTTATGGATTAGCCAATAATTACAAGGATGCAAAAAAAGAACTGGATTACCAGGGAGTAATTATGATAAAGAACGGTAAAGTAACCACTGTGGCAAAAGATTGCGGTGGCCCCAATGGCATTGCTTTTTCGCCAGATGAAAAGTTTTTGTATGTGAGCAATTGGGATATACGTGACATTCACCATACAAAAGATATCTGGAGGTACGAAGTACAGGAAGATGGCACTTTAAAAAACGGAAAAGTATTTTACAGCTTCAATTATACATTGGATGATGAGGCATTGGATGGATTGAAAGTAGATAATGCAGGCAATATATTTTCTTCAGCTCCGGGGGGTGTTTATATTATTAGCGCAGATGCCAGATTACTGGGTAAAATTGAATGTCCGGAGCGTCCGGCAAATATGGCCTGGGGCGATACAGATGGGAAAACCCTTTACCTGACAGCACATACCGGCCTGTATAAAATCCGCACTTTAACCGGCGGAAAGATCGCTGCCAAAAAATTGTAAGGAAATTAAAATCGCTCCGTCTAATTTGTAAATTAGTTAAAAATGTTCAATAAAAAAATAAGCGGGTTAGTTATAGCATTGGTTTTTATACTCACCAATAATGTACAGGCGCAAAAAATTACAAAGGTTGGGGCTATCTGCATCACTGTTAAGGAACTGGCTCCATCTTTAAAGTTTTATACCAATGTGCTGCAATTTAAACACATTGGTACCGAGGATTTTTATGGCGAAAGCCATGAGCAACTGTTTGCAAAGTTTGGTATACACTATAAAATTGCACACTTACAGTTGGGTGATGAGTATGTGGACCTGATTGATTACTTAACAAGCGGCGGCAGAAGCATTCCGGAAACGCAGCAAAGCAATGACCTTGCTTTTCAACACATAGCCATTGTAGTAAAAGACATGGATGCGGCTTTTAAAACTTTACAGAAACATAATGTAGAGTTTGTATCCACCATGCCGCAAACAATACCTTTGAGCAATGCAGCAGCGGCAGGAATTAAAGCATTCTATTTTCATGATATTGATAACCACAACCTGGAGTTAATTTATTTTCCAAAGGGAAAAGGAAAAGCCAAATGGCAAAATACAGGTAAAGAAATTTTTTTAGGGATAGACCATACAGCTATTGGTGTTAGCAATACCAGCAATAGTTTACAATATTGGGTAAACAATCTCTCATTAGAAAAGAAAGGCGAAAGCCATAATACAGGCACCTAACAGGCGCATTTGAATTTTGTAAAAAATGCGGAATTGCAAATTACGGGCCTGGCGGCGGCAGAAGGCCCTGGTGTAGAGTTTCTGCAATATTTGAAGCCTGGCCAGGGTAATATGTATCCTGCCGATACACAATGTGATGATTTATGGAACTGGGTAACAAAAGTAAACTGCATTGGCATTGATGCTTTATTTCAGCAATTATCAAAGGGCAATGTAAAAATTGTTTCAGAAGCCATGGTTGTTATTAAAGGGAAGAAAAATTTTATAGCCAGGGATCCTGACGGACATGCGGTTTGGTTTACTGAAAATTAATAAGATAAAATTTTATACAACACATTTATAAATAACATTGCTATGCCACATACTGTTACATCAAGCCTTACCAAACAGTCAGATGCTGATTTGCACTGCCCCGTTTGTGAACTGTATCATCCCAATCTTGTACATTGTTTTAATCCGACTTATGAGGCAGATATAATACATTCTATCACTGATTATTTGCCTGAGTGGAAGCCTGCAGATGGTATTTGCAGCAGATGCTTTGATGAATTTGAAGCAACTACCTATCACAATTACCGTGGCATGGAAAAATCAGTTGAAGCATATAAACTTAAATATTTAGATTTTTATATTCTGCCAATACCAGAAAGGCTGAATGGTGATGAAAGCTTTACCGGCAAAGGTGTTACCATTTGCTTTATAGACAGTGGCTTTTACCTGCATCCCGATATTAAGGAAAGAGTAAAACATGTTATGGATATTACCAACGAGGCAAATACAATAGAATATTTTAATCATCCAAACGAAAATGCCTGGCATGGTACCATGACGGCCACCGTTTGTGCCGGTAACGGAAAATTAAGCAATGGGCTTTATAGGGGCCTGGCTAAAGATGCTGAATTGGTTTTGATTAAAACACAAAATGAAGAAGGGAAAATTACAGATAAAAATATACTTAAGGCACTTAACTGGGTATTGGAAAACCATAAAGCGTATAATATTAAGATTGTAAATCTTTCCTTAAGCGGCGATGTGGATGCTCCACTTCATCTGAATGAAATAAATACACTGGCAGAAAAAATATTTCAGGAAAATGTGCTGGTAATAGCAGCTGTTGGTAATACTGAAAATGGCAGTATTCTGCCACCAGCCAGCAGCCCCCATGTAGTAGCAGTAGGAGGTTTAGATGACCAAAACAAATTGGATGGTGATATCATTTTGTACCATAGCACGTTTGGAGTTACTATTGATGGATTAAGCAAACCGGAACTAATAAGCAATGCAATTTGGTTACCTGCACCCATTTTGCCTGGTACAAAAACACATAAAAAGGCCACCGTGTTTTTTAAGGCCATGGATCATGAAGATTATTTATCAGCCATTATCGAAAACAATACAGAACTTTTAAAAGAAGACCATGTAAACTTATTTGAAGGAAGAGAAAAAATATGGAAAGAAGTAAAGAAAATTGTGTGGAAAGAGAAGTTTATTTCGCCTGATTACATGCATGTGGATGGTACCAGCTTTGCGGCGCCAATTGTAAGCAGTGTTGCGGCCCAGATGCTGGAAGCAAACCCAAAATTAACTGCCGGTGAAATAAGGAATATTTTATTGCAAACCGCTGCACCATTAGCTACCTACGATATTGCAAGGCAGGGGTACGGCAGGCTGCAGCCAAAAGTAGCAGTGTATGCAGCAATGGAAAGAAAGCCGGTAACCTATGCTGAAGACAGCCCCATTATTAATGATCAATCAAAGCGGATAACTTTTTACATTCAATTTCCACATGCTAAAAAAAGTGTTTCACTTGGTGCTTCTTTCAATAACTGGAAAACAAATCAGATTTTATTAAAACCCTCAAGCAATGATGTGTGGTACATTGATATACCGATGCTGCCTGCCGGAAGACACCAGTATAAATTTTATATAGACAACAGTTATTGGGTAGAAGATGTATCTAACCCCTGGAGGATTTTTGATAATCATGGAGGCTGGATACATCTTCTACCCAATAACTATTGTCTATATAAAATTTATATTGATGCCTTCCACCAGGCAGCATTGGTATATCAATGTGCCAAATATCATTGCTTGAGGGTTTTAAT